>JAFGGU010000037.1 GCA_016930375.1 Bacteroidales bacterium | reverse complement strand
TTGTATTTTGTGTAATGCTATATGGCTAACCTGAAAGAAATACGGATTCGGCTGAATTCGGTGAAATCGACCCGGCAGATCACCAGTGCCATGAAAATGGTATCTGCCGCCAAGCTTCGTAGAGCCCAGGATTCGATTCTCCAGCTCCGGCCGTTTTATATAAAGCTGCACGACATGGTGAAGCGTGTCAACGACGGCATGGATGAAAACCATGAAAATGTCTTCAGCCGTTCAACCGATGCCGGGCGGGTACTGCTCGTAGTTATTACCTCCAACCGTGGCCTTTGTGGAGCCTTTAATTCGAATATCGTAAAGCGTGCCATTCAATCTATCCATGATCGTTATGCCGAGGCTCACAGGGCCGGCAAACTGGATATCATAGCCATTGGCAAGAAAGGCGCCGATCAGCTCAGATCCAAGAATTACAAAATTGTCGCCACCTATCACCAGCTGTTTGATAAATTGAACTATGAACAAACGGTTCAGCTGGCCAATACGCTGATGGGCGATTTTATGACCCAGAAATACGGCATCATTAAGCTGATCTATAATCAGTTCCGTAATGCTGCCGTACAGGAGGTTTCCGAGGAGTTTTTCCTGCCTGTGCTGTCCACCCATGAAAAGGAGGACAAGTATGAATCCCACATGGAATATATTTACGAACCTTCGGATGCGGCCATTCTCGACGAAATGGTCCCTTATACCCTGAGGGTGCAGTTATTCAGGGCTTTGCTGGAATCGAATGCCTCAGAACATGGCGCACGAATGACTGCCATGCACAAAGCCACCGACAACGCCACCGAGCTCATCAAAGAACTTGAACTCCATTACAATAAGGCCCGCCAGGCTGCAATCACAGGTGAGATTCTGGAGATTGTTGGGGGAGCGGAGGCGTTGAAGGAGTAGGGAGTTAGAAGTAAGGAGTAGGGAGTAAGGAGCGATAGGGAGATGGGGAGAAGGGGAGGCCTGTAAGGCCGTGATGTGATAGCGCAGGGCGCAGCCCTGCGTCAATGAATGAAGCCGAAACATTTGGGCCCTGAAAGGGCGAAACCAATAACCGAGTCAGTAGAGACTTTGTGATGCTTCGACTCCGCCTGCCTGCCGGCAGGCAGGCTCAGCATGACAAAACTGATTACCCATTACTCATGACGACCTCTCATACTGCCGCTTCTTCCACTGCCGCTGCCACTGCCACTGCCGCTAAAAAATCCTGGCTTCAGGTTCTACCCTTTTTCGCTTTCTTCTTCCTTCTTTTTACCCTTACCTCCACCCTACCATTCTTCTGGGATAAGGATATTCTTTACTCCAAAATTGCGCATTGGCTGCCCGACCATCACTTCAGCCTGGTTTTACCCACTGAACTGGATGCAGGCTATCCGCCAGCCCTGGGTTACCTGCTGGCCCTCGCCTGGGAACTGACCGGCAAAAGCCTTTTTACGGCGCACCTGCTGATGCTTCCTTTCACCCTGGGCATCCTGTGGCAAACCCGCAACCTGCTCGATCATTTCATGGGAGGTCGTTTCCTTGTTCCTGCCATGACCCTCCTGTTTGCAGATACCGTGTTTTTATCACAAACCGTGGTTTTCTCCACTGACCTGGTCATGCTGTTCTTCATGCTCCTGGCCATGAATTCCATCCTGCGGAAAAAAAGGCCTTTACTGGCTTTGGCAGTAATTGGACTTCTGTTTGCCCACATGCGGGGCATTATGGTAGTTGCCACCCTTTGTGTGCTCGATGTGTACCGGGCAGCTGACCGGAAAAACCTCCCCGCTCTTTTTCGGCTTTCCCTTCCCTACATTCCCGCTCTGGCCCTGTTCAGCGCGTGGATGATCCACCATTACCTTCATACCGGTTGGGTGTTTTACCATCCTGCATCTCCCTGGGCAGTTTGCTACGAGCGTGTCAGCGCAGCCGGAATGCTCCGCAATGCAGCCATCGTTCTGTGGCGAATGGCCGATTACGGCAGGCTATTTGTATGGATTATTCCGGTATTGGCTTTCTTCTCCATAAACCGCAGGAAACTGCTTTCTGATCCCAATATCCGGCTGCTCCTGCTGCTGCTGACTGCAACTTTTATCTTCACCGTCCCCACCATGGTGACCCATAAAATACTGAACGGGCACCGCTACCTGATCCCTTTCTTTTTCCTGCTGACCATGCTGGCCTCTTACCTTCTTTTTATCAATCCGGGTTTCCGGAATGCACGCAAAATATTATTTGCTGTGGTTCTTGCCGGACTTGTCAGCGGAAGTTTGTGGGTATATCCCGAAAAAACGGCCAACGGCTGGGATGCCACCCTGGCCCACCTGCCATACCATCAGCTTCGCCAAAGGATGATCCGCTACATCGATCAGCAAAAAATTCCATTTGAGAATGTTGGCTCTGAAACCCCCAATCTTGCTCCTTCGCGTTATATCGATCTGAAAAATGACGACCGGTCATTCCCCCGCGCTGATCTGCAGCAACAACCTTATATCTTCTATTCGAATGTTTTCAACATGTTCACCGACGATGAAATCGATGAGTTGCATGAAAAATGGATCGTGGAAAAGGAGTATGCGTGTCTGCAGGTGGTTGTCAGATTGTATAGGAAGAGTAATGAGTGACAAGTGACGAGTGACGACCTTAAAAATTATACTTGATCCTGCCGAAAGCCAACGTAAAATTCTGCCTTTCATCATCGCCATATCCGCCGGAAAACTTCCCGCTGAAATACTGCAGAAAAAGCGAAAGATCAAAATTATTCATCAGGGACCAGGTCAGGGCCGGTCCGATATAACACCCGTCTGCCCTGGGAAACCAGATGGCAGCCAGTGATCCGCTCAGCAGCGGAGAGAAGGGATACGTCACCTGGGCAAACAGGTTGTATTCGGTGAATGAAAGGTCCTTGACCGATAACGGCCTTGTATAATACGCCGTAAAATTTTCCTGGTCCGCTCCCCGGGGCAACTGGTTGTAAAATGCTTCGACCTGGATCATCAGGGAATTGCTGAATGTGTAATCCAATGCCAGGGAAAGGAAAAACAATCCCGTTGTATCCGCCATGTCCTCCAGCGGATGCAGGTAGCTCATTTCGCCTTTAAATCCGATTTGCCCCAATCCGCCCGCCCAACCCAATCCCATGGCAAGATCCTCACCGGCAAGATCACCTGCAAGCAACTGCAGGTCATACCCCCTGAAATTCGTTTTGAACATCCCAGCAAACGTGTACCGGTGAGCGCTGTCGACCTTCACCACTGCTTCCAGTCCGGACAATGAACCCGTGTAATACTGTATCCTGAAAGCATCGCTGCCCGGCCGTTCTAAATAATCAACGTCAAAAAATGAATAATTGTTGAACCAGTCGTTGGGATTCCACACATACGTCTGCCCCCAGTTGATCCTCTGTCTGCCTGCAGTAATTTCGAGCCTGTTCCTGGAATATTTCATCCAGAGTCTGTCGATGGCCGTATTAAAAACACAGGAGCTGCAGGTTACCGGGTTCCATGACAGGTCAACCACCCCCAGATCTTTGGCGAGGGATCCTGCATAGGTACCTGCCTCATCCTGTTTTAACCTTTCACCTGCTATGAAACGGTTTCTAACCTGAAGTGAAAAAGAGAAGGCATTCGAAGGATAGTAGTTCAAATTGATCCGGTTGTGCAGCAAACTTTCCCAGAGTAAGCCCTCGCCGGGAATATTCAGATCCAGGGCCGACTCCATGAAAGAAACATAACCATCCAGGGTGAGTTTGCCGGCAGTTGAATCCTGGCCAGGGGCAATCTGCGGCAGGAACCACAACATGAGTAAAAGAGTGCTTCTGCATCTGCCGCTGCTACTGCTGCTGCTACTGCTGCTTTTCCCCATGTTCCTGCATCACGTCCGACATGATCTTCCCGTCTTCCAGGGTTATCACCCGGTGTGCCTTCCTCACGACCCTGGCATCGTGCGTGGAAAAAATGAAGGTCATTTTTTCCTCATGATTGAGGGCTTCCATGATATCCAGAAGGTTCTGGGTGGAAGCCGAATCAAGGTTGGCGGTGGGCTCATCAGCCAGTATAAACCTCGGTTTCGATGCCAGGGCACGGGCAACGGCAACTCTTTGCTGTTGTCCCCCTGAAAGCTTCGCCGGCCGGCTGTTGATCCTTTCGATCAATCCTACTGCCTCAAGCAGCTCAACGGATCGCTTGCGCCGCTCTGCCCTGGGCCTGCCCTGAAGTTCCATGATAAACTCAATATTCTCCCGGGCCGTAAGCACCGGGATCAGATTGTAGGCCTGAAAAACAAACCCGATGTTGTTCAGCCGGAAATTGATGAGCTTGCTGTCGCTCATATCATGGATGCTGGTATGGTTGATGTTTATCTCTCCGCCGGTAGGTTTATCAAGGCCTCCCATCAGGTTCAGGAGCGTAGTTTTACCGGAACCGGAAGGACCGACAATGACGGTGAATTCGCCTTCCTCAATGGCGAGGTCGACACCGTTGATGGCTTTTACCTTAACCTCGGCATCATCGTATTCCTTGATGAGATTCTTGATTTCAATGACTTTCATAACTCCGTTGTGTATGATTTAAACATCCATATGTAAAGCTTCGGCAGGTTTTAGCTGAATGGCTTTCCATGCCGGATACAGTGCTGCCAGGATACCTGTAATCAGCACCATCAGGGCAACTTTCAGATCAATATCGAGGTCAGGCACAGGGTGTACCCGGGTTTCATAACCCAGCTTGCCGTAGGCTTCGGCAAACATGGAAAGGTTGATACCCTTGTGGTAGAAAAGAACCGTTACAAAATAACCTGCCAGCATACCGATGATACCTCCGGTAAAGGACAGCAATACTGTCTCCAGCAGGATCATCAGAAATACACGCATTTTATTCATGCCCACTGCCATCAACATGCCCAGTTCCTTGACACGTTCCAGAATAGCCATCAGCATAGTGTTAATGATCCCGAATATCAGGGCCACCAGCACAACGCCGATGAATATATACATGGAAATGTCCATGGTTTCTTCCACCATACTGACCTCGGGCATGATTTCCTTCCAGGTTTTGGTGTCTAGCCCGGGATTTTGCTTCCTGACCTTCCCGGTAATATCGCCGAGTTCGCCATGATCCGCCAGCAACACGGCCACTTCATGGCCCGAAAGGCTGTCGAGACCGATAAGACCGGCAATATCCCCGTATTTCACGAAAACATTCATTTCATCATAGGCTGAGTTTGAAGTATGGTAAATACCCTCCACCCTGAATAAGCCCGAGGTTAACGTTCCATCCATGGCCTGAAGCGTCAGCACAACTTTGGTGCGAAGGCCGACAGACAGCTTTTCGGTCAGTTCCGAACCGATAACGATGGGATTTCTTTTGCCACCCTCCAAATACGTCCCTTCCTTTATCTTCGTGTATATATTGGTTACCTGTTTTTCCCTGTCCGGATCAATGCCGATAATCCGAACACCTGAGCCCGTTTCGGCAGATGTGGCCATGGCGTTCACCAGAATACGCTTTGTGACGGCCTTTACTCCTTTCAGGGTATCGATACCTGAAACCAGATGGTTGATACCGCTGATCCGACTTTTCTGATCAGGATTTACCAGGTAATCGGGATGATGCACCTGGATGTGGGAAGCTTCCGTGAGAATAGCGGTCTGGATACGCTGGTCTACCATGCCCCTGTAAAAGGCCCACGTAAAAACACTGGCAAAAATCCCGATGGCGATGGCCATCATAATGACAGCGCTTCTCAGTTTATTACGCCAGATATTTCTCCAGGCTACTGACCAGATCATTGGGTATACTTTTAATGACCCCGCAGGGCGTTGATTACTTTTAAATTCCGGATTGTCAATACAGGATATAGGGCAATGACCAGGGCCAGGATAAACACCGTGATCGCCTGGTTAACGAATACCCTGGGTATTGTGCTGAAATAAAAGACCGCTTCAATGCCGAATGATTCGTAAACCTTCGCTGATTCACCGGTCAGGGGAACCGGATGACTTACCAGGGTGGATACAATGGGCAGGCTGAGGGCTACGCCAATCAAAACACCGATCAGCCCGATGTAAAGTGATTCCAGAGCCAGTATCCGCTGCAGCCGGTATTTCTGCATGCCAATGGCTATCATGACACCCATTTCTTTTCTGCGTTCGGCCATCATCATGATGATGGTGCCCAGAATTCCAAAGCCCACAACAACATACAGGATACCCTTCATGATAACCGCCCCCGCCCTGTCTCCCGTAATCATATTCACGAGGTCAGGCTGCAACTCATCCCAGGTTTTTACGCTGTAAGCCGGTTCCAGTTTTGGCTCCAGCGCTTCCATCGCCCGGGCAACCTGGTGGTAATCATTCACCATCAGGACAAGGGATGTTGATCTGTCGGGAGCCCCAAAGAAATCCCTGGCGTGGTCAAGATCCATGTAGGCTCCGAAATTGTTAAGCTGGGGGGATGAAAATTTCAGTATGCCACGCAGCGGCATCAGGGCAGAAGCACTGACGCCATGATAACCCTGACTGAGGAGAATGAGTGTATCGCCTACTGTGACCCCCAGGTTCCTGGCCAGGTTAACGGCCAGGATTATTCCGGGGTCACCCGGTGAAAGGTAATTCCCCTGGTGAATCCACCTGGACAGGCCGGTAAGACTATCTTCCTTCGCCGGATCGATTCCAATAAGCGCGCATCCCCTTGTATTTTCTCCGGATGACACCAGCGTAAATGATTCCAGCCGGGAAGTGGAAAAAGTAATTTCAGGAGTTGACAGTATGGCCTGCTCAAGCAGGGAATCGGATTCAAAGGTGTCGTTGATTGATTTTGACTCCCAGTAACCGGGAAGGTGGATCTGTATGTATCCCGAATAGAATTTGACGATGTTGTCGATCATGCGCGCATAGGTGCCCTCCTGCATCGAACTGGAAAAGGTTGACAACACCACAGCAAGAACTACAGCCGATACGGTGATGATAGTGCGTTTGCGGTTGCGCCATAAATTTCTCCAGGCTATTTGCAGATCCTTCCACATATTGAAACAGGCTTAACGGATGTTTTTCAGATTTTGTTGTGAAAAAAAGTTTTCAGCCATGGGGATATTGAACCGGATGGCATTCAGGGTAAGAACAGTGCGGTTCCCTGTCTTTTCCGCAGGGATCAGCTCATACCGGGTGGGTATGATCCTGCCATCCATGGTTTTAATTTCCGAGGCTGTTTCAGTTTTTACCAGGTAGTCATCCTCATCATAATATTCCGCTTTGAGCTGGAGGTAATCGCCTTTGGAGATCCAGAGAACAACTTTGCCCCAAACCACCGGGGCATCTTCCCTGGGTACAAGGGTAATTTTGTGGCAGTCTTTGCCGTAAATCATTTCATTTCCTGAAAACATGTGGGTGTAATCTTTTACGATGGACGACTGGTTCAGAAGATCGTCATTGGTGAAATCCGATCCCATCCAACCCTGGGCAAGCATGGATGGCGGTAGCTTGATGATGCGGTTGATGGCCGGATTCCAGCTCCACATCTCATTCTTACGCTTCAGGAAGGACTGGCCCTTTTCTTTGGCAGGGGCGGTGATCAGTACCAGCGAGTAGTCTGTGCCCAGCGACCATGATCTGAAACTGACCGCCCTGCTCCAGGTCGGCCTGAAGATCTCCATGGTCATGGTGCTTTCGCTCGACTTTTCACCACGCATTTTATCATCGGCCTTTTTAACAATACCTGTGGCTGCAGGTTGGGGATATGCCTGTACGAAGCAAAGCATCCCTAAGAATAGGAAACTCGTATGAAGCAAATTATTCATGCATAAAGAATTAGAACAGGATTAAAATTAGGAATAAAAAATTAAAATTGTATGCCTTGTTTTTTCGAGTTTTTACCGAATTATTACCGGGCTATATTTATTAAGCCAACCCTTCAAGGGTCTATGACCGCTTGAAGGGTTTCCCTTTGTCTCCTTGTCTCCCCCTCTCCTTGTCTCCTTGTCTCCTTGTCTCCCCCTCTCCTTGTCTCCCCTTCTCCTTGTCTCCTTGTCTCCTTGTCCCTTTTTAATTTTTTCCTGTAACTTTGCACGATCTCAATCGTCATACCCGCGAACTCTGATTCTAACATGACCGTTGCAGAATACAATAAAAGCGTAGAGGATCACTCCGACGGCGTTTATCGCTTCATTCTCAAAAATATAAAGAATGATGACAAGGCAAGGGATGTCGTACAGGATACGTATGAAAAATTGTGGCTGAAAGTAGAGGAGGTCTCGGCAGAAAAGGTGAAATCTTATTTGTTTACAGCCGCCTACCATACAATGATCGACATGATACGGAAGGAAAAAAGAGTGACTGGCTATGAAGCGGAGAAGCACGATAAACCATCACACTCCGAACATTATACGGGCCTTTCGCAAATACTGGAAGAAGCTGTTGCCAAACTGCCGGCCGATCAACGGAGTGTCATCATGCTGAGGGACTATGAAGGTTATTCTTACGAGGAAATTGCGGGTATAACAGGTCTCACGGAGTCTCAGGTCAAGGTTTATATTTTCAGGGGCAGAATGTTCCTGAAAAACTATATTGGAAGTATAGAAGCAGTAATCTAGGGAAAATGACGATCAACAGGAATAATTTTGAAGCCTATTTGCTGGATTACCTCGAAGGTAATCTGGACCCCCTGCTTACAGCCGATTTGATGGCCTTTCTGGCCGAAAATCCTGAATTTGAGAAATCCATTCCCGATTACGACACCCGGATTTCCCTGTCAAATACACAATCTTACAACCATAAGGGGATGCTGATAAAAGATTTCACAGACCTTCCGGAAGTGACCGCGGGAAATTTCGATGAGTTTTGCATTGCCGCATGTGAAGGGCTGCTGGTTGAAAGCGATCTGACCAGGCTGTCAGATTACATTAGGCTGCATCCGGATAAACAACGCGATCTCGATCTGTACCGGAAAATAACACTGCAGCCCGATTTGACTGTCAGGTATCCCGGTAAAAATGAACTCAAGAAAAAACAGGGTTCAACCAACCTGCGTTACCTGTACTATGCCCTGGGTGTTGCTGCCTCAGTTGCCCTGTTGTTTATGCTGGTACTCAGGAGGCCTGCCGGAACTGTATACACAGAAACCGCTCCCGTTAATTCAGGCAAGATGAAGAATGCCGTTCAGCTGCCGGATGTATTGCCTCCCCATAATGAGACCATTCAGCCCGAATCGGAAACGTCTGCAGGGAAATTCTTGCAAATGCCTGAAATTTCGAAGAACCCGGATACTGCGCCGGTCGAAGAAACCCGGGAGTTCCCGGCATGGCAGGCCCTGGCAAAACTAGAACCGGTTTTGGACATGAAGGTGTTCACCTCCGTTCAGCCCCCTCCGGTCACGGATCATCTGGCAAAAACAGCTGTAACCGATAAGAACCTGGTTCAGAAACGGATATATACCGGCAATACATTTGCAGATACCCGGATAGGCAGTCTTTTTAACCGGATCGATTTCTGGAAAACCGCCGAGACCGCGATTTCCGGATTCAATTACCTGACAGAATCAAATATATCCGTCGACCGGATTACCGATGACAGCGGAAACCTTACCAGCTTGCTCATCCAGAGCGATAGCTACACAATTACCGGAAAAATCAAATAGCATCTGTAACATTTCCGGTTCCCGAACGTCAGACCCATAAAATCATGAGTCTAATCTTTAAAATCAAATGATATGAGAAAGCTGTTTGTATTTTTAGCGTTGACTGCGTTTTCAGCAGGAATTTTTGCACAGGAACTCGATTCACTGCAGAATATTATGAATAAAAAGGATGTGCCCGAAAGTGCTGAAAGCAGTGATGATTCAGTCGTTGAACCCGTAATTGTTGATGACGGCCAGGAAGAAATCAATATTAAAGTACTGGACAAGGAGGTCTTAAGAGTAGTGGAAAAAGGCGATTCCACCTATATTTCAGTCGGTGAAAAAGACATCATACAGGTCATCAACCAACCCGATTCCACCAGTATACGGGTAGGCGACAAGGAAATACGGATTGTTGAAAGAGATGACGATACTGATGTAAGCATTGGAAATATTGATGACGATGAGGATTGGGATGAGGAGGGAATCAGCAATCCCAAATTCAGGGGTCACTGGGCAGGCTTTGGATGGGGGATCAACAATTTTCTGGATGAAGACAATACGATATCCCGTGAAGGCGATAATGCATTCATGGACCTCAATACCGGCCGGTCCTGGGCTGTAAATCTAAACGTAGCACAGTACAGCCTGGGATTCGGAACATCTCATTTTGGAGCGGTAACCGGCATTGGTCTTGAATTCAACAACTACTTCTTTGACGGAGACAATACCATTGCTGAAGTGGATGATTATGTAGTGGGAATAGACACGGCCAATGTTTCCAAAAGCAAGCTGACCAGCACCTACCTGAGAGTTCCCCTGATACTGGAAGTTCAGTTTCCGAGCACAATCAGGGCAAAAAGGGTTTATATCTCAGCAGGCATTGTCGCCGGCCTGAAATTGGGATCCCATACCAAAGTGATCTACAAAGATAATGGTAGCAGAAGCAAGGACAAGAGCAACGACGATTTTAACATCAGCCCCTTCCGCTATGGCGTTACAGCCCGTGTAGGCTTTGGCGGACTCAGTGTTTTCGGCGATTACTATTTTTCAACCATGTTTGTTGAAGACAAGGGACCCAGCCTGAATCCGTTCACGGTGGGACTGGCTTTGGAATTCTAGGCTTTGTTGCCCATATGCTTCGACTCCGCTCAGCATGACACGCTGCTCAGCATGACAATTCGTCACCCTGAGCGGAGTCGAAGGGCGACAAACTTCTTAATAACTCACCCCCCGTTTCTTCCGAATGTCAATAACTTTTTTAATTTCCTGAAATCGCATACGCGAATATTAAGTACTTTGGGTAGATAATGAAACCCAACCAGTTGCATGCTTAATTCTCTAAGATACAGGCTATTGTCCTGGTTCATAGCATTTGTCCTTCTTATTGCTGGTTTAATGATCCCTGCCAACCTGGTTTATCATTCACGTGAAAAAGGAATTACCAGGGTTTCTCAAAATATTAATTCCCTCTATGTTGATTTCCTCAAAGACGCCAAGTCAGTTAACAATTTTCTTACCTCGCAACCTGACGATATCGATTTTTTCTTTAAAGGACAAAGTCCTTATTTGAGTTATCATCTCCGGATCAGTGAGAAAATGCAATCTGACCTGAAGGTCATACGGGAATCCAAACTATTCCCGTCATTTGAAATTACCGGGCAGCTCGACCGGCTGACCATTCAGTTGCAGCAATACAACTACCTGATCGACAGCCTGACCTACCTGGTGTATAAACGGGGATACCGGAATTTCGGGCTTGAAGGTGAATTATCGGATTACAGGGAATTGCTGGAAAGCGCTCCCGGATTGACAAGTCGGGATATCTACCGGCTCCGGAAAATCGAAAATGATTACTTTTTCAGCAGCGATACCTCTTCGGTGAGTTCATTCAACCGGCTTTTAACCCGGCTTTATGCGGCTCTTGCCGGCAATGAACATCTGTCATCCAATGCCAGAGAGAAAACCAGTGATCTTATCAACAGTTACGCAGGTGCATTTATGCGACTCGTGGAACTCGATGAACAGGCCGGCATCCGGAAAAACCTTGCGCTCAAGGCATCCCTCAACCAGGCTGGCGAGGAGATCGAATCGTTATTCACTGATATTTCCACTGCTTCGGTCGTCAGGCAAAAGGCGCTGATGAACAGGCTTAACACCTATTACATTCTGGCTCTCCTGCTGATACTCTCCATGGCCCTGTTTTTCAGCTATATTTCTTCCAAACATGTAGTATGGCACCTGGAAACGCTTACCAATTACATTTCTGTCCTGGCCAAAAACCATCTCGACGCCGGTCAATCCATTGATCTGCGCAATTCGGCCCGGGAAATCAAACAAATATACCGTGAGTTCCGCAATCTTCTTTCCCAGTTAAAAATTTGGGAAAGGCAACGTGACAAGGCGCTTCAGAATGCCGAGGATAACCAGCAAAGATACAGGGAACTGGCTGACATGTTACCGCAGAGTGTATTTGAAACCGACTCCTTTGGCAATTACACCTATGTAAACAAAGCCTGGTTCAGTGCTTTCGGTTACACCCCCGGTGAGCTCGGAGATGGGCTGAATCTGATTGAAACCCTGATATCTGAAACCAACCAGGATGATATTCTGGGACAGCGAAAGATCGAGAATTCCAATTATATTGCCATCCGGAAGAACGGATCGAAGTTCCCGGCTTCTGTTTATACCGACAACATTATCCGTGACGGGCAAATTGCCGGAAGACGGGGCATCATAGTTGACATCACCGACAGGATCGACTACATTAAGACGCTACAGCAGGAAACCAGCAAAGCCAGGACTTCCGATGAACTGAAATCATCATTTCTGGCCAACATGTCGCATGAGATCAGGACACCCATGAATTCCATCATCGGATTTTCCAACCTGCTGGCCTCTGAACAAATTCCGGATAACCAGAAGAAGGACTTCACGCAGTACATACGCACCAGCAGTGAATTGCTGCTTAACCTGGTGGATGACATCATTGATATTGCAAAGATCGAAGCCGGCGAACTGAAAATCGTCAAGAAAGACAGTGATTTACTGGCTCTGGGCGAGGAATTGCTGACAACATCCAGAGAGACCCGGAAAAGGTTCAACAAACAGCATCTCGAACTGATTTTCACACCCGATCCAAATTGCCAGGAGGTGTTCCTCCGCACTGATCCGTTCAGGCTGAGGCAAATACTGGTGAACCTGATCAACAACGCCATCAAATTCACTGAAAAGGGATCCGTGGAATTTGGCTTTTCCGTGAAAGATGACTCCATCCTTGAGTTTTTTGTGAAGGACACAGGGGTTGGATTAAAACGTGAGGAGCTGGATCTTATTTTTGAAAGATTCAAACGCGCGCGGCAATCGGAAGAAAAGAACATTGTTGGTACAGGTTTGGGCCTGGCCATTTCCAAGAACCTGGTTCAGCTGCTCGGCGGGGAAATGTGGGTTGATTCAGTCGTAGGCAGGGGCACCACGTTCCTTTTTACACTTCCTTACCTGAAACCTACCTTATTGCCGGCCGGCAGGGAGGAAAATTACCAGTATGAAACTTCCTATAACTGGCTCGGGAAAACGATTCTGATCGCCGAAGATGATCTGAACAGTTATAAATTCCTGCGTGAACTTCTGGGGAAAACCCGTATTGAAATACTCCATGCTCCCAACGGAAAGAAAGCGGTGGAGACCGTAGGATCAAATAAACACATCGATCTGGTGATCATGGATGTCCAGATGCCTGTTATGGATGGTATAGAAGCCACCCGGCTGATCAAGGAAATGAATTTCAGTATCCCGGTAATAGCGCAGACTGCATTTGCCATGGCCGGTGACAAAGAAAAGATGCAACAGGCCGGTTTTGATGAATATATCGCAAAACCTATTAATAGCAATCAGTTACTTGCCATCATCAATCATTTCCTCACCCAGGAAAGGATTAAAGGACAGTATAAAATTTCTTCCGCGATTCCGAGCGGGCCTCAGCAATAATCATCCCGGGAATGAGTTATCTTTGCAGGGTCACCTGACAAAACGTGCATGAAATGTATGAAAGTCCGATTTGTTTGATAAAAAACCATGCGATTCAGTAAACCATTCCGGATTTTTACCTGGTCTTTGCTTGCAACCTTTTTACTGGTTGTGGTTACCTCATCCTTTCTTTCCCTATTTTATGAGAAGGCGATCGTCCGCTATATGCAAAGGTACCTGGATGAACACCTTCTGACGGAACTTTCCATGAAGGATATCAGGTTCAGGGTTTTGAAAAGATTCCCCAATGCCACGGTTGAGATCTCCAATCCCGTATTGCTTTCAGGGGAAGAATTCAATGTACGGGATTTCCGGGGAACCTTTGCCGATACGCTGCTGCAGGCAAAATCAGTATCCTTCCAGTTTGATTTGCTCAAGTTGCTTGCCAAAAAGTACGAACTCAAAAAAGTGGAGATTTCACAGGGCCGTCTGAATATTTTACTGGATAAAGACAAACAGCACAACCTGAAGATTTGGAAAACCAGTGAAAAACAATCCGGTGGATCCTACACGGTTAATTTGAAAAGTATCGTACTGAATACCACGGAGATCCGTGTGATCTCCCTCCGCGAGCAGCTGAACCTTGCTGCTTACTCACGGAGATCGACTTTTAAAGGCACTTACTCGGGACATATCCTGTCGGGAGAAACCCGGGGCACGCTTTCGCTGGATAGCCTGACTGTAAAGGGCAACCGGCTGATCAAAAATGCTTCCCTTCATCTGGCTCTAAAAATGGCCTACGGCGGTAACCGATTTCGGATCAGCCAGGGCAGGATACACCTGAATAAGGCTGTTGCCGGCATATCCGGTGAATTTAAATACGGCAGGGAGAATACCATTGATCTTACGCTGGATATGCCCAAATTTGGCCTTGAAGAACTCATGTCCCTTTTTCCTGCCGCAGTGAATTCCATACCGGCCAGCCTTAGTTTTACAGGAAACGGAAAACTCTCGGCAGTTGTGAAAGGCTCACTCACCCATACCAGCAATCTAATGATCCGGTCGGCTTTTGAACTGGAAAATTGCACGGCACGGAATACGGAAAACAATACCCAGATCAACCATATCAACCTGAAAGGATCGGTAACCGGTACAAGGGCTGAAAATTTTGAGCTTGATGTGGATGAGTTCACCTCTGATCTGGGCAAAGGAACTGTAGGAGGAAATTTCAAGCTCCGCAATCTGAAAACCCTTCTTTTTCGTACTGAAATTCATTCCATACTTGATCTCGAAGCTGTAGATGATCTTGCCGGTTTTGACACCATTGAAAACATGCAGGGATTTATCAGCTCGGATTTTATACTCTCGGGAAGTTTGAAGCGTGGACCTGACTCCGCTGCTTCACCACTCCGATTCCTGGAAAAGGGAACCTTCGTCTTTGATAAGGTCTCTCTAAAACTCAAAAACAACCCGCTCGATATTCAGAAGGTTACGGGGAAAGCATCCTGGGAAGACATTCTGACCCTCGACAGCCTGAAATTTTATGTAAATGAAACCCATTTCCTGGTGAATGGTTACATAGAGCACTTGAAAAAGTACCTTTTAAAACAGGCACAACTTAAATCTAATCTTGAGATCATTACCGATAACTTCAACATAGATAAGCTGTTTATCAACATTCCAAAAAAGAAAACGCACGGTACTGCCAAAAGCCTGGCCGTGTTTCCATCGAATATGCAAATGAAAGCCCATCTGAAAGCTGAGCATTTTACGGCCGGGAAATTCAATGCATCCGATGTTATTCTTCATCTTTCCGCGATAAGGGATTCGGTGTATATCCACGATTTCAACCTGAAGTTCCCCGACGGCTCCATAACCGGAAATGCTTTGATAACTGCCGGTGCCAATAAAATGTTAACCATCACTTGCAATTCCACCCCCTATAAAATTAATATACAGCAACTTTTCACTGCCTTTAATAATTTCACGCAGCATTTTATTGTAGATAAAAATGTCCGTGGTTTACTGAGTGGTTCCGTTAGTTTTGTAGCGCAATGGGATTCTTCGCTCCGGTTCATGCCCGGAAATTTGAAGGCGCAGGCCGATGTGACCATCGCAAACGGAGAACTGGTTCAGTTTGAACCCATGCTCAGGCTTTCAAAGTATATTGATGTGGAGGAACTCCGGCATATCCGGTTTAAAACCCTGAAAAATGTGATATTCATCACCGATCGGATGGTCACTATGCCTGAAATGGCAATACACTCGACTGCCTTTAACATATCTGTGGCCGGAAAACATTCCTTTAACAATGAATTTGATTACAGGATGCGGGTTTTGCTGTCGGAAGTATTATTAAATAAAGCCCGGAAAAAGAAGAAGGAAATTGATGAGTTCCTGGTGGAAGAAAGTACTTCCGAAAAGACTACTATTCCGCTGATCATTGCCGGTACCCCCAACGATTTCGATGTACGCCTTGACCGGAGGCGCGCTTTCGACCTCAGCCGGAAAAACACGCATGAGGTGGTTACCCCGGAAAACAAACCCGCACCCGGCAATTTTAAGATCGAGTGGGAAGAAGAGAAAAAGGAGGTGGAAACCGGCAAACCGACCATCAACAGCAATGATTCAGATTTCGTCATTGAATGGGAGGACAACGCCGACAATGAATGACCGTTTTAACGCATTTTAAACAACCAGGCTAATTTGAATATATACAAACACAAACAACGCTGGCAGTTTATTCTTTTCATCACCGCTGTGATCATTGGCATTGCTTCCCTGCTGTATACCAATCAGCTGGTTGAAAAAATGTCGCTCGAGGAGCAAAAGAAGGCTGAAATGCTTGCTGAAGCGTGGACCCAGATTGTCAATTCAAGTGAAAACACCAACCTGGATTTTTACGCCGGCGTCATTGAGAGCAATGTGAATATCCCAGTGATTGTAACGGATACCCTGAACAATATTCTGTTCACCCGAAACCTCGATTCTGCGCGGTTGGAAAAACCCCGTTACGTGACCCGTATGCTGAAAAAAATGAGAGAGCATGCCAATCCCATTATCATCCCCTTGTCCCCTCTCGAAAAACAATACCTGTATTACAGCAAATCAAAGCTTTTAATGCAGCTGACTTATTATCCCTATATACAGCTGGGTGTCGTACTGCTATTCATCCTGGTGGCTTATTTTGCCTTCAGGACCTCCAGGAAATTTGAACAAAACCAGGTTTGGGTTGGCATGTCAAAGGAAACCGCCCATCAACTGGGCACACCCATCTCCTCCCTGATGGCCTGGCTGGAAATGATGAAAATTCGAAATGGGGATAAGGAAATGCTGGTTGAGCTCGAAAAGGACATCAAGAGGCTGGAAAAGATCACGGAACGGTTCTCCAAAATCGGGTCAAGGCCGGTTCTCCTGAAGGAAAACATCATTGCTGTGATTGATACCGCGGTCAACTATATCAAGGCCAGAACCTCCGATAAGATAAAATTTTCCCTGCGAATGCCCTCGGGCGATATAACCGTACCGCTTAATACCGCCCTCTTCGAATGGGTCATTGAAAATCTCTGCAAAAATGCCATTGATGCTTTGCAAGGTGAAGGAGAAATCGAAATTGCCGTTTCCGATTTCACCCAGGTTATTTATGTCGATATCCGCGATACCGGCAAGGGTATTCCCAAATCGATGTTCCTTGCCATATTCAGGCCGGGATTCACCACCAAGAAGAAAGGCTGGGGTTTGGGTCTGTCACTTGCCAAACGGATCGTCGAAGAATACCACGATGGCAAGATTTTTGTCCACCAGTCTGAAATGAACAAGGGTTCTGTTATCCGGATTGTCCTTAAAAAATGAACCGATCGTTTACCTTCCGTAAAGCCGAACGGTTGTCACACAGAACTCAAATTGACAACCTGTTTCATGAAGGCCTGTCCTTCAATCTTCCATCCTTCAAGGTAATCTATCTCACGCAAGCATCCCTTACCGATGTACCTGTGAAAGTGCTGATGACCGTTTCAAAAAAGAAATTTAAACGCTCGGTTGACCGGAACAGAATTCGCCGGCTCATGCGAGAGGCCTACCGCCTTCATAAACATATTCTTACCGATAAACTTGTGGCAATTCCCGGCTGCCTCCACATGGCCCTGATATACGTGGGTGACAGGAAAGATATTGGCTTTGAAGAAACAGAGCAGCAAATGATCAGGTGCCTGGAGAGGCTGGGGGGAATAGTTGGCAGCAGCACCTAGGAAGCGAAGCGACGAAGGCCCCGCCACCGGCGGGGGTGGCAGCATACCTAAAACACTCCGGTATTCATGCTGAACATCAGCTCGGAAAAGAATTTGTCCCTTCCGGGCAGATAACCCAGCCTCACACCTGCAGTGATCGGAAAGAGTATACGGATTATATGCATATCCAACTGTATTTCTGCGCCGTATGACCTGTAATCTCCAGTGTAACTTATAACGTCATCCCCCCGAATTTCCCGGATATTCCTGCCGTAACTCCAATCGTGAAACAAATTGCCCCTTAAACGCTTAACATACAACAAGGGCCCTACTGAAAGATCAGGATAGGCCAACGGAAATGCATAATTCAGGGATAAACTGTTGATTTGTCCGGAAACATAAGATTCATAACCCCTGGGAAATGAGATCCGGTTTATGGGCAGGTAATACATTTCCGCCCACTGCCATTGCATTCCTGACTGCACGTATAAGTGATGGTGACGCGCAATGCCGGGAAGGAAGATTCCGGCCTGCCAGTAACCAAGACTGCCAAATATTTCATCATCCGCTGGTGTTTGCGTATAGCCTGCAGCCAGATACTGCCCGAACCTCGGATACAGATCACGTTGCGAAAGCCGCAGGTAATGATTCAAATATAGCTGAAAATGTAGATAATGAATCCCGGATTTTCTTCCATCCCCGTCAGAATAACTTAATCCCGAGTACTCATATTCAGATTGCGGTTGTATTCTGGAGATATATTTCCCCCGGTTAAAAACCCAGGGAATATAACCTTTGATACTCATTTTATCGACAGGGCCGTTGAACTGACCTGACAACTCAAATACAGGGTACCAGCCACGCCAGGTCAGTTTTGGCAGGATCTCGTGATAGCCATCGTAGTAGCGGTAACCAATACTTGAAATGGAGGTGCTTAACAAATTCTGAGAGAATAGCATAACACCTAAATTAACAGGAATCGACCGGATGGCGTCAGTATAATCTTCCAGGTTGGCAAAAAAGGGCAACCACGAATGAAAATTGAACAACCGGCCGAATTTGCGATAGGGTTCGATTTGATAAGCAGCCGGTTCAGATTTTTCCGCAAATCCGGACATGACAGCCCTTTCCTGCTGTGTAGCAGGATCAGCACTTTTGAAATAATCCGGTACAACCTGCCAGTTTGATGTGTCAAGGGGAATGGATGTAATCCTGAAACCCTGTTTATTGTAATCGGAAAACAAAAGCATGGAGGAATCTGCGCTCACCGAAGGGTGATAGGCCCCAAAACGGGAGAACGTTACCTGGTACAGTATCGGTAAGGTGCTCCGGCGGATCGCATAAATATTTTCAATTCCGTTAAATGAGCCACGGAACAACAGGTATTTCTTGTAGTTTACAGGCTCGGAAATGTCCACAAAGGTATGATGCAGCAGGACTTTCCATGTACAGTCATGCAAATCAAGATATTCCAGTTGTTTTCCCTCGTCAGAAACCGTAATTGCAACCAAAACCGAATCGCTTATCCATTCCGGGAACTGGATCATTTTGTTGTCTGGTGTGGGTACCTGCATTAGCATATCACCTGTAGCCGCATCCAGAAGGGTGATGAAATTCCGGTTTTTCAGATCAGTTTCCGCCACAGCAATTCTATCACCCCTCGGGGAGAAATCCGGACTGAAATACCTGGTTCGGGATGTAAGTTTATTCAGCTTTCCGGTTTTGAGGTCAAAAGTGGTAAGAACAGAATAATCCCTTCTCTCCCATCGGATATCTGAGTTTATTTCATCCCATACAAGCAGGTTTCCATGTACGTCAAAATCCAGATCCATGGTATAACCCGTCCTGAAAATTCTGTTTTCCCTGCCTGCAGTATCCAATACAACAAAGCTGCCGGAATCGTCCTTGCCGGTTCTGATCACCACTGTTTTTCCGTTACCCAGATCCTTCGGAAGGATGTAATTCGTAAACACCCGTGGCTGATCCGTATGCTTGCTTACATAATTAATATAACTAACTGAATCTTCTTGCTTGTTATACTGTATTTTAAGAGAATCCAATGTTTTAGTGTACAGTCCGCTTTTATAGAATCCGTAATTCTTTTTCAGGTAAAATGCCAGCGGCCAGATATAAAAAGGATTTCTTGCCGTGTAATTGATGGCTTTTTCCCATATCTCCGGTCCGTAAACGGAACGGGCATAATTCACCATCTGGTAACCAAACCGGTAATGGTCCGGCACATAGTCTTTGTAAGATCCGAAAACTGCCTTATCATAGGAGTACGGCCTGGAATTCTCAAGAAGTATGGTTCTGAGTGGCATTTCAAATCCCGCGATCCTGCCTCTTCCGGTTGGTGAAAGCCTGGTTTCATTGTATACGGCGTCACCTTCGTAAAACCACGATGGTATCTGGGATGAGATTCCGCCCGCAGCAATTTCTCCCGTCAACCAGGAAAGGGCACGGGTAAATCCCTGGTTCATTTTACTGAGTTGAACAACATGGCGGTATTCGTGAAGGGCAAGCTGGGTGATCCAATCCTGTGCATAGGCATCCTGTGGCGGAACCGACACAAGTTCCATCCTTTTCGGAGCCAGCGTAACATAACCATTGGAAAGAATCGAGGTATTGTGCAGCAGGACAGGAAATTTTTTAACGGTACGCCGGAGATCTTCTTCTGTCAGTTCTTTATACTGTTCCAGTTTTTGCGCCAGTTTACCTGCTTCTCCGCCAATCTCTGAAGGAAAGACAATGGTGAAGTGAGGCGTGCTGATTTTGTTCCAACGAACGGATGCAGGGGCTTCTCCCGTTGAATAGAACTGTCCCCACAAACAGCCTGTATGAAGGACAGCGATAAATAAACCGGCAAGGAAATACGACCCCCTCATGCTTTTGCGTTATTAATATCCAAAAATAAAGATTTGATGCATCCGGACGGATAATCTGACCTTTATAATACGCATTTTATTATTTTTGTCACGAATAGATCCGAAGGAATTTGAGAAATTTCTTTAACAATAACGTAAATGCCATCCTGGGTGCGATCAGTCTTCACCTGATGGTCATCATTGCCTTTCTTTGGTTCAAACTCGGGGAAGTCAACAAGATGCAAAAAGAAGAGGTGCTGATCGAATTCAACGAAGAAATCAAGCCCCTGGAAGAGGAGAAGACCACGGAGACCAGGTTATCGGATCTGGGTTACGGCGACGCCATGCCTGCTCTTGACAGGCAGACTTTGCATTCCATTGCTTCCAATGTGGCCAGTAAAATGGATGATGAGATCAGCACCGAGAAATACGAACAGCAGGTTCTGCAGGAGCTTGGTATATCCACGCTGAAATCCGGGGGGGCGACCCTCGAACAGCAGGCTGCCGAAGCAGATGAAAACGCCATTGCTGAAGAGACCCGCCAAAATGATGCATCGGAAATGGATCATGAAGTTCCGAACATCCTGCGGAAGGATAACACCACGGTTTCCTATTTCCTGGAAGGCCGCTGGCACAGTTATGTGTATATTCCGACTTACAAGTGCCAGGGTGGTGGAACAGTGATCATCGATATTGTCATCAACCAGTCCGGTCAGGTTATTTCCGCCCTGGTGGCCGAGAACAAGTCAACCCCGGATGACTGCCTGCGTGAAGAAGCCTTCCGGTCAGCGACCACAGCCCGATTCAATCCGGATACAAAATCACCTTCAAAGCAATTGGGGACAATGACTTATGTCTTTTTGCCTCAATAATTACTTCAAGTTTTTCGCGAATGTCTGAACATACAGGGATTTATTATTCTGAAAACACTGCATTAAAGGACATTGCCCTATTGGATCCTGCTCTGTTCAACAAGGGGATATCGCTTTATGAGGTATTGCGGGTCCAGGACAATTGCTGCCTTTTCCTGGAGGATCATTTGCAGAGACTTCAGGAATCGGTGCATTTATCAGGTTTCAGTTATACTGTCGATCTTTCCCGTTTTCGTGTCCTGCTGGGGAATCTGATTTCCAAGAACCGACTCCACCAGGGCAATATTAAACTTGTTTTGCATTTTACCCCGCCTGATTCACACGACGTATATGCTTATTTCATTCCACATGCCTATCCCGCTCCCTCCATGTATGCTGAAGGTGTTGACACGGCCCTTTTCAGGGCATCACGGTCAAACCCAAACGTGAAAAGGCTGGTTCCGGAAATCCGGGAAAAGATAAATCACATCCTCCTTGCGAACAATCTGTATGAAGTTTTGCTGGTAAATAACAACAGTATAACTGAAGGCAGCAGGTCCAATGTGTTTTTTGTTCAGGGCGACAGAGTAATAACGCCTCCCGGTGATCTTGTGCTGAAGGGAATCACCCGCCATAAAGTGATTTCGCTATGCAATACGCTCAATTTCAAATTATTTGAAAAAACTGTTTCCCCCCGCCAGCTCCGCGAAATGGATGCTGTCTTTTTAACCGGCACTTCCCCTAAAATACTTGGAATCCGAAAGATTGGTTCTCTTGCGTTTTCTGTTTCTAATCCAATAATACATTCATTGTCTGAAGCTTATGATGGTTTAATTGCAGCTTACATTCAGCTTCATTCCATAGGCTCTTAATTGCTTCTGCTCATGCCCGTTTTTACATTGGCTGAACCGTATGATTTCTGGAGCACGGAAGCATACAACTGCGGATTATTCAATACCTCAATGGCTTTGCTCAGCTCCGGATCGTCCTGGAGTGATGCCTGGATGCGTCCTTTCTGGTAGAAATACCGGCTGGCAATTTCCTCGTACAACAAGCTTTTTATTTCCTTGCTGAAATTCTGCAGGTCTTTCTCTTTATCATGAGCAAGCTTTTTCCGGAGTGCTTCAAATTCATCCTGTGCTTCCGTGTAGTATTTCTCGCGTTTGGCCACTTTGACCAGTTCATTGAGTTGATCATCACTTTCGGTGGAATAGTCATAACTCTTGCCTTTGAGGAAGTTAAGGAAGTTGTTATACTCCTGCGTTGAAATTTGCAAACCATCTACGCCGGGAGAAGTCTCACGCTTTGAAGCATACAAAGTGGCATAATCAAAGATCAGATTTTTTGTATAAAGGCTCACCGCGATATTGCTCAGTAAAACGGGATCCAATGCAATATCTGGGGTCACACCGCCGCCGTCAAAAACTTTACGGCCATTGAGGGTGGAAAATTCCCTGATGAGGGAATCCGGGATATATCCTACGCTACCGTCTTCGTTTCGGTGGGAGTAGTCTACAGCCTGTATGCAGCGTCCGCTTGGGATATAATACTTGGCGGTAGTTACTTTCAGCTGGGAATTGTAACTCAAAGGCCTGGTAGTTTGTACCAGTCCCTTCCCATAAGTACGCTGGCCGATGATAACGGCCCTGTCAATATCCTGCAGAGCGCCCGCGACAATCTCAGAGGCAGATGCCGATCCCCTGTTCACGAGCACCACCAGGGGAATGTTGGTGTCAATAGGTTCATTCGTTGTTTTGTATACGTTGTCCCATTGTTTTACCTTGCCCCGGGTACTGACAATTTCCTGGTTCCTGGCGACAAAGAGGTTGGAGACATGTACGGATTCCATCAACAGTCCGCCCGGATTTCCCCTCAGGTCAAGGATAACCGATTTGGCACCTGATTCCTTGAGTTTTAAAAGGGCTTCCCGTGCCTCCAGGCCTGCATCTTTCGTAAAATTCTGTAATCGTATATAACCGATCCTATCAGCAACAAATCCATAATAAGGCACATTGGCGATCGAAATTTTCTTACGTGTAAGGGACCTTTCCATGATCCCTTGTGCGCCAACCCTTTTGATCTGAAGGGTGAGCGTTGTATTGGGAGTTCCCTTCAGAAGTTCGCTGACCGCGCTGATTTCTTTGCCCCTGGTGGAAATGCCGTTGATTGTAACCAGGGTATCCCCGGCCTTTAAACCGGCCAGATGAGCCGGAAAATTCTCGTAGGGTTCCTGTACCAGGGCGTATTGACCTCCCTTGCGGATGAGCGCCCCGATTCCGCCATATTCATTGGTAGTCATGAAGGTAAGATCGGCAATATCCTCTTCCGGAAAAAAAGTCGTATACGGATCCAGGGAATTCAGCATTCCGTCGATGGCCGTTTCAATAAGATCGTCCGGTTTGGTTTCATCAACGTAAAACCGGTTGAGCTCATTGAACAGGGAATAAAAAATTTCCAAATTCTTAATGATGTCAAATTCCCTGTCCTTCAGCGCCACAAATCCGAGAGACACGGTAAACACCGCAGTCAGAACAAGAATAAGCCTGACCTTCTTCAATTTCAGCCTTGCCTTCATTTTTTATTGTTGATTTTTTTGGAAGGGTAAAATTAATCCAATTCTGTCACAATCCTTGACGCTCAAAAGGGAAAAGCGTTAAAAATCCTTAATACAATTCTTCCTCCGCTTCATCGCGGGTATAACGCATGGCACTTTTGCTTGCTTTTTCCACCTCATAGGCGGTTCTCCAGGTGAGCTTATTGTCGTAGAGGCTTATCAGTTCATTCTTGCAGGCCGGACATATACTGTCAACTGCCTGGTTCTTATAACAACGCTTGCATAATTTGCCTAACTTGTCCGGGACCGACGACTTCATGAAATTGAGATTTGCCTGTATTGTACGAAAGTTCAGGGCCTGTTGTTACAGGCGGGGAGGCAAATTTCAGGATGATTTAAATCAATGCGGCCAGCAGTCTATTTCCGGCAGTTTTTATTTTGCTCCCGGATGAACATGTCGAGGGCCATGATCATGGATGGTGCTTCAGGCCGCGGAGCCTGCAAATCAAGTCGGAGTCCTGCATCAATAACTGCCTTGGCGGTGGCTGTGCCGAATGATCCGATTTTGATATCGTTTTGCTGGAATTCCGGGAAGTTTTTGATGAGCGACTTGATGCCGGAAGGACTGAAGAAAACAAGCAGATCGTAGTTGATCACCGAAAAATCTGACAGGTCACAGCTGACATTGTGGTAAAGAATGGCCCTTTCATAACGGATTTCGTGCTTATCGAGCAGCTCGGTCAGCTCCTCATGCGGAAGATCGGAGAAAGGAAGGAGGTATTTTTCTTCACCATGTCGGTTCACGATCTCAACAAGATCATGAATGGTCCCTGCGCCGAAGAATATCTTGCGCTTTCTGTATATAATGTACTTCTGAAGATAAAAGGCAACCGATTCCGAAATGCAGAAGTACTTCATGGTATCAGGCACGATGATCCTGAGTTCGCCGCACATCCTGAAAAAGTGATCAATGGCCGTCTTGCTGTTGAATATGACGGCCGAATGAGCGAGCAGGTCAATCCGCTGCTTTCTGAAATCCTTGCATGTGACTCCTTCAACATGACTGAATGGCCTGAAGTCGATCTTTACGTTATTTTTTTCAGCTAATTCGAAATAAGGTGATTTTTCAGAATCCGGCCGGGGCTGAGAAACGAGTATTCTCTTAATCTTCATACGGGCATCTCGTCTTTGTTAATTACTCTAAATCAATGATGTAACAAATTTATACCCAAGAAGAAGGGGTAAAATTTCAAGCGTACAAAGGTACAAAATCAAATAGAATAATAATATATCTTTCCGTATTATTATTTGATACCCCCTGAAACTTTTGTATAGAAATGCAGCCAGGTAGATGATCATCCCGAGAATTAAAATAGAGGAAGTCAATGGGTAGGGAAAATATTGTGCCATGATGACAACCGGAAACAAGGCGATCCCCAAACCTTTGTTTATTACGAAAGTATTGTGCAGATATTCCGAAAACACCGGTTGGTTTAAAAAAAGAAAACCTGTTATTTTCAGGATAACCCGTCGTAAAAGGGAATAAAAGATGATGGCATTCAGGAAAATCAGGAACAGGTTGAATGCACTTATCTCTGCCTTGGCAATTTTGAAATGCACGGCAAATTCAAAAAGAAACAACGACATGACCAGAATATATACTGCGTCAAGCACGATGGAAACCCGGTGCACGAGGACGTTCCTTTCCCTGAAAAGTTTGGCTGAGCCCTGAAAACTGACAAGGGCATTGGCCAGGGTGGCAAAGAACTTGCTGTAAAAGATCCTGATCCAGACAAAAAAAATGGCAACCAGAAGAAAGATCCCGAGAAACCAGTCGTGGGTATACATGAATCTCGATTGCGGCGTGATGTTTTCCGGCTTAAGTGAACCGGCGCGGACAGTAGCCAGTTCTACCCCATTTACCGGCCTGCTTTGGGCAACAATACCAGTCAATCCGTTTTCTGTAAAAAAATTGCGGTTTGAATTCCAGCCCTTACTATCAACAACCGGTGTAGCGGACCGGACCGGTGTGCCGGTCTCTAACTTAGGGATTACGGGTATGGCAGCTACCTGCTGCCGGAGTTCCTGCAATGCGCCTTCGAGAAGAAGATCCGGTGAGGCATATTCTACGGCAGCAGGCTCATATTCCTGGTCAATTCCCTGTGAGCGAACTGTATCCTGCCGGGAGACATTCACGGAGTCCGGTATCTGGGGAAGGTAATAGAATGTGGACATCACTCACAATCTGAAATTGAATGCAAAGATAATTAATAATTATAGTTTTGGATTATTCAGATGCCTGTGACTGTCCCGTATGGTTTTTTTGATCAGATTGCGTTCCAGCGCTTCTTCCAGATTGATACCGGTCTGATTCGCGAGGCATATCAGAACAAAAAGAACATCCGCCATTTCATCCCCAAGATTCATTTCTTCCTCTGCAGGTTTGGCGGTTTGCTCGCCATATTTCCTGGCGATGATCCGGGCCATTTCCCCGGTTTCCTCCATCAGCAAGGCCAGATTGGTGAGTTCACTGAAATACCTGACGCCGTATTGTTTGATCCACAGATCAACTTTTTCCTGTGTTTCTTTCATAGACATTATTCCTTGTTTTTACTATCCATAATAATGGTTACAGGGCCATCATTGATAAGACTTACCTCCATGTATGCTCCAAACTCACCTGATCGAACCGTTTTACCGGTCTCCTTTTCTAACTGCTCAAGGAAAGCCTTGTAAAGGGGTATGGCGGTTTCCGGTCTTGCTGCTTTGATAAATGAAGGCCGGTTGCCCTTTTTTGTGCTGGCATGCAGGGTAAACTGGCTAACAACCATAATCTCCCCGTTGACTTCCTGCAGGGAGAGGTTCATCAGTCCGTTTTCATCACCAAAAATGCGCATTTTGGCAATTTTCCCCGATAACCAGAGTACATCGTAAAACCCGTCGGTGTCTTCTATCCCTATAAAAACCAGCAGACCTGATCCGATGGAGGATTTTTCAACGGTATTGATCTTGACCGATGCTTCAGTTACTCGTTGTATGACGGCACGCATATTTTACTCCTTTAAAAAGACCTAAAAGTAGTGAATTTAAAAATGAACACTTACCTGTTCCTGTTTACCATTTACTTTTTACTTTTTACTTTTTACCGTTTACTTTTTGCCCTTTACCGGTGCTAACACCCTGTTTATCTATTTTTTTTATTATTTTACTACTATGTATTGCATATATCTATTTTTTATATATATCTTTGTATAGGATTTATGCTTTTATAACCCAGTAATGAAAATAAAAAAGTTCCAGATGAAATGGTTTTTATGGATACCAATGCCTGTGATGATGGCAGGATTGCTGATCCTCGGAATCGCAAATGGCTCATCCAGGAAAGATGATTCTCCACGAAAAGAGAATGCAGTGTCTGCCGTGCCGGTTACCCGGGGAATCAGCAGCGGTGGTGATACTTACCAGGAACCTATGGATCCCCGGACTTGTCCCAATATAGATAATTGCTTATTATTCAAGAATATATTAGTTTATATACCCTAAACACTCGTAAAAATGAAAAAAACGTTTTCCGTAAACCTTGGCAATAAGGTTTACATCATAGATGAAGATGCTTACGGCAGGTTGAAAGAATACCTCGATCGCATTGAAAGTTATTTCTCCGATCAGAAAGAACGGGAAGATATCATTAATGATATTGAAATGCGGCTCTCTGAATTGTTTGCCGAACGTCTGGTTGCCGGCAAGCAGGTACTTACCCTGAATGACGTGGAAGAAGTTACCCGGATCATGGGAGATCCGAAAGAAATTGGCGGTGAAAAGGAACAAACAGAACAGGGCCAATCCTATGCCAACTATGAGAGAAGGACAGGCCCCCGCAGGTTTTACCGTGATCCCGACAACCGGATCATAGGTGGTGTCTGCGGCGGAATCGGTGCCTATCTTAACATCGATCCCGTGATTATAAGGATTTTGCTTGTTGTGCTTTTGGTGGCCTTTGGCATAGGATTTCTGATTTACATCATTCTGTGGATCGTTGTTCCCGAAGCCAAAACTACTGCCCAGAAGCTTGAAATGCGCGGCGATACCGTGAACGCTTCCAACATCGGTAACTTTGTGAAGGATGAATTCGAAAGCGTGAAAAAAAGTTTCCGCCGGGATAAGAAATAAGGAAAATTTGATAAACGAAAAAAAACAAATATCATGGACCTCGAAAATGCTAAAGCCCAAATGAGAAAGGGCGTACTGGAGTTCTGCATTCTGTCTGTTCTCTCGAAAGGCGACGCTTATGCCACTGACTTGCTGAACAAGCTCAAGGAATCGGAACTGATCGTCGTGGAAGGTACCTTGTACCCATTGCTGACGCGGCAGAAAAACGCCGGGTTGCTGAGCTACCGTTGGGAGGAATCCACACAGGGTCCGCCCAGAAAATACTATGCGCTGACCGACCAGGGAAGGGAAGTTCTGAAGGAACTGGAAACCTCATGGAAAAAACTTATTGAAGCAGTTGATTCCGTAACGACCAAAATCTGACAAAACCAAAAACAATGAAAAAAACTTTACAAATTCAAATAGGTGGCCGTCATTTCCACATGGATGAAGACGGATACAACAAGCTCAGCCATTATCTTGAATCCCTCAAGTCGCACTTTGCGAAAGAAGGAGAATCCGGCAAAGAAATCATCGAGGACATCGAACAAAGGATTGCCGAACTGCTCGAAAAGAAGATCACGCCGAGCAAAGAAGCAGCTTCACTCGATGATGTGAATGAGATCATTGCCACATTGGGGAAGGTGGAAGATTTTATTTATGATGAGCCTTCTTCCGGCCGTCATGATGAGGGTTACAGCGACCGCAGGGATTATCGCCGGTTTTTCCGTGACGATGAAAACGGGTACATCGGTGGTGTCTGCTCGGGACTGGGAGAATTTTTTGATATTGATCCCCTCTGGATAAGGCTTGCTTTCATTGCACTGGTGTTCCTCAAGGGACTGGGCGCCATCGTTTACATCATTCTTTGGATTGTTGTGCCCAGAGCGCGTTCCACCGCTGAAAAGCTGCAGATGAAGGGAATGCCCGTAAATCTTACCACCATCAAGGAATCGGTAAATGCCGAATATGACAAGGTCAGATCAAGCCTTGACGGATTGCAGAATTCCTCGGCAGCCGACAGAACCAGGACAGCTTTTGAAAACATCATGCGTGCCGTTGGCCTGGTGATGGTGGCCATTATCAAATTCATCATCGGGACCATCGGGGTGGTATTCCTGATCATTGGTTCAGTATTTCTGGCCGTCCTGATTATGGTTCTTCTTGGTGTTTCCAATGTTTTCGGCCACATGCCCTTCTGGAACGGGGTTGATCTCCCCGGACTCTCCCATTTGTTCGGCACGCCCGGACATTATGAGATCGCCGTGATATGCCTTGTCATTTTGGTGCTGGTTCCCATCGTTGTGCTGATCTACTGGGGCATTAAAATACTTTTCAACATTAAAACGAAACATCCCGTGCTGAGGGCATTTACACTTACCGGGTGGATTCTTGCCCTGATCCTCTTTATTACATTGATCTTCGCAAACAGCGCCAATTATGCCGTGGGAGCCACCGGTTCAAAAACCTCCGCCGTTGGAACCGGTAAGTCCCCCTTGCACATCGATGTGATTGACAATATTGAGGACAAGCGGATCACTGAATACCGGGTATTCGATTACCGGTTCAAATACAGCAAATGGGACGAATCGCTGTATGACAAAGTGGCGCTTACCATCGAGCCTTCGGATGACAAGGAGATGCACCTGACCGTCAATAAACAGGTTAAAAATGTGGGCATCAAGGATTCCGACCGGTATATCGACAGGATCGAATACTTCTGGAACCAGCAAGATTCAGTGGTTTATCTCAACAAATATTTCAGTACGGATGGGGATGATTTCTGGATGTTCTCGGAAGTTAATGTCCGGCTCAGGATACCCGAAGGGCAGGAAATCGTAATTTCGCCAAGGATTTGTGACATACTGGAATCTTACCAGTATGACCAGTATTGTTATGACAGATCCCTGGTGGATCAAAAAGTCGTTATGTCGCCGGAGGGCAATCTGGTGCCCGTGAAATAAAACACGTTCATCCGAACAAAAAATTGGCAAAGACGGTTTTTTGTATAACTTTGCAGCCTCTTTAATGCGCTGTCCGATGGTGTAACGGTAGCACTGCAGATTTTGGTTCTGCCTGTTCAGGTTCGAATCCTGATCGGACAACCAAACAGAACACTGAAATATTAAAAACCGCCTGAAATGAATGAATTTCGGGCGGTTTTGTTTTTAGAATGCTTTGCACTTTAACATACCCCGTTAACAACAGGCATGGTATTAGTCAGTTTTGTTCCATTTAAAATATACATTGGCTACCGAAGGGTGCACTTCATTTTTCAACATGGCTGCAAATTCTTCATCCGTCATTTCTTCCTGATGCTTTTTTAATGCTGTCCATAATTTTTCCATCACCTTCATCCCCCCGGCATTGTAAATATCTTTGGCGGCTGAATGGAGTTTGCTTTGATACCATCCGTAATTTTTTGGACCCATACCCAGCGTTGGATACAATTTTTCAAAGTCTTCCAGGCTGGTGAATTTATATTCTGCCGTACCACCACCCAACACCATGTTTGGAAATGTTTCCAAAGCAGGTAAAAGTTCAGGTTGTTTTTCTGCAACGTAAGTGTGCAGCATGATGTTTACAAACAACTCGCCCATCCAGTTGCGGTGCATGTTAAGCTCCGCCTGTGCAGTATAAGAATGTCCCAATTCGTGAAGAGCGAGCAAATCAAAAAACGGCATCATGCTGTAAGAACCGTCTGGTTTACCATAGGCTTTTGTAACCTGTTCTGCCATATGTGGCGCGAGTTGGTCAACTGGTGGTAAAAAGCTGCGCCAAAAATCATTGTCTTCCGCTGCAATGGCCAGACGAACATGGTCAATATTATGCGGAAATCCATAGACATCGTGGAGTGGTTTGGCAGCAAAATCTTTCCAGTGGTGCGGGGCAAGGATGTAAAGCTTTGCCTGGGGTGTAAACCGCAGCTCGTTTTGAAAGAAGATGCCTGCATTTTCCATGAATATGGCAATTGTTTTTGCCCTGGCTTCATGGCCGGGACTATAAAAAAATGTTTGGGTGAAACCCGCTAATTCATTGAGCGGATAGGGTTCGGTCGCTGTCTTTGAATTATCCTGAGCAAAGGAAAAATTGCAGAGCAACAACAAGGCTAAAGTGAAGTGAATTGTACTTTTCATTTTGCTTTTTTTTAAATGCATCGTCATGATTTTTTTCAACAAAGGTATGTTGAGCACATAACGCCTGCATAGTAAAAAATCGACAACTTAATAGCGCAGGTCTTTTTGCATTCTCAAGGGTGTGGACAGGAGCTGCTTTTCAATAACAGAAGGACTTACCCCAGCAAAGACTTTGAAATCTTTGATCATGTGCATTTGGTCGTAGTATCCCGCTTCGTACGCTATTTCTGTCCAACTGAGTTGTGGGCAGGCTTCATGTAACCGGTATGCTTTTGAAAATTTTAAAATTCGGGCATACATTTTTGGATTCATCCCTAATCTTTCTTTGCACTTTCTTTCAAATTGTTTCATGCTCAGACATGAAAACTGAGCTGTTTTTTCGATAGGCATATTGCCGTTATTGTTCAACAGCATGCGCAAAGCTGAATCAAAAGGTAAAATTTCTTTGAGTCCTGTTACCTGATTTAAAAGGAATTTTTCTACGATGTTTTTGCCCTCCTCCAAACTGGATTTGTGCTGTAACTGTTCGTTGATCCTCCTCATGTTGGTACCAAAGAAATCAAGTGCGTCAAATCCGTCATCGAACAATTCATGCATGGGAATGCCCAACATGCGATACATACCGCCTGGAAGAAAATCAACCCGTATGGCACTGAGCTGACGATGCACTTTGATATTCACACGTGAAAACTGGGGCCCTATCAATACTGTAAGCGGTTGCCTGTCATAATCCTCTTTTTCAATTCGTCCCATGGATACCGGATTATTGCAGTAGAATATCAACGATTGAAATGGAGTAGGAGGATAAGGTGTTACCACATCATTAATTCCTTCCGGAAGTATTACGTTTACCGTTGAAATGCCCAGGATATATTCCCGTAAAGCCGGATGCGGTATGTATTCTTTTATCTCCAATTTAAGTAGTAATGCTTAAATACCAGGCCTTAGGGATTGCATTACACACGCTATAACAACTGATTGAACGGAAAGTTTCCGTTTATAGCAACAAACTTCGCGGGATCAACGACTCACAGGTCCCCACGTCATTATGAGCCATGCGACCTGAATGTTATAGTGATTGTCAAATGTCTCCGCATGGCGAAGCAATCTGCTCCAACAGGTAGGGCATTCATACAATGTTGAATGCAACAAAATATTTTGCTATATTAACCCTTTAATTATTTCGTTATCAGAAATTATCCTGTTTATGGAAAAAGTTGGCTTTGTATATATTATGACCAATAAGAACAATACTGTTCTTTATACCGGGGTTACTAGCAATTTAACAAATCGAGTAGCTAAACACAAAGAACATGTGTACCCGGGGTCATTCACTGCAAAATATAACATCACAAAACTTGTATATTACGAGGACTTCGATGATATCCGAAAAGCCATTGAAAGGGAAAAACAAATCAAAGGGGGATCAAGACAGGATAAACTGGATCTGATCAATTCCATGAATTCGGAATGGAGGGACTTATACTATGATATATGTGGATTTTAGTTATTACTTCGTTTCCTGAATACAGATTGCTTCGTCGGCAAATTTTTTTATACTAAACAGTATCCTGTTACCCCCCTCCTCGCAATGACGGGTGGTTCGTCAGTGCGTCATTGCGAGCCATGCGACCTGAATGTTATAGTGATTGTCATATGTCTTCGC
>JAFGGU010000036.1 GCA_016930375.1 Bacteroidales bacterium | reverse complement strand
TGACATGATTAAAAGCGTGGAGTTTGGCAAAGGATGGCTGAATTTATTGATGGCGAGGAGGGAATCGGACAGGACAAACAGAGCGGCGCCGGTCAGAACGAGATAAAAACTGAGCCTGCTCACCTTGTTGATCCTGGTAATGGCAGCTGCAAGCATGGAAAGCAGAATGGCGGTATAAGCAATGACAGGTATCCGCATATCACCCAGATCATCATACAAATAACAGAGCAATGCCACGCCAAATAGGTATACCGGCAGGATGAAAAGGAATAATTTCGTCGGTCCGATGCTTTTGCCGGGAGTGATATAGAAAACAGTCAGGTACAATATATGGGTAGTCATGAAGCACAATAATCCAATGATGAAAAGTCCTGCGCTTTGTCCGGGGATCTCCAGGGCCACATCTCCTGCCCAGGAGAAAATAAGGGCCAGGAGCATCAACCAGTGTGATCTGTTATGTTCAGGCCTGATATTGACCAGAAAAATGAGGATTAGTAGTGGGATAATAATTCCCTTCACGGCGATTTCCGGCAAGAAACCGGGGTTATAACTCAACAGAATGAATGTAATAGCTGAAAAGAAATACAAAACGGATAGAATCTTTGTTTTCATCATTATAACAGGCCGATTTATACTTGCGGTATTGTCTTTGAACAATTCAAATATACGGAATTATTCGCACCCACATGCAACCCAAACAGCTGCTCATGAACATGTTTAGGGATTCCGCCAGAAACATATTTGTTTCATATTTAACTTTCCTTGCTTGTTACTTTTTTGCTACAGCACAAAAAAGTAACCAAAAAATGCCGCCGCTGCTGAAAAAAGAGCTAAAAATCAATTCATTACGTTAAAAGAAAATAAACTCGCCCCGCAGGAATCGGGGCTCAGACATATTTTCTTTTTTAACGCTCCATGAATTGATTTTCTTAACGCATTTTTTCAGAGGCGGACCTTAATGTTTATAAGGCGTTTGATACATAATGAAACATGGGGACAGTTAATTACGAATTCTCTGCGATCAAACAAGCAAAGCGTCATTTAAAGCTTGCCATGTGCGTTGGCTTCTCCACAAACGGAGTAGAAAATCAGGTCGCACGGCCCTTGTTAGCGTTGGCCTTGTGTGACAAGGGCGAGCCTGATTTTTTCGTTTGTGGTGACTTTTTCTGTTCCTCTTTTGTGTGGCAGACAAAAGAGGAAATCAAGAATGCTTAATTTAAAATAAATCTGATACCGGCGGAATTCTTAATTCCGCCTGGTAAGAGGGATTAAAAACCAGGCTAATACATCAAATGTATCTTCTCCCGGTTTTCCCAACCAGCCTGGTTCTCATATTCAACAAAAAAGATATTCAGATCGGCCTGATTCTCATATTCGACAAAGTAGATCTTGAATTCAGCCTGATTCTCGTACTTCGTAAAAAACCATTTGCCATCGTTTTCTCCAGCCTGGTTTTCATATTTCACTTTGAAAACCTTTAAATCGGCCTGATTTTGGTATTTAACGACAAAAACTTTAATATCGGCCTGGTTGGCATATTCCACTGAAAAGACTTTCTGCGCCGAAGCAATTTTTGCAATCGCCAGAAAAATCAGTATGATAAAAACCTTGTTCATATCTACAGAATATCAACCCTGTGTTAAACTTCAATTACCTCGTCCCCTTCAGCTTCTTGATCTCGTTGAAGTGATCGATGGCCATCTTTTCACGCTCGATACGGGTTTTTTTGCGGTATTCCTCAAATTCCTCCTTGAGTTCCTCCAGGTCTTTTTTGGTTTTGACGGTAACCGACCTGTTCTGCCTGAATGTCAGGTATCCGGCAATCAGCAGGAAAGCAAGCGCGCCCAGGATGGTCCACATGACAGTATTGTAAGTAACTTTATTCACTTCGATCCCCAATACGCGAATGCTGTTCTTGGTGCGCGTCTTTTCATCCAGTTCAGCCCTGGAAGTTTCTAGGCTTTTCTGAAGTGAGTCAATCCGGGTGTTGAGCTCTGTGGTTTGCAGGAGGAGCCCGCTAATTCTCTTCTTTGCCTGATTCAGTGTATCCAGGGTATTCCGGCTTATGTTCCGGAACATATCTTCCCGGATGGCCCTGTAGTTCTCGTAGATCCGGGTTTTCTCATCCAGGTATTTCAATTGTTCCGGTATGGTACCCTGTTTAAACACATCGGGAAGTTCGTTCTGACAGTTGCTTCTGACGAATGCTGCCAGAAGGATTACTGTGAGGACACCCATTCTTAAGATTAGCTGCCTCATTATTTTAGGATTAGATTAAAGCTTACGTTACCGGCTGTGACAAAAAAGAAACGAAAAAAGGAGGGAAATATTGCTCCCACAGCCCACGCCGAACTACTTTTTCCTCTTTTTCCTGTAGCTGAAATCAATAACCATACTGTTGTTGTCGATGTTGCTGCCCTGTCGCCACAACTTCTGATTCTCGGCATCATCTTTCAAACGTTCATTACTGATGGTTTCGCTGCCAATCCTTTCGATCGTTTCAGGATATAAGATTTTGTGACTGGACGGATCAGCTTCAGCCGGTTTTACAACCACACTCCTGTATTCCCCTTTTCCGGCATGGGTCCTGATAAGACCGGGGTTGGCGGCAGCCATTCTTTCAATTTCTTTTTCAAGCTGATGGATTTCCGCGGTATCCAGTTGTTGCAGGATGAGGGAATCGGGGTATAGGTGTGAATTTAGCCAGAAGGTCTGGCCGGTTTGCTGAATGTAGCTGTATTCAAATTTCGAAGTGGTGATCTCCGGGAACAGGTTAAAACCGATTTTTTCATTCCTGTCGATGATTTCCCCGATGGCGGGATGCAGTATATAAATGCTGTCCTGGGGAAGGCACACCATTCCGGTCAATAGCATCAAACTTATTACAAACGCTAGTTTTTTCATTGTAATGAATTTTTCGCTTAAAAGTCTTTGCAACTTTTCAGCATATCATACACTACGGTATTCCTTTTGTCGAATTTACCATAAAATCCATTCAGGTAGGTGATCATTTGTTTTTTGGTTTTTACCCTGAGATAGGGGAATCCATTGATAACTCCGTAAAACTCGTCCTTTTTCTCCATAAATTCCTGAACGGCTTTCAGGATCACATCCTCGTCCCTGCAAATTCCTAGGTACAGACGATCCCGAACGGATTGGATCGGCAATTCCTCGAAAGGCAAGGCATACGGCGCATCCACCAGTCCGCAATAATCAAAATCATAAGGCACTGCAACACCTGATATGGGATACCTGGAATCGAACTTTGAGAAAACCTGGATATTATGCAGATTGGGAACCGACCAGTCTGTATTTCCGATCATGTATTGAAAAATGGCGAGCCGGTCCATAACATCCGTCATGATATTCTTTTGGGTAAGGGTTGTTGAAACATTTTCAAATGTACCGGTCCTTTTTTCATACAGTTCAATGGGCTCGATGGCAAATCCATATTCCCTGATGGGCTTTTTCTTTTTTTGCGTGTCGATGTAATTGATTTCGAGGAGTCTTACCCGCAGGCTGTTATCTGTAAGCGCATTGTACAGCCTGTAGGTGAGATATTCTTTCAGTATATAGGTTTCAAAGCCAATTTTACAATGGGGGACCAGCTTCAGTTTATCGATACCCCCGAATACCTCGTTATCGGCATCGTTTATTCTGAAATTCAACCGTAAAGGCGGAAAGTCACAAAAGGTCCGGCGAAAATTCCCCCGGGCTCGAACCTTGATATTTTTGTTTATCGAATCATGGTCACCGATGTAATAGGTAAGAACAGCATCCAGATTTTCTTCCTCCGATTTTTTCTTCATGTAATACTTGATGTCAAAACGTAGGAAGATCTTCAGGAGTTCATCGTTGTCGAACAGTCCGGCATTAAAATCCTGCGAATCGGCTATGACAAAGGTGGTATCATTGGATTCCACCTGGCCGGAAACCGGAAACGGGAAAAAAACCGACAACAACAAAAGCCCTATAAATGCTGCTTTCATGGAGGAGTATACATGGTTAAAGCGTATAAGCCAATCCGACATTCCACTGGAATTCAGGGGAGGGAGTCATATTGCTGGTGATGGGCTGGATAGCCTGGAAAAAAAGGGACAGGGGTATGCTCCTTAATCCTGCTGAAATTCTTGGCGCTATGAATAAGCCATCATTCTTATCGGTGTAATCGATATAAAAGAGCTGCAGGTTGACAGCCGCCAGAACCTGCTTTCCCAGGGGGATATCCGTTTTATCCAGGATGAGATCTACAAAATGACCCTTCAGACTTCCCTTCTCCTGCCCGTTGTCACTCCAATAGGCCAGGGTAATTGATGTACGCGGATTAAATTTATAGATCCCGGCCAATTCAAAGGCAAAATACCTTTCCCCCTTAAGCATCGTTTCTTCCGGCAATTTGTAACTGGTGAAAAACGAGCTGATGTTCATCCCTGTTCTTAATTCAAAGGAGGGTCGGTTAACCAGTTTAAAATGAAACCAGTTATCGATGAACCAGGGTTTTCCGTCGAGGCCGTAAGCTAGCGTGGGATCATAGCTGAACCTCCCCCTGGCCAGGGTAGCAGAGGCCATGGCAGCCGGATCACCCAGGGAAAAGGCAGGGATGGATGATATGCCGTTGCTGTTCAGGCTGAACGTGACACCGGCTTTCAGTTTGGTTTTGGTGCTATCCGCGTTTTCCCGGGAATAGGAGGAAGTTATTAGGAATGCAAATGCCAGGCAAAGGGTAACTCTCATGCTGTTTTTATCTTGGAAAAACGCCCAAAGATAAGCGATGCTTCTGACTTTTAAGCCATTTCCAAATAAAAACAAATGATCAAATTAGCCGGGAAGCGATTAGGCTTTTTCGATGATGACTTCACGCACGGCTTCAATGGCTACTTGCTTGATGAAATCATCCAGACCGTTTGGATTTTCATTTAACATCCAGATTTCTTCGTACGAGATCAGCCTGTTTGTTTCGGCGTAGCGCAGGAATTTGTCGAACCACGTATCAAATACTGCCATAAATCTGCTGTCGTCCCAGTTGTTCATGTCTTTGTCTCCCGGCATCAATTCCAGGATGAATGCTGCAAGATCGTGCCCGATTTCATGGATTCTTTTGTTGGGAAACGTCATAACTCTTTTCATAACGGGTTGGTTTTTGAAAAATGTAAAGTGCTATTCTACAATACAATTGTACGTAGAAAAGCAGTACGGGTGACGTTTTATTCCCGTTATATGACTAATTGATAGAAGGTTGTGACGAAGGGACAGGAATCAGGTATTAACCGGTGATAATTTACGCCAAGCAGCGGCTGGTATAATAAGGATTATTCAATTGTTATGTTACAATAATTCATCCTCTACGAGGATGTGAGAACGTTGTGGTACTGTTCAATTCTACAATAATTCATCCTCTACGAGGATGTCATAATTGGATGGATGAAGTTTTTGAAATCGGCGTTTCCCTGAACCTTGTAGAGGTTCAATTATTGTAGAAAAACCATTAATTCTACTCGTGAACAACCCTGTAGGGGTTGAATGATAAATCTTGCCATTATTGTGTCATGATTTAATCAATTCATCAATTTCATGGAGATGAAGTTCGAAATGACTGAGGTAGCCGATGATGCCGTCTTTCAATGACATCAGCTTTTCATCGCTGCAATACCACTGATTGCTGAGCTTTGACGGATCCACGTTCTGCATAACATGGGCAATGTGCCGGTTTGCATATTTCCACAACATCACCAGATCGTGCCAGTCCTCCTGCTGGTAATTCTGAATGGCGATCCACCTGTCGTTATTGCCATGGGATGCATAATTCGGAAAATGCAAAGGACTTTCCCGGTATTGTAAATGGACCATCCGGTGTGTATTGTTGGATGCTGAGTCAACCAGGTGCCCGAGGATCTGCTTAATGGTTCTGTTCTGGCTGTTTCTTCTGTTGGTGATTACTTCATTTGTAAGTGCCAGTAACCGGGGTTCCCATTCATCCAACAGGGACAAGATGCCGTGGATGACAGGTTCAAATTCTTTGATCATAAGACTTTATCGTTTGGGTTGTGCTCCGAAATTACAAAACAATCAGCGTAAAATTGCAGCCGGGAATGTTAAAACGCAATGGGATACACTTAATTCGGATTGTGTTTTTTATATTTGTCCGGCAATATTCCATGCCTGGGTATTGCATGAAACGAATAAGAACAAATACGATGGATTATGCACGGTAAGATATGGTTCATGGTTCTGCTGATGTTGCACGGACTGGTTTCCAATTCCTGCAAAAAGGAAATCGGCTCTTCAGAAATGCCGGAAGTCGTCCTCAACAATGCTCCTGCGTTGGTTGGTGAAGATGTGATAAATTCATCTGTCAGCCTGCCTGTATTTTTGTCCGGCGCCAGTGATGAAACGGTGACACTGAGTTATTCAACGCAAGACAGTACGGCTGAAGCAGGTAAAAACTACACAGCGGTCACTTCCGGCACATTGACTTTTAGCCCCGGCGAGACCTCCAAGACGATCATCATCAGTATCCTGCATGATACTGTGGGTAAACAGGATGTATACTTCAAGGTGAAGCTTGCCGATCCCGTGAATGCTGTTCTGGATAATTCTGAACTGATAGTGCGCATCATCAATGTCGATTTTGCATCGCTTGCCTGGGGTGATGAGTTCAGTGACGCAAACCTGAATACTGCCTGGTGGAATTACGAACAGGGAAATAACAACGGCTGGGGTAACAACGAACTGGAGGTCTATACGAATAAAACTGAAAATGTCCATTTGGATAGTGGTTACCTGCATATTACTGCCCTGAGTCCCTCGGCCAATTACTATACATCAGGCAGGATTACAACCCAGGGGAAAAAGGAATTCACGTATGGCAAGATCGTGTTACGCGCCAAACTGCCCGAGGGCCAGGGTATATGGCCTGCATTGTGGATGTTGGGTTCAAACATTTCAACGATAAGCTGGCCCGGATGCGGAGAAATTGATATCATGGAATATCTCGGACACGAGACCAATAAAGTTTATGGCACGGTCCACTGGAATGACAACGGGCATCAATATATCGGAAGTAATATGACCCTGTTGACGGGCACCTTCCATACAAGCTTCCACATTTTTACACTGGTATGGACTCCGAACCGTTTCATCTGGTATGTTGATAACCAGCAGTATTTTGAAAAGGAGCGTCTTACCATCAGTAAATTTCCTTTTGACCTGCCGCAATTCTTCATCTTTAATTTGGCCGTTGGTGGGAACTGGCCTGGTCCGCCGGATGAGAATACAACATTTCCGCAGCATATGATCGTGGATTATGTGCGGGTTTATCAGTAAAATACCGTAAATTCGCGTCCTAAAATAAACATCATGATTAGAAAATATTCAGGATTCACTGCGGTTGTGTTGTTCATTACAGTGTTTATCCTGGCAGGTTGTTCCGGCAATAATTCCGGAAAAACGACCGGCGAAACAAAAACCAATATTGCTACCGACACGGCAAAAACAGGACTTGAAATTGGGAACAGGGCTCCCGAGCTGGCTTACACCTCTCCTGACGGTAAAACCATTGCCCTGTCAGAATTTCGCGGGAAGGTAGTGTTGATTGACTTTTGGGCTGGCTGGTGTATGCCATGCCGCATTGAGAATCCTAACCTGGTGATGGTTTACAATACATACAAGGATAAAAAACTAAAGGGGGGCGACGGATTTACCATTTACAGCGTTTCACTCGATCTGAGTAAGGAATCCTGGACAGAAGCGATTAAAAGCGACGGGCTGATCTGGGATGCGCATGTAAGTGATCTTCTGGGCTGGAAGTCCATACCGGCCTCGCAATACCAGATCGTTTCAATTCCCGCCAATTTCCTGATCGACGGTGACGGGATTATAATTGCCAAAAATCTGCGGGCCGAAGCTCTTGAACAAGCTATGAGAGGTTTATTGGAAGACGTATAGGTCTGTTTCACAACACATATGACTGTCAGGTCAAACCAACAGGGTTTGCGAGGAATTCACTGTCAAAATGTCGCTTTATTTGACAATGGCAGGTATTTTGATGAACAGAGGTATTGATAAAATAATTCTACAGGGAAATGACAGGAACGGAAAAAAATGAGGAAATCAAGCATGAGGACCACCCCCGCAAAAAGCATGAAGCAAAACACGTGGACAAGCACAAATCAGAGACCGATCCTCACGAGAAACAAAAATTGGCCGATGAATTAAAGGCATCCGAAGAGAAAGTCAAAGAATTGCAGGACAAATACCTGCGGTTATCGGCCGAGTTTGACAATTACCGCAAGCGAACCCTGAAGGAAAAGGCAGATATGGTTAAAACTGCCTCTGAAGATCTGTTAATCAAATTTATACCTTTTGTCGATGATGTCGAAAGAGGAATATCTGCCTTAAATACATCCCAGGATCTGGATGCCCTGAAGGAAGGGATGAATTTAATATATACAAGGTTAAGGGATTTTCTGCAACAGAATGGGGTAAAAGAAATTGAAGCCATGAACCTTGAATTCAATACCGATGTACACGAGGCAGTGACAAAAATTCCTGCAACTGAAGAGGAATTGAAAGGCAAAGTTGTGGATGTGATCCAGAAAGGTTATTATTTGCATGACAAAGTGATCAGGTATCCGAAGGTTGTGATCGGAGAATAGGAAAACAAGACAAAACACAGGCTTTATTAAGTAGGACACATTACAATGGCAAAACGCGATTATTACGAGGTTCTTGAGGTTTCAAAGTCTGCTTCGGCGGAAGAGATTAAGAAGGCTTACCGGAAGCAGGCATTGAAGTTTCATCCCGACCGTAATCCCGGTGACAAAGCTTCTGAAGAAAAATTCAAGGAAGCGGCTGAGGCTTATGAAGTGCTCAGTGATCCTCAAAAAAAGAGCAGGTACGATCAGTTCGGTCATGCTGGTGTTGGTGGTGCCGCAGGAGGCGGTTTCGGCGGCGATGGCATGACCATGGAAGATATCTTTTCACATTTTGGGGATATATTCAGCGATCTTGGTTTCGGTGGTTTCGGAGGTTACAGCTCCAGGGGCGGTGGCAGGAGTTCGCGCCAGCACACCAGAGGCTCAAACCTGCGTATCAAGGTAAAGCTTACCCTTGAGGAAATTGAAAAGGGGGTGGAGAAAAAGCTGAAGGTTTCCAAGTATATTGCCTGTGATGAATGTTCCGGAACCGGCGCCAAAGGAGGTAATGCTTATAATACCTGCGGAACATGCCGTGGTTCGGGAAAGGTGACCCGCGTGACCAATACTTTCCTTGGACAGATGTCCACCACACAAATTTGTCCCGCTTGCGATGGTGAAGGAAAGACCATCACCAACAAGTGTCACAAATGTGCCGGTGAAGGAGTGATGCGGGGAGAGGAAGTGATCTCGGTGAAGATTCCGGCAGGAGTGGCGGAGGGTATGCAACTTTCGGTGTCGGGGAAAGGCAATGCGGCAAGGCGTGGCGGCATTAACGGCGACCTGCTTGTAATTATTGAAGAAGAGCAGCACAATGAGCTGCTCAGGGACGGCAACGACCTGCTTTATAATCTTTATGTTTCCGTTGCGCAGGCATCCCTGGGATCGAACGTTGAAATTCCCACGCTTGACGGGAAAGTAAAAATCAAGATTGAGCCCGGCACACAGCCCGGGAAAATACTTCGCCTCAGAGGCAAAGGATTGCCTGAAGTCAACAGTTATGGAAAAGGAGATTTGCTGGTGAACATCAATGTATGGATTCCTAAAAATCTGACCAAAGAAGAACGCAAAATACTCGAAAAATTGGACGAATCGGGCAACTTCAAGCCCAGTCCGGGAAACTTTGATCGCAATTTATTCAACAGGATGAAGAACTATTTCGAGTAATTGTATAAATTCGGCCTTACCGGATAAAGACCAAAACCAATACTCCATATGTACTTATTTACTGCCAGCAAAATCGTCAAACAATTTTCTGATCATCTGGCGCTGGACCATGTAACCATCAATGTTCCCGAGGGTTCTATCTATGGTTTGCTGGGGCCGAACGGCGCAGGCAAAACCACATTGCTGAGGATCATAAACCAGATAACAGCTCCCGACGAGGGGGAATTGTTTTTTTCGGGCCGCACACTCAATCCCGGGGACCTGGCCAGCATTGGCTACCTGCCGGAGGAACGGGGCCTTTATAAGAAAATGAAAGTCGGCGAGCAGGCTTTGTACCTTGCCCAGCTCAAGGGTATGAGCAAGGCTGATGCCATGGTTAAACTGAAACACTGGTTTACCAAATTTGAGATCCAGGCCTGGTGGAATAAAAAGGTCGAAGAACTGTCCAAAGGAATGCAGCAAAAAGTGCAATTCGTCACCACCATATTGCACGAACCGAAATTGCTGATCTTTGATGAACCGTTCAGCGGTTTTGACCCCATTAACGCAAGCCTGTTGAAAAACGAAATCCTCGAAATGAAAAAAGCCGGGGCAACCATTATCTTCTCTACACATGATATGGGTTCGGTTGAGGAACTGTGCGATTACATCACCCTCATCAATAAATCCAGGACCATCCTTGAAGGCGGTGTGCACGACATCAAAATGAATAACAAGTCCAACTTGTTTGAGATAGGATTTACGGGGGATCCTGCCAGGGTTTATGAAAAGCTCGACGGGCATTGCCAGGTGGTGGATCGGCATGCGGAAAGAGCCAGTCAATACGTGAAGATCAAGGCAGATAAGAATGTTTCGGCGAATGACATGCTCAGTCTCGTTTTACCGGTTGCCGAAGTAACCTCGTTCAACGAAGTCATTCCTACTATGAACGAGATTTTCATTAAAGTTGTTGAAGCCCAAAACCAACGATAAACTCCCTGATGTTATGAATAAAATTGGCCTGATTATCTGGCGCGAATACCTGACAAGGGTTAGAAAAAAGTCCTTTATTATTATGACTTTCCTGGGGCCCGTGCTCTTTGCGGCGCTGATCGTGCTGCCGGGGTGGCTGACACAGGTGGAGGACCGCGAGGTCCAGGAAATTGCCGTGGTGGAATATGATGCCAACAACCAGCCTGTCCCCGATTCCCTGCAGTTTTTCAGGGATGTGGTGCCCGACAGGGAAAACATGAAATTTATCTACCTGCACAATGCGGTTTTGCCGGAAATATTGAAGACCTACGAAGCAGCCAATTATGATGGCGTTCTTTTTCTGCCCCAAAGCCTGATCTCGGCAGGCGGCAGGGCTTCCGTGGAGTTTTATTACCGCAAGACACCCAGCATGGGAATGGAAGAACACATTTCCTCCTCGATCGAAAAGTTCCTGTTCAGCAATAAGCTGATTACAAAAAATATATCCTCTGAAATGATTGAGGCTCTCGAAACCAATATCAATCTCAATCGCATCAATTGGAAGAACTGGCCCGACAAACAGGCTGACGCCACGGATGTGAAGCGGGGCCTGGGTTATGTTGGAGGTTTTCTGATTTATATTTTTATTTTCATGTACGGCGCACAGGTCATGCGGGGCGTGATGGAAGAAAAAACCAGCAGGATTGTCGAGGTGATCATCTCATCCGTTACACCATTCCAGCTCATGATGGGAAAGATCATCGGGATCGCGCTCATCGGACTTACCCAGTTTGTGGCCTGGTTGATCCTCACAGTAGGTATCTCCGCCGCTGCCCAGCAGATATTTCTGCCTGCAACGATAGCGCAGGTTACACAACAGCCGGCGCCATCCGATATCATGAATTCCGCCGCGGATTTCGAGCCAACAGCTCCGGCAGCAACAACAGGCAAAGCACAGGCTGCCGAGATGTTCAGCGATATCAGACAACAGTTGGGCCAGGTAAACATAGCCCTTGTGATCGGGGCATTTCTGTTTTACTTCCTGGGAGGTTATATCCTTTACGGAGCCCTGTTTGCTGCCATAGGAGCGGCGGTGGATAATGAAACCGACACCCAGCAGTTTATGCTGCCCATTACCATACCCCTGATCCTCGGGTTGTTTGTCATGATCAATTCCTTCGTCAATCCCATGGGGAAGCTGGCCATTTGGTTTTCCATCATTCCGCTTACGTCCCCCATCGTTATGATGGCCCGTATACCTTTTGAAGTGCCTGCCATTCAAATACTGGCATCCGCGGTCCTGCTGATCCTCACTTTTCTGGCAACCACCTGGCTTGCTGCTAAAATTTACCGGACCGGAATATTGATGTACGGGAAGAAGGTTTCGTACCGGGAGTTGTGGAAGTGGATGAAATATTAGGAGTGATGAGTGATGAGTAACGAGTAAGGAGGAACTGGCACAGTCAAAAATGCTTCGACTCCGCCTGCCTGCCGGCAGGCAAGCTCAGCATGACATGCAGGTCACCCTGAGCGATATGCAGGTCACCCTGAGCCCCGCCTGACCGAAGTCATTCGGGCAGGGGAGTCGAAGGGTATGGTATCCTGTTTACAGTTTTTTTTTACTATGACAATAAAAATCTCTACTTTAGCGGCATTAACCCCGAAAACTCCGTTTTCATCATTTCTGAAAGATGAGAGTAGCTGTCATTGATCTTGGAACCAATACTTTTAACCTGCTGATCGTTGAAACAAACGAAAATCAGACTTACAAGATTATCTTCAACAATAAATTACCAGTCAAGCTTGGTAAAAGCGGTATCGATAAAAAGGAAATCAGGCCCGATGCCATTACCAGGGGCCTGAATGCCCTCGAGCGTCATTTACAGGTAATCCGCGAATACAAAGCCGAGAAAATATATGCTTTCGCCACTTCGGCGGTGCGCAGCGCGCGAAACGGCGAGCAATTCGTGAAAATGGCACGCCAGCGTTTTGATCTCGAGGTGGAAATCATCAATGGGGAACGGGAAGCGGAACTGATCTATTTCGGCGTAAAGCAGGCGGTGAACCTGAACGATGAAAAGATGCTGATCCTGGATATTGGCGGAGGAAGCAATGAATTTATCATCGCCGATCACGAAAATATTTACTGGAAGAAAAGTTACCCCCTGGGTGTTGCAAGGCTTCTGGCCAAGTTCAAACCTTCGGACCCCATAACCATCGAAGAGATTGAGTTCATATGCAACTACCTCGAGGAAAGGCTTTCGGATCTGTTCGAAGAGTTTAAAAAGCACAAAATCACAACACTGGTGGGCGCTTCCGGATCGTTCGAAACCATTGCGGCAATGATCAGGGCTGATGATCCCAACTTTGAATCGGAGACTGGAACCATTCCCGAAGCAGTTGATATTGATCTTACCGATTTTGAAAATCTTTACCAGAAGCTGATCAATTCCACCCTCAAAGAACGCAAGCAAATGAAAGGGCTCGAAAGCATGAGACTGGAAATGATCGTGGTGGCAACGCTAATCGTCAAGTTCATCCTGCAAAAACTGAAGCTGCACCACCTGGTGCAGTCGAATTTTGCCCTCAAGGAAGGGGTTGTGTATGAATTGCTGAATCTTAAGCCGGCTACCTTATAAGCCGAAGCTCCCTTTCCCGCGTTAATTAATGCATCTCAAATCAATGCAAATCTTATGGCAACTATTCTTGTAATTGATGACGAAAAGAGTATCCGCAACACCCTGCAGGAAGTGCTGGAGTATGAAAGCCACAAGGTGGACCAGGCTACGAACGGCAGTGAAGGGATCGAGATGTTTGACAAAGGAGATTACGATGTTGTTTTATGCGACATTAAGATGCCCGGTACGGATGGCATTGAAGTTCTCGATAAACTGCATGAGCGCAACGGCGATATACCCATCATCATGATCTCGGGACATGGCAATATAGATACCGCAGTTGAAGCCATTAAAAAGGGGGCCTATGATTTCATAGAAAAGCCGCTGGACCTGAACCGCCTCCTGGTTACCATACGAAATGCCACGGAACGCAATGCGCTGGTGACGGAAACCCGGGTTTTAAAGCGCAAAATGAGTAAGACCTACGATATCGTTGGGGAGTCAGAAGCCATCCAAAAAGTGAAGGATATGATTGAACGGGTGGCGCCCATTGACACGCGTGTGCTGATCACGGGTGACAACGGAACCGGCAAGGAACTGGTTGCCCGCTGGCTTCATGAAAAAAGCTCCCGCGCCAACATGCCTTTTGTTGAAGTCAACTGCGCTGCCATACCTTCAGAACTTATAGAAAGCGAGTTGTTTGGCCATGAAAAGGGAGCCTTCACCTCGGCCATCAAGCAACGCAAAGGCAAATTTGAACAGGCACACGGCGGAACCCTTTTCCTGGATGAGGTGGGCGATATGAGCCTGTCTGCCCAGGCCAAAGTTTTGCGCGCATTGCAGGAACATAAGATAACACGGGTGGGCAGCGACAAGGACATCGATGTGGATGTGCGTGTCATTACCGCCACCAACAAGAATCTGAAGGACGAGATCATCCAGAAAAATTTTCGGGAAGACCTCTATCACCGCCTGTCGGTGATTATTATCCATGTTCCGTCGCTGAACGACAGGCTTGAGGATATTCCCCTGCTGGCGGATCATTTCAACGAACTGATATCGGCCGAGTACGGACGGTCCAAAATGATAATTCTCCCCGATGCCATCAGCGAACTGCAGAAGATCAAGTGGACAGGCAATATCAGGGAATTCAGGAATGTTCTCGAGCGTTTGATCATCTTATGCGATAAGGAAATTTCCGGTAACGACGTATTGAATTTTGCGCAGCCCATCTCCAAATAGCAGGATGTTGTGGTTTCCGGACAGGGTCCGGCTTTTTGCCGAAAGCAAAGGCCAGTGGATACTACTTGCCCTGCTCATCGGTATGGCCATCTGTTACGATTATCCTGAAACTTTGCTGAAAAGGCCGCAATCCATTCACAACTGGCGGCAAAGCGACGGCGCTTCCCTGGCACTGAATTACAGCCAGGAAGGCATGCAGTTCTTCAAACCCCGCACCCATGGACTTTACTCGGATGGCTATACCACGGGTTATACAGCTCCAAGCGAAATACCCATTCTGTACTATTTTGTAGCCATTTTGTATAAATTGTTTGGGTACCATGAGTATCTCTTTCGGGCTACCAACCTGCTGTTGTTTTTCCTGGGCCTGTTCTACCTCTTCAGGCTCTCCCGGACCATTCTGAATAACACATTTTACCCTGTTGCCGTTGTGGTTCTGCTTTTCTCAAGTCCATTGCTCGTTTACTATGCCAACAATTTCATGCCGAATACCGTTGGTCTTTCCTTCACCATGATTGGATGGTACTATTTTTACCGGTACTCGGCAAATCATAAGACCAGGACTTACCTGACAGCTGTTTTGTTTTTCTTTCTGGCGGCTTCCATGAAAATCACCGAATTGGCGGGCCCGCTCATCCTGCTGGCGCTGATGCTGATGGACCGGTTCAGGATCATGCGGCTGAACCTGGGAACCGAGAAGCATTTAGGCGGCAAAATTGCCGCCCTGCTGGCAGTATTTCTGGTGGTTGCAGGCTGGGTGTTTTACGCAAAATGGTACAATAACCTGCACGGAACTTCCCAGTTTTCAACCTTTACCTTCCCGATCTGGAACATGAAACCTGAGGATATTGATTTTGTGTTGCATAAGATGAAAGTCATATGGCTGCCTGAATATTACCTGCCTTTTACATTGTACGCTCTAGTATTCTGTTCCCTTGTTTGTGCTGTGTTTCACAAACACGTTGATAAAATTTTGGGCATGGCTTCCATCTTTTTGCTGATCGGGCTGGTTGCCTATTCAATCCTTTGGTTCGAGGCCCTCGGGGATCATGACTATTTCTTCATTGGTTTTTACATTCTGCCGGCATTTGTTTTCATCAATTTCTTTCAGGTTGTGCTCAGCTTCAACATGAAAATCATTTACAAACGGATCATATCCATCGCTGTCCTTGGTTTTATGTTTGTGAATGTGAATCATGCCGCGCATCGTCATCATATCCGGTATTTTTCATGGATGAATGATTACCCGGAGATGCAGGATTTGTACCAGATCAATCCTTACCTGCAGCAAAAGGGCATTACCGGGAAGGATACCATTGTATTCTTTTCCAGTCCGAATATCCGACCCCTGTACCTGATGAATCTGAAAGGCTGGACCCTTTGGGATTATGCAGATGTCACCGATGAACTAAGGGCTGAAGACAGCGTTATGATGGCGGATTGCATCCGGAAAGGAGCTGCCTGGTTTATCGTCAATAATACTAAATCTTTGATGAAACGGGAATCCCTGCTGCCTTATACCAGGGATTTGTATGGGAAATTCGGGAATGTTATGATATTCAGGATCCCGCCTGTTGATGATAATTTTAACCTAACGGATTCCATAAGTAACTGACCTGGTATGGAAAGATGCATAATATGCGGTGGAAGTGAATTTAAGAAGATCTACTCAGACACCCTGAAGGTCTGCACGGGTTGCGGATTTGCCACGGCAAATATGGAAATCGATCCGGAATTGCTGTTGAAAACGTACAGCGTACAATACTTTATGGGAGAGGAGTATTTGAATTATCTGCAGGACGAAGAGATCCTGCAACTGAATTTTCAGAAACGAATACGAACCATTCAGAAAAAAATAGCAAATAGCCTGCCGTTGGCCCATGTGCTTGAAATTGGCTGCGCCTACGGATTTTTTGGCGAACTGGTCCGTAAAAACTGGCCTGCAGCAACCTACAAAGGCATTGATGTTGTGCCTGAGGCCGTGCAATACGGACGAGAGATCCTGAAACTGGATCTCGAGGCCGGGAATTACCTGGATATGAAATCTCCCGCACAGCCCTATACGGATGTGTTTCTGTGGGATGTGATTGAGCACCTGCAATTTCCGGAAAAATTCCTTGCCAGGATCTCACAGGAAACTGCCGGCGGAGGACGGATATACATTACAACAGGAGATTTCTCCAGCCTTCTTTCACGGTGGCAGGGCCAGCGGTGGAGAATGATACATCCGCCCAGCCATATCCATTATTTCTCCAGGGCTAACCTGATCAGGTTGCTCTCAACCCATGGTTTCCGCACGGTCAGCGCCCGGTACATCCCGGTATACAGGAGCCTCAGGCAAATTTATTATTCATTGTTCCTCCTGAACAAAACGGCAGGAACCCGGAAGCTTTTCAGCCTGATACCGTCGCGGTGGAGTATACCGATCAATACCTTCGACATTTTTATGTTGATTGCAACAAAAGACAAGGGCACCTTGCCATAATCGTGCTTATTGTAAGCGGCGCAGGATCAGCAGCGGATAATCATCGATGACGATTTCCCAGTTTTCGGACAGTTCATATTTTTGAACGGCTTCCCGGAAATCTTCCCTGTACAACGGCCAGGTATCCCTGTCCTTTATAACAGCGATATATTCCGCATCGTCCACGCGGGGGAAGTAATAATCCTTCGGGCGAAAGGCCAGGTGGGAATTCAGTGTTCCGCTTGAGGAGACGGACACGCTGGTCGGGATCAGCCTGAGATGACGATGAACCTTTTTAACATCATAATCAGCCCTGTACATGGCGCATTTGTAGAATGCAAAATTGGTGTCGACATAATTCAGCGGCCGTCCTTTTTCCGCCAGTTTGAAAACGGTCATGCCCAGAGAGCCGGTGCATACCAGGGCAATGATAATCTGCCTTGCCAGCCGGCCCCTTATTTCTGAAATGATCAGGAACACGGCAATGGGCAACAGCGTAACCACTTCGATGGAATAATATGATTCAATGCTCCAGCGGATGGGAACATCGTTGTACATTTTCTTCATCACAAGCGGAATGAACAGCAGCAAATACCGCGGCCTGTAAAACAACAAAAAGCCTCCGCAAACCAGGTAAACATAAAAGAATTCGATTTTCACCCTATCGTAGATGCCTTGACCGGTAGGATTGTTGAAAAGCAATGCGATGCACTTCAGGGGATGTTGCAGGATAAACAGGAAGGCCTCAGAAGGATTAGCGCCCAGCGCCTTGTATTCAAAAAGGGCATATTGTTTGACCTCGTTTTCCAACAAGGGGATAACTACCCTGAAAGTGAATACAAACCACAGTATGGAAGACAGGATCACCAAAACCGAAGCTATCCGGAGGTGCCTGTCTTTGAAATGGGTGATGAAGAGGAACAGTCCGATAAATGCCGTCCATAAAGGAATGTCTTCCCTGGCGAGAAATAAAAAGAGAAGTGACAGGCCAGCGGGGAGATACTTCTTTTTTTCGAAAAAGTAAAGAAATACCGGCACCACGGAAGCGGCAACAATGGCCAGGTTGCAGGCAGAGCAGAAAGAAGCCCACCGGCCGTACAAAGTTAAATATTGCAGCAGGGCAAGCCAGGATAAAAGCCTGGAAGAGGTCTTGTATTCGATTAACCGGTACAGGGCCAGTCCGCCCAGCAGGATGAACATCGTTTGGATGACCGAAAGGGTATATGTTCCGGTGATCCAGGCCAACGACCAGTATAATGGCATGAACAGCATCAGGGTGAAAGAGACATGATCCTGGAGAAAGGTCATGCCGGGAATGTACTGCGGACATTCGCTAACCCGGAAATGCGCAAAATCATAAAAGGCAAAATTGTAGGATCCGTAGTCATAGGTCCAGGTCCTGAAAAAGTAATGGTTGCAAAAAACCATAACCAGGTAGAGACTGCCAAAAAGCAAAAGGGTCAGGTAAGGTAACCGAACACCCCATTTCCCGTTGTTCAGGAAACCCTCCGGCTTTGCGTTTGCATTACTCATGGCCGGGTTGGCAAAGACGATTGTTCTTCCATATACCCTGTTTATCCTTCCTGTAAATGGATGTCGTTTCAGGCCGGATCAGCAGGTCATCGATTTCGATGGGTTTATTGCGCAAAACAGGATTTTGCGCCGAAACGGAGATTTTGTTGGCAGGATGCTGCAGTTTGAAAGACCATTCCACCAGCGCCCAGTTGTCGCGAACCGAGACAAGTTTCTGTGACGCCTGGAAAGTCTCCTGGCTCATGATATTGCCCAGGGGATCGGTCTGGGTCAGAGATATTTTTGTCCGCGGGTAAAGATCCTTGCGGATGTTGTTCATCCAGAATGATAGGGTATACAGCTTTGCGGTATCCGGGTAAGGCATATAGCCTGAGAAGATCAGGTTATCGTCTCCCGCTTTCCCTGAATAGCACCCCTGTCCAGCGAATGCACCTGTGTTTGTAAGGCTGTCGAAATTCAAATACCTGATCGTAATTCGTGAATCTTCCGATTTCATATCGCGGTATTCAAACAAAACAGGATTACTGTATTCCCGTTCCACATGGGCAGAAATGGAGTCGGCAATGTCCCCGAATGCGCTGAACGGCAACTGGTAGATATCGAAAGGTCCGGAGGAACCGATTGGTGTGGCATGACTGATCAGTTGCCTTTCGCGGAGGGTGAGCCTGTCACATTTTGCTGCCAGCAGGAGGAATGGCTTCCGGGAAGGGAACCTGTCCATGTTCTCCAGCCTGCCCGCCGGTTCCAGCATCAGCGCAATATTATCGACAGTCTGATTCAGCGATGTGCGGCTCAGGCTGACGCCCAGGCAGGGCAATCCTGAGCGGACAATGGTGATGAAGCTTTTCGGGATGATCTCACAACCTTTATCGATCCATATATTTTCTGAACCGATGTGGAAGTAAGGAAGAGGTATGAAAGCCTGGTAATGCCCGGGATGTATGTGCCTGATCCACTGGTTTTCAGGCAGGGTAAGCCGGCTGTCGACCAGCCCGGGAATATGGTTTTCAAGCTGCTTACCCCTGTTGCGTACATTGTAAAAGGCATCATAGGAAAGGAACAGCAATGCAGCAGTCAGTAAAATTACAGGCAGGATTTTTTCACCGCGGGATTTCCAGTAGTTCCAGAGCCAATAAACCGTGATGATATTCATAATGTAGAAAAAAAGCCAGGAAAATCTCGCAATTCCGCGCATTTGCCGGACAGGGCCGATGAGATCGATGAGGGACTGAAGCCCCAGGATGAACGGAAGACCAAAGGAATAGAGCAAAGCGACAATGGATGCCCAGAAGAGAATATTTAACTGTAGCTCGGGCGTTATCTGCCATATGAGGCGTGTATTTCCCGTGATTGCTTTTTGGGCTGACCTCACGAGGAAGAAGATCGTGCCGCCGACAGCCAGTAAACCCACATAGGCATACCCTTCCCAATCGATAAAGGAAATATCCACCAGGTCATGCAAAAAGCGGCCGTAAGGTTTATTGAAGGGTAAAAAAATGCTTTTGGGGTAGGCCCTGTAATACAGAAAACCCCAGGGAAAGGAGGTACGGTCGGTGACTTGATCAAAGAGGTAAAAGACCTGCAGGATCAGGAAGGGAAGCACAAGTTGCACAAACAGGTGGATGAGCCAGGAATGTTTTTTTTGAAATGCCTTTTCCCGGGCCAGACCATAACCGGCATAGAAGAAAAGGATAAGCACCGCAAAAAAACCATACAGGTAGAAATGGGTCAGCGCACCCGCCAGTACAGTCAGGAATATGCATAAAGTAAGCCATGCCGATGGTTTTTTGAAAAACCGCATAAGCAGCAGGATCATGAGAGGGATGGCGCATACATAGGCCAGGTTGAAATGTCCCCCGAAGCGGTCGAGTTGGGGGCTCAGGTAGGTGATACCCACCGAAGCGAGAATGGAGACCAGGGACCCGACCTGCAGATCTTTAAAAATGAGGTATAGGATGACGGGGGTGATGACGAGGCAGAAGAGAAGGATGAAATTCAGGATACCCAGCGTGTAATCCGAAATATCCACGATGTTTTGTGAAATGAATTTGAGGGTGTTGCTGATCAACGGCTGGTTGTTGGCGAAAAAAACATGCTCGCCGTATGGATAATTCATGGAATTGCAGCGCATGTATGTGCTGTCGTGCCGGATATGGTAATCCATGTTGATATAGCTCTGCATGCCGTCACCGCCGGAGGCAAAGCAAACCCTGTTCAACTTGCCGAAGAGATTACCGTAAAATACCGAAAGTACAGTTAATGAGAGCAATGCGGTAATTAAAAGCCCTGTATGTCTGCTGTATTTCCCCGACATCAGGTGGTTTTATCTTTGATAAAGTAAAGCGGTCGCGATTTGGATTCGTTGAAGATCCGGGCAAGGTATTCACCGATTATTCCCAGGCCCAGCAATTGAATGCCCCCTAAGATCAGAACGGTTACCAGCAGGGATGTCCAACCAGGGATGGTTCTGCCGGTGAAGTGCTGTACAACGGCAAAAACAGCGTAGGCAAGTCCCAGCAGGAATACAATAAATCCCATATAGGAAGCAATTCTCAGGGGTCTGGCTGAAAAGGCGGTGATGCCGTCTGCAGCGAAATGCATCATCTTGCGGAAAGTATACTTGGATTTTCCGGCGTAACGGGGCGGACATTCATAATCCACCACGGTTTGCCGGAATCCCATCCAATTGACCAGACCACGGGTGAAACGGTCCCTTTCTCCGAACTGAAGAAAGGAATCAAGGGCTTTCCGGTTCATCAGCCTGAAATCCGATGATCCTTCCGGAATGGTAATATCTGCAATGCGATTGATGATCCTGTAAAAACACCGGGAAGTTAGCTTTTTGAAATGGCTGGTTCCTTTGCCGTCAATCCTGCGTGTATTCACGATATCATAACCCCTGCTGCCAGCATCGAGCATTTGCGGGATCACCTCGGGGGGATGCTGCAAATCAGCATCCATGGTAATGATGATATCACCGCAGGCTTGCTGCATGCCGGCCAGCAGGGCTACCTGGTGTCCGAAATTCCGGGAAAGAGATATGCCTTTTACCCTGGGATCTTTAGAACTAAGAGTTTTTACCAGTTCAAAGGATCTGTCGCGACTGCCATCATCCACAAAAACAATTTCAAATTCACGGTGCAGCGGATCAATGGAATTTATTAATGCGTTGTGCAATGCCTCAATATTGACTTCTTCATTATAAAGCGGGATCACAACACTGATTTCGGGTTGAACTGGCATGGTTTGTAGTATGATTCATTCTCTTTACTTATGTCAAATATAGCTAATTGCTATAAATTGGCTCTGGCAAAAACCGGAATGTACCATTCCACCCAGGAACAATCGTTTTCAAATCTCTTAACCAGTTTATAGTTCCTGTCGTTTTGAATAATGGTCTGCAAAGGATCATTCTCATTGCTGCAGAAGATATAAAGGTCATAATCCTTACCGGCTCCGTTGCTGATATCGGTAAACGGATGTGCCCTGTCATCCAGGTATCCCAGTTCAGGAACCGTTAAATAGTACTGCATCAGGAAAGTGGCATAAATCGATTTTTGCTGCCACTGCATGTCCTCGGCAAAATTCACAGCCTGCTTTTGCAAAAGCACCGTATTTTTATATCCCGGCGAGGTGTCCTGTTCACTGCATGTATCTGCTAAAAAAGCGTAATAGCCGAAGATCAGCATGAAGAGGGCAATCGCCGAAACTTTCTGCAGGTTCGTTTTCAGTCCCTGGGTGATCAACCAGGAACAGGGAATTATGAAAAAAGGAAGCACGCTTAACAAATAGCGGGTAGTAAAAAAATTCACCGAGGAAAAAGCGATATAGAGAAGTATGAAAAGCGCAGAGAAAACTAAAAGATGGGCGGCATACCTGCTGACCGATTTTTTGATCAAAAGATAAATAAAAGCAACTGATGATAAAAAAAAGAAAACATTTCTGCCATTCTGAAACAGTAGCCGGGAAAGGAAAAGATGTATCCGATTCAATAGTTCATGGGGATCCAGAATCGTCAGGTCGAGGTGTCCCGGATACAGAAACCAGCCGTTCCGTATTTTCTGCAGAACCATGAAGACTGCAAATGCCAGTACCGGTGTGCTCATGAAGGCCAATTCCCTGATCCGCCATTTTACCGGCTTTTTCTGACCCCTGGTAAAAAACCTTTCAATCAGCAATTTATCAAGAAACAGGGCGCCGATCAGCACCATGCCAGTTTCTTTGGTTAAAACCAGTAAAATGGAAAATACCGAAAACAGGATCCATTTCCTCTTGAAATAGGCATAAAAAGTCAGAAGGGTCCAGAGGGCCAGCATGATTTCAGGAAGAAGCTGGGTACTCTGGGAAAGGAAAAGAGTTTGCAGTGGCAGCAGCAGTAAGGCAGTCAAGGCGGTAAAATGATCAAGGAGGCTGCGGGTAATGAAGAAAACGGCAATCATAAAAATTACCGAAACCACGAGCGGGAAAATGTGGACCGGTACCAGGTGAGTTCCGAAGATCTTCACCCACAAAGCAGAAAGGAAGTAGAATACGGGAGGATGACCCCTGGTGAGCTCAGGATCAATGGTGCCGGGAAGAACCGGCAGTCTGTTTTCGGCCAGATCAAAAACCGCGGTGGCGTATGACCATGCTTCGTCCCAGTAAAAGGGCAGGTTCAGGTAATTCAGGCGGGAAATAATGAAAAGAAGGATTATGATGGGGAGAATCAAATAGGCCGAAAGGTGTTTCAGTTTGTCCATCGAGTTATATGCGGGTACCGACATTAAAGATAGTTTTATTTTTGGAGGTGTAATTTAGGATTAAGAAATTCCAGTTGATCATGATCTTACAATAATTCATCCCCTACAGGGATGTTGCGGGTGCGATGATGGTGTTGCTACAATAATTCATCCCCTACAGGGATGTTGCAGGTGTGATGATGGTGTTTCTACAATAATTTATCCCCTACAG
>JAFGGU010000003.1 GCA_016930375.1 Bacteroidales bacterium | reverse complement strand
CTATTCACTATTCACTATTCACTATTCACTATTCACTATTCACTATTCACTATTCACTATTCACTATTCACTATTCACTATTCACTAATCACTAATCACCATTCACTTAAAATACATTCATGAAAAAAGAATTAGTAAACAGGGCAGCGGATAACATCAGGATCCTGTCAGCCGCCATGGTTGAGAAAGCCAAATCGGGACACCCGGGAGGCGCTATGGGCGGAGCAGATTTCATCAACATTTTGTTTTCCGAATTCCTGAATTGGGATCCGGAGGACATGACCTGGCGGAACCGTGACCGGTTTTTCCTCGATCCCGGACACATGTCGCCCATGTTATATTCGATACTTACCCTTACCGGGAAATTCACAATGGATGAGATCAGGAATTTCAGGCAATGGGGAAGTCCCACACCAGGTCATCCCGAACTGGATGTTAAACGGGGTATTGAAAATACTTCAGGGCCCCTGGGTCAGGGTCATACCATGGCTGTCGGGGCTGCCATTGCAGAGCGATTCCTCTGTGCCAGGTTTGGTGACTGGATGTCTCATAAGACCTATGCTTACATCTCCGACGGTGGAATACAGGAGGAAATATCCCAGGGAGCCGGGAGAATTGCCGGTTTTCTCGGACTGCATAACCTGATCATGTTTTTCGACTCCAATGATATTCAGCTGTCCACAAAAACTTCATCTGTTACCAAAGAGGACACGGCTGCAAAATACGCTGCCTGGGGTTGGCAGGTGATCACCATCAACGGAAACGATCAGGATGAGATAAGGGCGGCCTTAATGAAGGCCACACAGGAAAAGGAGAGGCCAACACTGATCATTGGAAAGACCGTGATGGGTAAAGGAGCCGTTGACACCGGGGGCGCCAGTTTTGAAGGGCAAACCTCCACACACGGCATGCCCCTGGGTGAAGCTGGCGCTTCCTTTGAAAAAACCATTGAAAACCTGTCGGGAAATCCGGCCGATCCCTTTGTGATCTTCCCGGAAGTAAAGCAATATTTCCAGGACGTTCTGCAGAAAAAATCCGCCACTGCCAGTACCCGTAAAGAGGAAGAGAAGAAGTGGGCGTCGGCACATCCCGATCTGGCTCAAAAACTGGACCGGTACTTCTCAGGCCGTGCACCGGAAATTGCACCTGAAATGATTGCCCAGAAAGACGATATCGCTACCCGTACTGCTTCAAGCAATGTACTGGGCTGGCTGGCCAGGAACGTCGACAACATGATCGTGGCTTCCGCTGACCTGTCAAACAGCGATAAGACCGAAGGTTTTTTAAAGAACACCAAAGCCTTTACCCGGGGTGACTTTAGTGGTGCATTCCTGCACGCAGGTGTTGCCGAACTCACCATGGCAGCCATTGCCAATGGTATTGCGCTGCATGGGGGCGTGATCGCAGCCTGCGGAACTTTCTTCGTGTTCTCTGACTATATGAAGCCCGCCGTTAGGCTGGCAGCACTCATGGGACTTCCGGTGAAATATGTCTGGACACACGATGCTTTCCGGGTAGGCGAAGACGGTCCCACGCACCAGCCTGTTGAACAGGAGGCGCAGATCAGGCTGATGGAACAGATGAAAAACCACCATGGTGAGAACAGTGTTCTGGTTCTTCGCCCGGCCGATGTGCATGAAACCACCCATGCCTGGAAACTGGCGCTCGAAAACACAAAGACTCCGACGGCCCTGCTTCTGACCCGGCAAAACGTTCCCACACTGCCGGCGCAGGCCGGATCAACCCGACTGGCTGACGCAGGCCAGGTGGCTAAAGGTGCCTATATTCTCAAAGACACAACGGCTCCTGATATTATCCTGCTTGCCAACGGCTCGGAAGTTTCCACCCTGATGGCAGGCGCCCAAAAGCTTGAAGAAAAAGGCATGAAAGTACGGGTTGTCTCCGCCCCATCAGAAGGGTTGTTCCGGAAGCAACCCAAGGAATACCAGCTAAAGGTACTGCCTCCCGGTGTGCCGGTATTCGGACTTACCGCAGGCCTGCCGGTCACCCTGCAAGGTTTGGCAGGACCCCATGGTAAAGTGTTTGGTCTCGATCATTTCGGCTACTCCGCCCCGTATAAGGTGCTGGATGAGAAATTCGGTTTCACTGCGGAGAATGTGGTGAAACAGGTGGAAGAAATGCTGGGGAAGTAGAGACGCACAATTGTGCGTCTCTACTTTATATCTAAAATGAATTCCCAAAAATTGTTAAATTATTTGAAAAATATACTACATTTATAGTAGTTAATAAATCTTTATAGTATATTTGCTTCGAATTTATTCTTCATAAACTTTTGCGCAAGCATGAAAGAAATCACCAAAGCCCAGGAAGACCTGCTGAAAGCGTTGTGGGAAATTAAGGAAGGAGCTGTAAGCGATGTGCTCGAAAGCTTGCCCGATCCCAAACCTGCTTATAACACAGTAGCTACAGTTATCAAAGTGCTCGAGAAAAAAGGTTATGTAGCGCACAGGACCTATGGCAAAACCAATGTTTATTACGCCGTGGTTTCAAAAAAAGATTACGCACAGCATGTAATGAAAGATACATTCAGAGGGCTTTTCAATGGTTCGCTCCATCAGATGGTTTCTGCTTTTGTCAGGAGCAAGGAAGTAAGCCTGAACGATCTCGAAGAATTGAAAGAAATGCTGGAAAAGGAAATTAAAAATAAACGGCAATAAAATGTCTTTTATTCAACATACGCTGATTTCATCGGTTTGCCTGAGTTTGCTGTACCTGGCTTATAAACTGATATACAGGAATGAATCCAACTTCAGGCACCTGCGGTTTTACCTGATGGGATCCGTCGTTTTATCGCTCCTGCTGCCTTTCAACAGGTTTACCATTGACCTTGTGAAAAGTCAAAATCCGACCTTTGCCCTGGAAAATTTGAATGTACCTGCCGCTCAGGATGGACAGGCTGCTGCCATAGCCGTTGAGTCAGGTTTGAACTGGACGGACCTGGGCCTGAAGATCTATTTTCTTATTACACTTATGCTGTTGGGAAGGATTTTTTTGCAGCTCTTTGTGCTGGCATTTCAATATCTGAAATCCGACAAAATTTACCGGAACGATTGCGTAATACTGCTAAACCACACTTTCAAAAATACCTTTTCATTCTTCAGGTGGATTTTTGTTGCCCGAAATTTGGCATCCGATGAAGACCTGGAGCAGATTATCGCACATGAAAGAATTCATGCTTCCCAGTACCATTCTGTTGACCTGATCATCACCGAACTGCTGACGGCCGTAATGTGGTTCAATCCGCTGATCTGGAAAATGAAGAACACGGTGCAACTTGTGCATGAATACCTGGCAGATGAAGGAGCACTCAATACCGGAATTGACAGGCTCCGATACCAGGCTCTCCTGATTAATCAGGTAACCGAGGAAAGGCTCATTTGTCTTTCTTCCAGTTTTAACCACTCATTAATTAAAAAACGAATGAAAATGATTACAAACAATACATTACGCCGGAGGTCAAGATTGAAGATCCTGACCCTGCTTCCTCTCGCTGCCATGTTGTTCCTCCTGATGGCCATTGTAAACGGGTTTTTGCCGGAAAGGCTTCAGGCCGGCGATTCAGAAAAGGCTTTGACATCTGTAAAAACCTTAATCTCTGATCCACTGCTTTTACTCAGTCCCGATTTGCCCGGGGATACCAGTAAGAAGAAAACCGTAATTACGATCATTAAAAAAGAAACTCCGGGGGACACAATCTATACGGAAACCATTGAGGTCATTGTAGCCGGGGATACTACAAAATCGGTAAGGAAGTTTGGCCATGATGGGCAGGACAGGATCGAACACGCAGACAATCTGATTTTCATCTCCGAAGATGAGGATATTGAACACATTAAAGGCACCGGGCATGATTCGGTTAAGATCGTGAAGGTGATGAGGCACGGTGATAAAATTGATGTAATGCACGATGAAAAGTATGATAAAAAGTACGACGTAAAGCACGACGGTAAAAAAGAGGTTGTTATTATCCGGGAACATAAGCCGGAATGGACTGCAAGCGATGATACTCCATCGAATACGCTGGTGATCATCGATGGTGTTTCACATACGGGAAAAAACGCCATGGCTGGTATTGATCCGGATGACATCATAGAGATTCAGGTAGTAAAAGATAAGACCAAAATGAAGGAGTACACCGACAAGGAGTATGATGGGGTGATTTTGATTACAACGAAGAAAGGTAAAAAGTAAACAGTAAACAGTAATCGGTATTCGGTGTTAATCGTATGATTGCCGTTGGTGACTTGACCAACGGCATTTTTTTTAATAAAAAATATCTCAAAAATTTGCACGTAATGTTATTTATTTCTAACTTTATGTTAGATTTAATTAACTAAATCCATAAATCATGAAACGTGCATACCTTGTTTTCATCGTTGCCGGATTGGTGCTGGCAGCAACAGCCCTGTGGTTTTTACTTTCCAATACCCAATTCAAACTCTATGATCTGGTCGAGACCGGCATCATAATACTGGTAGTTGGTTTTGCAGTCTATCTCGGCTACAAACGGTTTTCAAGTGCCAAAAGAGGAGAACCAGCCGAGGATGAAATGTCCAGAAAAGTGATGCGGAAAACTGCATCCTGGTCGTATTACATCTCTCTTTATCTGTGGCTGGCCATCATGTATTTCAGCGACAGGATCAAACTCGAAAACCATGCTTTGATTGGTGCGGGCATTCTGGGTATGGCCGTTGTATTTGCCATCAGCTGGTTAGTTATCAATTTCGGAGGAATTAAAAATGAATAACCGGATTCGGGAGTACCGGGCCCGGTTTGATATGACCCAGGGCGACCTGGCCAGGAAGGTGAATGTGCGGCGGGAAACCATTGTCTTTCTTGAAAAAAACAAGTACAATCCGTCGCTTAAACTTGCGCATGATATTGCCAGGGTTTTTGGCGTAACCATCGAAGAGATATTTATTTTTGAGCCATAATTGAAGTTGTGCAGTCGTGCAGTCGTGCAGTCATGCTGAGCGGAGTCGAAGCATTTCGTCCAACCTACAACATACAACAACCCACAACAATCACAACCTTCACAACCTTCACAACCTGCCGGCAGGCAGGCAGGCAATCACAACCTTTACAACCTCCCCGTTTTGAACTATATTTGCAACACACTTTTACAATATCTTTAAAACGGGATTATGGAAAAAAGAAAATTAGGTGCTTCTTCCGTTGAGGCATCCGTTATTACTTTCGGAGCCTGGGCCATTGGTGGCTGGATGTGGGGTGGAGCTGACCGGAAGGAAGCATTGGATGCCATCAGGGCATCTTTTGATCATGGGATAACCTCTATTGATACGGCTCCGGCCTATGGCCAGGGTCTCAGTGAAGAGATAGTCGGTGAGGCTATTCGTGGCCTGAAAAGGGATAAAATACAGATCCTTACGAAATTCGGGCTGCGATGGGACACCTCCGAGGGGGAATTCTTTTTTAACAGCAAGGACAATTCAGGCCGGGAAATCCATATCCACAAGCTGGCCTCTTCGAAAAGCATCATGAAGGAATGTGAAGACAGCCTGAGAAGGCTGAAAACCGATTATATCGACCTGTACCAGATTCACTGGCATGACAGCACCACACCCATTGCCGAAACCATGGAAGCTATGCAACGATTACTGGAACAGGGAAAAATAAGGGCCGCCGGTGTCTGCAACTATACTGCCGGGCAAATGGAAGAAGCGGAGAAGACAATATCTCTGGCTTCCAACCAGGTCCCTTACAGCATGGTGTTTCGCGACATCGAGAAAGATGTTATCCCTTATGCCATTCAGCACAACAAGTCCATTATCGCTTACAGCCCTTTGCAAAGAGGTCTGCTGACCGGGAAGATCATTCCGGGTTATAAGTTCAATGAAGGTGACACGCGAGATGGCAATGTTTTTTACAGCCATGAAAATATCATCCGTGTGAATGCCTTTCTGGATAAGCTAAAACCTATGGCGAAAGAAAAAAATGCCACACTGGGACAGCTGGTGATAAGATGGACCGTTGAACAACCCGGTATCACCATTGCCCTGGTTGGTGCCAGAAACCGCCGGCAGGCTGTCGAAAATGCCCGGGCTGGTGACATTCATCTTTCCAACCCTGAGCTTGATTTCATTTCCTCGGAATTGAAAAAGTTTGTTATCGCGAAATAGTGAAACTAACCTCACTTTTAGCTATTTTTATAGTAAAGTTTGCATTTTTCATTAAGTCTCCAACCTAAACAAATTCACACTGAATATGCTTCAACTTAAAGAAGAGGTGAATACTGTTGACGAGGTAAAAAAGCATATCCTTGACACATCACTGATTGTAACCGCTGTGATCGGATCACTTGCCTTCCTGATCAGTCTGTTCAGGTGGTATAATTACGGCTTTCATATTTCACATGTCATCAACTTTCTTATTATAGCATGTGTAATTCTTATGGCTGTAATCCGATCACGGTTAAGCATCAATTTTAAAGCTTACCTTCTTGTTTTTCTGATTGTATTACTGACTTTTGCCGACGCCATCAATTACGGGCTGTTCTCCTCTGCCAGGATATACCTGATATTGATTCCCTTCGTATGTATTGTTTATCTTCCGTTCAGGCGCACTTTGTTGGTATTCGTTTCAACGATTGTTTTTTACCTGTTGATAGGTTATCTGCACCATCATGGAATCCTTGCCATTCCTCCAGAATATGATCCCAATCATTACGTTCTGGAATTATACCCCTGGATCATTAATACGGTACATATTTCTGTTGGTGCCTTTATCATACTTCTGGTAACCAGGAGATACATTAATTCCTATACAAATTTAATATCCGATCAGGAAGTAGTAATTAAAGAAAGGACCGAGGACCTTGAGTCTGCTAACGAGGAGTTAAAAGCCACAAACGAAGAGCTTTTCGGTCAGCGGGAAGAACTTGAAGACGCTATTGAAAATCTGCACCAAACACAAAAGCAGCTTATCCAGTCGGAAAAAATGGCCTCATTGGGTATACTGGCGGCCGGTGTTGCGCATGAAATCAACAATCCCTTGAATTTTATAAACGGAGGCGTGGTGGGTCTTGAAAATTATATCGGTGAGCATCTGAAAGAGCACGCAACAGATCTGGAACCCTTAATTGAAGGAATTCAGGTTGGCGTTAAAAGGGCATCCGAAATCGTGACCAGTCTCAATCATTACAGCAGGCATGATGATGCACCAATGATCCCCTGTGACATACACACAATCATCGATAATTGCCTTGTCATGATGTCCAGTCAATTAAAATATAAAGTTGAGATACAAAAGATTTATACTGACAGACCTTATAAACTGATTTGTAATGAAGGTAAGATACATCAGGCTATGCTGAATATTCTTTCAAATGCCGAACATGCTATTGCTGATAAGGGATCCATAATTATCGCCACCAATGTTGAAAAAAGCAAGCTCATAATTACCATAACGGATACCGGTTGCGGTATCAGTCAGGAAAATTTGCCGAGGATAACAGATCCGTTTTTTACCACGAAAGATCCCGGTAAAGGAACTGGTTTGGGTCTTTCTATTACATACAATATTTTACAGGAATACAATGGAACTCTTGATTTTGAATCCCAGCTGGGAATAGGGACAAAAGTAGTTGTTACATTACCGGTCACAGAAACAAAAAAGCCATGGACGATATGAAGACTTTGCTTTATGTGGATGATGAACCTATTAACCTGAGACTATTTGCCATCAATTTCAAGAACAAGTTTCATGTTTTATCGGCCGGCTCAGGATTTGAAGGTTTGAGCCTTCTAAAATCATCTCCTGAAACGCGTATTGTTATAAGTGACATGAAAATGCCAGGTATGAATGGCATTGAATTTATCAAAAAGGTAAAAAAAGAATTCCCGGAGATTTTATGCTTCATCCTGACAGGTTTTGACATTACCGAAGATATTGCGGATGCCCTGAACGAAAGGATTATCCTCAAGTATTTCAGGAAACCTTTCAATATCAAAGAAATCGAATTGTCTATTCAGGAGGCTTTGAGTAAGAATGAAAATTAGAAATATGGAAAATAAAGTAGGCATTGGCAGACCCGCGAAAGCGGGGACCCAGCCAAAGGCGGTGGGTGGCAGCAGCAGTAGCAGTAGCAGGTACTCAGTCAAATTATTAATTGGTATTATTTTCGTCCTGAGCCCAATCTCATGCCGGCAGCAATCACCCTGGACATCCTTGCTGGACAAGGATCTGACGCAATGGGAAATGTACCTGAGTTATGCGCACAAACCCGGCTATTCGGGAGAGGTGCCGCTCGATGAGAATGGCGACACAATACAGCCTTTTGGTTATAACAAGAATGCCAGCAATGTGTTTTCAGTTACCGAAGAAAACGGTGACCCGGTGCTCCGAATTTCGGGTGAGATATACGGATGCGTCTTCACCCGTCAGGAATTTGAAAATTATCACCTGAAATTGCAGGTCAGATGGGGTGCGAAAAAATGGAATCCCAGGCTGAATGATCCCATGGATTCAGGAATACTTTATCATTCACAGGGTGAATGCGGAAATGATTACTGGCGATCGTGGATGCTTTCCCAGGAATTTCAGATCATGGAAGCCAGTTTTGGCGATTTCTGGTCCCAGATGACTTCCGCGATCGATATCCGGGCCACACGGCCCCCGGGTATAGATAACTACCGTTATGATCCGGCTGCTCCGCTGCTTTCTTTTGGTTTTGAAACAGGAAATCCAGGATACTGCCAGCGCAGTGAAGATTTTGAGAAACCCTTGGGGGAATGGAACACCGTTGAATTAATATGCTTTGAAGGAAATAGTCTTCATATTGTTAACGGAAAGGTGGTGATGGCATTGTCAAATTCACGTTACTTGGACGGAGCTGACAATAAACCGCTCATTAAAGGAAAAATTCAGTTGCAGAGCGAGGCAGCTGAAGTTTTTTATAAAGATATACAGATAAGAACCATTTCGAAATTACCGGAAAAGTACAAGAATTATTTCAACTAGAATTAATCAGTTCTTTCAAGTAATAACCTAAATCAAAAGCTATGGCTGTTTTAAAAGTGATTGAACTGTTGGCCTCTTCAGAAAAAAGCTGGGAGGATGCAACGCTGAATGCAGTCAAAATGGCTGCCAAAACGGTAAAGGAAATACGATCGGTGTATGTTCAGGACATGAGTGCATTGGTGAAAAAGGACAAGATCATCGAATTTCGTGTTAACGCAAAGGTAACCTTTGAGGTTTTAGGTTAACCTAAGCATTTTAACCGGTAAAACGTGGTATAAACAGCAGAGACAAGGCATTGCCCTGTCTCTGCTTGTTTATATACATGGTCAACCGATCAGGCCTTCTTTGCTTTAGGCTTTGGTTTTGCTTTTACGGCTGCTTTGGCTGGCTTTTTGGCAACTGGTTTAGCTTTGGCTACTGTCTTAGGTTTTGCTGCTGCTTTGGGTTTAGCTTTGGCTGCAACTTTGGCCTTGGGTTTGGCTGCAGTTTTTGCTTTGGGTTTGGCTGCAGTTTTTGCTTTGGGTTTGGGTGCAGTTTTTGCTTTGGGTTTGGCAGCCGCCTTAGCTTTGGGTTTGGCTGCTGTTTTTGCCTTTGGTTTAGCTGCTATTTTAGCCTTGGGTTTGGCTTTGGCCTTTGATTTCCCCTTCAGGTTATCTGCAATATCGTCGAACTTATCTTCAGCCTTGTTTGCAAGGTTTTTACCAGCTTTTTTCAGTTTTTTTAAAACACCTCCGGCTTTCTTTTCTGCTTTATCGGCCATTTTTCCAAGCTTCTTTTTCATGTCGCTTTTTTCAAAATCATCGAGCTTATCTTCCACGAAATCGTCAGCTTTGTCAAGCAGACCTTTTGCCTTGTTGAGGAATCCCTCCATTTTTGTAGCTTTTTGTTTCTTCTTTTTATCTGCCATGGTTTTGTGGTTTAAATTTAGTATTTCCTTAAAATGGTTTGTAAAATAATTGTATTCTAACATAAAGATACACAAATGTTCTATATTGTTGAAAAGAAAAATTTATTTATCTTCGATCCCCAATCCGAAAAATATGAGAAGCATTACCATTAATGATAAAATACAGATCATCGAGGGAGATGATCAGATCTACCGATATATTGCCATCAACAACTGTACACTTGATATGGAGACCCTCGAAAAAATGACCGAGGTCGGCGACAACTGGTGCCAGGAACGTCTCTGCGCCAACCTGGTTGATGTCCGTAACATGCTTTTCGTTGATTCCAAAACAAGGGCTTACGCTGCCGCGCAATACCGGCCTCATGTTGCGGGTCAGGCCCTGGTGATCGATTCAAAGATTTCGAGTTACTTTGCCAATATCTTCCTGAAATTCAGTCAACCCAAAGTGCCCACCAAACTTTTCACCAACGAGGCTGATGCCCTGGCATGGCTGGGTGAACAAATAGAGAAACGCCGGAAAGCGCAGGCCGCTAAATAGACCTTCTGGTGAATTCCAGGTAATCATAATTCATGTTTCCGTTACTGATGGTCTTCAGGGTTATGATCTGCATCCCCTTCTTCAGCATAATGGTTCCGAGATCACTTTTGTTCCAGTGATGCCACTGTCTCCATGCCAGTGTATCCGCATCCTTGTGAGTCGAGATCACCTTCATCATTCCGGTTGAAATGCTGTCAGCATTTACAATTTCTATCTCACCGTCACCATTTGCGGTATACATCAGCCCGATGGAATAGGTACCGGCTTCTCTGACCTGCACGGTATATTTGATCCACTCTCCGGGGACAGTCCAGCCCACATACAACTGATTCATTTCCGGCATAATATCATTGTAGGGGTTATCATCCGTGCCGTTTGTCTTGGTATAGGAAATATCCACCCCTTCATGCATCCTGAATTCATTGAAGAAATCACCGTTGGTCGAATTTAACCTGCCGCTGCCGTTGTTGACGCTGTCAGCATCGTGGTAACTTATCCCTTCTCCACCGGTATCATAAAATTCGCACTGAACCCTGCCCGGAATTTCCTGAATTTTATCCTCCCAGGGTTTGCCCTGGTAGGATGTGCAGGCAATGGCAATGGGAATTGCAAGGCCGAACAAGACGAAAAGGTAGTGGTTTTTCATGGTTTAATGATTTTCGAGAAAAAATAGACTGTAATATGGCAATAAGGAATTAATGATTTATCAATAGCCCCAAGCTTTAGCCTGGGATAAACAATATAGAAAAAAATAACCGATGGTCTCTTTAAGCCCCGTAGGGGCGACCTGTTTGCAGATGCAATAACCTAAGCCCCCAATACAACATCTCCCTCCAAATCCTTTATCCTCTTCCTGATATCCTCCATTTTTGCCAGCCGCTCCTCCGAGTAAGTCCGGTATGCCTCGTCTACAAATTCAAAAAGTGCCAGTGATTTCTGAAAATTTAAGAGGCTGTCGGCTTTATTATTCCGTGTATACTGTAACTCGGCTTCGGCATGCAGCAATTCTGCCAGAATCAGCAAATGGTTATTGGTATAATTGTGGTCCTCAATGAGTGTTTTGGTGAGCTTTTCAACGGGAATATCGTGAAAAAACCAGGAGTCCTTGCGAAGCATGGTATAAAAAGCTTCATTGAGCTTTTCTTCGGCCTGCCTGTAATCACCTTTGGTTATCAACCCGAATATTGCCCTGAGCAAATCCCCCAGCATTTCTATCATTCTGAGTATATAGTCTTTTTGATACATCCGGGAATATTTGCTTTAAAAATACTAAATTTACGAATTAACATCCATAACTTCATCTATGAAAACGAAAGCTTTTACCCTCCCACTGATTGCATTGTTCGCCTTTTCCTGTATTTCAGCCGGCCAATCCTTCAACAAAGTAAAATTAGACAGCCTTCTCAACCTACTGGCAGAAAAAAACAAGGCCATGGGCAGTCTGGCCATCTCCGACAAAGGGAATATCATGTACACCAAAGCAATAGGTTACAGTTCCATAACGCCTCAGCAGAAGAGATCTGCCAATGAAAAAACCAAGTACCGCATTGGTTCTATTTCCAAGATGTTCACAGCCACCTTGATTTTTCAGCTCATTGAAGAAGGAAAGCTGGATCTGTCAACCACGCTCGACAAGTACTTTCCGACAGTTCCCAATGCCAAAACGATAACCATTGGCAATCTGCTGAATCACCGGAGCGGAATCCACAGTTTCACCAATGATTCGTCTTACCTGAAGTGGTGTTATGAGCCCAAAACAAGGGATGAGATGATCTGCATCATTTCGGAAGGGAAAACCGAATTCGAACCCGGTTCAAAAACCGAATACAGCAATTCGAACTTTGTATTGCTTGGTTATATTGTTGAGAAAATTACAAACAAGCTTTACCCTGAAGTTCTGTCTGAAAGGATTACCCAAAAAATCGGATTGCAGGATACGTATTATGGCGGCAAAGCTGATATCAGTAAAAACGAAAGTTATTCCTACAATTTTGATGGAGAATGGAAACAAGAGCCGGAGACCGATATGAGCATTCCGCATGGTGCCGGCTCGGTTATTTCCACATCCTCCGACCTGGTAAAATTCATTGAAGCCCTTTTCGCAGGAAAGCTTATCAATGAGAATAGTCTGAATAATATGAATACTATTACCGATGGTCTGGGCATGGGTATGATGCAGTTCCCTTATGAAGAAAGGAAAATATACGGCCATGGCGGAGCAATCGATGGGTTCAATTCACTTTTATGTTACTTCCCCGATGAAAAACTGGCCATTGCCTACTGCTCCAACGGTACGGTTTATTCAATCAACGACCTCCTGCTGGGCGCCTTAAGCATTTATTTCGGAAAGACCTATTCTCTTCCGGTCTTTACTAAATATACCGTGACGCCTGAAGAGCTCGACCAATACCTTGGCATATATTCAAGTGCACAAATTCCCTTAAAAATTACTTTAACGAAAAAAGACGGGGTATTATACGGACAGGCTACAGGCCAACCATCCTTCCCACTGGAGGCAGCGGCAAAACATGTATTTAAATTTGAGCGGGCCGGAATAGTTATGACCTTCGATCCTGAAAAGAATGAATTCCTGCTGGAACAGGGAGGTGGAAAATTCACCTTTACAAAAGAGATCCAGGATTAGAACCTGTAAACGGCTCTGCGATGGAAAAACTGGTATTAAATGACAAATCGGTCATCCCAAACGATGATCTTATTTTTTCGATCATTGGAGAGAATAAAGTTCACTGGCAAAAGCTGATGGCCTCCCTGCGCCAGAAATATCCCGATGCCCAGGGACAATGGAACTATTACAATGACGGCAAAAACTGGCTTTTCAAGATGGTCCGAAAGAAAAAAACCCTGTTCTGGATCGGCATTCTCACAGGTACTTTCCGGATTACATTTTATTTTGGAGATAAGGCCGGGCCGATGGTTGAAAGCAGCGATCTGCCAGCTTCCATAAAGGATGAGTATAAAAACGGACAGCGGTTTGGCAAGATCAGGGCCATATCGATGCGAGTCGAAGCTGATGAGCAAATTGAAAACGCACTAAATCTGGTAAGTATTAAAATCAAGTTTTGACGCGACTGATACTTACTCTGATCGCCATGCATCCTGCATTTTTTGCATTTTTCAGCCCAAAATGATATCTTCGGCCCCTTAGTTTTAAGTGCTATTAAATAAATCAGGATGCAAAAATGGTGGATTGAGGACAGGGAAACTGTAGCCAGAGAATTAGGTTCTGATGCCGAAAAGGGGATCAGTCAGAAGGAAGCGGAGGCAAGACAAAAAAGATACGGTCCCAACCAGTTGGCAGAAAAAGAAGGAAGGTCTGTCATAGCCTTGTTTTTTGACCAGTTCAAGGACTTTATGATCTGGGTGCTGATCGGTGCTTCCCTGGTTTCGGGATTTTTGAAAGAATGGGTTGATGCCATTGCCATTATCAGCATCGTAATTCTAAATGCCATTTTAGGATTCATCCAGGAATACCGGGCAGAAAAATCACTGGCAGCGCTGAAAAAGCTGTCTTCTCCCACCTCCAAAGTAATCCGTGACGGAAAGCACATGATCATTCCTTCCAGTGAAATTGTTCCCGGTGACCTGGTTGAAATGGAAGCCGGCGATTTTGTTCCGGCCGACAGCAGAATCGTGTATGCAACGGGAAACATGTCCACCCATGAGGCCAGTCTTACCGGTGAATCAACACCCGTCACAAAATCCGCATCCCGTCTCGAGATGGAAAATACTTCCCTGGCTGACCGGTCGAACATGTTGTATATGGGAACATCGGTAGTAGCGGGCAAAGCCCGTGCGTTGATTACCGGAACCGGTATGAATACTGAATTGGGGAAAATCGCCGATATGATCCAGGATATCGAAGATACAACAACCCCGCTTCAAATTAAGTTGAAGGAATTCGGAAAGATCATCATTGTCGTAGTCTTTCTGCTAGTCGGGTTGATTTTTATGATCGGATTCCTCCGTGGTGAGGAAGTCCTGGGGCTCTTCCTTAGCGCGGTAAGTTTAGCCGTTGCGGCAATACCCGAAGGCCTGCCTGCTGTAGTTACCATTGCCCTTGCCCTGGGTGTTCAGCGCATGGTGAAGCGCAATTGTATCATACGCAAGCTTCCATCGGTTGAAACATTGGGGTGCACTTCCGTGATTTGTTCGGATAAGACAGGAACCCTTACCAAGAATGAAATGACCGTTCAGATGGTTTACCATGCAGGTCAGTATTATCAGGTGACCGGCATTGGATATGCACCGAAAGGTGATTTTTTGCAGGACAATCAGAAGATAAATCCCAAGGAGATTCCCGGACTGGTCAAATTACTTTCCGGAACGGTATTATGCAATGGAGCCCAATTGGTTCATGACGAATCAGCCTATAAGATTGTGGGAGATCCCACTGAAGGAGCCCTGCTCACGCTGGCTGCCAAAGCGGGGTTGAACCGGCAAAAGCTTGAAAATGAATATCCCTTTGAAGAGGAGATCCCTTTTGATTCCGAGCGTAAAAAAATGACAATCATCCGGAAACAGGGTAACGGGTACACCGCGGTTGTGAAGGGAGCCCCCGATATCCTGCTTTCCAATTGTACCCGCCTTGAAGAGAACGGACAAAAAATACCCATCAACCAGGGTCGGAGGGAACTCATTTTACAGGCCAATGCCGGATTGGCAGACAAAGCCATGCGTGTTCTGGCAGTTGCCTACCGTGATTTTGATACCCTGCCCGACCATCATGATGCTTCCGAAATTGAAAGAGATCTTACTTTTTTGGGACTTGTGGCCATGATCGATCCGCCCCGAACCGAAGTAAAACTTGCCATGCAGGAGTGCCGTTCCGCCGGAATACGTTCGGTAATGATAACCGGCGATCACAAGAACACAGCCGTGGCTATCGCCCGTGATCTTGGATTTTACCAAACCGATTCGCTGGCTTTTACCGGAGAAGAACTCGACCGGTTAACCGATGATGAATTCAAGCAATATGTGGACCGCACTGTGGTGTATGCCCGGGTTTCACCCGAGCATAAGCTCAAAATCGTGAAAGCATGGCGTGAAAAAGGTGAAATTGTTGCCATGACCGGTGACGGTGTGAACGACGCTCCGGCAGTGAAAGAAGCAGATATCGGGGTAGCCATGGGCATTACCGGTACCGATGTTACCAAAGAGGTCTCCGAGATGGTGATCACCGATGACAATTTTGCCTCCATTGTAGCAGCTGTTGAAGAAGGAAGAGGTATTTATGACAATATCCGTAAATTCATCCATTACCTGCTTTCCTGCAATGCCGGGGAAATTCTGGTAATGTTTGTGGCATCGCTGTTTAAACTTCCCCTGCCCTTGCTGCCCATACAGATATTATGGGTCAACCTTGTGACTGACGGTCTTCCGGCACTTGCCCTTGGCATGGATCCCATCGACAAGAAAATCATGCAACGCCCGCCCAGGATGAAAAATGAATCGGTAATTTCCTGGCATATGGGAGGTACCATGCTGTTGCAGGGCGCTTTTATTGCATTCTGCAGTCTTCTGGCCTTTTACCTTGTATATTTTGTGGAAGGCGAGGGCATTGAAAGAGCCAGAACAGCCAGTTTCATTGTTCTTGCGTGCAGTCAGCTGTTTCACTCATTCAATTGCCGCAGCACCCATGACTCCATCTTCACCCTGGGTTTCCTTACCAATGCCAAACTGGTATACGCCACACTCCTGTCCTTTATCCTGCAGATGTCGGTGGTGTATGTGCCGTTTTTGCAGACTGTGTTCAAAACAAAACCTTTGGGATTATTCGATTGGGTGATGGTTCTGGTCATATCTTCGTTCACGCTCTGGGGCATGGAGCTTGTCAAGTTTTTCCGGCGGAGGTCTGCCAAAGGCAGGAATTAAAGTGCAACATACTTTTGTTCTTCTCGTATCGTTCATTAAGATAATTTCATGAATGAATAGAAAGCATAAATCATGAAGCATTTTTTACTTTTTTCCACCCCTGTTCCGCGTTTTTTCGTACTGGTCCTATTCAACCTTTTCATAAGCATTGCAGGAACCAGTCAGAATAATGCACCCGGGTACCAGCCACCTGAAACCCGGATACTTTTTATTTTTGATGCATCCCAAAGTATGGCCGGAACCTGGCAGAAAGAATCAAAGATTGCCATTGCCAGAAAAGTGATGATCGATATTGTTGACAGCCTGGAACTATTGCCCAATGTTAAAATGGCCCTCCGTGTATATGGACATCAAAGTCCGGTTCCTCCGCAGAATTGCAACGATACTAAACTGGAAGTGCCCTTCGCCAAAGATAATGCGGCCCTAATCAGGCAGAAACTCCGTTTCCTGGTTCCCAAGGGAACCACACCCATTGCCCATTCACTTGAACTTGGAGGTGGTGATTTCCCCCCCGATGTCGAAAACTGCAGGAATATCATCATACTTGTCACCGATGGCGTCGAATCGTGCGACGGCGATGCCTGCCTGGTTTCACAGGATCTCCAGCGCAGGGGCGTGGTGCTGAAACCCTTTGTAATTGGCATTGGTATTGATGAAAACTTTGAGCAAACCTTCAATTGCATCGGCAATTATTACAATGCCATTTCCGAAGAAAAGCTCAGCGAAGTCATGGATGTGGTGATCAGCCAGGCGCTGAATGCAACCACCGCCCAGATAAACCTGCTCGACCAGTCCTCACGCCCTACCGAAACGAACGTGAATTGCACGCTCTTTGACAGAGTTTCAGGAAAGATCATCTACAACTACATTCATACACTTAACCACCGCGGCTTGCCGGATACGCTGATACTCGATCACATTCCGGTTTACCGGATGCGTGTGCATACCCTGCCCCCGGTGGATGTTGACAATATCAAACTGGTTGCCGGCAAACATACTATTATTGCTGCTGATGTACCGCAGGGCACCCTGGTATTAAAAGTGACTGATCCTGTCCAATACAGGGGCGTTGAATTCATCGTGCGAAAAGCAGGTGACATGGCAACCATCAATATGCAGAAAATGTACGCTGAGGAAAAATACCTTGTGGGCAAATATGATATTGAAATACCTGTGTTGCCCCGTATTTACCTCAAAGATGTTGACATTAAACAAAGTCATACCACCACCGTTGAAATTCAACGGCCCGGCATGGTGACCCTGCTTCGTTCTTCGGTTGGCTTTGGGAGCGTTTATCTTCGCAAAAGTAATACGCAGGAGGAGTGGATTTACAACCTGGATAATACGGTCAAAAACGAGTCCCTGCAATTGCAGCCCGGTAAGTACAGGGTGGTTTTCAGGGCTTTAAATGCCAAGCAAACACTTTATACTGTGAATAAAGTATTTGAAATCCGGGCCGGGGGAACTGATGTAATCCAATTGTATTGATTTGAATGAAGGGTCCAAATCAGGAATGACCCATAAAGTCATTGATTACAGCGATAAGGAATTGCTGGCGCTTTTCAGAAAAACTGAAAGCCGGGACCATGCCTTTAATCTGATCGTCAGAAAATACCAGGAAAAATTATACTGGCACATCCGTAAACTTATCATTGATCACCAGGATACGGATGACACCCTCCAGAATACATTCATAAAAGTCTGGAACGGACTCGATCGTTTCAGGGAGGATTCAAGTTTGTTCACCTGGTTGTACCGCATTGCTACCAATGAAGCTCTTTCGTTCCTGAACAGCAAAAAACGCAGGTTTCTTCTGCCCCTGGTTGATGTAGAAAACCAACTTGCCAATACCCTGGAAAATGATGAATACTTTAACGGGGATGAGCTTCAACTCAAATTACAAAAGGCTCTGCTAACGCTTCCTGATAAACAGCGGGTTGTATTTAACATGAAATATTTTGATGAGATGAAATATGAGGAAATGGCTGAAATACTTGAAACTTCGGTAGGCGCCCTCAAAGCTTCCTACCATCATGCCGTAAAAAAAATTGAGAAATTCATCGTGGAACATTAAACCTTTTATACTTTTAATAGTCAAAAAATCAGTGACAAAGTAATGAGTGAACTAAAGAACACCGGCCACGGTCTTTCAGATATCCGAAAAGGAAATCCATTCGAAGTTCCAGACAGGTATTTCGAGGATTTTTCAGCCCGGCTGAACGACAGGATCCACGCTGAAAAGGAAACCAGCAGGAAAGATTATGCACTTACCTGGAGACCCTACGCGGCTGCAGCAATCCTGCTTGTTGTTGCACTCCTTGCCGGCGGCTACTTTTTCAGCAATAATAAGGGCAGCAAAGCTGACAGGCTTTTTCGCACTGAAATATCACAAGTTGTGGAACAAGAGCTCTATTCCATCAGTGAAGAGATGATTCTTGAGGTTCTGGAGGTGAATACCTCTCAAACTCCTGCCGGTTCAGACATCAGTTCTGAGGATGCCATTGAATACCTGATGAACGAAGACCTCGGCGAGGATATACTGGATGCAATGTAATTGATAATGATAACAAATCTACCTTATGATAAGAACTTTACATATAGCATGGATATTGGTTATACCCTTGTTGGTCCGCGGTTCGGAATTATCAGCGCAGGTAAGGCCGGCTGAAAGACAGGAAAGCCTGCAGCAACAGAAAGTGGCATTTTTCACTGAAAACCTGCAGTTGACCCCTGCTGAATCAACCCGATTCTGGCCGGTTTATAACGATTACCAGAATCGACGTGATAAAATTACGCGTGACAGGAATAACCTTTTGAAATACTTTGAATCGAACAAGAATAACCTGCATGAAAGCGAGGCTACTGAATTAATTGGAAAGTATTTGGCATTCCAGAAGGAAGAAACACAATTATTGGAAACCTATACCCAGAAATTTCGGGAATTTCTGCCTGCCAGCAAGGTGATGAGAATTTATATCGTAGAACTTGATTTTAAGAAGTGGTTGCTTGAAAACCTGCGTCAAAACAAAGCCCAGATCGAGCCGCGCAAATAATTACCCGCGTACGAAAATGGCCTTGATAATAAGCCAGGCCATCCCCGGATTTTCTTTAAGACGTCTGGTGCAGTAGTTAAACCAGTCCTTGCCATACGGGACATACACACGCATTGTATAACCCTTGTCGACTATTGATTTCCGAAGGTCAGGCGTTACGCCGTAAAGCATCTGGAATTCAAACCTGTCATTTTCCATTTTGTGTTCATCAATCAGCCGGTAGGCTCCTTCCACAAGCTTTTTGTCGTGGGTGGCTATGGCAGCATATATGTTATTCCTGAACATGTATTCCAAATCGATCAAATAATGATCATTGATCTCATCCCTGTTTTTAAAAGCCAATTCAACAGGTTCATTGTAAATTCCCTTGCAGATTCTGATGTTAATCAGCCCCCTGCCCGCGTCAAATTTGGCCAGATCTTTCAGATCATCCAATGTGCGCTTCAGATATGCCTGGAAAACTAATCCTACATGATGCGGAAATTCATTCAACAGGTTTTTATATAAGTCTATTTCCATATCTGTGCATTGCGTATCCTCCATATCAATTCTAACGAACCTGTCAAAAGAAACAGCTTTGACAACAATCTCACGAATGGTTTTATAACACAATTCCTTGTCCAATAAAAGTCCAAACATGGTTGGTTTCACTGAAAATGAATTATCGAGTCCTGTTTTGGCAGATTCTTCGATGAGCCGTATGTATTCCTGTTTATAATATTCGATCTTTTCAGCGCGTGTTTGAAATTCGCCCAGCAGATCCATGGTGGCCTTAATTTGGTGGCTGTTAAGCTTTCTGGTTACGCCTACCGCATCCTTCAGCTCCTTGCCTGCAACGTACCGCTTACTGAATATCCATACAAAGTTTTTGGGTAGATAGGGTAATAAAGCGACAATCAGTTTGTTTATCATTATAAGGTGACGATTATTGTGAAAAAATAACCTCCAAATCAGACTATAAAAATATCATGATTTGGAGGCGGAAAACAGGACAATTGTCATGGACAGGCATCCATGAATATGAAATATGTCATATAATCAAGGCGGTTACTGGATGATTATTTTGCCCCGATATGACTTTTCTTCTGCATAAATAACAATATGGTAAATCCCCCGTGGTAAATGTTGAATATCAATAAACTCCAGTTCCGGTTCCAGGTAGGTCAATTCCTTACTATATACCAGCTGTCCCTGGTTGTTGAAAATATTGACCTGAAGATTCCTGTTCTCTTCATATCCCAATGAGATCCTGAATAAGCCCTGGCTTGGATTGGGATATATCATGATCTCACCCATGGTTTTTTCATTATCTCCGAATCCGCTTGGCAAATTAATCCGGACCGTCTTGCTTGTCTGACAGTCGTTCTGGCCGGTCACCGTTACCGAATAGGTCCCGTTCTGTGTAACGGTATACGTTGGATTTACGGAACCGTTTTGCCACAGGTAGGATTTATGCCCGGCGCCGGCGTCGAGTAAATGCGGCAGTTCAACATTCAGCGATCCGTTTATATCGCCGAAATCAATTACCGGACCGGGGAGCGCATCGAATTCAATCCAAAGCGTGTCATCGTCGTCCTTCATATCCTCATTGTAGATCGTATAGAAGGCAACGTTGCTTATCCCGCCTTCTGAGATTTTAACCTTGCCTGATAGTACCAGGTCCAGAGTTGAATTCACGGCAAAATTACTGCTGCGTACCAGGGTGTCAAGCGTTACCCGGATCCCGTCCACATCGCAGGCCACAAAAATGGGAGCATCCTTTCCAATGGTCGTGGTGCCCAGGTTCTTCACCTGTACCGTTACATGATCGTATTCGCCCGTGCAACCATTCAAAGGCATGTCTGTTAACGTAACACCCACATCCCCGTAAATCAGGAAAACAGTCACCGTATCTCCGTCAAAGCATGAAGTTCGCGTATCTGTTGCAATAACCCGGTAAATGCCACTGGTGGTAGCTGTATAGACCGGCCCGGTATAATCATCCTGCCAGTCGTAGCTTAAATAGGGAGAACTTCCTGCATTGATCTGAAACTCGATGTCTTCAACATATTCTGTACTGTTCAGGCCAAAATCGATGACAGGTTTGTTGTACCGGTAAACCACGAGATCTGCAGTATCATTGGTAGTCCGGATATCACCGGTCATCACTGCTGTGGCTTCAAAACTGTAATCAGCCGGATTACTGAGATTCACTGTTCCGGGAAAGCTGTGGTTTACAAACGATCCGGGCAGGAGTTGGGCAACCAGCGTGACAGATCCGTTAACCCGACTTCCTCCGTTAAACCGGTAGCTCACCGAAACTGTTGTGCCCGATGGCACAGTATCTGTCCCGGAATTTAAAATCCTCAGCGCAACCGGCTCGGCGGCGTTAAAACTGCAATCTGAAAGCGGACTTGCAAGGCCATCCGGACTAATATCCCTGATTTTTAAACGGATATATGCGGTGTCGTAATTGTCACACTGGTTCTCATCAAAGACCTGCACCCAGTATGTCCCCGTTTCGGTAATCACCCGGTTTCGGGTGGTAACTCCATTATCCCAATGGTAACTTTCGTATCCGCTTCCCGCATCGAGGGTATAGGACAGGGCCTGAACTGTCTTATCGGGACCGATGCTAACCGCAGGACGGCCCAGTATTTCCACATCCCGGAAAATGGTATCATTCAACATGATGGTATCTCCACTGTAGGAGGTATAGATCCTGAAATTGTAAATGCCTTTGCCCGACAAGTCAACCGGTCCTTTGGTAAACTGAAAATCGATACTTTGGCCGGAATGTAAAACACTCAAAAGGGTCAGCGTATCAGAAACCGGTATGCCGGAATTGAGCTGATAGGCAACAGCAATTTTCTGACCGGATACAATGCTGTCCGTACCGAAGTTTTTCACCCTTACCACCGGGTATTCGTGCTTGCTCAATCCACAGTTATCAACCGGGTGAACCAGTTCTTCAACACCAGTATCATTAAAGAGCAATTCAACGTTAGTCGAGTCATAAACAGTGCATCCGTTCCCCCTGGTGGCTGTAACGGTGAGCCGATGCCACCCGGCATCCTGCACGTTATAGATATTTGTTCCTGATACTCCATTCCACCAGTAATCATAATCAGCATTAAGTATTGTTTCAAGCACAACCGTATCCGGCTGGTGTGTCTGAATGGTATCTGACAAGCTTGTGACCGGACCGGGATATACGGAAAAACTGATCTTTGCGGAGTCATTTTCGCTGAAACTGTATTCAGGATCCTCATTCAACAATGTGTACGCGCAAATGCTGTAGTTGCCCGGTTGTGAGACATCTACAGGGCTTGAAAAAGTATGGAGCATGGTGTTTCCAGGTTTCAGATCTGCCGAAAGCCTGAATGTATCCACGGTTACGTTTTCGTCATTAAAATCAAAACCAACTATGATGGTATCATTTTGCTTAAGGGTATTAATCCCGAAGTTTTTAATGGATATCGTCAGCTCATCCGGATTGACATATTGACAGGCATCTGCGTGAGAATTGATCTGGGAGACACCAATATCGTGCGGAGCCTTTAGAATTCTGAAATCATCAAAGGCGAAGCCAATATTGCTGCTATCGGCATCACTTTCGAAAACCATGCGGAACTTCATGACAGGTGCAGCTGTGACCTGACTGGGCAAGATGACCCTGGATGTCTTCCATTCGCCTGAATTGCCTGACCATCCACGCGTATTCAATGACTGGACGTTCCCCGTATACCAGTTCACACCCGAATTGAGCGTATCCAGGATTTGCCAGCTGGAACCGTTGTCAACCGAATACTGGATCGAAACGCCGTCCTTCCCGTTTTCAGTTAAGTACCAGTACTTGAGTTGAAGAACTTTCCTTTCGTTTTCACTATTGGCATAACAAACACTTTCTACAAAAGAGGAATCCGCATCGGGATAATTGGAAATCAGCCTTGTCATCCAGAGTTTAATACCTGAAGAAGGCTCTATTCCGAATCCGGGAGTTCCCCATTCCCAGTTGGAATTGGCATTAGAGGATGGTCTCCACAATCCTCCTTCTGACTCGAAATCTTCTGTAAAGTCCTGCCCGATGGAAGTTTGTGCATAGAATTCACGCTGTAATCCGTCATTCGTAAGATCATCATCCCCGTTCATGACGGTGGATACGCTGAAATCATAGATTCCGGGTACAGAAAGGTCAGCTTTTTTTTTAAACGTAAATAATACACTGTCTCCCACCGGCATAACTCCATACAGGGTATCCAATGCAACGGTTTCATTTCCGTCAAACGAATACCGGAGGGGAATTAAACCGAATGATTCCGTGGCCCCATAATTCTTAACTACAACGGTAACGGATTCATTATCTGACAAACCGCAACCTTCTACCGGAGAGACCACCCTGCTGATGCCAACATCCTTTGAAACAAAATTTCCGGTTATGCTAAAGTCATCAATATTCCAGCCCGATAATTGCCAGTAATCATTGGTAGTTCCAAGGGTGTATCTTATCAGAACCTTGCTCTTCCTGGCAGCCAGACTGGTAATATCTATCTCGTGCAATTTCCAGGTATTGTCAAGGATCATGTTGGAATTACTCCAGGCCTCCTGCCAGGTTTTGCCGCCGTCCCTGCTCACATCAATGGCTGCCTCATCGTTTATCCCGATATTCATGAATCGCATGTAACGAATGGACAGGTCATTGTAATAGGTAAAATCAAAAGTATCAGAAATGGCCATGTATTCATCCTGGGTCAGGTTCTTTTCATAGTCTCCGGGGTATACTCCCAAGCCTGTAAGATCGGTACCGATAATTTTGGTTCCGCTGTAGGCCGCCATGGGATCGGCATTCCCCTGCGAACCACCCAAACCTTGCGGAGCACCGTGCTCGAATTCTCCATATAACTGCCAGTTCAATCCGGATTCAAAATCATCCGAGCTTTGGGTTTGAAAAATTGTCCGGGAACCGGCAGGAGACTGCTCACCGGTGAAATAAGTCTGTCCGTTGATGTTAATGCTGTTGGCCATGAATTTGGCATCAATGGAATCCCTATGGCCTGCATCTGATTTAATATCATAGGTGACCCATAAATAGGAATACCCTATCGGCAGATCATGGTTCAGTCCGCTGAAAACAGCCTGGCCTGAAACAAAACTGGCTCCTGTACCGACTTGATTGTCAGTATTGAATTCATCACTGGTGGTCAGGAACAATTTAACACCCCCAGTTGCAACATCATTGTCATTTTCATTGAGCGAATTCACTACCAGGGAGTTAATCGGACAGGTTCCTGAATTGCCCATGACTTTAAATTTAAGCCGCAGGACAGGATTATTGGTAGTGCCGGACGAAACGGAAACATCCGATGTTTGCTCAATGGAGATGTCACTGAGGTATTTCTGCAGAATCCCTGTTTCAATGATCTGAATATCATCCACGCAGGTTCCGTAACCCCACTTGGTCTCTCCCTCAAAAGCGAGGTAATAATCACCCGAAAGGTGGTTATCAGGCAGTAAAATAATGCGTTCCACCCAATCGGTTGTTGGCTCCGTATAGGTTGTCAATAATGTCCAGGGGCCAGTAGAACTGCTTTTATAATAAACCCTGAGCCGATCATTGTAATAATCTGATCCGTGTTTCCACCTGACTTGCGCATGGTAAAAATGCAACTCCGGTTTGATGGCAAATTCAAGTGCGTCGATTCTTTTGGTTACCAGTTTGGTGGCCTCGCTGTTCAGGCTTTGGTACTGAAAAAGGGCATTGAATGAGCCACCATGGGCAGCCATAGGATTGCGACTGTAGGGTATTTCAGGATTCAGCGTGTATCCTCCATTCTCATACCTCCAGTTGATAGAACCTTTTGCGAATTCCTCCTTCCAGTTTAGCGGAATTTCTTCTGATTCGAAATCTTCTGTGAAAAGCACAGCCTGTCCGTATCCATTGGAGAAATAAATCACCAAAAACAGTTGTATGATGAAGAAAATTTTTTTCATGGCTCCCGGGTTGATTTGATAAGTTTTTACGTAATTGCCGGTTTTTAGTTGCACATGGTTAAGCCTGCTAAAATTTCATTTAAAGTCCTGTAACCATGAAAATAACCTGTTTTAAAGGGTAGATGGCAACATTTACGGCATTTTAACGTAAAAACAACCATAATCCTGCGTAATGAAAACCCGTTTACTGCTTCTTGTTTTTATACTGGCGTTCCCGGCAGCTTTATCCGCCCAGACAGACACACTCTTTTGGTTTGCAGTACCATACGCGACACTTAGTCACGATCCTCCTCAAACTGCTCATCTTAATTTAACGGCTGCCGATTTCAATAACATCACCACCGTAACCATTACACAACCTTTTAACCCGCAGATTGCTCCTATTGTGGTTACGATTGATCCGGGGGTATCGCTGACGCAAACGGTGATTTTCACACAGGCCGACATGCTTAAGTTCAGCAACAATTTATACAACACCAAAAGCAACAGTGCATTGCTGATACGTTCCGATAGAGAAATTACAGCTTACTACGAAATTCATCGCGCGGATAATAATCCGGCAATTTTTGCCCTGAAGGGTAAAAATGCTTTAGGCTACAATTTCTGGACGCCGTTTCAAAATCAATGGAATAATCATGATTATGATTCGCCAACCCGGGACCCTGCTTTCAGTCAGATAGTCATCGTGGCTACTGAAGACAATACCATTGTTACGGTGAATTTTAAAGTTGCCGCCTATGGCTATGCAGCCAACACCAATTACAACATTGCGCTGGATAAGGGGCAAACCTACATGTTTGTTCCAAGAGCCAATCCCCTGGATAACAACGAACCAAGTATACTGGCTGCAGACAGACTTACCGGTACTCACATCACATCCAATAAACCCATTGCTGTCACATTGGGCGATGATTCAGTTGAGAAAGCATCAGCCTATGACTATTTGGGTGATCAGCACATCCCGGTAATAAATGCCCAGAATAAAAATGTGATCGGGTATGAGTATGTAGTTATGCGTGGCAAGATATACGATGCAAGCGGCGGAGAAAGAGTGTATGTTTTGAGTACACAGCCAACCACGAGTGTTACCGTCAGGCACAAAGACGGCACAGTTACCACTTACAACATGATCAATGCAGGTGAGCAAATAACCTTCACCATGCCTGCTGCTACAAATGACCATTATGTTCATGTAGATGCCACCAAACCTGTTTATGTCATGCATATAGCAGGTTTTGGTCATGAACTGGGCGAGGCGGTACTACCTACCATTGATGGTTGTACAGGATCTCTCTCGGTAAGTTTTACGCGATCAAAAAGCCAGGACTTTTATCTCAACCTAATGACAAAGGCGGATGCCATTGACAGTTTTTACATATCTGTTGATGGTAGTCCCGCCTCCCATTTCCTCGATGCCAGTTTGTTTGAACAGGCTGGCACTTCCGATTGGTATGTTTTAAAAGATGCCAGCAAACTGATGTCCAATGTTATCATACCAACCGGGGTGGTAACCCGAATTTTTAATACAAAGAATGTGTTTCACCTGGGCTATTTCAACGGTGTCACTACCGGAGGCGGATGTGTTTACGGCTATTTTTCAGATTACAATGAGCTTGAAGCAACAGCAAACGTTGAAGACCAGGGCAGTGTATTCCAGGTATGCGGTGTCGACTCCATTGAACTGAAGGCAAAAGGCGGAATAAGCTATCATTGGAGTCCTACGGAATACCTCGATGATCCGGATGTGCAGAACCCGATACTGCGTCCGCCTTATGGCGGGTTTGAACAAACCTTTAAAGTAGATATTGAACAGCCTTGTGAGGGCTTTGTATCCCTGTATGTGTATGTGATCGTCCCAAAAAGCCCGAATAGCTTCATGGCGGTAAATTATGACAATGGTTGTGCCCCGCTGAGCATCAGAATGGAAGACGCTTCAGCGGATGCCATTAAGTATATCCTGGACCTGGGGGATGGCTCACCTGTTAATGTTTCAACCACACCGATAAACCTTACCCATATTTATCACAACACTACCGACACGATAATTGACTATGCCCTGACCTATATTGTAAGCAGTGATGATGGGTGTAATGATCTTTATACAGATACGATCAGGGTTTATCCGGAAATAACTGCTGATTTTGAGCTGTTGGACTGGAACGACACAAGTGTTTGCCATGGTTCGCAGGTAAATATGAGAAGCACATCATCGGGCAATACAGATAAGTACTTGTGGAATTTCGGCGATGGATCCTCGCGAACCGATACGCTTATCACTCATACGTATACCAATTACGGTGTTAACGATACAACTTACGGAGTTGACCTTATCGCCACATCCCCTTTTGGTTGTCACGACACTTCCGATAGGGTCAATATCAGGGTATTTCCGTATATCTATTCTGATTTTACCGTTGATTCCGCTTTACTCTGCTCTCCGGCAGAGCTGTTTGTGGACCCAACCGCTTCGGTAGGAGTAGATACCTTTTACTGGTCTTTTTCAGATGCAAATAAAGCATTCCTCGACAGCACATTCAGCAAACTCAATAAAACTCCGGTTATTTTCCCGTATACCAATTCACATCCGATACCTGACACGCTTGAAATTGCCATGCATGCGGTTAACCGCTTTGGCTGCGGTGATACGGCAACAACCCGGTCTGTCATCCTGTATCCCGGGGTTGAATCGCAATTCACCATTGATCAGAACGCAGTTTGTGACTCTGTCGGAGTCCTGGTCACCAATAATTCATCGGGATACAACCTGTTGTATGAATGGGATTTCGGCAACGGAACCTCAATTGCGGATACCTCTTCATGGTCTTTCGTCAGGTATTTCTTAAACAGGTCAGATGAGGATACAACCTATACCATCCGCCTGGTGACAACATCCGACTATTTCTGCAAGGATACCTTTGAGGTACCTCTTACTGTGCATCCATATATCAATGCCAATTTTGCCGTTGATTACAACAGCAATTGCTCACCCCTGTTCGCGGAAATCATCAACAGTTCCTGGGGAGGAGATCAGTTCGACTGGAACCTGGGGGATGGTAATCTGTTGACCTCGCTGGTTCCTGATACCATCTACCATACCTATGAAAACAATTCGGATAATGACACCACGTATTTCATCAACCTGGTGGCTACCAATATTCAGGGTTGTTCCGATTCCGTCGAGCGGTCAGTCTCACTCTATCCAAGGGTGATCGCTGCTTTTAATTTTGACAGCCCCAACCAGGGCTGCAATCCGCTGAATGTATCATTCATCAATAATTCTGCCGGAAAGGACCTGAACTACTTCTGGGATTTTGGTGACAGAACCCATTCTACGGATCAGAATCCGCTGCCACGGCTTTATCAGAACCAGACCGACAAGGACACCACCTATGCAGTAAGCCTGGTAGTTATGAATCCTGCGGGTTGCGACAGTAGTGTCAGCCGCACCGTCCAGGTATATTCCAAGGTGACCGCTGATTTTGCCATTGAGCGGCTCGACAGTTGTTCACCTTTCAGAGTTGCAGTCAATAATTATTCCTTTGGAGGCATAACTGATTTCACCTGGAAATACACCGAGGATGATTCCATTATTCTGCATGACTTTTCAGACCCCGTCATACCTATATACAGAAATCAGACATTGCTGCCAGTAAGATATCCGGTTTCTTTACGCACCAATAATATTCACGGTTGTACCGCTGAGAAATCAGATACCATTACCGTCTATCCTGAAATGCATGCTGAATTCTCAACCGATATTACGGAAGGTTGTCAGCCACTCCCGGTGAATTTTATCAACAGTACTAACATCATGAATGGCACAACCTTCAGGTGGAATTTCGATGATGGTGAGTACTCCTATATGACCACGCCGCCGGAACATATCTTTGACAATATTACCAGTCTGAGCCGGTTACACAACATTCATCTTGAAGCTACTTCACAGTTCGGATGTTATGATGATACAACGCTGACCATTGATGTATATCCTTTTATCCATGCCAAATTTACCATTGACAAGCCTGCCATTTGTTCTCATGAACCTTTTGAAATCGACAGATCAAGTTCTTCCGGTGCGATCAATCATTACTACTGGGATTATAATGATGACGGGACCATAGATGAAGAAAAATCCGATGCAACATTCAGCCACACCTATCCCAACACCGGAGACACCAATGTGGATCAACATATCAGGCTTACAGTAACAAACAGCCAGGGCTGCGATACTTCCTGGACTGAACATCTTTTGGTTTATCCCCAGATAAGGGCCGCTTTTGAAATAGATACCAATCAGCTGTGTTATCCGATGCCGTCAACCTTTACCAACCTGAGTCAGCCTGGCGTGCCCCTGACCTATAACTGGGACTTTGGAGACGGATCCAGCGCAACCACAGAGGATGCGACACATACCTTCAAAAATTTCAGCAGAACGGATGATGTAAGCTATACCATTAACCTTACCGCCATATCTGAATACGGTTGCGACAGCACCATCTCACATTCGGTTACCATTCATCCGAAACCCCTGGCCGATTTTTCATACCCTCTGGCGGTTGACTGCCCTCCCTTCACGGTACCCTTCAGCAATGGTTCACAGGGAACAACCCTCGATTATTTCTGGGACTTTGATGATGGAATAACCTCAACAAACCAGGATATAAACCATACATTTTATAATACCGGTTCAACCACCGTTGAAAGAAATGTTATGCTGGTAGCCATTACTGATTTTGGCTGCACAGACACTGTTTTCAAACCTGTGAGTGTTTTCCCCGGTGTGGAGGTTGATTTCACAGCCTCGGTGTGGGCCGGATGTAACACCCTGCCAGTTGAATTCTCCGGAACAGCTATCAATGAAAATGAATATTACTGGTACGTCGATGATGAGATCTTCAGTAATTACCAGAATTCATCGTTCCGCTTTGCCAATGAAAGTCTTGCCAACAGGATTTTTGACGTTCGCTTTAAGGCAGTATCCCTTAACGGATGCATGGACGATACCACCAAGCAGGTCACCGTTTATCCACAACCCCGGGCTGAGTTCCTGCCAAGTCCACAGGCACAGGAATTCAACACCATTACGGATATTACTACATTTACGCTGAACAACCTCACCAACAGTCAAACTATCTGGAATTATCATTGGAATTACGGCGATGGAACGGGTTCATCGGAATCTGCAGCTTCCTTTACCAAGAATTACACGATCTGGGGTGATATTACCGACGGAAACCGCATTCCGGTGTCATTGATTGCCACCAACAAGAATAATCCCGAATGCGCCGATACGGTGGTCCGGTATGTGATTATTGCACCGCCTCTTCCCAAAGTTGAACTCGGCGAAGATATTTCGGGATGTATGCCGCTTATGGTTGATTTTCCATCCACAACCAAATACAATTACCCTGACGGTTACCAGTGGGACTTTGGATATGAAGGCCTTACATCGGAAGAGGCAGTACCTTCACCACAGGTATATGATACGGCAGGAGTATACATCATCCGGTTGGTTGTTCAGGGAGATGGCGGATACAGCTATGATTATAAGATGATTACCGTTTATCCTAAACCCACGGCCGGTTTTACGTTCACACCGGATTATGCCTGGGTCAGAAGTCAAACCGAAGAGGGCACTGAAATTAAATTCTTCAATACAACCCGGCAGGGTTCAACCTATCTCTGGGATTTTAATGACGGAAATACCAGTGCTGAATTCCAGCCAATGCATGAGTATATGGAAGTCGGCACCTATTATGTCAGCCTTATCGCCGAAAGCACCCAGGGTTGTCTGGATACACTTACGAGTGAACTGCCCATTGTCATTGACGGCCGTGGCAAACTTGAATTCCCCAATGTGATCACCATAGTGCCGGACGACCCGGCTGATGAAATATATGATCCCGGGGTTCCTGATCCTCGGATCTTCAGACCCGTTGCCGAAGGTGTTGATATGTACAAACTCGAAATATACACCCGGTGGGGAGAACTTATTTACACCAGTGATGACATCGGCAAAGGCTGGAACGGATATATCCAGGATAAACCTGCCAAACAGGATGTTTATGTATGGCGGGTTGTTGCCAGGTTCACCAATGGCAGACCTTACGTTAAAGCAGGAGATGTAACCGTGCTGGTAAGGGAACCCTAATTGCGGAGCAGTAAAATCCTGCTTCCCTGATTTGTCCGCCTTTCAAATCACCCCTGTTATCAAATTTACCGATGTTTTGACAACCCAACCCGGTATAAAAACGTATTATGTAAAAATGCCAAACCGCCGTTATTTGAGGATTCAACCATGCACAGGCTTTTAGCCATATGTTTTCTCAGCTTTTTGGGACTGGCCGGTTCATATGCCCAGGATCCCCAGTTTTCGCAGTTTTATTCCAATCCGCTGTACCTGGCGCCTTCATTTGCAGGCGCTGCAGAGGCCAGCAGGATATGCGCCAACTTCCGGGATCAGTGGATACACCTGCCCGCCCCTTTTGTAACCTACAGCTTTTCCTATGATCATTATTTCTCCAATTTCAACAGCGGCATTGGTTTCCTGGCCTATAAGGATGCCGCAGGCTCCGGTCAGCTGGGAACATTGAGCGTAGGCGCTCAGTACTCCTATAATTTCAAATTATTTCAGGATGTATATGCCCGGCCCGGACTGCATTTCTCATACAGGGAACACGGTCTGGCATGGGATAAACTCACCTTTATCGATGAAGTGATGTACAATGGCGGTAGTACTGTTGAAATAGAGCCCATTCCCAAGGTGAGGGATGTCGACCTGGCATTGTCAGCCCTGGTATATTCAAAAAGAGTCTGGGCAGGCGTTACCGTGGATCATATTCTGACTCCGAATGTTTCCTTTTATGCTGACAAACATGAGATACCCGTAAAAGTAGCTGTTTTTGGAGGTGTCGAACTGGTGCGGAGAGGGAGATTGCTGAAACCGTTGGAAGAAACCATGACGCTTGCTTATCTTTTTAAGCACCAGGGGCCTTTTAATCAGCTTGACGTGGGGGTATACTGGCATAAGAATCCCATGGTGCTTGGTTTATGGTACCGCGGAATCCCTCCCTTCAATTCGCAGCGGGGAGATGCCTTTATCGTTCTCGTGGGTTATAAAACCAAAAGCTTCAATGTCGGTTACAGCTATGATGTTACCATTTCCAACCTGATCGGCCAGGCCATTGGCTCACATGAAATATCATTGAGTTATAAATTTGCCTTCCCCCGCCGCTCCAAAAAAGGTGAAGTACCCTGCCCCGAGTTTTAATCACAATTGTTACCGCTTTTTTTTTGTTGTTAGTTTAAAAATTTATATTTGCTACCCTAATTATTAAATATAAAGGGCCTAACAATGAAAAGACTTCCTCTTCTGTTGAATATACTGCTTGCAGTGGCGGTGGCAGTGCTGTACGTTTTGCATTTTACAGGTATTGGCACAGGTAAAAAGAACAAATCAGAAGCCGGATTTGCAGCCGGTGTCGCCGATGGCAGTGCCATCTTTTATGTTCAGATAGATTCTGTGATCAGTAAGTTTGATATGGCAACCGACCTGTCCGCTGAGCTTGAAAGCAAGTACACCTCCTCCGAAGCCGCATTCCAGGCCAAGCAGGAAGCCTACCAGAAGGATGTCAATGATTATCAGTACAAAGCTCAGCGCGGTCTGATCACCCGGTCCGACGCGCAGACCATTGAGCAGCAATTGTATACCAAACAACAGGATCTGCTCAAGCTTCAGCAGGATCTTACTACCGAGATAAGTGAAAAACAAGCCGTTATGAATCGCCAGGTGATCAATTCCATCATGGAATACCTGAAAGAAAACAGCGCACAATTCAATTATAAATATGTGCTGGGGACTTCTTTCGGCGGTAATATTCTGTATGCCAATGATAGCCTGGATATCACCGAAAACATCGTCACCGGGCTGAATGAAAAATACCAGCTGGACAAAAAGAAGGAATAATATCAATTCCTGATGGGCTTTGCTGACAATTACCTCAGAAAGCAAAACGGATTTAGTCCCTATTTTACCGATCTTCCATCTGATAAACTCAGGTTTGCCGTTGTAATCCCGGCATATTGCGAGCCAGGTGCCACTGATTCCCTGCAGGCCCTTTGGAACTGCACCAGACCCGTCGGACATGTTGAAGTGATCGTCGTGGTCAATTCCTCTGAAGATGTTCCCCGGTCTGTTCTCGATGCCAACCTGCAGACATGGCTTGATGTCGCCTCCTGGATTAAGGAACATCAGGATCCGGCCATGCGATTCCTGCCGATCGATTCAATGAAAATGCCGGTCCGGGATGCCGGCGTAGGCCTGGCCAGAAAGACGGGCATGGATGAAGCGCTTAGCCGCTTCAACCAAATCGGCAATCCAGGCGGATTCATACTGTCGTTCGATGCAGATAGCCGGTGTGATGACAACTACTTTACAGCGATCGAGGATACACTTGAAGAAAATAAGACCGTTACCGGTTTTGATGTCTATTTTGAACACCCGATCACGGGAAAGGAATTTCCGGAAAAAATTTACCGGGGTATTGTCGATTACGAACTGCATATGCGTTGTGTGAATCAGTTTCTGAGATACACAGGTTTTCCCTATGCGCACCATACGGTTGGTTCATGTTTTGGTGTAAGGGCGGATGCATATGCTGCACAGGGCGGTATGAACAAAAGGAAAGCAGGTGAAGATTTCTATTTTCTGCATAAAATTATCCCCCTCGGCCAATTTATGGATATCACCGGTACACGCGTCATACCGTCGCCCAGAGCTTCCAATCGGGCGCCTTTTGGAACCGGTGCGGCTATAAGCAAATACCTCGCCCTGGAAAAAGAAGACTTTCTGACCTATTCACCGGAATGCTTTACAGCGCTCAGATTGCTGTTCGGGCAAATTGCGGAATTCCATAAAAAACATCGTGATAATATTGTAACCAGGATCAACACCTTGCCGGAACCGCTCAAAAGTTACCTGCATGATTTGCATGCACCTGAGGCTATTGATGAAATCAATGCCAACAGCGGTTCGGTTTCAGCTTTCATAAAACGGTTTTACAGGTGGTTCGACGCTTTCAGGATTGTCAAGTACCTGAATTATGCCAGCCAGCATTATTATCATCAGGTTCCGGTGAGAGAAGCAGCAATTGCATTTTTAGAGATTACCGGCATAAAAGGCATTTCCGAAAAAATAAGTGCATTGGAGCTTTTGGAGATATTGAGAGGGATTGAACGTAACCTCAATCGTCCACGATAATAAAAATATCCTCATTATCCTTCTTCATCAGGTATTGTTCCCGCGCAAACTTTTCCAGGTTATCATTATCGGTTTTCAACTCATTGATGCGTCTTCTGTCCTCCCGGATCTTATTCAGATAGTATTCTTTTTCCTGCAGCAACTGGTGGTATTCACGTGAACTCTTCCTTCGGTCCGTCAGGTTGTTCTGATCGAAAATAAGTAACCAAACCAGGAAAATCGAGGCCGTAAGCACATATTTGTTTCTCAATGCCCTGCCAACTCTTGAATTCCGAATTTCACCCCAGTATTCAGTGAGTTTCCTGATCAACCCGATAGGCGTTCCCGTTTCCAATTTCTTTGATGGTTATTACAAAGTTAAGGATAAGCTGCTACAAGAAATCATAAGGAGTTAAACATTTATTAACAGATACTGATTCAATGAATAATAAAAATCATTTTTTTAGGGAGGGTGCTTTGATAACTTTGCTAAAAAAGGAAAAGCCATGTTAGCCACCGGATTCTTTAACGTACCCGATCCACAGAACGAACCCATATTAAGTTATGCTCCCGGGACCCGGGAGCGGGAGGAACTGAAAAAACAGATCAGGGATTACCGTGAAAACCTCGCCGATATTCCCATGTTTGTTGGTGGAAAAGAAATCAGGACTGGTGACCTGGTTGAGATTCATCCGCCCCATGACCATCAGCACCTCCTGGGTCATTATCACCAGGGAGGTGAGAAGGAAGTTAAAATGGCGGTGGACGCCGCTCTTAAAGCCCGTGAAGACTGGGCCTCCCTGCCCTGGGAAGCACGTGCCTCCGTTTTCCTCAAAGCGGCAGATCTTTTATCGGGGCCTTACCGGATAAAGATCAATGCCGCCACCATGCTGGGGCAAAGCAAAAACATATACCAGGCAGAGATAGATGCCGCTTGCGAATTGACTGATTTTCTGCGATTCAACGTGAAGTACATGACTGATTTGTATAAATTTCAGCCGTTTTCCCCTCCGGGCGTTTGGAACCGGTTGGAATGGAGACCCCTGGAAGGATTTGTCTTCGCACTTACTCCGTTTAATTTTACCTCGATTGCCGGAAACCTGCCTACAGCACCTGCTATCATGGGGAACGTCGTGGTATGGAAACCCTCCAAGGCACAGGTATATTCCGCCAGGGTCATTATGGATGTTCTCAGGGAGGCCGGCCTTCCCGACGGAGTGATCAATATGGTATTTGCGCCCGGTCCCGTAGTCAGCAAGGTGGTTTTATCCCATCCTTACTTTGCAGGCATACATTATACCGGTTCCACTGAGGTATTCCAGACCATTTGGAAAACCATCGGTGACAATATTTACAACTATCACACTTATCCCCGCGTGGTGGGCGAGACAGGCGGCAAAGATTTTGTCATGGTTCATGAGTCCGCTGATCCTGAGCAGGTGGTCACTGCCATGTCCCGTGGTGCATTTGAGTACCAGGGTCAGAAATGCTCTGCAGTTTCAAGGGCATATATTCCGGATACCATGTGGCCGAAGGTAAAGGAAATGCTCCTGGATGACCTGGCATCATTCACCATGGGCGGGCCGGAGGATTTTACCAATTTCATCAATGCTGTCATTGATGAAGGCTCATTTACAAAGCTTAAACGCGTAATTGAGCGCATCAAACGCGAAAAACAGGCCAAAATCATTTCGGGAGGAAAAACATACAAAGGCACCGGATACTTTATTGAACCCACTGTGGCTTTAGCTGAAGATCCCATGTATTTCGCCATGCAGGAGGAATTCTTTGGTCCCATCCTCACCTTGTATGTTTATCCGGCCAAATGGTTCATCGAAACGCTTGAATTATGTGACAGGACCTCCATGTATGCCCTGACAGGTTCAATTTTTGCCCGTGAGCGGGAGATTATTGAACTGGCTTCCAGAAAACTGATCCATGCAGCCGGCAACTTCTATATCAATGACAAGCCCACCGGTGCGGTGGTCGGACAGCAGCCCTTTGGCGGTAGCCGGGGATCAGGCACCAATGATAAGGCAGGTTCGGTGCTGAACATCATCCGATGGATATCTCCCCGTGCCGTCAAGGAAACTTTTGTACCTCCGGTGAATTACCGTTATCCTTTTATGCTGAAAGATAAATTGCTACAATAACGGGATCACTTTTTCAAGCTGGTTGCTGCGTGATCCCTTGATGAAAACAAAATAACCGGTCAGGGATTTTCCTGAAAGCCATTGGCTTAGCTGTTCAGTTGATTCAACATAGGTATATCCTGCTTCCTTGGAGGGCTTTTCAAAAGCCTCACCGATAAATATTACATCCTTGATTCCCTGTTCCTTAAGAAGGCTAACGATGCTTTCGTGTTCCCGGTACGCGGAATCGCCCAGTTCACGCATTTCACCCAGGATTAGCAATTTCCGCTCATCGTCGAACCGGAGAAATTCGCTGATCGCCGCATGCATACTTGAAGGATTGGCATTGTAGGCATCCATGAAGACCCTGTTTTTTCCTGTATGCAACAGCTGTGAACGGTTATTTCGGGGTTGATACGTATGAATTGAATCTTTTATGGATTCCACCGGAATGCCCAAATGATTTCCCACACAATAGGCCGCCAACACATTCTCGGCATTGTAGCCACCCAATAATCCAGTTTTTATTTCAACAGCTGCATTGTGGTCAATGATCCGGAGATTCAGATAAGGATCACCGGTCATGTTTTGAATCTGTGGTCCCTGATCCCCATTATACCACATGGCTTTTGGATAGTTCCCCGGAACAAGCTGCCGGACATATTTATTCCCTTCATTTACAAAAAGGGTCTTCCCCCGATGGATAAGGTGTTTAAACAGCTCTCCCTTGGCCAGCGCAACTCCCTGAATACTTCCGAATCCTTCGAGATGTGCCTTACCCACATTGGTAATCAGTCCGTAATCGGGTTGGGCAATTTCACACAGAAGGGCGATCTCACCCGGGTGATTGGCTCCCATTTCAACAATTCCAAATTCTACGGTATCATCCATGGACAAAAGAGTAAGCGGAACACCAATGTGATTATTCAGATTCCCTTCGGTAGCATGTACTTTGTATTTTTCTGACAATACCGCTTTGCACAATTCCTTGGTAGTGGTTTTACCATTTGATCCTGTTATGGCGAGGATGGGAATTCCCCGGTGAAGTCGGTGATACCGTGCAAGCTGCTGTAAAACCCGTAACACGTTATCCACCCTGATAATTTTTGGGTGCTGTTGTTCCGGTTCCTCGTCAACAATGGCAATAAGCGCACCTTTTTCGATTGCCTCTGGTCCAAAAGAGTTACCGTTGAAGTTTTCTCCTTTCAGAGCGAAAAACAGGCATCCCGGAATGATGTTCCGGGAGTCAGTGGAAACCGTCCTGCCGGTCAGGAAAATATCATACAATTCTTTGATTTCCATGAATGCAATATATACAAAAAAATAGAGACGCATTACAATGCGTCTCTACAAGGTTAAATATTTTTGCTTTTTGCTATCTCTTTTTCTTACCCACACCCTCGGGACTTCCTACCCGTATCATGGCACAGCGGAAACCCAGGTCGTCGCGCGACTGATCTTCAGTGAGGTACCTGCGAGCACCCGGACTTAACCAGTAAGCCCTGTCGCGCCAGGAACCGCCTTTATAAACCCTCGACTGATCACTTATCAGGGAGGTTTCATAGCTTGGAGTCTGCGAATACATGCGGTCTGAATTGGTTGCCTGGCCTTTTATGTCGGCCGTCCATTCCTGACCCTCTACAACACTGGATTCATAATCACCGTCTTTGTAATTCTTATAATAGGATTTCTTATAGTTCCAGCGATTGATGGCTTCTTCCTCGGTTACATCCCTGTAGCGCAGCCGGCCAAGGCTGTCCTTTTCAGCAACATTGCCTTCTTCATCTGTTTCCAGGGTTTGGAAAACGTTGCCTCGGAATGGATTGAACTCATCAACATCATACGAGGTCATAGGCCTGTAAACATCCAGAACCCACTCGTTTACATTACCTGCCATGCAATATAAGCCGTAATCATTGGGCCAGAAGGATTCAACCGGTCCCGGTATGCTGGCATTGTCATTGAGAGAACCGGCAGTACCCATCATATCACCACGGCCACGGACGAAGTTGGCACGCATTTCACCGCGATTGGCTTTCTCATCATTCCTGACATTATGGCCATCCCATGGATAGATACGGCGTTCATAAACGCGTTCTTCATAGGTATTGCCAATCAGGGAAAGAGCTGCATATTCCCATTCGGCCTCGGTTGGGAGCCTGTACTTGGGCAAAAGCATTCCGTCTTCAAGCATAACTCTTCTGAATTCCTGATTTGGATCAATGCTTCTCAGGTTCTGGTTCACCAGACCTTCATATTGTCCGGCCAGATAGGACTCGGTATTGAAGTTTTCGGGGCCAAGCTGATTGGGATCCGCCTTCAGGATGCCTTCGCGGATAAGAATGCCTTCATTCACCCTGTCGGTTCTCCATGCGCAGTAGTCACTAGCCTGTAACCAGCTGACACCAACAACGGGATATTCGTTATAAGATGGATGCCTGAAATAATATTGCACATAGGGCTCATTATAAGCCATGGGGCGTCGCCATACCAGTGTATCAGGCAGGGCTTTTGTATATACCAGCGGATAATCAACGAAAACCCTGCTGATCCAGTGCAGATATTCGCGGTAATCCACATTCCTGACTTCAGTCTGGTCCATATAGAAAGAGCTGACAGTCACCCTGCGCGGTGCATTGTTCCAATCGTAGGTAACATCCTGTTCCACCCGTCCCATCGAAAATGTACCACCTTCGATCAAAACAAGTCCCGGACCAGTTTCCTGTTCGCTACCACTGATTACCTCAAATCCTCCGCCTTCAGGGTCATTGTAATCCCAACCTGTTGTGGAAGACACCCCACTTCCGCCTCCCTTAAAACAGCCGGATAATAACACTGCTATGGCGGGGATTGCCAGAAATGCAAAAACCTTAACTTTCATCTTACTTGGTTTTTATTTTCAAAAATATAAATTATTTACGCACTCTTTTTACAATTTTTTTAACTAATTGTAGGCAGGACAGTCGTTCTTTTTAACTCTTCTACCTCTATGCCCGATGGCTCGTTTGCCTTTCTGCTCCTCCTTATACTCAAAGCGGTATAAAAAGGTTACTTCATGTGCCGCCATTTTTGTTGACAGGAAGCTTATTTTTTTCAAATTAACGTCATAATGGTAGCTGATATTATATTTTTGATAGGAAATCCCTGCCGAGATGATAAGATCCTCAAAATTAAACTGTATATTCTGACGGATCCAGGCGCCTAACATGAAGGTGTTGGCGAGGATGAACTGTGATCCCCACATGAGTTCATTATTTTGCTGTTGCATGGAATAAAACGCGGCCGGCTCAATCGCCAGGGCATTATTGCTCACAGGCAATCTCCCGCTTACGAATGCCGTATATTTGACCGGCAGCCTGTATTCGTCCGCATCACTTAAGGTATACTGCGGCCGTGTCAAATGACCGGCTGAAATACCAAATGACAAATTATCGTTTCTGGCGATCAGCCCTACGGAAAAATCAGGGTAGCTTTTCCTGTAATTATCGAAAGTCACCGGTCCGTAGCTGTAACCCAGGTCATTCAGAATATCGGACCGGAATATCAATTCGTCCGCATTTAAAGATCTGAATACAAAAGATGCACTTATGCCGGCACTGAGCTGCCAGGAATTACTGATATCGAATATGTACCCGTATAAAAGACTGGCTGAGCTCTGATTGATAACCCCGCCACCCTGCACATCGTTTGTTAAACTCAAACCGACACCGCTGTTCAGCGAACGCACGGGTACAACCAGCTCAGCGCCATAAGTTACAAAACTTGCAGGAATACCCGGCCACTGGTTACGATAAGTGAGCCCGACTTCGCCCGAAGATGGCAGCGCAGCATAGGCAGGATTCACATAAACCATGTTCTGCATGAAACCTGAGAAATGAAAATCCTGTCCGAAGGATGAACAGACTGTAAGTATTGCGACTAATACAGTAAAGGATCTTTTAAGCGCCACCCTGTGAAATTTAACAATTGTAAAACTATAATAAACTTTCTTTGTTTTAACGAATGCATCATAATAATTGTATTTTTGAAACGTTCAATCATTCAGTTTATTTCGGATCAACCCGATAATTTCTTATCCGGTATTTCAACAATTTCTCTTATGTTCATACGCTGTCTCATCTCTCTGGCAATTCTCACAATTCCCATTCACCTCCAGGCCGGAAATCCTCAGCATCATATGGCTGAAGAACCATCCGGAACATCCGTACTGGCAACAGGCAAATGGTTCAAAATTGCGATTTACCAGGATGGCATTTATCGTCTGAACTACGAGGACATCATCGGAATGGGTTTTGCCAATCCGACTGAAGTCAGAATTTTTGGCAATGGAGGTGCAATGGTTCCGCTCATGAATGCTGATTTTCGTTATGATGACCTGCTGGAAAACCCGATTTACATGAATAAAGGTTCTGACGGAATCTTTAACCAGGGTGACTACCTGTTATTTTATGGTAAAGGTCCTGTTACATGGTCATTTAATCAGGAATCCGGTTTATTCGAGCATCAGCTTAATTCTTATAGTACTGCAGCCTATTATTTTGTTACAACCGGCACTGGTGAGGGTCTGACAATCAGTGATGCATCCCCTGTAACCGGACCTCCTGTTATTGAAGTCACTGATTTTAACGATTATGGGTACCATGAACTGAACAAATACAATTTCCTGAAATCGGGACGGCAATGGTTTGGTGAAAGAATTGATTATTCTGACTATGATACTACGTTTACATTCACCGGACTGGTATCAACATCACCGGTGAAACTGAAATCAAACGTTGTCAGCCGGTCAGCCAGTTCCAAAACATTTGTATTTACAAACAACGGTACTGCAATAGGAGCGATCAATCTGACAGGGGTAATTTTAAACAACACAACAGGCGTGTACGCCAATCAGAAATCGGGTGTTTTCGATTTTTACGTTTCCGGTGACCAGATCAGTCTCAATATCGCTTACAATAAAACCGAAAGTACGGATGAAGGATTTCTCGATTATCTGGCATTCAATGTACGCAGGAGGCTTGCCATAACGGATAATGTCTTATATTTCAGGGATATAACTAATGCCGGAGCAGATATCATTGCAAAATATCATATTGCCAACAGCAATCAACAGACCCAGATCTGGGATATCACCGACAGGTTTAACATATATAGAATTCCTGCGCAACTCACCGGGAGTATCCTGGAATTTTCAGACAGCACAAATGTGCTGAAGGAATATGTTGCCCTGAATGTTTCGGCATCCTTCCCCAAACCTGATATCAGCGTTTCAGAAAGCATTGGTCTCATCGAAAACCAGAATCTGCATGCGGCAGGCCCTCATCAGATGCTGATAGTGACTCATCCTTTGTTTAAGACCGCGGCCGACAGCATCGCCGAATTTCACCGGGAAAAGGACCATCTCAGCGTTTTTGTTGCCACCACTGAACAGGTCTACAATGAATTTTCTTCCGGTGCACGCGATGTTAGTGCCCTCCGGGACTTCGCAAAATTGACATATGACAGGGCAACCCATGATCAGGACAGGCTCAGGTACCTGTTGCTGGTTGGCGACGGATCCTATAACAACTTGTCCAAAGCCTCCGGCAATTCCAATTATATTCTGACCTACCAGTCGGAAAGTTCTCTGAATGCAAGCACATCTTATGTCTCTGACGATTTCTACGGGTTTATGGATGACGACGAAGGCGGCTCAGAAGTAATGGAGGCTTACATGCTGGATCTTGGCGTTGGCCGCCTTCCGGTTAAAACCGCTGAGGAAGCCATGGCGGTATACAGGAAGATCAAGAATTACAACACCGATAAAAACAGGAAAGACTGGCGCAATAACATTTTATTTGCAGGAGATGATGAGGACGGCAATCTTCATATGACGCAGGCAAACAGCCTGGCTGACTGGGTTGACGAAAATTATCCCATGTTTGTTGTCAAAAAGGTGCTCCTCGATGCCTACAAGCAGGAATCTGCTTCAACCGGCGCCAGGTATCCCGATGTGAACCGTATACTCAGCGATAACCTGCGAAAGGGCTTGTTGATTTTCAATTACACCGGTCATGGCGGTGAAATTGGCCTGGCCGCTGAGCATATTCTGATGACAGAAGATCTGACAGGCCTGACCAATTCGGATAATCTTCCCTTGTTTGTAACGGCGACATGTGAATTCAGCCGCTTTGATAACCTCACCGATGATGAGGGTGTGTTGTCGGAATACACATCGGCAGGGGAATCCTCTTTGCTCAACGCAGATGGCGGGAGTATTGCGCTTTTCACCACTACACGCATCGTATATTCCGACCGAAATCATTACCTGAATACAAAATTCTACAACGTGGTTTTTCAGCGCGATGAAGCAGGCAATTTTTTCAGGTTGGGAGATATTGTAAGGATGACAAAGGATTCATCAGGTATCCACCGGAATAAACTGAATTTTATTCTTTTGGGTGATCCTGCGCTTACCCTGGCCGTTCCGAAGTTTTCGGTTCATACTGACTCGCTGAACGGCATTTCTGTTAACGAACCGCTCGATACCCTCACTGCTTTTTCACGTGTACGCATCTCCGGTCATTTGGAAGATGCAGGCCATAACCTGCTGAGCAACTATAACGGCATCATCTATCCCTCGGTGTATGATAAAAACCAGGAAGTCACAACACTGGCCAATGATGGCGGAGAGACCATGCAGTTCGAAACCCGTGAAAATCTGATTTATAAAGGCAAGGCCAGTATCATAAACGGGCGGTTTTCTTTCGATTTCATGGTGCCCAAAGACATTACCTACAGCTTTGGCAAGGGTAAGGTAGTGTATTATACACAGGATGCCAGTGATGATGCCAATGGCAGTTTCAGCGAGTTTATCATCGGAGGAACCAGTCCGGAAGCCCATCCTGACAATTCAGGCCCTGAAATATCACTGTTTTTGAATGACGAATATTTCAACAACCTGGGAATAACAAATCCCAATCCTGTCATTTACGCGAGGATACTGGATGAAAGCGGCATTAACACGGTGGGAAACGGTATAGGACACGATATTACGGGGATCATTGACGGCAATGTAACTGACCCTGTAGTGCTGAATGAATATTTTGAAGCCGATCTGGATGATTATACAAGCGGCAGCCTGAAATACCCCATGCCTGAATTATCGGAAGGCTGGCATTCCTTAAAAGTAAAGGTGTGGGATGTTTTTAATAATTCTTCCGACGCGACCATTGAATTCAAGGTGATTTCCGGTGAGGATATCATAATTGCCAAGGCCTCCAATTATCCGAATCCTGCCCATGATCGCACCTGGTTCATTTTTGAGCATAACAAGCCCGGCCATGAATTGCAGGTGACAATCAGCATTTTCGATATGGGTGGAAGAAATATAGCTGTCCTTGAGGAAACGGTGATTACAAGCGGTTTCAGTTCCACTCCCCTGGAGTGGGACCTGAGGGACAAAAATGGCCATGTTTTGCGACAGGGAATCTACCCCTACAGGATGAGGATTACAGATAATGATGGCTCATTTACAGAAAGTTACCAGAAACTTATTGTAATCAGACAATAATTTCCGGATATGATTGTTTATTGTATAACTTTCATTTCCCCGGTCCGTAGAACACCATTTATAGTATAAATAATCTGAATTGGGCAAGGCATGATATAATTCTACACCATTTTTTTTGAAATTAATTTTAACTTTGTGGCACTAAATTTTTAAGATGATGATTTTAAGAAGGTTATTAGTATTTGTTACAGGTGTTTTTGGATTAATCATTCCCATTGCTGCGCAGAATTCAGGAACCGTCACCAACAAATTATTAGGTACTTTGAATGCCATTCAAACCACCGTTCCGTTTTTAACCATTGCTCCCGATTCCAGGGCCGGAGCCATGGGTGATATCGGGGTGGCAACCTTGCCTGATGTGAATTCGCAACATTGGAACGCTGCCAAGTATCCCTTTGTCAAGGGTGAATTTGGTGTTTCCCTGGCCTACACACCCTGGCTGAGAAACGTTGTCAATGATATCAATCTCGGTTATTTATCGGCCTATTACCGCTTTGATGAAAAGCAGGTTGTAAGTGCTTCTTTGAAGTACTTTTCTTTAGGAGAGGTTATTTTCAGGGATATGGACGGTGTGCTGGTCGGGAATTACAATCCCAACGAATTTGCTGTTGATGCCGGTTATTCAAGGCTTTTATCCGATTATTTTTCAGCGGCGCTTGTTCTGCGGTTTATTCGTTCGGATATTACCGGTGGAGGAAGCATTGAAGGTCAGCAATACAATGCCGGTTATTCGTTCGCGGCTGATTTGGGACTTTATTACCAGCGTCCGCTCAACCTCGGAGGACTTACGGGTGAATTTGCCTGGGGGGCCAACTTTTCCAACCTTGGAACGAAAATATCCTATACAGAAGGCTCGGACAAGCAGTTCATACCGGCAAATTTAAGGCTAGGCGCCAGGTATTCGCTTGAAATTGATGAATACAACTCCCTTTCCCTGGCTTTTGACCTCAATAAATTGTTGGTGCCCACACCTCCTATCTATTATAACGACAGTACCGATGATGATGGCAACCAGGTGGTTCAGTATGGCAGAAAACCGGCTACATCCTTGCCCTTAAGCTGGATCCAGTCATTCTACGATGCTCCGGACGGATTCAACGAAGAAATGCACGAGATCATGGTGTCAGTCGGTGTGGAATACTGGTACAGGCAACAGTTTGCCATCCGTGCCGGCTACTTCAACGAGAGTGAAAATAAAGGAAACAGAAAGTATTTTGCAGCCGGGATCGGACTGAAATTAAATGTATTCTTCATCGATTTTTCTTACCTGATATCAACTTCCGGAAGAAACAATCCCCTTGCCAATACGATGCGTTTCACGCTGGGGCTTAATTTCGATAAACTTTGATAACATCCCATGAACATTCGGGTAGGATTTGGTTACGATGTTCATCAGCTTGCCCCGGGCCGGAAATTGACCATCGGAGGAGTTGAAATTCCCCATGATAAAGGACCTGTGGCCCATTCCGACGGTGATGTTCTGATCCATGCCATATGCGATGCGCTGTTGGGTGCAGCTGGACTTCGGGACATCGGGTATCAATTTCCCGACACATCTGTGGATTTTAAGAACATCAGCAGTCTGACACTTCTTCGCCGCACCTGTTCCCTGCTTAAGGAGCAGGGCTACCGGTTGGGTAACATGGATTCGACGCTTTGCCTGCAGCGCCCAAAAATAAAAGATTATGTTCCACAAATGATCACTATCCTGGCTGATGCCATGGATACCGATGTCGCCAATGTATCCGTGAAGGCCACTACCACCGAGAAACTGGGGTTTGTGGGTGAGGAAAAGGGAATATCCGCTTACGCAGTGGTTTTGATCCATAAGGAAGCATGAGTCTGACCGTTGTTTTGGGAGCCAGTCCAAATCCCGAAAGGTTTTCCTACAAAGCCGTGATCAGTCTGAAAAGACATAATCATGAAGTGGTAGCCATTGGCAAACGCAAAGGATTTATTGATAATATACCGATCATTACCGGACAACCTCCCATCGAAAATGTGCATACCGTGACGATGTACCTGGCTCCTTATCACCAGGGTGAGATCTTTGATTACATCCTTTCACTTCGTCCCAGGCGTGTCATTTTCAATCCCGGCACTGAAAGCCCTGAGCTTAGGGAATGGCTCGAAAGCTATAATATTGAGATAGTACATGACTGTACTTTGTTGATGCTGGCGGGCGGAAGGTATTGACGCAACCTTATCGATGCAACAATCATCTTCTGTTATATCCCGAGAAATACCAATTAAAGAATTTCAAAACAATGAAAACAATCCTCTTTACTGCAATTCTGATGACAGCAACCCTGGTTTCCTGCGAAAAAAACACCACCGAAACACCCCGGATTTTTCAGGAAATTGTCATCAGTAAAACCACTGCCGATATCATTCAGTCCGACAATGAATTCGGCTTGGCAATGTTTCGAGAAGTGGTTTCAGCGGATCCTGAATCCGATAATATTTTCGTGTCCCCGACCAGCATCGCACTGGCATTGGCCATGACTTACAACGGCGCTGCAGGAGAAACCAAAACAGCCATGGAAACTGCGCTCCGGAAAGAAGGATTTACGGCTGAAGAGATTAATTCCAGTTATAAAAGCCTAATTGACGCGCTTGTATCTGTTGATCCAAAGGTGCTACTTGAAATAGCCAATTCAATCTGGTACCGGGAAAGCTTTACGGTGCTGCAGGAGTTTGTCACCACCAATCAGCTATACTATAATGCACAGGTAAGTTCACTCGATTTCAACGATGCCGGAGCCCCCGGGATAATTAACAATTGGGTGAGTGATAAAACACATGACAAAATCAACAAGATCGTTGAAGAAATCAGCGGACAAACGGTCATGTACCTGATCAATGCCATTTATTTCAAAGGGATCTGGCAAACTGAATTTAAAAAAGAGAATACCTCCGATGGTTCCTTTTACCTGAACAGCGGATCCCCGGTGACCTTACCGGTAATGAAACAAACAACAGCACTGAGGTACACATCCAATGAGGTATTTTCAATGGCAGAGCTGCCTTATGGACAGGGAAATTACAGCATGCTCGTCATGTTGCCCCAAAACGGTATTTCCGCGGATGACATTGTCGACATACTCACCCCGGAAAACTGGGACACATGGATGGGTGAACTGGCAGAAAGGAATATCGACCTGGAACTTCCGAAATTCACCTTTGAATACAAGAATGAACTGAACAATGAACTGGAAGCCATGGGCATGGGTATTGCATTTTCAGATGGCCTGGCGGATTTTTCAAAAATAAACGGCACGGGTCAATTGTTCATCTCCAAAGTGTTGCACAAATCATTTGTTGAAGTGAATGAGGAGGGCACTGAAGCTGCTGCTGTCACCTCTGTTGAAATAGAATTGACATCGGTCGGCCCGGAACCGCAGGTCACCGAATTTCATGTGGACCGACCTTTTCTTTTTGCCATTCGGGAAACATCAACCGGAACCATTTTATTTATCGGTCGTGTGAATAATCCATTGACGAAAACAAACGGCTGATTAAACAGGCGATTGGCAGATGGTGATCAAGTGCAAAATGATGTATCTTCACCTGAAAAGAATATCTGACGGATATGAGAAGGTATATTATGATGCTGCTGTTTTCGGGATTGAATATAGTCGCTTATAATCAGGTTATCAAAGGCACTGTTTTCGATAAGAAGACCAACGAAAAAATTGGTTTCGCTACACTTTTTTTCAACGGTACCTTCGTGGGAACTTATTCCGATGAGAACGGCCATTTCGAGCTGGATATCTCAAAAAATGCTTCCATGCCCTTAACAGTAAGTGCCATAGGATATTATTCCGTTACAATCACCGATCTGCCAATCGACAAACCTATCCCGGTTTACCTCACACCCAAAGTTTATCAAATGAAAGAAGTGGTTGTGAGTGCAAAATCCCGTACCATGCAAAGAAAGGCTAACCTGAGAACCTTCAGGGACCAGTTTCTGGGAGCTACGGATAATGCCAGGGATTGCATTATACTGAATGAAAGCGATATTACTTTTAATTATGATTCCGATGATGATACGCTGAAGGCTTTTGCTTCAAAACCAATCCTCATCGACAACAGGGCATTGGGATATAAAATCACCTATTATCTCGATAAATTCGAGTACTATAGAAAAAGTAATTCTTTCATCTTCAAGGGGAATATTATTTTTAATGAGGATCTGTTAACGGAAGAATCTCAAAAACAAACCTTTGAAAGAAAAAGAAAAACGGTTTATCTCGGATCGAGGATGCACTTTTTCAGGATTTTATGGGCCGATGATTTGAAATCAAGCGGATTTGTCATCCGGAATTCGGCTGGTGAAAATCTGACTTACCAGGATATTGTCAAAAATAAAGATGCCCGGGTTAAGTTTCTTCAGTACCCTGAAAACCTGAATATATGCTATTACACCAAGGAACCTATCAGCAAGCTTATTTTTCTAAAGCAGCAGGTTTTCTTTGATAGCAACGGGTATTTCGATCCCTCCGGCATAAGCTGGGAAGGCGCCATGGTTAAGCAACGTATTGCCGACTGGCTTCCATACGAGTATTCACTCTATTGATTATTAAGCATTCTTCGCTTGTCACTCATTACTCATCACTCATTGCTAATTTGTATTTCTTCAATAAGTAACTAATTTTGTCCCCCTAATCCAAATCACTTCACCATGAAAGCATACGTATTCCCGGGTCAGGGCGCCCAATATGTGGGTATGGGCAAAGATCTGTATGAAAATTATCCCCATGCCAAAGCGCTTTTTGAAGCTGCCAACCAAATATTGGGATTCCGGATCACTGACCTGATGTTCTCGGGAACTGATGATGATCTGAGGCAGACCAGGGTAACTCAACCGGCTATTTTTCTTCATTCAGTCATACTTGCCAAAGTCCTGGGAAAGCAATTTCAGCCCGATATGGCAGCCGGGCATTCATTGGGTGAATTTTCCGCACTGGTGGCAGCAGGAGCCCTTTCTTTTGAAAACGGTCTGGTTCTTGTTGCACAGCGTGCCGGAGCCATGCAGAAAGCCTGTGAACTAAAGCCTTCCACCATGGCGGCCATACTCGGACTGGAAGATGAAGTTGTCGAGAAAGTTTGTCAGGAGATCAGCGCCGTTGTAGTTCCGGCCAATTACAACAGTCCCGGGCAAATCGTGATTTCCGGTTCGATCGAGGGAATTGACCAGGCCATAGAGAAACTGAATGCCGCGGGCGCTAAAAGAGCGCTCAAATTATCCGTGGGTGGCGCTTTTCATTCACCGTTGATGGAACCTGCCAGGATTGAACTTGGTGAAGCCATTGACAATGCCAATTTCATCAAACCCATCTGCCCGGTATACCAGAATGTGACAGCTAAACCTTCCACCGATCCGGCAGTCATCCGGGAAAATCTGAAAACGCAGCTCACGGCTCCTGTCAGGTGGACGCAAACGGTTAAAAATATGCTGGCCGACGGAGCTACCGGTTTTTATGAAGTGGGACCGGGTAGCGTTTTGCAGGGCCTGATCAAAAAAGTGGATCGCAGTATTGTTGCCGAAAGTGTAAAAACGGAGAACTAAAGAACAAGCGATTACTCTTTATCAACAGCGTACTTTTTTGTCGTAATCAGGATGACGCCGCCGTATCCCCTTGATCCATACATGGCAGCAGCAGTGGACTTCAATACCTCTACCGATTTCACGGTTGAAGGGGAAAGATAACTAATATCGGTAACAGGGACCCCATCAACTAAAATCAGCGGTGCGACTGAACCCTGAAGATTTTTGGAATCCTGTATATTAATGGTTGTTCCGCTCACCATAACACCCGGCATTTTACGCAGCATATCGTAAATCGAAGAATAAGCTTCCTTTGTTTCCTCCGCATCCACTTTTTGGATATCAGTCGTTTTGTTTCTTTCCCTGACTTTATTATAACCGGTATTGAGGAGATCGTCGCCGGGCGCTACCGCATTATCATCCTTTTGTTGCGATGACACCGCACCAAAACTGAAATTGATCAGGATCCTGCCGGCAATATCCTCCTCCTTGATGCCGCTTCCAAAAGTGAAGATTCCTATCCTCTTGGCTTTCGGACCTACCTTGATTTTATAGTTACCCAGCGCATCAGTCCTTGCACTGGTATTATTACCATCAATCATCACAACGGCATTGGCAATGGGTGTACCATCTACATCCAGCACATTGCCTGTAATCGTAAACTTCTTGTTATCCTTCTGTCCGGATACCTGAGTCACAGACAGGCAGATAATGCACGCCAATAATAAAAATATCCTTATTTTCATGATAAATATTTTTTAGTCCTTGCAAATAAAACAGGATTAAAGTTATATCGAAAATTCTTAAAAGCCAACTTATTCCGACCAACATGAATATTTTAGGGACAAACAATCTATAAATGACTACTTTTATTATCTTTAGACAGTCATATTGACTCTGAAAATAAGGGATAAAGGTTAATCATTTGCATTCTGCGTCTCCTCTATGAAAAAGAAATGGATCTGGTTTGTACCCGGACTTGTAACCGGGATTTTGGTTGTCGGATCGGGATCGGTTGCTGTGAAGCGCACTTCCACCAATGAATACTGCAACTCATGCCATTCAATTCATCCCCATTCCACGGTCTCCTGGAAGCAATCGGTCCATTATCAGACGGAATCAGGAACGCATACCAATTGTGTTGACTGTCATTTACCGCCACATGGTCAAGGGTATCTGCAAGAAAAAATAAAAACCGGCGCCAGGGATGTATGGAGCAAATGGACCAAGGATTCCGCATCGTTCAACTGGGAAGATAAAGGAAAGCTTGAACATGCCAGGAAACATGTTTATAATTCCTCCTGCATCGCCTGTCATGAAAATTTATTTCCTCCAAAACTTACCAAGGAGGGAGCCGACGCACACCTTTACTATACAAGCAAAAACAAACCTGCGGATGTAGAGTGCATCAATTGTCACCTGAATGCCGGTCATTACATCGAAGGCTATGTGCATGGAGGGAATACAGGATTCGGTGCAACGGCGCAAGGAAACAAGGAAAAATACAGCCTGCCTGCAACGGTTATCCGCTTTGAGAACTTTAAGGAAATGGTACCGGGTTCCACCGTTGCCTTCACCATGGTGGCCGTTCCGGGTGGCGCATTCAGCATGGGTTCCCCTGCTGATGAGCCCTTGCGGGAAGATGACGAAGGTCCTGTCATTCCGGTGAAAGTAGATTCATTTTATATGGCTGAAGTGGAGGTTTCCTGGGACGAATACCTTGCGTTTTACGCACAGACTTCCGGAGAGGGACGGTCAACCGATACCGAAGGACTTCGTGCCGGTGATCGGAAGACCGATGCGATAACGGGAGCAACACCGCCTTACGGACAACCCGATCAGGGCTGGGGAAAAGGATTGAGACCGGCTATTTCCATCAGCTTTCATGCTGCGGAAACTTATTGCAAGTGGCTCTCCCTGGTCACCGGAAAAAACTACAGGCTTCCTACTGAGGCGGAATGGGAATATGCGTGCCGCGGAGGAACAACTTCACCCTATTTCTTCAGGGGAGAACCCAATAAATTCGAGAAAAGCGGTTTGCGGGCCAAATTATCAAAGAATGATACAACCGCTATCAACACCTATGTTGTATATGCTGAGAACAGCATGGCAAAAACACAGGAACCCTCATTTGTCAGTGCAAATCCTTTTGGACTGAAGAACATGGCCGGTAACGTAGCCGAGTTCTGCAGTGACTGGTATCAACCGGATGCTTATGCAAAATACCAGGGAGATATCGTGATAAATCCGAAAGGTCCTTCCTCCGGCACGGAAAGAGTGATCCGGGGTGGTTCTTTCAGGGATGCTGCAGGAAAGGTGAGAAGCGCGGCCCGTGATTATACCCGAACCGACGCATGGCTTCACACCGACCCGCAAATCCCCAAGAGCATCTGGTGGTACTCCGATTGTTTTTACGTAGGATTCAGGGTCGTATGCGAATATGACAACACCACAGGCAAAAAATAATACGGATTTAAAGAACCTTTTTAATCAACCCACATTAATACCAACATAAAATCTTCAATTATGAAAAATGGAATTTCAAGACGGACTTTCCTTGGCACCTCAGCTGCCGCAGGTCTGACCACATTGACCTTTCCCTCGCTGGTGACCGGATGCGCAAAGGAAAAAACAACCAAAAAAACGGTAGAGGTGATGACATTCCTGGATCAGGCCCCCGACGGACAGGAATTGAAAGCAGGCTTAATCGGCTGCGGTGGACGAGGCACAGGAGCTGCAATTGATTTCCTGAGCGCCGGACCCAATCTTAAGATCACAGCATTGGGCGATGTTTTGCAAGACAGGATCGACTCGTGCAGGGAAGAACTTAAAAAAGAAAAGGGTGCAGAGGTTCCTGATGAAATGTGTTTTGTAGGCTTCGATGCCTTCCAGAAGGTCATTGAATCAGGTGTGGATATCGTAATCCTGGCTACCCCGCCCCATTTCAGACCGGAACATTTTTCCGCGGCCATTGAGGCACACAAGCATGTGTTCATGGAAAAACCGGTATGCGTGGATCCCGCAGGTGCCCGGTCGGTCATCGCCACAGCCCGCAAGGCTGCAGGAATGGGACATTCTGTTGTTACCGGCACACAGCGCCGTCACCAGCGTGATTATGTAGCCACCTATAAGAATGTGGCCGAAGGCATGATCGGTGATATTGTATCGGCCAATTGCTGGTGGAATGGTGGAAAACTCTGGCACCGCGATCCCAATCCAAAATGGACCGAAATGGAATATATGATCCGCGACTGGGTGAACTGGTGCTGGCTGTCAGGCGACCATATTGTTGAGCAGCATGTTCACAATCTGGATGTTATCCATTGGTTTACCGGCATGTACCCTGTGAAAGCAACAGGTTTCGGTTCCAGGCAGAGAAGGGTCACCGGTGATCAGTTTGACAATTTCAGTGTGGATTTTGTATTTGAGAACGGTATCCACATGCATAGCATGTGCCGTCAGATCAACGGTTGCGCAAATAATGTGTCTGAGCGCGTTCAGGGAACCCTGGGTTCCTCGAACTGCCAGAATACGATCCTCGATCCGGCAGGCACTACTTTGTGGAAATACGAGTATCCGCTCGATGACCAGGGTCAGCCCACATCGGAGATCAAGATCAGCCCTTACGTACAGGAACATATCGACCTTGTAACAGCCATCCGTACCGGTAAACCAATCAATGAAGCTGAAAACACCGCCATGTCGACTCTTGTTGCAATCATGGGCAGGGTTTCCGCTTACACCGGTAAAGAGGTCACCATGGAAGAAATGATGAATTCCGATATGAAGCTCGGCCCCACGGTATATGCATTTGGTAAGGTTGACGTACCCAAAGCAGTACCTGTTGCCGGGGAAGCTTATGTACCGGGATCCGAATCCTGAAAGTCATGAAACAAAGCAGAAGAAATTTCATTAAGCAGTCGACCGCAGCAGGAGCAGCCCTGATGGCTTCTTCTGCTGCATGGGCTGCCGTGCGGTCATCCGGAGCCCCGGGGAAACTGTCAGCGGCTGAAGCTCCGTTCAATCTAAAGTATGCGCCTTATATGGACATGTTCCCGGAACATGCCGGCAAGGATCCCCTGGCAAATATTTCCTTTTGCCATGACATGGGATTCACGGCCATGTTTGATAACGGTTTGCTGGGCAGATCCGTTGAAGAACAGAATAAAATAGCATCGCAAATGCAGAAACTCAACATGGAGCTGGGTCCGTTTGTTTTGTATGCCGACTTCTCTGTTACTTCATTCGTACTGAATAAAGCCGAGGTGCGCGAGATGCTGGTTAATAAAATGAAAGAAGGTGTGGAACTGGCCAAAAGAACCGGTGCAAAATGGGCTCTCGTAGTTCCGGGCCGGTATGATGAGCGTTTACATCGCGACTTTCAGACTGCCAATGTTGTGGATAACCTCCGGTATTGCTGTGATGTCCTCGAACCGGCCGGCCTGGTGATGGTGCTTGAACCCCTGAACACACTGCATGATCACCCCGGACTTTTCCTTACCGGAATCCCCCAGGCATACCAGATCTGCAGAGCAGTCAACCGGCCGGCTTGCAAGATCGTCAATGACATGTACCACCAGCAGATTACCGAAGGCAATATCATTCCCAATATGGACGCCGCCTGGAATGAGATCGGAGCCTTTCATATCGGCGATAATCCCGGACGAAATGAACCCACCAGCGGGGAGATCAATTACCTGAATATCTTTAAGCACATTCATGCAAAAGGGTACCAGGGCGTCCTGTGTATGGAACATGGTAAAAGCCTTCCGGGCAAAGAGGGAGAAGCCAGGTTGATAAAGGCTTACCGGGAGTGCGACAGCTTTTAATCGACAAATCAAAGAATAACAATAGCATAGGGCGCTGCTCTATGCTATTGATTACCGCACATACAGGACTCAAAACCGGACAAATAGCCCCAATTGTTACACCTGGGATGAAGGTTTAATTTTTGACTTCCAGCTTCCAAAATAATATTCGCGGATATTCCGGATAACTATATATATTGAATTGGCCCAGTAATTCCTGAGTCCGAAACCACTCGGCTCACCCCGCAACCGTTCATGGAATAAAACATTCCTGTTCTTCATGTTGATGGCCACGAAATGGTAATATGCCTCTTCGGCATTCTTGTTGAGGCTTTCAGCAATAAATAAAACGCCGATTCCTTCCTTGCCTTCCAGGTTGTACTGGTCGACAAACGATTGGATATCCTCACCGGTAAATTGGATGGCATTGTAGGTTTCAATTTCATCCAGGCTGGTCCTGGCATTGATTTCACCAATCATGTCAATGTCGTACCAGATATCCGGCTTTCTCAGCATGCCTTTAATATCATATTTTTCAGGTTCGCTCAGGACGATGTAATTCCACCTGGGAAAGTAAATATCCCGGATCTGCCAGGAAGACTTTTCCCCCGCCTCCAAAAACTCGGCAAAGTTACCTATCAGCTTTACATGGGAGAAATCAATGCCCAGCCAGCTGATCTTGACATCACTCTCCCGAAAAAGGTCGTTCACCGTTTGTGAACTTCCGGATATTGCGCATGGCAACAGCAAAAAAAGTAAGCATAGCTTTTTCATGGTATCATATGTTTTTTGAAATAACAGGTTGTATATTGAAAAAGGCAATTTTTTGCTTAAAAGGTTGCACGGGTTGCTGAAATCAGGCAAAGCCTGGTATAATAAATTCGACTCAGGCAGAGCCTGAGCCGAACATGGGTGCTGTTGCTTCATCTACCAGGTAGACTATTGATTTGTAGCTGATGTCGCTGTGAAGGGTGAGTCCTATTTCACAGGTCCTGCTTGTGCTGTAACCTTCCTGCAAACCGGAGGGCAATTTGCCTTTCAATAAACGCAGTGCTGACGCATTCAGTTCGGGCCTTGTGAATCCCCGGTCGCCCGCCCAGCCACAGCAACCGATCTCATCGGGGACAATGACTTCTTCGGCGCAGAGCTGTGCAAGCCGGACAAGTTCGGGGCCAAGTCCCATTTTGGTGTTGCTGCATGTGCTGTGGACTGCAATTTTGCGGGGTACCCGGGTAAATGTAAGCCGACTGACCAGGAATCTCAAAATAAATTCCACCGGCTCATACAACTGAAGCCCGGATGACAGGATTTCCTTCATCCGGAAAAGGCAGGGACTCATATCACAATAAACTGGTATTTTACCGTTTTCGCTGGCGGCAAGCAAAGCTGCTTCCAGTTCCGCGGCTTTTCGCCGGCCTTCAGCCACAAATCCCTTGCTGTCGAAAGCCATTCCGCAACAGAGCCTGTTTACACCAGGGGGAATAATTACTTCATATCCCGCTTTTTGCAGGAGTTGTATTGTTTTTGCCACCACAGCCTTTTCCTCAAAAGCATAATCAGTCGATTTCCCCATACTGCGGTTAATGCAGGTCGGAAAATACACTACTTTCAAATCTGATTTCGGTGAACGGTCCCTGAGAGCGCTTACATCAGCTCCGCCGGGCATATACCTGTTCCACATAGGAATTCCCGCGCCCGACGCCTTATGCAACCAGGAGGATACTGACTGCATGAATCCTGTGCCCAGTAGTTTATGAACGCCGGAAACCAGGTTAAGGGTTATGCGCATACCGGCAGTTACAAGGTGCATATTGCTTCCGATCATACCGGCCACCCGATTCGCGAAACGGCTGTGTCCGTCGAATCTCAACTCCTTAATCAGCGTACCGGTGTTGATATCCACAGGACAGGCAATGGCACATAAACCATCGGTAGCGCAGGTTGCATCACCGTGATAGTCAAAATCCCTTTCCAGGATTGCCGCATAAACGCTTTTATCCTGAGCAACTGATAATCGGTTCATTTCACGGTATACAACAATACGCTGCCGGGGTGTGAGGGTAAGATTTCTGGAAGGGCAGTCATTTTCACAAAAACCACATTCAATGCATTTGTCAATGGTATCGCTGACAACCGGAATAGGCTTCAGGTTCTTAATATGAACCAGCGGGTCATCATTCAGGATAACACCCGGATTCAGAATCCCTGACGGATCAAGAAGTTGCTTGATCTGTTTCATCACCCCGTAAATCCCGGTACCCCATTCTTCCTTTACAAAAGGCGCCATGTTACGGCCAGTACCGTGTTCGGCTTTCAGGCTTCCGTCATATTTGTGCACGGTCAGGTGAACCAACTCATCCATAAACTTCCGGTATTTTTCAACCTCGCGCGTTTGCCTGAAATCGGGCATGATCACGAAATGGATGTTACCGTCGAGCAGGTGTCCCCACATGACCGAGCCCTCATAGCCATACTGTTGTATCAGCTCCCTGATCGCCGTAAGTGCATCTCCAAGTTCTCCGGCCCTGAAAGCGACATCCTCTATGAGACATGAAGTACCCCTGGGACGGGTAGCCGCCGCGGCGGTGAACAGTCCCTTCCGGACCTTCCAGATGCTGTTATAGGTTACTGCTTCCCTGATGAAGTCAACCGGATAGAGCGTCCGGATTCCGGCAATTGATTTTCGGATTTCTTCTACCTGAATCTCCAGTGTCGCAGCATCGGGCGCCGAAGTGTCGATCAGCAGCGCAACTGCTGCCTGGTCCAGTTCCCGTATTATTGCCGGGATGCCAGGGTTATCCTGCACTGCCCGCAGGGCATTGCGGTCCATCAGCTCTGCCGCGCTTACCTGGCAGCTTCGCAAAGGCAGAATGGCTGAACATGCCTCCCGGATTCCCGGGAAAAAAACCAGGGCTGCTGCTTTGCATGGATGACTCTCAAAGGTTTCGAATGTTGCCTCGGAAATAAAGCCCAATGTGCCTTCGGAACCCACCATCAGGTGGGCAATGATATCCAGCGGATCTGAGAAATCAACAAGTGCATTTACGCCATATCCTGTGGTATTCTTGAGTTCATATTTATGCCTGATCTTATCCCTGAGAGCAGGATTGCTGTTCACCTGCTCTGAAAGTTGCCTGATGCCCTCCATCAGGGTGGGATGATCCGCTCTGAAACGGCTGCATGACTCCGGATCCCGGGTATCCAGTATGGTGCTGTCAGAGAAAACCAGGCGCAGACCCCGTAAGGTGTTGTAACTGTTGGTCGCGATACCATAACTTGCCCCGCTGGCATTATTGGCAATGATACCACCGATCTTCGCAGAAGCAATGGAGGCCGGACTCGGGCCGATCTGCCGGCGGTACTTTGCAAGAATTGCATTGGCGTATCCCCCGGTCATACCCGGTTGAAATGTGGCGGTACCTGCATTTTCACTGACAGACCACCCGGCAAAACCCGGACCGGTTTCGACCAGCACGGAATCGGTGATGGTCTGGCCGCACAAACTTGTGCCACCCGCTTTAAAAGTGACAGGAATTCCGGCCTCCCGGCAAATATTCAATACAGTTATTACTTCCTGTTCGCCATTGACCTGCACGACGACACGCGGTACCAGCCTGTAGAAACCCGCATCGGTTCCTTTGGCAAGGCGGTACAGGGGATCGGTGAACACCGGGGATGGGTAACGGGTTTTATTAAGGGTTTTTACCAGGTAATTGTATGCATCCTGCATATGAAATTCGGTTTATTACATCATAATCACAACTTCAACACCCCAATCCCCGGCAGATCCGGTATTATCACCCTGCCTTCCACAATTTTCAAACCCTCAAACACGTCGTTGCTGATCAGCAGGTTTCCGTCGAGGTCCGCCCAGTCAGCCATTGGAGAAAGCTGGGCGGCCGCCGTCACCGCGCACGAAGTCTCCGTCATGCAACCGATCATCACTTTCAAACCAAGAGTCCTGGCCATATTTACCATGGTATAGGCTGCGCGTAATCCGCCGCATTTCATCAGTTTGATGTTTATACCATGATAGGCACCAAATACTTTGTTCACATCCGCAGGGGTTTGCAACGCTTCATCAGCAATTACCGGAACCGGACTTTGTCCGGTGATCCAGGCAATATCATCCACAGCGGTTTTCGATAATGGCTGTTCGATATAAACCACCCCTTGTTCATGCAGCCAGTGTATCATATCGAGTGCCTGATTCCTGTCCTTCCAGCCCTGGTTCACATCAACACCCAGGGGAACCTGTGTGACCGACCTTACCGTACGGATCATCTCCTTGTCATTGCCGCCTCCCAGCTTAATTTTAAGGATCTTGAAAGAGGATGCAGCCCTGGTTTTTTCCTCCACCATATCAGGTTTGTCAATCCCAATGGTAAAGGAGGTATCGGGGGTATGCCCGGGGTTGAGCCCCCAGATGCGGTGCCAGGGTTGCTGCATAAGTTTGCCTACCAAATCGTGAAGGGCAATGTCGATGGAGGCTTTTGCCGCATAATTGCCAGGGGCTATCTGATCAACATAGGTCAGAATATCATCCATCAGGAATGGACTGCTGAATCGAGAAAGATCAACCTTTGCTAAAAAAGATTGCGCCGTGGCATGAGATTCTCCGAGGTAGGGTGGCATGGAGGCCTCGCCATAGCCGGTAATGCCATCGAACGTTATTGTTGTCAGCATAACCGGCGTTGTAGTTCTTGATCCTGAGGCTATTGTGAATACATGCCTCAGCTGCAGAATGTAAGGTTCAAATTGCAGTACCATCTTGTTCTTGCTGCTTCTGGCCTGGCTTTTCCCGGCGGCTGCATGCAGGGATGCATAGTCAAACGATAATAAGGTTCCTCCGGTCATCAGTCCAAAGTATCTCAGGAACTTCCTCCTCGAATTCTTCATTGAAAATTTTATTTAAAGTAAACAGGCTCACTTTCGGTATTGGTCATACTTTGCGAAGTTATGGCATAATTATATTTAGAAAGTCTGGTTTTAGCATTTTCAGGAAACATAAACGATGTATCCGGCGTGACCCTGAATATATTTTCCGGTTTGGAAAAATCGGCCTGTTTTCCCATCCTGAACCTGTAAATAATGTAGTTCTTCGCGTTGGCTGCTTTTTCCCAGGCAAGGATGATGGTATCATTCAGGGCAACGCTTGACAACCCAGAAGGCAATCCGGGGTGAAAGGGAATAATCCGTTTGTTGTTTGGCGGGAGGGCAGGCAGCGGATACACCCTGCCGGTCAGTTTCTGTTTTAGTTTCCGTGGATTGGTCCGCAGGTATTTGGCGCTGAAAAACATACTGCCCTGTATATTGGACATGCTCCTGTTGAGATTGACCTGCCGGATGATTTCCATGGATGATCTCCAGGATTTGACAGGTGATTTGGGATTTATGCGGTAGAATGCCTGACCGATGTATAACTGACAGCCGAATGTGTTGCGGTTCCACCAGTCAGCAAGAATGGCATAATCGGCTACCTGCATTCCGATTTGCCAGTACAATTGTGGAGTTATATAATGGATCCACCCTTCCTTCTGCCATTTCAGTATATCGGCAAAAAGATCATCATAGTTGGTCTGACCTGCCCTGGTACCAGATCCGGCGGGATCTTTGTCGATGTTACGCCAAACGCCGAAAGGTGATATGCCAAACTCCACATAAGGCTTTATGGATTGTATAGTGTCATGTATCTGTTTGATAATCAAATCAACGTTATTCCTTCGCCAGTCATCGCGCTGCAAGTCCGAAAATTCACCATGTTGGGAAGCGAAGGAATTGCTGTCGGGAAAAGGAATGCCGGCAATGCGATAGGGATAGAAATAATCATCCATGTGCACTGCGTCAATATCATATCGTCTGACAATATCACCCACCACACGGGTGACATGATCACGGACCGCCGGTAATCCGGGATCAAAGTACCTGGTTGTACCATACGTTACGAACCATTCCGGATGCAACAGTACAGGATGATCGGGTGAAGTTTTGTGATTTGTTGTATCCCGTATGGCACGGTATGGGTTTAACCATACATGGACATCCAGTCCGCGTTTCCGGCATTCACTGATAACAAAAGCAAGCGGATCATACCAGGGATCAGGCGCTGAACCCTGCTGACCGGTGAGCCATTGCGACCAGGGCTCCAGGGCAGAAGGATAAAAGGCATCTGCTGCCGGCCTGATCTGAAGAACGATCGTGTTTAAATGATATTCTCTGACCAGGTCGAGTAATGTTGTCATTTCACGTTTCTGCATTTCGGTGGATAGCATTGGTGATGAAGGCCAGTCAATGTTTTCAACCGTGGCAATCCAAACAGCACGCATCTCGCGTTTGGGTTGTTCCTGCGCCATACCGGCGGTTGAAAGCATGACGAGGATTAAACCCATTACCGAATACCGAATACCTTTCACCGTTTACTTTTTACCTTTTACTGCTTACTGTTTACTGCTCTTAATGCCAAACGACGGATCAACCTTCAGGAATGGAATTAAAGCCATTCCCGGGATTGTACAGAACATAACATAAAGAAAGAAATGCTGGTACCCCAGCAGTTCTTCAACATAACCCGACATCATGCCGGGCAACATCATACCCAATGCCATTAGGGAAGTACCTATAGCGTACTCTGCCGTTTTGTACTTACTATCCCCAACAAAGTACAACATAAACAGCATGTATGCCGTAAATCCGAATCCATATCCGAACTGTTCAAGAATAATGGCCGCATAAACAGCTGCATCGCCGGGCAGGGGCTGAGCGTAAGCGATATACAAAAGCCCCAGGTTGGGAAGGTTCATGCTCAGCGCCATGATCCAGAAGAGTTTTCGCAATCCGTATTTGGATGCCAGGATTCCTCCCAGTATCCCACCAATGGTCAGGGCCACCATTCCAATTGTACCATAAGCCAACCCGTATTGTGCCGATGTAAGACCAATTCCACCGCTTGGGCGTGAATCAACCAGGAAGGGAGTTGCTATTTTTATGGATTGGGCTTCCCCAAACCTGTACAATAAAAAGAAAAGGAGTGCAGGCACAATACCCGGTTTCCTGAAAAACGAAATGAATACCTCGCCGTAAACACGGAGGCTGACACTTTCGGCAGTCTTCGCGTCCTTCGGATAGGGGAGCATAAATTTATGGTAAACTCCCAGCATTAAAAGGAAAAAGCCCAAGACTGCAAGCGAAACGGTCCAGCTGAAAGCAATATTGCCTGCCGTGATTTTGTATACTGAAGTGGTAGTCCGGTTCAGGTTATGATCGACAGTAAAGGTCACCCTTACCGGCCTGTTCCAGTTTGATTCGGTGAATTCATGCCTTCCTGTCTGATTCCTGGCGAGCTTCATATCCTTACTGCCCGATTTATGGGTAAGGTTCAGAACAATTCTTTCACCCGGTTCCGGCGGAGCTGACAAGGCAATGTAGGAAACAGCCGAATCAATCTCCGAGACGCCCTTCTGATAAATGGGAACCTTAATTTCGCCAGGAAATACAATAATGCCGGGCTCGGTTGTTTTTCCAGTGAAAAAAGAATCGGGCGGAGCTGCAGGAGTGAACTGACTGGCCGGTATGGCCGTGACAAGCAGGGAAACCGGTTTAAGTCCCGTTCTTTCCTGCACCAGTCCGGCTATCAATGGAATTGCCCCCATGGCGGTAAGCATGGCGATTCGGTAAAAGGTGCTGCGGATACCCACAAAAAAAGCCTGTTTATGCTGATCCAGCGCATGCATATAGAAACCGTCGGCTGCGATATCATGACTGGCAGATGAAAAAGCGATTAGGGCAAAAAGTCCAATGGTAATGGGGAAGAAGAAGGCTAAGGGCATAGCCGCTCCCACAGCAATAAAGACAGCTCCCAAAATCAACTGGGTAACGATGATCCAGTTACGTTTGGTGGAAACCACTTCTACATAAGGGCTCCATAAAGGCTTGATCGCCCAGGGCAGATAAAGCAGACTGGTCCAGAATGCCAAAGATGCCACCGAAATTCCCATGGTCTTATATATCAAACCAGAGGTGGTCATGACGATGCTGTAAGGGATGCCTTCATAGAGGTACAGCGTGGGGATCCAGGACCAGGGATTCCGGGATACACTTTTTAGTGACATATATGACAGATTATTTGCTTATATATATGAATTATAATGAATTCAGTATTCGGTATTCGGTTTTCGGTATTCGGTATTCGGTATTCGCTACTTAATGTCATGCTCCAAACTCACACTCCACTGATTACCGATTACTGCTTACTGATTACCATTTATCCCTCAACTAATACCTCTTCTTCAACTCCGCCCCCCTGAAGTAATGCATCAGAATTTCCCGATAGCTGTACCCCTTTGATCCCATAACCGCAGCGCCGATCTGGCAAAGCCCTACTCCGTGTCCCCAACCGGCGCCGTTCAGAATGAAACGTGTTGAATCTCCTTCCGTAACTTTCTCTACCACAAAGGCAGAGCTGTACAGATGTGTTTCCGAAAGGGCCTTTCTGATTTCAAGTTCTTTCCCAAGGATCATTGTTTTTAGAGAGCCAACGATCTTCAGTCTGATGATCCTTCCCGATGTTCCTCTTTGGAGGGGTATTAAATCCTGTACCACACCAAAATCCAAACCTATGCGTTTTCGGATGAGGTCACCCAGTTCAATACCTGAATAACCAATTTTCCAGCGAAAAAAATCCCGTGTTGTCTGATCATAGTCATTCAGTACCTGTGAAAGCACGCTTCGGTCGGATGTGTTGCAAAATGCATCGGGAACTGACATGATCCAGGCCCGTGCTGCTTCTTCACCGGTCAAATCGATTTGTGTTTCCGGCCGGTCCTCAGCATGATCATAAATACGCTGAAGGTAAGGGTGGTTAATCGGCTCCCAGGTGTTTTCAAAAACTTCGGTGATACCCCCGCAGCATTTTGAAAAGCGTGTGTCACAAAGGTTACCGTTATACACCAGAACTTCTCCCTCTGTTTGTTTTACCGCCTGCACGACCAATGGTGTGGATGCACGTGTAATTCCCTGGTAACGCTGACAATGATCATCGGCACATACATCAAATCCGGTATGATCTTCCCTGTCGTACCAGACAATCCGTTCATCATTGTTCACAAATACAGACTGGTATTTGCTGCTTTTTGCCTTAAGCGACTTTCCTTTTTCGATTTGAGCCAGTAACCAGCTCCTTGAAATGACAGCGTGGGCCTTAAGCATTTCTAAAGAAGAATTGGCACTCATCTCAGAGGATATGACACTGATCAGGTAATCCTCAACAGGCAGAACGTTAATGATCTGGATCTTGCCGGCAAGAGCCGACAGCATAATTCCTCCCCGGAATACCTGGTCCTCCTTCTTTTGCCAGTGAAAATTGATGCCAATGGTGACATCGAACAGCGTAAAACTGCCGGTATCCCCTCCTTCGGGTTGAAGAAACAGGCCGGCACCAACCAGGGAATTCCTGCCATTCATTTCAAGTTCAATGGTCCCGTCTTTATAGCGGGCAATATATTGACCTTCCGAATACTTTTTTTTACCGGGATCTGAAAAACTCCCCTGCAACTTGAATCTGATTTCGCTCTCCTTCAGTATTCCAACATTAACAACCGGTGTCATCATGCGATTCAGGTTAGATTGTTTACAAGATACTGAATTAATTTGCCATCCACACCAACCTGCTCAAAAACATCAGCAATATCCGTTTCGGTGATCTTATCAAAGTCTTCTTTGCGGGGCATTATAAGCACACCGCCCAGATCAAGGCTGGCAGGACTAAGCAGCAACTGCCGTGCCCCGGAAGAAAAATACCTGTCGGGGCGATGAAGCTTCCTTGGGATTATATGCACAACATAATGGCTTCCCTCAAGGCCGGCGATTATGTTCATCATTGGCTCATCGTCAAGCGCAGGTATCAAGCCTGTCAAAAAATCGCAGATCTTATTGAATAAAACATTTAATTCAGGTATGTCATTACCGGTAAGGGTAATGAGGTTTCTAAGGTATTTGTCCCAGGTATATATGGAGACGCCCTGTATTTCAGATTTGAATTCACATTTGATCCCGTTTCTGAAATCTTCCTCGATGGGAAGGTTTTGTTTGGGAACTGCTTGAAAATGAAAATGGTCTGGCGCGGATGCCCCGCATAGGGGGCCATTGTATATAACCGTATACCGGGGCAGGTTTCCGGCAATTTCCAACATCACGCTGAAATTAGGCCGGATACGCTGGGGAACATGTTGTACAGACGGAACCGTAAGATGACCCGGAAAAACAGGATAGGGATTGACCAGGAAATTAAAGTCATTCTTGTATCGGATGCTTTGCTGTTCAGGAGGTCTGTTCCTTTCGCAAAGGAAACAGGGCCGTGTTTGGATCGACACAGGATCTACTTTTGCTGCCGATGATCGGATGCGCTTGGGATTGAACTGTACCAGGATCCTGAAACCCTCGAAATTGAATGTCCTCAGACGGGCATTCCTCAAATCAGAATAATTTGTCCGGGCCAGGTCCCAATCCCTCAACTGGTTTTCGAACAACAAATCCACCCCCCGGGTAAGCTCAGGTCCCGTCATATCTCCTGTCCTTCCTGAACATATTGTTGCCTGGCCCAGAATTCCATGGTCCGGATCTTGTCTTTATAGAAATTATGCGCATTCATGGTCTGAATATCCAATGATGCATCAGAGTTGTCCTCCCATCTTCGACACAGATAAAGGGGTTCATAAATACGGCCTATCTGGTAATAACGGCTGATATTAAGGCCGACGGCATAGTCTTCACCGTAACTAACATTGGGGATCCTGATACTCCGGATGACAGGTGTATAATACGCGCGCGGAGCTCCAAAACCGTTTATGCGGAGAGCATTGTTCCTGCCGTTTTCGGGCGTCCATTCCCTGTGGTCAATCAGTCCGGGAGGAATTTCTTCGAGGTTGAAATTAACCATCCTGTATGAGCCTACCAGCATGGCACAGTTCTGCTGATAAAATTCAGTCACAATCCTTGCCAGAACATTTTTATCGATATACAGGTCATCGCTGTCAAGTTGAATGGCAAATTTACCGCATGCCGGATGGAAGACTGCCTCATTCCAGCAGCCTCCGATTCCCAAATCTTTCCTTTCCGGCAGAATATGGATGATTCTTTGATCCTTGCGGCGAAATGATTTGATGATCCTGCCGGTTGCATCGGAAGAATGGTTATCCACAATGATCAGGTTGAAGTCAAAATCTGTAATCTGACAAAGCACTGAGCTTATGGCATCACCGATGGTTTTCTCCCTGTTTTTTACCGGGATGATCACGGATGCTTCCGTTTCAAAATCCAGTTCACTGAATTGTATCCGGGTAAACCTGGGCTCAAGCCAGGCTCCCGTATCTTTCAAATGGGCGGTGCAGGCCTGCTCCATCTCAATCTGCACCTGTCGGTTCCTGGGATTGACATAATCGAACAGTTTTTCGCCGGATTTACGGTTATCGAGTTCCACTTCGGAATATAAAAATTCCGGAAGGTGGAAAATAGTCTGCTTTTGAGATATTTTCAGCCGAAGATCATAAAACCCAGCATACATGTAATTTTCTTTCATGCGTGATGCTGCCTCAATAAAGGATAAGGTCTCAATCAGCAGCAGGGATCCAAAATTAAAATCATCCCGCAGGCTGCCCTCCTGGTATTCAATTAAAGGATTCGGCAAAAGCTGGCCTTTTTTCACAGCAAAGTAATCGGAATATACCATGCCTGCACTTGTATACTCGGCTGCCTGCATCAACCTCCTCAGTGCAAAAGCTCCCATTTGCAAAGGAAGGGATTTGGTATACAACAGGATAAATTCGTTGTGCGCATGCAGGGCAATTTTTCGGATTGTTTCAGATGAAAACAGCGAAGGCACATTGATAGTCTTGACGCCAGCCGGTGCGGAAGCCACACTGACATTACCCGGTACCAGAAGATAGATATCCCCAACCTGACCACTCTTTTTGATCTCATCCAGTGTCAGCCGTAAATGTTCGGGATTGCCTGCCGGCAGAAAAAAGGAGATCCTTCTGTTCATCATTCCTGTATATTTTTAAAAAATTCCATAATCCCGGATATTAATCCAATACGTTGTTCCTCCGTAAGCAAGGTCTCGAAAGGAAACCCCAAAGCCACGATACGGTAGGTGCCTTTAAAAGCAATTCCGGCGCTGCGGTATCCTGATGAATACCTGTAAATGCGGTATGCTCCCTGGCCTGACGGTTCAATAGCATCGGGTGACTCCACCCTGTAAAGCGATGAACGATAATCAGTGTTAAACTGCAGCATTCCGGGGAATACTGAATCAGCCTGGTTGGTAGCATTTACCGAACCTATCACGGTGGCATGGCCTGTTCTCCAGGTATAATGCAGTACCTCCGACGCAAAACGAATAGCCAGGGAATCCTTGTTTTCAAACATATCCGTTCCGATATAGGAACCTGACAAAAACAAATTTCCTCCATTGCGGGTATATTTTGTTATAGCATTCCTCATCTCCGGTGTGAAAAGGATAAAATCCTTGCCGGCTGATTTTCCGAATGAATCTGTACCCCGTTCCTCGCCGAAGATCAGATCGATGGCCTGGTATCTGCCAGCATCAAAATTTGGTTTTACAAATTCTTCATCACTCACTGAAACAAATGAATAGCCTGCCATGAGCAAGGCCTTGCCGTGAACTGCCGGGAATGAAAAAGAATTGCCGGCCACAGGCCAGGTTTCCAGATCCGCATTGCTGGCTCCCCATCCCTGGCTGTCATCGTTAAGCCAGTCTGAATTGCGGTTGAAATCATACTGGCGGCCTGTATAGCTCAGGTTCCTCCCATTTGCAACACCTTCATCCTCCCACCAGGCTATGCCAGCCATATCCCCCTTATCGAAAAAAGCAGGTGCACATATCCTGTCGAAGGCATTCACGATCAGTACCGGCTTCTTACTGCCGGGAAGCAGGCCAACGGATAAGGTTTCTCCGGGCAAGCTTAATCCCCCGGCATTCATGGCTGCTACACGGAAGCTATACATTTTCCCCCACTCTGGTAATGTAATGATCCTAAAAGTATCCCTGGTAAAATAACCCGGATCGAAACCCTTTTCTTCCGATTGCATGTACACCCAATAGCCATCGGCAACGGCCGTGTTCTCGAAAGGATCAGCGACAGAACACCAGCTGATCTTAATTTTAAGATCCCCTATGACTTCGATGGCCATATGATCAGGCGGCAAAGGCTGCACGACAGCCTTATGACCATGCTGAAGCGCCAGGTAGCGAAGTATTCCCTTGTAAATCGCTCTTGAAGCCAAAAACTTGAACCGGGGATCCAGCCCGTATTTCATGTCGGCCAGGTTTTGGTGTGAAAGCAACTCAAGCAGCATGGTGGGCACTACCGGGCGCCAGGCTTCAGAATACTCCCTGTCCCACAACGCCCTGCGTGTCCAATCGGGATTGATCTGTTTCCTGAAATCTTCCACCAACTGGGTTTGAATAATATCCGTCAGATCTCTGCTTGCCAGCTTTGACTGATTGTTGGGGAACATGCCATTGTTCCTAACTGCGCTGTAAATACCCAGGGTTCCGACAATTGAATCGTTTGGTGTGACACCGGCATCCGTATGGAAAGCCAGGGCCAGGTCAACCGGTATGCCAAAGCCCTTGCTATATTTTTCGCTGTACTGGGGCCTTGAATTCCCAATCAGGTAGTTCACCCATTCACCGCGCGACATGTAATCATCATTGTAATCATTCTTACCGGCGTTCAGGCTGTAAACAATGCTATCAGGCATTCCTGCGAATTGCAGGTAATATCGCGAACCTTCCATCCATCTTGGTTTTCCACTCAACATATTGTTTATAAGGACATTGCCCATGCCGCCGCCGAATCTTACCGCATCGGAACTCAGGATTCCTTCTTTGTTTCCGCTATACACAACCACAGATCCAAACTCCCTGTTTATTCCAAGCTGAAAATGAAATGTTCCCAGGTAAACCCAGGTGCCCGCGCCCATGCACTGGTTAATGGTAAATTGCACTGTTCCGCCGCTGTAACGGACTTCATACCTGGCCTCATCCATGCAACTGTTTGTCTTTCCATATGAGACATATACGGCATATTCCCCGGTCTCGGGTATGTCGGGTACATAGGTTACCCGGGATGAATCACCGGGAACCGAAACAAGAGACAGGGAGGTTCCCATGACAAAAGGATTTTGTCCGGGGTACAAAGTATCCAAAGGCATGAATCCTTTCAGGTAACTACTATCCCATTGGCTTATCCCGTTTGTGACAATAAGCTGCGACTGGCCAGTTACTTTATCATTGTCAACGATGACTTCATGAATCTGGCTATCTCTTTCACGCGGAAGAAGAACGGCAGCTCCCGCATTTTCCAACATGGGAACCAGGTAATCGGATGTAAACGACCAGGTGAAGATATCCTCCACAGTTTCCCAAAGGCGTGCCCGTTGCCATTGCCACCGGTCAAGCTGCTGATCAAAGAAAAAACCGTGACTGGGCCAAAGTGAAATATGATTTCCGGAAAGTCCCGCCGGGAAATCCGGATAACCGGACCTGGTTACCAGGGCTTTACCTATATATGGCAAGGCCAGTCGGATTGTATCATGTGAAAATACTTCCCCCCGGTAAAGGTTGGGGATATACTCCTCCATCAGACGACCGCGGGCCAGCAGCTGAATATCATAATCGCGGAATTTTCGTCCGAAATGATTTCTGAGCTCTGTTTTAAGATGATCCAGCCAGGCAGTTCTTACTGGAATATTTGTGGCGGAAGGACTAAGGTAAATGGACAGGATTTGTTCCGGTTTCCTGACCTGAATGCTGTCAACCAGCACTTCACCCATATGTTTCCATTCTTCAAAGTAACCGGGTATTGACGATGCGCGTTTCATTACCCGTCTTTCAATGCCCTTATAATCTTTATCCGTTTTTTGTCCGTTAACCGGCAGCAGAATCATGCCTGAAAGCAACAGGGAAGAGATAAGCAGACTTCGGATGTTCATATATCAGGAGTATATGGCTTTAAAAACACCGTAAGGGTAAAAATAGAAACTTTATCCGAAATATGCCTGATTATCTGTTATACATATCACCAATAAACGGGAATCTTTGATTTTTTTTATCTTTGCCTGGCATTTTGGAATAAATCTCACATTATAATCCTGATTATGCTGTTGATTGCTGACAGTGGTTCGACAAAAACCGAATGGTGTCTGGTGAATGCGGGGACCAGGATGTTTACAACTTGCCACACCACCGGAATTAATCCAATTTATCAGGATGAGGAATCCATACAACAACTTTTGCAGCAGGAGTATTCCCTGCCTTTCACCGCTCTCCGCAGTATTTATTTTTACGGTGCCGGTTGCATCAACGATCCGTTGAAAGTAATGTTGCAGAAGATCCTGAGTGCGCATTTCCGGTGCCAGTCCATCAGCGTTCAGAGTGACCTGATGGCTGCAGCACGGTCATTGTGCCAAAATCAGGAGGGCATAGCCTGCATCCTGGGTACCGGGTCCAACTCATGCTTTTACAACGGTCAGGAGATCGCCCGGCATGTCTCCCCTCTGGGTTATGTTTTAGGTGATGAAGGCAGTGGTGCAGTGATCGGAAAAAAATTCATGTCTGATCTTTTAAAAAAGCAATTACCGGATGTTATTGCAGATCGGTTTTTTGAAAAATATGCGCTATCGCCTGACCAGGTCCTTGAGCAAGTATATAAGGAACCCTTCCCAAATAGGTTTCTCGCGCAGTTTACCAGGTTTATTCATGATAACCTTCATGAAGATTCATTAAGAAAACTGGTGAAGGATAGTTTTACTGAATTCTTCTCCCGGAATATCCGGCAATATCCTGAGGCATATCAGTTGCCCATTCATTTTACGGGAAGCGTTGCTTTTTATTTCAAGGATTTGTTAAAGGAGTCTGCTGAAGAATCAGGTTTTAATTTGGGCATAATCACCCTGAAGCCCATGGAAGGTCTTATCCGATATCATCTTGGTCATTAAATATGCTAAACTATGCTCCGGGATCATAAGAACAAATTTATACTCAGCATTACCGAATCCCCTTCAAGATTCCAGAACCTGGAAAAAATGCCAGTCAAAGAATTGATTTCAAGCATAAACAAGGAAGATGCCAAGGTACATTTGGCCGTACGCAAAGCCCTTCCTATGATCGAAAACCTGGTCACCTGTATCATTGAAAGAATGAAAAAGGGCGGTCGGGTGTTTTATCTCGGAGCTGGCACCAGCGGAAGGCTTGGTGTTCTGGATGCTTCAGAGCTACCACCGACATTTGGCGTACCTGATAACCTTGTAATCGGATTGATCGCCGGAGGTGATGCAGCTCTCCGCAAGGCAGTGGAAAATGCAGAAGACAACCCCGACCGTGCCTGGGAAGAACTGCAGTCCTTTAAAATCAATACGAATGATACCGTGATAGGCATTGCAGCATCGGGAACCACTCCATACGTGATCGGAGGAATCCAAAAGGCCAGGGCCAACGGGATACTCACAGGTTGTATCACCTGCAATCCCGATTCTATGATTGCCGATGCAGCGGAATATCCGGTTGAAGCAATCACAGGACCGGAATTTGTCACCGGCAGCACCCGTCTGAAAGCCGGTACAGCCCAGAAAATGATTCTCAATATGATCACTACAACGATCATGATTAAATTGGGAAAGGTAAAAGGCAATAAAATGATCCATATGCAGCTGACCAATAAAAAGCTTGTAACCCGCGGCACCAGGATGCTGATGGAGGAGTTATCCCTCGACTTTGATACCGCGCAGCAATTGTTGCTTGAAAAGGGCTCTGTTAAAAAGGCATTGGAAAGCCGGCAAAAAAAGTTAAATAGCAAATAGCATGAAAGTACTGAAATTTGGCGGATACTCCATTGATTCACCCGAGAATATCCTGCGAGTAAAAGAAATCATTGATTCACAATCCGAAAGCGTTATCGTTGTCGTATCTGCTTTCCATGGCATAACCGACAAATTGCTTGAACTATCCAATCTTGCAGCTGCCAGGGACCGGTATTTTTTCAGGTTATACAATGAGATTGAAATCAAGCACATGGATATGATCACCCGTTTGTTTCCTGAACCACGGCAAACCGAGGTGATATCCCATATCAACACCTATCTGAAAGACCTGATCAGCATTATCAATGGTGTTTATCTTTTGAATGATCTCACGCCGAAAACCCTGGACAGGATCCTGAGTTTCGGTGAGATCATGTCATCTTACATCCTCAGTAAGATCATCAGAAATTCCGAGATTATCGATGTCAAGGGGATCATTAAAACGGATAATCATTTCGGCAACGCCCGGGTAAATTTTCCGCTCAGCAACCGGCTGATCAGGGCACAATTCAACAATTTCAAAAAAACCGGCATTGTTCCCGGATTCATCGGCAGCAGTGAGCACAACGAAATTACCACGCTGGGCAGGGGGGGGTCTGACTATACTGCTGCTATTATTTCCGCCGCGCTCGACGTGTCAAAGCTCGAGATATGGACCAATGTGGATGGTTTCATGACCGCTGACCCCAAAAAGGTTACAAAGGCCCTGGCTATTGAATATTTAAGCTATTCCGAGGCCATGGAGCTGTCGCATTTCGGTGCCGAAGTGATTTATACACCCACCATTCACCCGGTTTACCAGAGAAATATTGAGGTGCTCATTAAGAACATCCTGAATCCTGAGGGAAAAGGAACCCTGATCTCAAAAGATGCAAAACGTTCGGAATCTTCCCTGATCAAGGGCATATCGTCTATTGACAATATTGACCTGATGACGTTGCAGGGCGCAGGTATGGTAGGCGTAAAGGGAATATCCTCCCGGCTATTCGGAGCCCTGGCGCGTTATGATATAAATATCATCCTGATTACCCAGGCCTCTTCGGAGTATTCCATAAGCTTTGCCCTGAACCCGGATGATTCAGATCACGCGCTCAAAGCTCTTGAGGCGGAATTCGAACCGGAGATCAAATTACGGAATGTGATGAATATCCTGATTGAAAAAGATCTGTCGGTTATCGCCATCGTCGGCGAGCAAATGAAAAATACACCCGGCATTTCGGCCAATCTCTTCACCTCACTGGGACGTAACGGGATCAGCGTGATTGCCACGGCACAGGGATCATCTGAGCTGAATATCTCCGTTGTGATCAAAAGAGAAAGTCTGGTAAAAGCCCTGAATGTTATTCACGAGGGCTTCTTCCTCTCACATCACCGTGATCTGCACCTTTACCTGGTGGGTGCCGGTACGGTAGGCGGCAACCTGCTGAAACAAATCATGAACCAGCAGGAAGTGCTGCTCCGGGAACACCACCTGAAGGTTAACGTGGTTGGCATTTGCAGGTCCAGGATCATGCTGTTGAATCCTGAGGGTATTGACCTGGTCCATTACCGTGAGGAAATGGAGAAACAGGGGGAGAAGGCCGATATTGAACTGTTTATTCAGAAAATGAAATACCTGAACTTGCGAAACAGTGTCTTTATTGATTGCACAGCAGATCCTGATATTGCCGGAACTTACATCCAGGTGCTCAATGCTTATGTTTCTGTCGTAACTGCCAATAAAATAGCCTGCTCCTCAGATTATGCCCTGTACAGTAACCTGAAAAGAATTGCACGTGAGAAGAATGTCAAGTTCATGTATGAAACCAATGTGGGGGCAGGCCTTCCCATAATCAGCACCCTGAATGACCTCATCAGAAGCGGTGACAAGATCGTCCGGCTGGAAGCTGTATTGTCCGGTACCCTGAACTTCATCTTTAATACCATCAGCGAAGATGTCCCCCTGAGCAAAGCTGTTCAGCTGGCCATGGACCATGGATTTGCCGAACCTGATCCGCGAATTGACCTGAGCGGTACAGACGTTAGACGCAAATTGCTGATTCTGAGCAGAGAGTCGGGCTATCCGCTTGAAGACAAGGATATTGAGATAGTTCCCTTTTTGCCGGAAGACTGTTTTGCAGGATCCCTGGATGATTTCTGGAAAGCAATCGGAAAACAGGATGCTGCTTTCGAAGAAAGGCGAAAAAATCTCGACCATGAAAAGAAAAAGCTTAGATTTGTAGCCCGCCTCGATAACGGTACAGCCAAAATAGAACTGGTTGAAGTGGGCGCAAGCCACCCGGCTTATCCGCTGGAGGGCAGCAATAATATAATTCTTATTACCACACACCGGTATCACGAACAACCTATGGTTATAAGAGGTTACGGGGCCGGAGCAGATGTAACGGCAGCAGGAGTTTTTGCCGATATCATCAGGGTGGCAAATGTTTAAAGCTGAAACGAATGATAAAAGCAGTAATTTTTGATTTTGACGGAATCATTATTGAATCGGAACCCTTGTGGGTGGAGGCTGAAATTGCGGTATTCAAATCCATTGGAATAGAGCTTACTCCTGAATTGTGCCGGCATACCACAGGCCTTAACACACAGGATACCCTGGAATACTGGCATGGCATTTATAAATGGACCGGCAAGAGCATTTTTCAGGTTTACAAGGAAATAATGGAAACCATGCAGGTTCTCATTTTGGAAAGAGCCGATCTGAAGGAAGGTTACCTGGATGTATTGCAGCTATTTGTAGATAAGAGGCTTCCAGTGGCTGTGGCTTCTTCTTCTCCGCTTAAACTGATCACCACCGCCCTGAAGAAATTCCACCTGTTTGAATTCTTTAAAATCATCAGTTCTGCTGAAAATGAAGAACATGGCAAGCCACATCCGGCGCTTTACCTGGGCGCAGCCAGGAAACTGGGCATTGATCCCGTAAACTGCCTGGCTTTTGAAGATTCCTTTAATGGGGCCATATCGGCCAAGGCAGCCCGTATGAAATTGGTTACCATACCAGACAGTCATGATTTCACATCAACACGTTTTGATTTCTCCGATCTGAAGCTCCCTTCTTTGAAGGAATTCAGAGAAAAGCAATTCGAATACATCAATTCGATCAATTAACCATTTCATCAGCCATTCATGATGCCAGGGAAAATATTGTATTTTTCTACCAATGGAAATGCCCCTCCAGTAAATTTCAGTGAGGCTTTACTGAAAGGACTTGCGCCTGATAACGGGCTTTACATGCCCGATCATATTCCTGTGCTGTCCTATGAAACATGGGTGAACTTATCCGGGAAATCCTATCCTGAAATTGCTTTTACAATTGTCCGGAATTTTCTGGAGGGCGAAATTACAGATTCTGAGCTGCATCAGCTTACCCTGGATGCGTATAATTTTGAGGTACCCCTCGAGAAAGTTTATGACCGAAAGTACATCATGCGGCTTGATCAGGGCCCTACCGCCTCGTTCAAAGATTTTGCCGCCCGGATGATGGGCAGACTGATGCAGTATTTTCTGCAAAGGCAAAACCGGAAAATGCTGATCCTGACGGCCACCTCAGGCGACACCGGAAGTGCAATTGCCAGTGCTTTCTACGGGCTCGACAATATAGAGGTAGTTATTCTCTTCCCCGAGAAGGAAGTAACACCCCGGCAACGCAAACAAATGACGACCCTGAAAAAAAATATAAAAACCATTTCCCTGCAGGGCAAGTTCGATGATTGCCAGGCACTGGTCAAGCAAGCTTTTATGGACCAAGAGCTTGCGCACCTGGAACTTTCATCCGCCAATTCTATCAATATCGGTCGCCTTATACCCCAGTCCATTTACTACTTTTATGCCTGGACACAACTTGCTTCTGTAAAGGATGCTGAACCGGTTGTGTTTTCAGTTCCGTCCGGGAATTTTGGCAATATGATGGGGGGATTGCTGGCAAAAAGAATGGGACTTCCGGTCAGGAAGTTTGTAATTGCCACCAATGAAAATGACGAAGTACCTGTTTACTGGCGAACCGGTTATTACAACACCATTATCCCTTCGAGAAATTGTATTTCCAGCGCCATGAATGTCGGACATCCCAGCAACATGGCCAGGGTGATAGCGCTTTATGGTGGTATTATGGATGAAAAGGGAAACATCACAAGGGAACCTGATATACGGCAGATGCGGAAAGATATTTATGCCGTTAGCATTAGCGATAATGAGACCACAACGATATTGAAAGAGACTTACCGACAGTATGGTGTTCTGCTGGAACCTCACGGTGCTGCAGGCTGGGCGGGTTTGAAGCAATACCTGAAAGATCAACCGTCGGACAATGATCCTGAACAACTGGCAATCTGTCTTGAAACTGCCAATCCTGCTAAGTTCCCGGAAGAAATCAGGAACCTGCTTGGCATTGAACCCGAACTTCCTCCTTCCATGGAAGGCCTCGATCTCAGCGAAGAATCCTATGACAAATTGAACAATGACTATGCACAATTCAGAGACTATCTGAAAGATCGGTATTAATTTTTCTTAAATTGGCAGTTGTTAAAATCTGATCGTATCCATGAAAAAACTACACGCGGTTTGTTCCGATCTCGAAGGGGTATGGGTTCCCGAAGTATGGATCAATGTTGCCGAAAGAACCGGTATTCCTGAACTCCGGCTTACAACACGCGATATAAAGAATTACGACGAGTTGATGCAACACCGGCTCAAGATTCTCAGGGAAAGAAACCTGACCCTGCTGGATATTCAAAGGGTAATTGCAACCATCAGGCCCCTTCATGGCGCTCTCGAAATAATCAACTGGCTGAAAAGAGTAACACGGTTTATCGTGGTCTCTGATACCTTTGTTGAATTTGCCGATCCGTTGATGGAACAACTCGACAGGCCCACGCTCTTCTGTCACTCTCTGGAAGTAAACAGCAGCGGCATCATCACCGGGTACAATTTGCGCCAGAAAGATGCCAAACGGGAAACTGTAAAAGCGCTTAAAAGCCTGAATTATGAAGTTATTGCATTTGGTGATTCCTACAATGACATCAGCATGTTGCTGGAAGCTGATCAGGGCATACTTTTCCGTCCACCCGAAAATGTGATCAAAGATTATCCCGATTTGCCGGTCATACAGGATTACAGTGAGCTGAAATGCTTTCTGGAAGCAAGACTTTAGCCTAAGCCTACAGCCTACAACCTACAGCCTAAAGCCTACAGCCTAGTAAAGCTCCGGAAACTTCGCCGGATTCGCCTCATGCATGATGGCGTAAATTGTATCGAAAACATCTTCTGCATTGGGATTTGAAAAGTAATCGCCATCCGTGGTGTACGCCGGCCTATGCTCTTTTGCCGACAGGGTACGGGGTTCAGAATCAAGGTATCTGTATGCGCCCTGTCCCTCAATCACCTGCTGCATCATAAAAGCTGTAGCTCCCCCGGGAACATCTTCATCAAAAAACAATACCCGGCCGGTCTTTTTTATAGAAGTCGTTATCACCTCTGTCAGATCAAAGGGAAGAAGAGTTTGCACATCAATAAGCTCCACGCTGATGCTGAACTCATTCAGCTGTTTAATGGCATCTCTTGCAATTCTCACACATGAGCCATAGGTAACCAGGGTTATGTCATCCCCTTCTGCCAGGATCTCAGGAATGCCCAGCGGCACTTTATATTCACCGGGATTTTCAGGTTTGATCTCCTTGAGTCTGTACCCATTCAGGGGCTCAATTACCAGGGCCGGGTCCTTTCCTTCCAGAAGGGTATTGTAAAATCCGGCTGCCCGGGTCATATCACGCGGCACACAAACATAAATGCCACGGATGGAATTGATCACCATGCTGAGAGGCGAACCCGAATGCCAGATCCCTTCGAGCCGGTGACCCCTTGTGCTGATTATCAGCGGCGCGCATTGACTGCCTGCTGTCCGCCAATGGGTGGTGGCCAGGTCATCACTCAGAATCTGAAGGGCGTAAAGAAGGTAATCGAAATATTGAATCTCGGCAATAGGCCGAAATCCCCTTAATGCAAGACCTATACCTTTCCCGATTATGGATATCTCACGAATGCCTGTATCAAAAATCCTGTTTACGCCATATTTATTCTGTAATCCTTCATAGGTCTGGTTAACTCCGCCTATCTTGCCGACGTCCTCGCCAAATGCGACCAATAGCGGGTATTTGGCGAACAAGGCATTGAAGTTGTCACGCAAAACCTCACGACCTGTAATCATAACCGGATTATCCGCGTACAAAGGTTCAGCGGGTGTTACGTTTAACACAGAATATTTGGTTTCATTGTACAAAAAAGCACTGTACTTCTCAAAACCAGTGTTTTCATTGGCGTTGATCCACCGTATCAGGTTGTTTCTGAATGACTCCCGCTGGGGACAATCGCTGCAAACCTGCCGGAGGATTTTCTTTGCCGTGCTGATGCTGTCCTTCCGGATAGGATTTTGAATGTTTTTTAAATTTGCAGCATGCAACTGGATCTTGTCAATATGCTCACGACGGCATATGCAGCTCCTGTTCTCAATGATGGACATGAGTCCTGTTCTTTCACTGCGTATCAGTGCCTGGTAATTGTTCCATGCTTTTTCCCGCGCCAGGGACACCACTTCGATGGCTTCCTGTTCCAGCATGTTTAGTTCGGATTCCGTGGCGATTCCCTGACTCACAATCCAGTTTTTCATACGGGTGTTGCAGTCATATTTAGTTTCCCAGGCCATACGCTCAGATGTTTTATAGCGTTCGTGTGAGCCTGAGGTCGAATGACCCATGGGTTGTGTTACTTCACTGATATGAAAAAGCACCGGCACATGTTCGCTCCTGCATCTGGTAATGCCCGCTTCAAAAATACTGCACAGGCCAGGGTAGTCCCATCCCCTACCCTCATAAATGGCGATTCCCGTTTCTTCATCACCCTTTTCAAAACCCCTGAGTGCCTTCGAAATGCTGGCCTTGGTAGTTTGAACGGAAGTGGGTACGGAAATGCCGTAACCATCATCCCAGACGGCGACCGCAAGAGGTATTTGCAGGACGCCTGCTGCATTCATGGTTTCGAAAAAATGACCCTCTGAAGTACTTGAATCGCCAATGGTACCAAAGGCAACTTCGTTACCCTGGCTGTTGATTCCAGGTATGCCGGCCAATTCCGGATTATGCCTGAATAATTTAGAGGCCAGTGCAAGGCCGAGTAACCTGGGCATATGACTGGCTGTTGGTGACAGATCGGCTGCAGAGTTTTTTTGCTGCGTCAGATCGAGCCATTCTCCCTCGCTATTCACATTGCGGGTTGCAAAGTGGTTGTTGAAGGAACGTCCGGCATTGCCCGGATTTAGATTTTCATCTGCTGTGCCGTACAACTGCGCAAAGAATTCTTCAACGGTCAGCAATCCGGCTGCCATCATAAAAGTCTGATCGCGATAATATCCCGACCGCCAGTCCCCATTTCTGAACTGCTTGGCCAGGGCTATCTGCGCCACCTCTTTGCCGTCACCGAAAATACCGAACTTGGCCTTTCCGGTCAGCACTTCCTTACGGCCGGTAATACTGCATTGCCTGCTGACGAGGGCAAGCCTGTAATCTTTAAGAATTCCCGAACGGAAGTATTCATCACTAAAAGTCTCCGGGTGATTGGTTTCGGTAGCTATCATTCAACTGAGATATTAGGAATTATAACCACAAAAAAAGGAGATTGTTCTGAATCATGAACCAATTCCATTCATTTTTGTTGTATTTTTACAGATTATCAACGTTTTGATCATGCTTCAGCTGCTTATCATCGTATTTGTACTTGTTGCACTTTCCGTTTCCCTCCTCGGAATCAATATATTTTTTTTCGGCAGGAAATTTCCTGAAACAGAAGTGGGGAAAAACAGGAACATGATCAAACTGGGACTTCGATGCCCCCAGTGCGAAGAAAGAATCCGCTACCGGACAGCCAAACCGGTGAAGATCAATGCAAAAACCCTGCAACCAGACTGGTCAGCGCTGAGACCCTAACGCGTTTTTGGCATGTGATCCCCTATAAAGAAAAAGGACCCTGCCGGTTGACAGGGCCCCTTCCTGAAAATAAACCTAAAATTAAACCTTACTGAAATTTTATTTGTTGTTTGTTGCCAATACTATGACATTTCTGAATGAGAATTCACGTAAACATAAGAATCATGTTTTGCAGCTCCTTTTCGAAAAATTATAATAAGAACCCCCATTAAAACGTTTGTCTGGTGGATGCATTATTTTCTTTCTTACCAGGAAAAATGGAAAATTCTCAGAAAGTATTTGTAATTCACAAAGGAATCATAAACATTGGAATATTCGTTTTATTTTTGTTGATGATACTGCTGTGGAATAGATTTTGATCTGTACCTGTAAACTGCTGAAGTATGCAAATCCATTATGATTTCTTTCAGACCGAGAATACACTCCTTCCGCAGAAAGGCAGGATTCTTATCTCTGAGCCTTTCCTGATGGACAATTATTTTAAAAGGTCGATCGTTCTGATAACAGAGCATTCCGACGAAGGAACCGTGGGTTTTGTGCTGAATAAGCCGGTAAACATGAAGGTGAATGAAATAGTGTCAGACTTTCCGGAAATTGAAGCTGTTGTATCCATAGGCGGCCCTGTGCAGACTAACACTTTACACTATATCCACACACTGGGAGATATTATTCCCAGCAGCATGAAAGTGATCGATAACATTTATTGGGGCGGTGAATTTGACGTTATTAAAAGACTGCTGGAGTCCGGCAGCCTCAACCAGGAGAATATACGCTTTTTTCTTGGATACAGTGGCTGGCAGTCGAATCAACTCGAGGATGAACTCAGTGAAAATGCCTGGGTTGTGGCGGATATTGGTCCGGAGGAAATCATGTCGCCCATGAATAAATTCTTTTGGAATAAAACCCTGCATCGGTTGGGTAAAAAATACCAGATGTGGTCGAATTTCCCGGAAAATCCCCAGATGAATTAGCCAAAGGCCTTTGCATTTAACTTTTCATTCAGGATTTTTGCAGCTCTTTTATAATATCGCCGATCCCGGAATGCTACTACCCAGCGGATCCCTTCGACAGCATTGGTGAGAAACAGCTCTTCAGCATCATCCAGCGCCGCGGGCGTCAGGCTGCTCTGATCATTGATCCTGAAACCTGCATATCCCGCAAGGTCTAAAACCACCCTCCGCATGATGCCGGGAATACATCCCTGACTGATGCCCGGGGTAAAAATTGCATTTCCACTGACCAGAAAGATATTGGAGTTATGGGTTTCAACCAGACGACCGGTTTCGTTTAACAGCAGAACATCGTCCAGATTTCTTTTCCGGCCTTCCATGCCTGCCAGGAGGTAATGCAGTGAATGCGCCTCGCGGACAACAGACAGCGGTCCTGTGGATTTAATATAACCCGTGCATAAGTCAACCGCCAGACCCTTGTCATTCAACGAATATCTATCATATTCAAGTCTCTGGCTTTCAATAATAAACGAAACACTTCCCCCATCCGGTTTGAAATTCCCCAGGATATCCTGATATACGGATAACCTGATCACGGAGCCTCCGAAAATCCTGTTTTTGTTCAAAAGTTGTGATGTCAGCTGCCTGAAGTTGTCAACCGTGAAATACGCGGGCAATTCCATGGATAATAACCGCATGTTCCCGAATAACCTCTCGAGGTGATAGTCGGGGAACTGCAGCTCAGTGGCAAAGGCATGCATGTTTTCATGCAAACCGCTGCCTGATCTGAAGGCTCTGTTTTGAAGGTAAAGGCAGGGCTCTGCTGTTTTTCTGAACTCACCGTTCAAACATATGTACCTGTTTTCCGCCACGGATAAATGAGTCATCGGAAAGAGAAACTCATGAGTTCTGTAATAAAGTATTGGATCAGATGATAATCCACCAGCAAGGGAAAAATAAAACCGAAGATAGCCCCTGACAGGTGGGCATCATGATTGATATTGTCGGCTTCGCGCCGGCTCATATATTGCGAATACACAAGGTAAATTACGCCCATGACTATCCCCGGGACCGGCAATATTCCGTAAAAATAAATCAACTCCCAGGGTTTGAAAAAGATGAAAAAGAAAAGAACTGCCGAAACGGCACCTGAAGCGCCAACGGCATTATACCAGGCATTGTCTTTGTGTTTGAAAAGCGTGACAAGAGATGATACAATGATAGCCAACACATAAAAAAGCAGATAAACGAGTTTATACCACTGCTGCAAATCCGGTCCGAGGATCATTTTTAAAAAATTCTCGACATACGGACCAAAGAAAAATAATACCAGCATATTGACAATCAGGTGGGTCCAGCTGGCATGAAGAAATCCATGGGTAATGAGCCTGTACAGCTGCTTACGATGATATACCTGATATGGACTGAATTGAAGCTTCAGGAACCAATCCTGGTTGTTAAAAGCTATGATTGAAATCAATGCCGTAAATGCAATAAGAATATAGGTCATCATGACAAATTCTTTTAATTAATGTAAAATTCTGTAGATCAGCTCCTTTAACAGTTCGCCGTCCGATGCGGCAGAAGCTCCTTTTGACATAAGATCGTACTGTCGAAGCCAGGCAATAACCTGTCGCGTTTTCGCAAGGGTGAAGGTCCGGGAGGCCTGCTGATATTCTGCAACAAAATAAGGGTTAATACCTAGCTCCCTGACGACATTTTCCTTGCTTTTATCCTGTAATCCATGATACAGGAGAATCTTGGAAAAATAAAAGAATAACGATGATATGGTAACGACCAAAGGATTGTTTTTGGGGTTGTTGTTGAAATAAGAGATGATCCTGTTGGCCTTGACAATATCACGGGACACCAGCGCGCGGTTGAGTTCAAAATTGTTGAAATCCTTACTGATGCCGATGTTCTTTTCAATCAGTCCGGCCGAAATTTGTTTGGATCCGGCAGGCAAAACCAGGATCAGCTTACCGATTTCATTGGTTATCCTTCCCAGGTCATTGCCCAAAAAATCCACCAGAAGTGCAGCAGCCTTCCGTTCAATCTGGTAACCCTGCATGGTGACATGATTGCTGATCCAGTCAGGCATTTTATCCTCACGGATTTTATCAGAATCAAGCAATACACATTTCTCGGCAAGGAGTTTAGCGAGTTTGGTACGCTTATCAATCTTCTTGTATTTATAGGCAAATGCAAGAATGGTGGAATTCATGGGCGTCGCCAGATAGTGTTCAAGTCCTTCCAGATTTTTCAGATTCTGGGCTTCCTTGATGATTATTACCTGGCGTGAGGCCATCATCGGGAATTTTCTGGCGCTTGAAATGATATTTCCAATATCGGTATCCCTGCCATACAGAATCAGTTGATTAAAGGCCTTTTCAGATTCACTGAGAATATGACCGGCCAGAAAGTCAGTAATGCCATCGATGAAAAAAGGCTCCTCTCCCATGAGAAAATAAACAGGCCTGTATTTCCCGGCCCTGAGGTCAGCCATAATATTATCAAAAGTCATCGGAATACTCGGTTTAATTGCCCAATTCCTTATATTTACGTCTGCAATTCACTGCTATGGGACCGTTAAATTTACCAACATATTTCTTCAGGATAAAGGAAGACCGCGGGAAAAAATATATTTTTGATGAAATCAGGCGAAGGTTTGTATTGCTGACACCTGAAGAATGGGTGCGGCAGCACCTGGTAAACTTCCTGGTGACCCAAAAGAATTTTCCATTGTCGCTCATCTCTGTTGAAAAAGGATTTAAAAATAACCGGAGGAAACAACGGTATGACCTGCTGGTTTTTGACCGGAAAGGAGAGCCGCTTATGATGATCGAATGTAAAGCTCCGGGCATTGACATCAACCAGCATGTTTTTGACCAGGCCAGCCGGTATAACAATAAATACAAGGCCGCCTACATGTTAATCTCAAATGGCATGAACCATTATTGCTGTCTGATCAACAAAACCAGCCGGCAATACAGGTTTTTACAGGAGATCCCTGTATATTCCGAGATGCAACAGGGGGATGAGCAAATCATACGATAATATCCATTCTAAACAAAATATCCCAATTGCTTGTGTATTGAACAACTGGTTCACGGTTACGTTCTGATAAACCTTCAGGCATCCCCGGGATTGATCAGCTGCAAAAAAAGCTCTTCAATATAACCGCCCGGGGTCTTTATCCAATCCTTCTTGTGTCCGGAGACAGTGAATCCGGCTTTTTTGAAAAGCCGGAGACTATCCGAATTTCCCCGGGTGATATTGCAGTATAAGACATGCAGTTGCAGGGTATTAAAACAATAATCTATGAATTTCTCCAGTGCAAGGGTTGCATATCCCTTCTTCCTGTCGGTTTTATCGCCTATGAGTATACCAACACCCGCCCGGTTGTGATAGGGATCAAAGTCAAACAGGTCAATGGTACCCACTGTCCGTGATTTTCCTTTGTCATGTCCGTTTACATCGATCATCAGCCTCAGCTGTTTCACCTGGTAAATATCCAGATGGGCGTTCTCAATGTATTTTTCCAGGATGAATTTCGAAAACGGAGTAATTGTATTGCTTACATGCCAAATCTCAGGATCATTTTCCCATCGGTAAAGTAACTCAACATCAGCGGGTTCCGGGGCTCGCAAGAATATTTCATATTTGACCTGCTTTGTCATGCTATGAGAGATAATGTGAATAAACTGGCTTTGATAGCGGATATTCAGATCAGGGAGATGGCAGGTTGGATTTCAGGGTCACCCGGAAGATATCTTCAGATGTCCCGCTTTCCCTGTTTATTCTGGAAATATAACCCGTTGTCCCATTGCTTAAAGGAACAAATCCAAAGTTATCGGCGGTATTATTAACAGGAAATCCAATGTTTACCGGATCGCCCCATGTTTTGCCATTTCTTGTAGTATGGAAAATATCGTAACCTCCCATGCTGTAATGGCCCTTCGAACTAAAGAAAAGCGTTTTATCTCCATTGCAAAGATGGGGACTTTCCTCATCGAAAGGTGTATTGATGATTTTACCCGCATTCTTTGGTTTTCCCCATTGCCCGTTTTTATCTCTCGCCGAGTAGTAAATGTCAAAACCTCCTGAACCGCCTTTCCGAGAACTTGTAAACCAGAGTGTTTGTTTATCCTGCGAAATGCAGGCTGAAGTCTCATATGCCCTGGAATTGATGAATTTACTGAGAGGTTCAGCTTTTGACCAGGAGACACCTTTACGGTATGATACATACAGGTCACTTCCTTCCAGACTTTTTTTAACAAGGTACAATTCATTGCCATCTCCGGAAAGGCATACCGGGTAAAAATCACCGTCGGACAGGATCAGGGGATTAAGATTTACAGGCTGACTCCAGGAATCTCCTTTTTTTGTCACGAAGAAAATGGCATCGTAAAATTTAAGCCTCCTGATAAATGCCATGCTTTGGCCATCAGCTGAAACCACCGGGTAAATTTCCGATGCTGATGTGTTTATCATAGTATCCATTGCCAGTTCATCAAATTCAACCGGACTATCAAGAATGATCTTGGCCCTTTCGCACGATTTAATTTCATTCTCAACGATGTTCACGTTGTAGTTGCCATAATAAAACGGAGAGCGCACGAAAGTATCATAAGCCCTCAGGGCATCCTCCAGCCTGTTGTCAATCCGGTATACATTCCCCAGATAAAACCAGGCATGTAAAGGAGCGCTGCTTTCTTCGAACTCTTTGGCACGGTACTTGTTTTTTGCTGTGGTTTTCTGGGTCGCCTTCTGAAAGTAAGGAACAGCGAGAGTCTCTTCCCCGGGAATGTTCATATAGCATTCACCCAATAAAAAATTGAAATGTGCATTGTCCGGATTGCTGTCAACTACTTTTCTGAAATAATATGAGGCTTCCCGATAATCACCCCGTGCAAAAAAAAACTTGCCTTCCTCAAAGGATTCCCGGATTTCTGCCAGGGTCTGCCCGCTGACAAACGAAACATTCGGAAAAAGCAGGATTATTAACAGAAAGGTACGCATCATCTCTTTATTCCCTGAATTGAAGGTGTTCCGGAATTGCAGGCATTCTGATGATAATCAAATTATTATCAGTACCAATGATCTCATACTCAACCCGCCTGTTCAAACCCCGGCCCTCGGGATTATCTGATCCATCAGGATTTGAGTTGATTGCAGCAAAATTCTTTTCGCCAAGGCCCAGAATCTCAAGCCTGCTTTTATCAATTCCTTTGTTGGTCAAATATTCCAGAACGGTTAAGGCTCTTTTTTCTGACAATTTCAGATTGTACTCAGCTGGCCCTTTGGCATCCGCATGGCCAACCAACTTAACACGTACAACAGGATATTCTTGCATAAGCCGGGCAACTTTGTCGAGTTGATTCTTCCCTGCTACAGAAAGCTGGAAATTGTCAAAAGCAAAGTAAACGGGATCCAGTACAATCTCTTTCGGGGTTACAGGAGGAGGAGGAGGAGGAGGAAGAGGTTGTGTTGGTTGTGTTGGTTGTGCGGGTTGTGCGGGTTGTGCCGGTTCAGGAACAACGGGTGTAACAGCAGGTTCCGCAGGCTTTACTTCAGCAATCACAGGGGGCTCTGGTTTTGCCTGTTTCGCGAAAAAATCCGCGAGAACCATGGGCAGTGGATCATCTGCTTCCGGCTGTATGGCATATATATCTTCTTTTCCATAGCCCCCCTCCCGGATCATTGATATATAACCAATCCTGCCATTATTCCAGGGATTGAAGAACAGGTCATCATCTGTGGTATTTATGGGATAGCCAATATTCTCAGGTTTGGACCATTGTCCGGAGGTTTCAAGTTTCGATTTAAAGATGTCGTATCCCCCCATATTGTCGTGTCCCTGCGAACTGAAATACAACGTACTGTCATTCTCAGTAATAAAGGGTGTATCTTCATTGAGGGCAGTATTGATATTGCTACCCAGATTTACGGGTAAACCCCACTGACCATTGGCCTGAAGTTGCGTTTTGTAAATATCCATATCACCCATGCCATCCTTGCGGTTGCTGGTGAAATAGAGGGACTTCCCATCCCGGGAAATCGATGCATGCGATTCCCAATACTTGGTGTTAATACCTTCACCGGCTACAGGAATAGATTTTGACCACTTGTTGTCGGTACGACGGCTGACATAAATATCACTGTTAAAAGCATCTTCCTTTGTCAGAAACAGCTGCGATCCATCGTAAGAAACAGATGTAACATACTGGTCACCATCTGATTGTATCTGCGGGGTAATATTCACGGAAGAAGACCATCCTTCAGGAGTGTATCCCGAAAAATAAATAGCGTCATAAAAAGGCAATTCATTCATATAGAATAATGATTTGCCATCCCCCGAAACCACCGCTTTGTAATTCGATGAATTGCCGTTGACAGAATCGCCGAGATTGGTAATTCTGACTCTCAAAGGATTGCTCATAAAACGAAGGGCAGTATTGCAGGCCAGAATTTGCTGATCCGCATATTTGATTTCATTAACGGAGTTTGCAAGTTCTTTGTATTTATTGTAGGACTCAATCGCTTTATCAAGGTTATTGTTGACTCTGTATGCATTGCCCAGAAACAGGTAAGCATCCACCGGCGCTGTTTTTTGTTTCAGAGAGCTTTCTTTGTATTTGGAACCAATATTCTTGACTGCTTCCAGCAAGTAATCAATAGCTTTCTCCTTCTGTCCGGGAATGTTCAGATAGCAGATCCCCATCCTGTAATTGATATTGGCATTGTCTTTGAAACCGTTGTTGTAAAGTTCCAGATAATCATAAAGCGCGTCGGCGTATTCTTCCTGGGCAAAGAAAAATTCTGCATCCAAAAAATATTCTTTAAGTTCAGCCTGATCTTTTTCCTGTGCCTGTAAGGGTAATTGCGCAAAAAGGATGAGAGCAAGAAACACGGCCGTTTTCATATGCTGGGGTTTTAGTTATAGCAAATTTAATAATTTAAGAACAGGTATGCTAAAAATAACAGGGCGAATTCGCAAATAGCTCAAGGGTTCCTGGGGTTACTTTCTCATAAGATTTTCCGGAATATCCCTGAACCTGATTACAATTAACTCATTGTTTGATCCGCTAATAAGCAATTCCGCGCGCCTGTTGTAACTTCTGCCCTGAGGATTATCAGTTCCGTCAGCATTTGTCTCTATTGACAAGGGATTCTCCTCTCCAAAACCATCCACTGATATCCTATCGGCAAATGATGCCTTATTTTGCAGATAATCCTGAATTACCCTGGCACGCGTTAAGGAAAGCTTTTTATTATAGCTGTCATTTCCCTTCGAATCAGCATATCCGTTTAACCGGAGGGTTATTCCGGGATATTTTATCATCTTTTGCGCAATCTCGTCCAGATAGGACAGGTACTGTTCTTCGATCTGACTTTTATCAAATGCGAAACGGATATCTTTCAGGATTAAAGTATCTGCAACGAACCTGGAAGGAACGGTAATATCGGTATTCAGGATAAGTTCAGGGTGAGGAAAATAATCCGGGATACTGAGTTCCCTGGTCAGCAGCAATTGGGTTTCATCACTAAAATTCAGGTTGTACCATCCGCCGGGAAGCTTTTGGGTGAAGGAGCCGTCACGATGCAGCCGTTGCAATGCCAGCGTATCCTCCGTTGTTCTGTCGATAAAAGCAATGGATATGTTGCCGGGGCTGTAGTCCGGGTCACTTTTCAGGTTCACTTTCCCGCTTACGGTAAAACGTGCCGGATTACCAAACGAGTGAATGGTATATCGCAAAATGTCCTGTCGGGCCGTGTTATTTGAGAAGCGCGACTGATAAGCGATATTCCCGGAATCTACCGGGAAAAAAAACAAATCATCATCGGTAGTGTTCAACGGAAATCCGATGTTCACCGGGGGCAACCAGTTTCCTTCATGATCCATATCGGAGAAAAATACATCATAACCGCCCATGTTATAATGACCCTGCGAACTAAAAAACAATTTGGAGGAATTGGAGGTAACAAAGGGTGATTCTTCATTGTACGGCGTATTTACCAGAGGTCCCAGATTAACCGGGTCACTCCACTCACCCGATGGGGTGACAGAAGAGCGATAGATATCCAACCCGCCAATACCACCCTTCCGGTCACTGGTCAGGTACAGATACTTTCCGTCCGGTGAAAGGGAAGCATGTGATTCATTAAACAAAGTATTGATCTTGTCATTCAGCCTCGATAGTTCGGCCCATTTGCCATCTTTAAGCTCTGTAGTAAATATTTCACCACTGCGATAAGGATCGTAGAATGTCAGAAAAAGTCTGTTACCGCTGGCAGATATACCGGTGATATAATGATCCCCGTCAGATTTTATTTCAGGTGTCAGATTTTCAGGGATCTGCCAGGATGTATCGCTTTGGGTTGCCCGCATGACAGCATCATAAAACTTTAGCTGGTTCATGTAATACATGACCTTCTCATCCGGAGTTAGCAAGGGATTGGAATTGGATACCACTGAATTGATAATATCGGAAAGCGTATCGGCTGCAAAAATTGCGGGAGATGCAATCAGCTCCAGGGCGTTGTTGCACCTTTCGATATGGTATTCAGCGAGTGCCCTGTTATTGGTTTCCACATCATCAATCTTGCTGAGATAGGAATTAAAACAGGCCAGGGCATTGTTGATATCATTATCCAATCTGTAAGCAATACCAAGGAATAATAAGGATTTTACAGGAGCAAATTCTTCTTCGAGTGTATTACCTGCGTAATTGGCTGAAATTTTTTGCGTGGCATCTTTGAGGTATGGAATGGCATATGTTTTTTGTCCCGGTATATTCAGGTAACACTCCCCGATTTTGTAGCTGACATTGGCTGTATGATATCCTTTATCTTCCAGGGATTTCAGCACCGGAAGCGCTTCGCTGTATTCTCCTGCGAAAATATATTCAAGTGCTTCGTCATAAAGGTCGCTCGGACTGGGTAAAATTTTCTGTCCCAATCCGGGAAGACATGCTGCAAGAACCAGGAAGAAAACGATTGACAGCTTATTCATTCTTACGCTTTTTTCGAATGAAAAAGATGATCAGCAAGGCAATAATCAGCGCATTCACCGCGATCAGAGAGGCGACCAGTCCAGGTTTATCAAGTTGCGAGAACCAGCTTTCCTTTTGATCCTCGCTTCCTGTATCAGGACCTTTTCTAAGCAGCATTTTTAAAAGAACTCTCAGCAGATCACGTTCAGTATATTCAAATTCATCGGCCACCGAAAGGAGGTATTGCATGACCTCAAGCGGTTTTGAGAACTGTTCCACACGGGTAGACTCAAGCGCGCTGGCAATCCGGTGATCACCAAAAAGAATCAGCATATCAATAAACTCCCGGATATCCTTTGGATCAATGATATCGATCAATAACTGGTAGACCATTTCACGATTAAAGTCATGAAACTGCGATTGGCTGAGCAGATAATTTACCAGCTCTTCAAATGTGTTGATTTTCAGGTTCCGGATATCAATTTCCTGCAGGAATGTTTTCAGACTTCCGGTAGCTTTATGCACGAGCAATTGCCTGAAAAGATCGACATAGTAATAGGGATCCTTGCGGATCTTTTCAATGTTTTCCATCAGTTCGCGTTTGGAATAACCGCGAAGGTCCGCATTACCCAGCAGATATGTAATAAGTTCCACCGAATTCCTGACGTTCTGTTGCTCCATGTTGAGATCAAGAATGGTTTGTTTCAGGCTGTCTGATGATATGAAAAGGAGACCCTGGGCCAGGAAATGGACATCCAGATCCATCGCGGCCTTTTTAAGTGCCTCCTCCAGTTCAGAAAGCGGAAAAGTTTTACTTTCTGCGCCTTTCATTATAAAATCAGCAACTGAACGGGTATCAGGGAAATTCTTCCAGTCCTGCTTCATTTTACCGAGGTAATCTGCCAGGTCACCGGTCGAGAACGATTCGAGAAGTTCAATCAGCGCCCTGGGATCACGAGTAAGTGCGGCAATTTTATAAAGGGCTTCACGAAGCTCTTCAAGCTTATAATTGCTTCCCGGGGCCTTATTATACAGGTAATCAACCAGCGCCTCCGAAGAAAACAGATTGTTTTTCCTGAGATCCAGGCTTTCCAGCGTTGTGACAAGGCTATCTGTGGAATTGCTGAGCAGCTCGTTGTAAAACATATTCAGGTCTTTCTGTGCCAGGTACCTGGCGATCAGACCTTCCACCTCTTCCACGGTATAACCCTGCTCAACAGCATTTTTCATGAGGTAATCATAGAGATCCGCAATGGAATTGAATTGTGAATCACGCAGATTAAGGCTTTTCAGGAATTTCTCGAGATTTCCGCGGGCCATGGTTGTCAATCCCATGTACCTGTCAGAATCTGAAAGAATGGAATTCTGAAAAGAAACAGGTGCAGTTGCTTCCCCAGACTGAGGGGTATACACTACAGTTACCTCGCGCGTGGTGCTGTTGCCCTTGGAATCGGTGAGGGTAAACCGGAGCACATTGGTGCCGGGTTCAGGTGTGAGCATGTAAACAAAACGTCTTCGCTTGATGTCAAAATTCTCAGTTTTTCTCAGATCATCATTGACTATCGTTTCAACCTGAAGGGTAGTATTTCTTTCAAGATCAAGTCTGATGGGAATGGACTCGTTGGTGGTCACATTGTAACTGGCAACGGGTATCGACAATTCCGGACCGGGAACAATTTGCCCTACAGTATCCGGGACAATCTCGGTCGCTGTAATACCGGATGCCGCTGCAGTGAGCAATGAGGAATGAGCTAGGATATTCGAGGGATTATTCAACGGAATGATCAACCGCTCGTTTTTATCGTGGATGCCTTTCCCTTTAATCTGAAGGTCAAATTCCCCGGATAGTGCGTCAAGGGTATAGGTGCCGTCGGGATTGAGCTTTGACTGGTCAATCACTTTTCCGGTTTTTACATCGGTAAGGGTGGCCGTATAATCGGAATAATCGGGCCTGATCTGTCCTTCAACACGTGTTATCCCGTTGAGTATGAATTTCCTGGGATGAAGATCGGTAAATACTTCAAGTTTGTAAAGATCCAGCATGCCATAGGAATCGTTCGGGTCATATTTGGAATAATAGGCAAAGGCACCATCGCGTACCGGAACAAAAAAAAGATCATCCCGCGTTGTGTTTAAAGGGTAGCCGGCGTTCAGGGGTTTTGCCCATTGCCCGTTATCAAGCCTGGTGCTGTAAAAGATATCATAACCTCCCATGTTATAATGACCCAGTGAACTGAAATACAAAGTGCTGCCGTCATCTGTCACAAACGGCGTGTCTTCGTTATACCTCGAGTTTATTACCGGTCCCAGATTTATGGGAGGGCCCCAGTCGCCACCCCTGTTGCGTTCCGATTTATAAATATCAAGGCCTCCATATCCACCTTCACGGTTACTTGTGAAGTATAAGGTTTTGCCGTCTTTTGAAAGTGATGCGTGGGATTCCCAGTACTTGGTGTTGATGTTGCCGTTCAGCTTTTCCAGTTTGGACCATTTGCCGTTCCGAAATTTACTTACATAAAGGTTGCCGTCAAAATTATCGCTCCTGTATACAAATAGTTCATCGCCATTATAGGAAAGGCCGGTGCAGTGGGAATTACCGTCAACGCCAAATGATTCAGTCAGATTAAGGGGCTCGGACCATTTTCCGTTGTCTTTTCGGCAATAAAATACCGCATCATAAAATTGAAGCTTCCGGGTAAAAACCAGGACCTTTTCATCGCCGGAGACCAGTGGATTGATCTCTTCGAACCGGTCATTGATGCCCTCTCCCAGGTTAATGGAAATAAAGTACATGGGATTCTGCCGCTGAGTGGTAGCTACCTTGCAGGCCGTGATCTGTTCATCCACCAGGGCAACATCATAGACCACCGGGTCAAGAATCTGCTTGAATTGTTCAAATGCCTCAATGGCATCGTTCATGCGGTTGTTTTCACGGTATGCATTCCCGAGGTAATACATGGCTTCCGGGGGTGAACGCTTTTCTTTATAACTGTTGGTCTTGCATTCCGGACTGATGCCTTTCACAGCCTTTTCGAGGTATTCTACTGATTTTTGAACCTGGTAAATATCATTCAGATAACAAATGCCTATCTTGTAGTTGATATTGAAATTTTCCGGATCGGTTTGCAGTATTCTCTGATACAAAGGAAGGGCATCCTTATATTCTTCAAACAGGAAGTACGATTCCGCCTCTACGAATACTTCCTTGACATTTATTTCGGCCTGTCCGAAAGCATAGGTCGGAAAAATACAAAGAATCACTAACAAAAACAGGTATGGTCGAATGGTTGTCTTGGATTTCATAGCTTTACTTCTAACATAACAAATTTAAATAATTAAAAACAATTTAATAATAATTATCAATAAGTTATGACGTGCTATTTATTAACCATTTGTTGAGAATTATTTATCTTCAGGAGTTTGCAGTGTTAATACCCGTGTCAAAATTCTCGAGGTTCCGGGCTATCCGACTCAGGAAGCTTCCGCCAAGGGCACCGTCAATCACCCGGTGATCATAGGTCAGCGACAGCATGACGATATCCCGTACGGCCAAACCGTAGGCATCACCGGTTTTCACTGCCCATGGTTTTTTTGCAATGGTGCCCACCGCCAGTATTGCCGCCTCGGGTAGATTGATAATGGGAGTTCCTGTCAGATTATTGTACTGGCCGATGTTGGTGATGGTAAAAGTCCCCCCCCTGATCTCAACAGGAAGCAAGGCATTTTTCCTGGCCCTATCTGCCAGATCGGACACTTTGCGGGCCAGACTTCCCAGATCTTCCTGGTCCGCATTCCTGATTACCGGCACAATCAGGTTACCATTGGGCAAAGCAGTTGCGAATCCAATGTTTATGCCTTTCCTGATCAGGATGGAATCATCATCCCACATGGATATATTGATGTTCGGGAACTCCCTTAAAGCCCGGGCAACCGCCTCAATGAATACCGGAGTATAGGTAAGACGGGCGTGTTCTTTCAGATAAAACTCCTCTTTGTAATTTTCCCTCCAGGCAACCAGTGCGGTTATATCGGCTTCAAGAAAGGAAGTAACATGCGGAGCAAGCTTTTTGGACCTTACCATGTTTCCCGCAATGAGTTTTCGCATCCGGTCCATTTTAACGACTTCATCCCCGGGTTCGGGCAACGGATTCTGCGTAAACGGATTTGGTGGTGTGGCCATGGTGCCGGCAGATAAATCAGAATCTGACACACTTTTTGCCTGTCGGCCGGCCTGTAGATAATTGCTGATATCCATTTTCGTGATTCGTCCGTTTAAACCGGAACCCTCAATTCCTTGCAGTTCAAACAAGGTTATGCCGCGTTGCCTTGCCAGGCTAAGGATCAATGGAGATAATTTCTCATCGGAGGGGGAGGAGAAAGGAAGACCCGAACTTTTGACCGGTAAAACAGAATCTTGCTGTGGAGGCATCGGAGGGCTGATCTCGGTGGTCACCCTATCCTGTTCATCTGGTTCTGGCTGATTATCCTCACCGGTCTCTATCAGTGCTATCACCTCACCAACTTTTGGGATCTCGCCTTCGTGGTATAATAACTTGCTGATCACTCCGTCAACCGGGGAGGGAATTTCAGAATCCACCTTATCAGTGGCAACTTCAACCACCGGCTGGTCAATTTCAACGTGCTGTCCGACCGATACGAGCCACCGGGTCAGGGTTGCTTCGATGATGCCTTCACCCATCGAAGGAAGAACCAGTTTAAACTTGGTCATAGGTTGCGGGATCAGAACCAGGAACAATGTTGGACGGGGTATCCGGTTTTCGGCCCAAATGGGTGAACCCGGAAATTAGGATCTGCAAATCATGAAAAATCCTGTAATCTTTAGCATAAGCAAGATTTACCTGTTCAACAGTTTTGTCTTCCAGGGCGACTCCTTTCTTCAGATCATAGGGCGTCAGGATTCCCTGTTTTATTTTGGGCAAACTGCTCTGCCGTTCTCCGGTGGTTTGGTAATAACCAACCCAGGAAGAAAAGCCGAAGAGGACTCGCATCAGGTTGCGAAACAACCCGGCCGGACTGGATGTAAAGAATGCCAAAACCGGACTGAAAGCCAGTAAAATCAAAGAGACCGCAATATCAAACAATCGTTTTTTGCGCCTGTTCAGCAACCGGGATAATGTGTTGAAATGCAAAGTATAAAGCTCGCCGGAAGCAGAGCTGGAATTACTTCCTATAACCGATAGACTTTCGGGCGGCGCTATCTTAAATTCGATGCCGGAATCCGTAAACAGAAGCATCGTTTTGATAATCTGACGGGAGGATGTGCTGGCAGCGCAGAAGACAAGTTCATCCACCTGATTAATCCTAACTATATCCTCTATTTGGTCGATATGACCTATAAAATCCTCCTGGTTACTATTGTTTTCCGGATTAACGAATCCTGCCAGTTCGGAGTTCACCTGGGTCTGTCCAATCAATGTGTTCACGCGTTTGCTTTCCTGTAATGCCCCAATTATGATTATTCGCTTTATCTTTTTAAAGAATTCAATGGCAAATTTATCCTTCCAGATACTACTTAACAAATACCGGACTGAAATTGTTGTGAAAATTGCCCAGCCGGTTCCGATAACAATCAGGGCGCGCGAGAATCGTAATGATTCGGGCAATAAAGCATAACCAATCAGTATCATCAGCGACCCTATCAAAACACCTCTCACCAATTCGGTCATCCTGACTTTCCTTTCATAGCCGGTTGACAGATATACAGATAACAGCCAGATCAAAATGTAGGCAGGGACAACCAGTCCAAGGTATTCCGGGGGATAACTCTGCGCAGGGCCAAAGTGATGCTTCTCCCATACCGGTAAAAACAGGTAATACCCGGCAAAGATGATCACGGCATCCAACGACGGATTGATGATTCCGAGCAGAAACCGGCTGATGATTGATAAACCGGCTCTGAAATAAATGGCCAAATGGATGAAAAAGGAATAAAAGCGGTACGTTTTTTTGGAGAAATGCTTGCGGGCAAAAATGATCATGGCCTTGTAGAAAACGATAACGTAATTGATGCTGCTTTTCCGGGTACTTTCACCCTTGTAGTGAATGATGGTTGTCAAAGGAAAGTAGATATTCCGGTATCCCGCAAGCTTAATCCGGTAAGATAAATCTATGTCTTCACCATACATGAAGAAGTCCTCATCGAGCATACCTGCCTTTTCAAGGGCTGCTTTGCGGATAAACATGAAGGCTCCCGAAATAACATCAATCTCATGAATGTCATCCTTATCCAGGTAACCCAGGTGGTATTTTCCAAATTCCTTCGATCGCGGAAACAAGGCTGCCAAACCAAAAACTTTGTAAAACGCAATGCGCGGGGTTGGCAAAGCCCGCTTGGATTCAGGCAAATATCTGCCTTTGCCGTCAATCATCTTAACACCCATACAGCCAACATCAGGGTGTCCTTCCATAAAGTCAAGACACTTCGACAAAGTATCTTCCTGAATCACAGTATCGGGATTAAGCAGAAGAATAAATCTGCCGGATGCCTGTTGAATGGCCTGGTTGTTTGCCCTGGCGAAACCCGTGTTGGTTGTATTGCCGATCACCGATACTTTCGGGAACCGTTCATGAATCATCCCAACAGAACCGTCAGCAGAATTGTTGTCAACAACAAATATCTCTCCGTTCACTTTTTGCATAGCCCTGTAAACGGCATGTAGGCATTGTTCCAGAAAGAATTTTACGTTGTAGTTTACTATGATGACGGATAAGTCCATCAGGGAATTACGGGTATCGCTTTGGCACATTCCATCAACGTCATCCGGCATGCATTGGTGTTGCCCATGGTGCAGGATTTATGAAAATAGGGACAGGCCTTCTCTTTCTCATTGAGCCGGTAATAGGACATCCCCAGATTGAAATAAAGTGCCGAGTTGCCCTCAGAATAGGTCAGTGCTTTCAGGAAATCCTCGACCGCCGCAGAATAGTCTTTCATTTCATAGTTCAACATGGCGCGGCTGTGATAGGCACTTGCCACCGTATCATTTTGTTCAATGGAGGCAGTGAAATCAGCCAGGGCCTGATCGTATTCCAGAAGATTCATGTGACTCACGCCACGTCCCAGGTAATACCTGAATAAATTGCCGGAGGAGTGCAGATTAATCGCCTGGTTGAAATCATCGAGCGCCCTGATATACTTTCCCCTTTCGTTGTTAATGATACCTCTGAGATAATGAAATTCCCCAACCTCCGGATACTTTCTGATGGCTTCATCGACATAACGCACGGATTCTTTTTCATTGTTCATCAGAAAATAGATATTGATCCGCTTTTGAAGTGCAGGAATATTGGAAGGAGCCATTTCAATGACATCCTGAACTTTTACCAGGGCATCATTCAGTTTGTTTTCGTTTATGAAGCCATCCGCTTCAGCAAGCAAGGTATTTATTCTGGCATCCTCCTGTGCAATTCCATGTATGGCAGGCAGCAGTAAGAAGAGGATAAATAGTTTTTTAATCGAGATGTTCAAGGAGCTTTGGTTTAATTACTGCAATGAAAATACTAAATATTTGGCATTACCACAATAAAATCAACGATCAGATTTTGAAAGGTTTTTAAAATCGGATTCCAGAAAACCATCCGGGGATTTTTCGCTGACTTTGTGGTAATCAAAGTAATAGAAATTGGCATCGGCAGCACCAATGATAATGTTATAACAACGCGCATCCAGTTTGGTGCCTTCAGGTCCTACTTTATGAAGAAACACTACATCAGGATCACGATTTTTGATGGCTTCCTCTATTTCCTCCATGGTAACCAGTTTAAATGCATAAGGATACACCTTACTGATACGTGCAGCAGAATTCACTGACGGAGCCAGTTCCTCTTTCAGGAGATAAAGTGTTTTCCCTTTAATATCCTTGATATTATCATTATAATGTTTTAAAACGTTGGCCGAAATTATTTCGGGACGCTCCCGGAGCAGTTTGGCATGATTTTGAATGAAACGTACAAGAACAGCCAGTTTATAGGCATATCGTTCTTCTTCAACACTGAAATAGGCCAGTGGAACCGACGCAAGATCCGGCATCTCATTCAGCCGGAAATAATCACCTCCCAACGAAAGATGCAGGAAACGGTAGGTTGCATCTGTTTTATCACCTTCAAAGGTCACCTGCGACATATAGATAAAAGAATACTGCGCATCCATACGCTTTTCCTCAAACTCCTTGTTTGAGATAAAGCCATATTCTGTGATATTCCACTCTTGCTGCATAACTTTCTGGATAATGGAATTGTATTCCAAAAGCGGATTATCCTCGAGCACAACCAGAGTTTTGGTTGTAAAGAACGCCATAATATCTTCCCGTGAAGGCACATAACCCTGTGCCTGAACCCTTGCTCCAACCGCCAGGATTACCAATGCAAACATCCATTTTCTCATAGCTTCATTGCTGTATTAGTTTTTCGGAAAATACAACGTATTTCTTTCGTTGAACTTTCGAATATATAAAAACTTCATCTGTTTCTTCTTTTTCTTGTTCAGCGATGAAAATTCATCATGGAGTTCCGGATCAGCCATCAATAATAATTCTACACTCTCAACATCATAATCAAGCACATTCCCGGTCTTGAAATCGAGCAGGTATTGCCGCATTTCGGAGGTCTGTGTACCACCATAGGGTGAATAGTAGGGATTGTATGGATAACCGTAGTAAGGATAACCATAGGAATAATAAGGATAACTATTATAAGGGCTGTTGTAGGAAGTAAGACTTGCCACAAAATGACATATGCTGCCAATCATTGTAATCCGGTAATGTCCTTCATTCAAATTGATATACAAGACCCCATTTCTGGAAAAACCCCAAAGATTCTTTATAGGAACTTCCTGTTTGGTTCCCAGATTATCAAAAACCTGGATCTTCTTTTCCCTGAGAACACGATCATAAAAATCCGGATCATCATAAGCTACCGTAGTAATTATGCTTGATTTGGGTATCGGATTATTCTGTTTAACCTGTTCAAAGCTTAAAAAGATACCGTCTTTGAATTTGAAATCAGGTGAGTACCGGATCATTGCAGATGAGTCCTGCTGCGAAAATGCCTGTGCAGAAACAACAATCAACATTACCAACAAAGCGCTTTTCATAGTTTTTAAAAGAAACATTTGATGATTAATATCGTATGTACAAAAATAGGCTTAATTTCCAACACCTGAATGTCATCTGATGATAAAAACAGATTTCAAAAATCGGGCCATTTCAGGGTTGCTGATAGTTTCGGTACATACTTTCAGTATAATATTTAAATATTTGTTATATTTATATTTGATATTAAGTTTATTGGGGGCAATTATTCTATAAACCAACTCTTTCGGGATGAATCCGCTTTACATTTTTCTTGCCAGACTTATCAAAAAGCTCGAACAGCAGACTGACCTGGATGTAATCAACAAGATGCTCATTGTTTACTTCATCAACATTACGGGTATTGTTTTCGTTGCAGGCTACGCAGTTCTGGCTTTGGCAGCTAAAAATGAATCCCTGATGTGGTTCCTCCTGGCTGTCCTGTTTTTACTGGTAATCACCCTGATAATCAACTTCTTTACCGACAGGCAGCCCTTGATCAGAATCTTACTCACAAGCATTATTATTGTGGTTTTTCTTTATCTTTTGCACACCGGCGGAACTTTAGGATCGGGTCATCTCTGGGTACTCATATTCCCTGTCTTCTCAATACCTCTGTTTGGACTTAGCAGGGGCAATCTGGTATCATTCCTTTTCTTTCTCCTCCTGGTTGCCTATTTTATGTTCCATTCCAATGTTCAAACTGATCAGGTGTATACCGCCGCCTTTGCTGTTAGACATCTTGGCGCCTACAGTGTCATTCATCTCCTGGTTTACCTTAACGAATACATCAAATTCCATAATTATTCCGTTATGGAAAGAATGATTATCGAATCAAAAAATGAAAACCGGCAGAAAGATGATTTTCTTTCCAAACTTTCCCATCAGATCAGAACTCCGTTAAACAATCTTACCGTAGTTTCCAATCTGGTTAATAAATCCAAACTCGATGCCGATCATCGGGACCTTTTTGATACCATACTGGCTTCAACCATTAACCTGATCAATGTTGTCAATAACATCGTCAAGGTTTCTGAAGTTAAGATCGAGAAAGAGCTGAGCAGTCAGGTTAATTTTGATTTGTATGCATCTGTGGATAATACCCTGAAGCTATTCAGGGATCAGCATAAGGACCGCCTTGAATTAAGTCTTCGTTTTTCCCGTAACATTAAAAACAACTATATTGGCGATCCGATACGCATCAAGCAGATATTCCTGAATATTATCGAGAATGTCATCAAAGCCAATCCAAGCGGTAAAATGCTTGTTGATATTGATATCGAGCTGTTGAATGACCAGGAACAGGAATCAGAATTGAACTTTCAAATGCGTTGCCCGCAGTTGCACCTGGAATCGGATGATTACGGAAATTATTACAGCCGGCCCGGTATTGATATGATTAATGAAGGATCCTATCAACCCGATGATTATTATATTGATTTCACGATTGCCAAAAAGATCATTGAATCTTATGGCGGTGAATTAAAGATATCTTCCACCAGTGAAATGACATTGCTGCAGTTCAGCTTTGCGTTAAGAAAAGGCACTGCAGGCATAACACACAAACCTGATTTTGACAGAGAGGCTTCTCAGATTCTGATTGTCAAGAACAGGGTGGAACTGGGAAATGCCAATATATTACTGGTTGAGGATAATGCCATAAACCAGAAGATCATTATACTCAGTCTGAAAAACCATGTTAAAAACATTGATATTGCGAACAATGGAAAGGATGCGCTTGATAAATTCGGTACAACCAAATATGATTTGATCCTCATGGATATTCAGATGCCTGTCATCAATGGCATCGCAGCAACCAAGAAAATCAGGGAACTGGAATTGACTTCCAATACGCAGACACCCATAATTGCCATAACCGCCAATGCGCTGTCAGGTGATAAAGAAACCTGTCTTGCTGCCGGCATGAATGATTATATCAGCAAACCATTCCAGGTTGATGTTTTGGTGAATAAAATGAAGGTATTATTGGAAACCTAAAATCAAAAATCAATTTGAATTCCTATAACCAGGATATCATCCACCTGATCCTGTTCTCCCCTCCATTCCATTACATTATTTTCCAAAATTTCATGCTGCTTTTCCATGGGTAACTGATGGAGGGTTAGCAACAGGTGCCGGAACCGGCGGTACTTGTATTTTTTTCCGTCGGGGCCGCCGAACTGATCCGCAAATCCATCCGAGAAAATATAAATGATATCTCCCTTCTGGAGGGGTAGGATATGGTTTTTGAAAGTCTGCTCCATGAAATTAGTCTCATCGAGGCCTATGGCAAAACGATCGCCCTTTATTTCCATGATCTTATTGTCTCTGATAAGATAAAGGGGATTAAATGCGCCCGCGAACTCGAGTATCCTATCCTTTTTATCGATGGAACATAAAGCCACGTCCATGCCATCGCGGAGTACAACATTTTCAACATCCTTGAATATCACATGAAAATCTTCATTCAGCCGGTTAAGTATATCCGAAGGTCTTGACAAACCTTCAATGTTTGTGATCCTCCTGAAAAGCTCAAATCCGATAATCGACATAAAAGCACCCGGAACTCCATGTCCCGTGCAATCAACGGCAGATACGAATACTTTATCGTTCAGTTTGTTTACCCAGTAAAAATCACCACTGACGATATCCTTGGGCATAAACAATATAAATGAAGAAGGGAAGATGGACTTAAACATTTTATAAGGCGGTAACATGGCCGTCTGGATGCGTTTTGCATAATTGATACTGTCCGTTATGCTCTTGTTTTTTAATGTAAGTTCCTCCTTTTGCAGCATAATCTGCTTTCCAAACATTTCTCTTTCCTGATTTTCACGGCTCAGATTAAAGAACTGTCTTATCCAGAATCGGATAAAGAAGAAAAATAACAATATGCCAAGCGTAAAGTAAACGATCAGACTGCCCGCTGATCTCCAGAAAGGTGCTTCAACAATAATTATCAGGGACTTCCCGGTATTGTCCCATACCATGTCTGAGTTGCACCCGTTAACCCGGAACATATACTTACCCGGAGGAAGACGATCAAGAATCACATAATTTTGAGTTCCTAACTGATACCATTCGTGATTTTTCCCGATTTTTCCAAAACTATACCTGAAACGGTTAAATTCAGGCCGGGTCATGTTCAGCACGGCAAAATCGATCCGAATGGGTTTTCTGTTCCAGGGCAAAACAATTGTATCTGCAGAGTGATAATACATCCCTGTCGTAAGTTCTTTTTCAACAAATTGCAATCCGGTAATTACAACGTTATGATACGCCGAAGCAGGTTCGATGTCGGACAACCTAACTACAGATAAACCTTGCTGGCCTGCCAGGTAAACATTTCTATCATTCCCTGCAATAATGGCCGTATAAGTAAAATTCGACAATCCTTCTTTCAGATCATAGTGTATCAAAGAATTTGCCGGTGAGAGGTAATAGAACAATCCTTTTTCTGTGCCGATCCATATATTTTCCAGCGAGTCAATGGCAATTGCTTTAACAGCGGTATTCATAACATCAGGATTGTCGGCAACCGCAGTGAATTCGCGGTAGTTTATATTAAACCTGAAAACTCCCCAGGATGTGCCAATCAGAAATTCCTCCGATGAAGCGGGGACCAGTGTATACACCTCCTTGTGCTCCGTATTCATCATATCCTTGTCATAGGGAGTATACCTGCTGTAATTGCCCTTTGCCGGATTATAAAACAGCAGGCCGTTATCTGTTCCGAGCCATAAATTATCCGAAGCATCCTTTTCGATGTCAAAAACCTGTCCGATTCCGATTTGCTGATTCTGATACTTCAGCGTCTGTCTTGCAATATGTCGTGCAGAGTCAAACCTGATTTGCTGGATTCCGCTGGAAGTTCCTAACCACAGACAATAGGAGCCATCGTAAAGCACACAGTTCAGCCTGACATTTTCCACAAGTTCTTTTTTCAGGAAAGGATAAAGCCTGAATAAACTTTGCCGGGAAGTTTGCTGCGCTGTAACAAATTCAATATCATGTTCTGAAAGGACCAGATAATCCTCCTGTCTAAAGGGGGTGAAAGCAACAGCACTGCTTCCGTCTAATGTTTTAAAGTTGCGGACTGAATTCGTGTTGAGATCCATGACATCATAACTGTCACCTTCATACCCAAGGTACAGGTCCCCTGTGGTACGTTTATCCATTGCCACGATATGATCTCCAGAAAGTTTCAGTTCACTGGTACGTGAAGAAAAATTGCTTGCCGATAATTTGGATTTCCGGATTTTCAGAATACCGTTCGAAGTGCCGGCCCAGATAATGCCTGCAGAATCCGTGGTTACGGTCCTGACCGGGAACTCAGCTGAATAGTATACAGGGGTAAATGATGGCGTGACTGCATTGAATCTTAAAATACCTGAACCTGTTGCCAGTATCAATACTCCCCTTTCAGCGCTTGATATCCCAGTAATTTCGTTGGAAGGTTGAACTGACTGGGAGCCCCCGGGGTAAAAATGACTAAAATCCAGTTCTGCCGGATCCAAACGATTGAGTCCATTCTTGGTTCCGATCCAAATAAAATGATCCTGGTCGAGAAAAAGGCACTGTACATAGTTATTGCTTAACAAACCCCGTGAATCCTGAACAACCAGCTCCTTAAACACTCCCTGCTGAGAATTAAACAGCAGTAATCCCCCGGATGTGCCGATCCATACATTTCCGCCTGCATCTGCCAGAAGACAGGTTGGTTTTATGCCATTCCTGAGCTGTTCGGAAGGAATGCGATAGGACATGGTTTGCTGTTCACCGCCAAGCATGGTAAGGGATTCTTCCGAAAGGATCCATACTGTTCCGTTTATGCCTGGATAGGCATCCAGAAGCAAAGAACCTTTCTGAAATGCTGAACCAAAAGAACCTGACAGATAACGGGTCATTTTCCCGGTTTCATGATCGTATTTATTGATCCCCTCGTCAAAAAGTATCCAGAGGTTTCCCCGTTCATCCCCCCTTATGACATTGATGGTCAAATTCCCGACCGATCCGTCACCGGTGGTGGACGTTAAAAATTGCCTGAACCGATACCCGTCAAAACGGTTCAATCCATATTTCGTACCGGTCCATAAATATCCTTCCCGGTCGAAGGTCAAACTTGTAATTTGCTGAGATGAAAGACCTTCTTCAACAGAAAAGATCTGTGGCGGAAGGTATTTCTGGGCATGTAATGAACTGTACGTTAACCCGATAAGAATAATAATATAGAATCGGTATGCCCGCATTAATGCATTGATTTTGATTCATTAAAATAGCTAATTTATTTAACAATACAAAACGAACAAAGCGGGCAAAAGAAAAGTGATATTATTCCTCTTCCAGATTCTCACCCTGCGCAATTCTCTCGAGCATTTCAGTGGTCACTGATTTGGGCCGTTCAAGCGGGTAACCAAGCGCCCTGTCCCAAATGATATTGGCGCATATTCCAATTGCCCTTCCGATTCCGAAAAGCACGGTATAAAAATCATATTCCCTTATACCATAATGCCATTGAATCACCCCTGAATGGGCATCAACATTGGGCCAGGGATTTTTGGCCTTACCTTGTTCCATGAGGATAGGCGGAACAACCTTGTACAAGATATCGACATATTTAAAGATCGGATCCTCGCTCATGTGTTTTTGCGCAAATTCACGTTGTATGATATACCTTGGGTCAGTTATGCGTAAAACGGCATGTCCGAAACCAGGGACAATCTGACCGGCATTCAGCAGGTCCCAAACAAATTGTTTCATTTCATTTTCCGTAGGTACTTCGCCTCCCATTTTCTCCATGATGTCATGCAACCACCTGAGAACTTCCTGGTTTGCAAGTCCGTGAAGCGGACCGGCCAGACCATTTATCATGGAAGATATGGAAAGGTATATATCGGACAATGAACTGGCAACCAGATGTCCGGCATGTGCGCTTACATTGCCGCTTTCGTGGTCACCGTGAAGGATGAAGTGCATGCGTGACACATCATCATAGGGTTTTCCGATGCCGATCATATGCGCAAAATTAGCGCCCATATCGAGGTTTGGATCAGAGTGCTCCCGTTTCCCGTCTTTGTAAAGCCGGTGATAAATACAGGCGGCAATTTCAGGCAATTTGGCCAGCAGATTCAGGGCATCCTCATAGGTTGGTTCCCAGTAGTCCTGTTTATGAATGCCGGCATCGTATTTTCTCGCAAAAAAGGATTCCCTGTGCATGGCCAGAATGGAAGCCGAGAAAATGGTCATGGGATGAGTTCCCTTGGGAAAGGCCTCTATCAGCTCCATAATATACCTGGGTATGATCCGTCGCTTCTTCAACTCATCGAGGACCTCCGTGACATTTTCCATCGTAGGCATATCCCCTGTCAGCAAAAGGTAGATCACTCCTTCCACATAGGGCATTTCAGCTCCCTTTGGTTTGGGAAGGTTTTTGAACAATTCGGGCAGGGCATAATTCCTGTAACGGATACCTTCATTGGGATCGAGATAGGAGATATCGGTAACCAGGCATTTCAGATCCCGCATACCGCCAATTAATTTACTGATTGTTACAGTATCAACCACCACTTCGCCATGCTCATCGAGCAGTCTTTTAATCCGTGGCCTCCAGGCCTGGATTTTTTCATAAAGAGTTTCCTTCAGTCCGGCCATGTGTTAAGATGAATTATGAATTATGAATTGTGAATTGTGAATGGATTTGTAATTAGTAACACAAGATTACAATTCTTGTTTAAGTTTTTCAATCAAAAGCTTAACTCTTTTATAAAAAAAAGACCCCGCTTTCTGGCGAGGTCCTTTTTCCCTTATTGATGCATACTTCATCACCTAATCACTTCATCACTTCTTATACCCATAAATCGCCAGTTCACCTAATTCTTCCTCAATGCGAAGCAACTGGTTGTATTTTGCAATCCGATCAGAACGGCTCATTGAACCGGTCTTTATTTGACCTGAGTTGGTGGCAACAGCTAAATCAGCAATGGTGGCATCCTCAGTTTCACCGGAACGGTGCGAGGTAACAGTTGTAAAGCCGGCCCTGTGAGCCATTTCAATGCAATCCAGTGTCTCGGTAAGGCTGCCGATCTGGTTGACCTTGATCAGTATAGAATTGGAGCATCCCATTTCGATTCCCTTTTTGAGGAATTCAACATTGGTCACAAAAACATCATCGCCCACCAGCTGGCAGCGTTTTCCAAGTTTGTCCGTCAACAGTTTCCATCCATCCCAGTCGTGTTCCGACATTCCGTCTTCAATAGAATCGATGGGGTATTTATGGATGAGTTGCTCCAGGAAGTTAACCTGTTCCGCAGAAGTTCTGACGGCACCCTTGGCGCCTTCGAATTTGGCATAGTTGTATTTGCCGTTCTCATAAAATTCCGACGCGGCGCAGTCGAGCGCAATGGATACATCACCACCATCGGCAGCGCGACCGGCTTTGTAACCGGCGGCTGTGATAGCCTTGATGATGGATTCCAGCGCATCCTCAGTACCGTTCAGGGCAGGGGCAAAGCCACCTTCGTCACCAACGGCAGTGCTGAGTCCGCGCTCTTTGAGGACCTTTTTGAGGGAATGGAACACTTCGGCGCCCATGCGAAGTCCTTCACGGAAACTTGCAGCTCCGATGGGGCGGATCATAAATTCCTGGAAAGCAATAGGGGCATCGCTGTGGGAACCTCCGTTGATGATGTTCATCATGGGCACAGGCAACACTTTTGCATTGGTACCGCCAATGTATCGATAGAGGGGCATATCGTGATACATGGATGCAGCTTTGGCGACAGCCAGGGAAACGCCCAATATGGCATTTGCACCCAATTTGCTCTTGGTTTTGGTGCCGTCAAGTGCAATCATTTTTTTATCAACGGCAACCTGATCCAAAGCATTCATGCCAATGACTTCCTTGGCAATGATTTTATTGACATTCTCAACCGCTTTAAGAACACCCTTTCCGAGGTATCTTTTTTTATCTCCATCACGCAATTCCAGCGCTTCATTTTCACCTGTGGAAGCTCCGGAAGGTACAGCGGCACGACCAACAAAGCCGCTTTCAAGTATCACTTCAACTTCGATAGTAGGATTTCCCCTTGAATCGAGGATTTCACGTGCATGAACATGTGCTATTTGTCCCATTAGTTTTATGCTTTTAATTAGTACTATTCCTTGCTTTCCGCATCCGTAGAGGATTCTTTTTCTTTGTCCATTGCGGCCTTGGGTGCTGTTTTTGCAGCAGCTTTGGCAGCTGGCTTTTTCGTCTTCACCTCTTTGGCAGCATCGGCTTTTGCAGGCTTCTTGGCGGAAGTATCTTCCGTCTTCTTCTTTATACCACCCCTGCGGCTGCGACGGGTGGTTTTTGTTTCACCTGCAGCAGTTGCCGTTGTCATGGCTTCATTAAAATCAACCAGCTCGATATAGCACATTTCAGCAGCATCACCCACCCGTGTACCTAATTTTAGAATTCTGGTATACCCTCCCGGTCGTTCAGCAATTTTTGGAGAAACTTCTCTGAATAGTATGGTGACGGCATCTTTATCCTGCAAGTAGGCAAAAGCCAGCCTGCGGGCCTGTGTCGAATCTTCTTTTGATTTGGTGAGAATGGGCTCGATGAACACACGCAGAGCCTTGGCCTTCGCTGTTGTGGTCTTAATGCGTTTATGCAGAATCAGCGAAGAAGCCATATTGGAAAGCATGGCTTTACGGTGAGCGCTTTTACGTCCTAAGTTGTTATTTGCATTCTTGTGTCGCATGGTAATCCGTAAATTAATTCAATGGATATTTTCTCAGTCGTTTCTGTGGTTCAAATCAGTCTCTGTCAAGCTTATATTTCACTATATCCATGCCAAATGAGAGGTTCATGGTTTCGAGAAGCTCGTCGAGCTCTGTAAGGGATTTCTTACCGAAGTTCCTGAATTTCAGCAGATCATTTTTATTGAACTTCACAAGATCACCCAATGTCTCAACTTCGGCAGCCTTTAGGCAATTGAGAGCTCTGACTGACAGGTCGAGGTCGACCAGTTTGGTCTTTAACAGCTGCCTCATGTGCAGCACCTCTTCATCAAATTCCTCATTGGCGGCTCTTTCTTCAGAGTCAAGTGTGATTTTCTCATCCGAGAAGAGCATGAAATGATAGATCAGGATCTTGGCAGCTTCCTTCAAAGCCTCTTTGGGATGTATCGAACCATCAGTAAGAATTTCTACCAATAGCTTTTCATAGTCCGTTTTCTGTTCAACACGATAATTCTCAACAGAAAACTTCACATTCTTGATGGGAGTAAAAATAGAATCAATGGGAATCAGACCGAATTCGGCGTCAAACGGTTTGTTTTCTTCTGCAGGCACATAACCTCTGCCTTTGTTTATATGGAATTCCATGTGTAATTCCACATCTTTTTCCATATGACAAATCACAAGTTCAGGATTGAGCACCTCAAAATTACTCAAAAACCTGTTGAGGTCACCGGCTTTAAAGCTTGTCTGCTCGGATAAGGTAACGGTGATTTTTTCATCGTTGACATCATCCACCAATTTCTTAAACCGGATCTGTTTGAGATTCAGTATGATTTCTACCACATCCTCGATAACGCCGGTAATCGAAGCAAATTCATGCTCAACTCCGTCGATTTTGATAGCTGTAATAGCATGACCCTCGAGTGATGAAAGTAGAATCCTGCGCAGGGAATTACCAATAGTAATACCATAACCAGGCTCGAGCGGACGAAATTCGAACTTGCCGAACTTGTCATCCGATTCGATCATGATCACCTTATCGGGCTTCTGAAAAGCTAATATGGCCATAAGTTAAATATTTCAATTATTTAGAGTACAATTCAACGATCAATTGTTCCTTGATGGTTTCAGGTATCTGATCACGTTCAGGGCGGTTGATCAGTTTTCCGGCCAGAGATGCCGAATCCCATTCCAACCAGGAAACATTTACCCTGCGTGAACCGAGAGAGTCTTGAATAACTTCGAGAGATTTTGATTTTTCACGTACGCCCACAACATCACCAGGCCTGACAGAAAAGGAGGGCACATTAACGACCTGACCATTCACGGTAATATGGCGGTGGGTAACAAGTTGACGGGCACCGGAACGGGTAGGTGCAATGCCCAACCGGAATACCAGATTGTCCAGTCTCGATTCGAGTAACTGCAGCAGTACTTCACCGGTAACACCTTTACTCCTCTGCGCTTTGTCGAACAAATTGGCAAATTGTTTTTCAAGTACCCCGTAAGTATACTTGGCTTTTTGCTTCTCCCGAAGCTGAATGCCATACTCTGATAATTTCTTCCGTTTTTTATTTATGCCATGTTGCCCGGGAGGATAGTTTTTTTTGTCGTAATTCTTATCCGGCCCATAGATCGCGTCTCCGAACTTCCTGGCTATTTTAGTCTTTGGTCCAATGTATCTTGCCATTTCTGATGTATAGTTTTTTATATATATCAAATATTTGCCACTTCATTTATACTCTTCTTCTTCCGGGTGCCCTGCAACCGTTGTGCGGAAGCGGAGTAACATCCACAATTTCAGTAACCTCAATGCCTGCCGTATGTATGGTTCTGATAGCGGATTCTCTTCCGGCACCGGGACCTTTAACGAATGCCTTCACTTTGCGAAGACCCAGGTCGAAAGCAATTTTAGCGCAGTCTGCAGCAGCTACCTGGGCTGCATAGGGAGTATTCTTTTTGGAACCTTTAAACCCCATCTTCCCGGCAGATGCCCATGAAATAACCTGGCCCTGACTGTTTGTCAACGAAATAATGATGTTGTTGAACGAGGCATGCACGTGCGCCTGTCCGACAGGATCGACCTTTACAACCTTCTTCTTGGTAATTCCAGCTTTTTTTGCCATGATTCAATTCTTATTTGGTAGCCTTCTTTTTATTTGCAACTGTTTTTCTGCGTCCTTTGCGTGTACGGGCATTGTTCTTGGTGCTCTGTCCTCTTGTGGGCAGTCCCAGACGATGCCGCACACCCCGGTAACAACCAATGTCCATGAGGCGTTTAATGTTAAGCTGGACCTGTGAACGAAGTTCACCTTCAACCTTGAAGTTCTCATTGATCACCTTTCGGATAAGATTAACCTGCTCATCCGTCCAGTCCTTTACTTTAACATCTTTATCAACACCAGCTTTTTCAAGAATTTTCTGGGCCGAACTCCGGCCTAACCCGAAAATGTAAGTTAGTCCTACTTCACCCCGCTTATTCTTTGGTAAATCGACACCAACGATTCTAGCCATATACTTTAATATTTATAATTTTAAATGTTAATCAGCCCTGACGCTGTTTATACTTGGGATTCTTTTTGTTAATCACGTATAAACGTCCTTTCCTGCGGACTATTTTGCAGTCGGCAGTGCGTTTTTTAATGGATGTTTTTACTTTCATGTTATATCCGTTCAATTATTTGTACCTGAATGTTATTCTTCCCTTGGTCAGATCATAAGGTGACATTTCAACCCTCACTTTGTCACCGGGAAGGATTTTGATATAATGCATCCTCATTTTCCCGGAGATATGGGCCGTAATGATGTGCCCGTTCTGCAGTTCCACCCGGAACATTGCATTGGAAAGGGCTTCTCGGATTACGCCATCTTGTTCAATGGATGGTTGTTTTGACATAAATGATCTTTATCTGTTTTTTCAATACTTATATATCTCTTCTATGTAATCGAAAGACGAAAGAATGTCAGCACTGGTTTTTCCGATGGCGACACAATGTTCAAAATGAGCTGAAGGCATCTTATCGGCCGTGTGTATTGTCCAGCCATCCGCATCTTGTGATATTTCCTTGCGTCCCATATTGATCATGGGTTCAATACAAATCACCATCCCCAGCTGCAATTTGATCCCGTGTCCGCGCCTTCCGTAGTTCGGAACTTCAGGTTCCTCATGCAATCCCTGGCCAATCCCGTGCCCCACCATTTCCCGCACCACAGAGAATCGTTCCCGCTCACAGTGATCCTGAATAGCGTTGCTTATATCGCCGATCCTCAAACCTTCCCGGGCATTTTCAATGCCTTTGTAGAGTGCCTCTCTGGTTGTCTTCAGCAGTAACTTCACCCTGTCAGGAACTTCTCCTACTGCAAAAGTATAGGCAGAATCGCCATAGTAACCCTGGTAAAGCGCACCGCAATCAACCGAAACGATATCGCCCTCTTTGAGTCGGTAACCGGAGGGTATGCCGTGCACAACCTGTTGGTTGACCGAAGTGCAGAGTGTTTTGGGATATCCCTTATAACCCAGAAAACCTGGTAAAGCGTGATTATCCCGGATAAACTCCTCAGCCACCCTGTCAAGTTCCAGGGTTGTCACGCCGGGCGCGATATGCTTTGCCACCTCAGCCAGAGTTCTGGAAACCAACAGATTGCTTGCTCTCAGCAACTCAACTTCTTCCGCTGTTTTAAAATGAATCATCAAAGAACTTTATGCAGAGTTAAATGGAGGAGGCGACTCCGCCTGCCCTGCCTTTTACCCTGCCGGATTTCATCAGACCATCGTAATGCCGCATCAGTAAATGACTTTCTATTTGCTGAAGCGTGTCAAGCACAACTCCCACCAAGATGAGCAGGGAAGTTCCGCCGAAGAACTGGGCAAAACTCTGCTGGATGCCCAGTATACCGGCAAATGCCGGTAGTATCGCTATGAGCGCCAAAAAGATAGATCCCGGCAAAGTAATTCTGGACATGACAGTGTCAATGAATTCGCTGGTTTTTTTTCCGGGTTTTACACCGGGAATAAAACCACCGTTTTTCTTCATATCTTCAGCCATTTGCGTCGGATTCATAATAATGGCCGTGTAAAAATAAGTAAAAACTATGATTAGCAATGCAAAAACTACATTATACCAGACACTTGTATATCGTGAAAAGGCTGAAACGAACTTGGACATTCCCTCACCTCCGTACCGGGCAAATGACAATGGCAGGAACATGATGGCCTGTGCGAAAATGATAGGCATAACTCCGGCTGCGTTAACCTTAAGCGGAATATACTGCCGTACGCCACCGTACTGTTTATTGCCTACGATCCTCTTGGCATACTGAACCGGTATTCTGCGTGTTCCCTGGACCAAAAGTATGGTGACGGCGATTACAATCAGCAGGAAGACGATCTCAACCAGGAAGGCAACCAGTCCGCCCTGTCCGTTCAGACGGTCGGTAAATTCACTGATAATGGCAAAGGGCAACCTGGCAACGATACCGATCATAATGATCAGGGATATTCCGTTTCCAATTCCCTTGTCGGTGATCTTTTCTCCCAGCCACATTACGAATATCGTGCCGGCCGTAAGAATGATCATGGACGACAACTGGAACATAAACGGATTCATGATCCGGGCTTCTGTGGGAATTTGCGTCAGGTAGGCAGGGGCTTGCAGTATAAGCACCAGCACGGTCAGATACCTGGTTATCTGATTCATCTTTCTTCTGCCGCTTTCACCTTCTTTCTGCATACGCTGGAAGAAAGGAACCGCAATGGTGAGAAGCTGAATGATAATGGAGGCAGATATATAGGGCATAATTCCCAGGGCAAAAATAGAAGCCGTGGAGAATGCACCTCCCGAGAACATATCGAGCAAACCCATGACACCTTCGGAAGCGCGCCGTGTAAATGCTTCGAGCATCGCCGGATCCACACCCGGTAATACCACTTTGGAACCCAGACGATAGATAAGAATGATAAAAAGAGTGAAACCTATCCTCGATCTGAGCTCTTCAATTTTATAAATATTCTTTAAAGTCTGAATGAATGATTTCATGTGAGTTTCAGATTATGGTTGCCGTTCCCTTTAATGCTTCAATGGCAGCTTTGGCTGACTTTGAGAAAGCATGTGCAGTGACATCGAGCTTCAGGGTCAGTTTTCCGTTTCCCAAAACTTTAACCATGTCATTCTTGGAAATCAGACCGGCATCCGCCAGGGTTTTTATATCAATGGCAGACAGCTTCCTGGCATCAGCCAGTGTCTGCAGCGTAGAAATATTGATGGCTTTGAATTCTTTACGGCTGAGGTTCGTGAATCCGAATTTTGGGACCCTTCGTTGCAAAGGCATCTGGCCTCCTTCGAAGCCGATCTTCCGGGAATAGCCGGCCCTTGATTGTCCACCCTTATGACCCTTGGTAGAAGTACCACCTTTACCGGATCCCTGGCCTCTGCCAATACGTTTTTCCTTTTTAACAGACCCTTTGGCCGGTTTTAAGTTGCTCAGATCCATAATCGTTTTATATCTTTAAATTTATCTTTAGACTAAATTTCCGTTACTTTCAGCAAATGCTTCACTTTGTTCACCATACCCAGAATCTGTGGAGTAGCTTCCTGCTCAACCGATGCGTTCATCTTTCTGAGGCCAAGGGCATCCAGATTCAATTTCTGTCTTTTGGTGCAGTGAATCCTGCTTTTTACCTGTGTTATTTTAATTTTAGCCATGGGTATAGTCAATTCTTACATTAGCCGTTAAATACCTTTTCCATATTAATACCGCGATGCTGTGCAATGGTATAGGCATCACGCAATAAAAGCAGTGCATTAAAAGTGGCCTTGACCAGGTTATGCGGGTTGGAGGAACCTTTTGATTTGGCAAGCACATCACGCACACCGACACTTTCAAGAACAGCACGCATGGCGCCTCCGGCTTTTACTCCGGTACCGCTCGATGCCGGCTTCAGGAATACTTTTGCACCTCCGTACTTGGCGATTTGCTCATGCGGGATGGTCCCTTTATAAACCGGTACCTTGATCAGGTTCTTTTTGGCATCTTCCACTCCTTTGGCAATGGCAGTGGTAACTTCATTGGCCTTACCCAGCCCGTACCCCACAATACCGTCTTCATTGCCCACCACAACAATGGCTGAGAAACTGAAGGTCCGACCACCTTTGGTAACCTTGGTCACACGTTGAATACTAACAAGACGGTCTTTCAGATCAAGGTCTGTAGTCTTTACTCTTCGAATGCTTACGTTTGACATAATAAGTTAAAATTTAAGTCCACCTTCTCTGGCAGCTTCAGCCAGTGCTTTTACTCTTCCATGATACAGGTATCCATTCCGGTCGAAAACCACCTGGCTGATTCCGCTTTCTTTGGATTTCTCAGCAGCAAGTTTACCAACCAACTTGGCCTGTTCGGTTTTTGTAATCCCTGTTTTACCTGCGATTTCCTTCACACGTGAAGAAACCGATAACAAGGTCTTACCTTCGGTATCGTCAATAAACTGAACATAAATCTGTTTATTGCTCCTGAAAACCGATAACCGGGGTTTATCCTTTGTTCCGTAAACTTCTTTACGGACCCGCATTTTAATTCTGCTTCTGCGTTCTAATTTTGTCAAAGCCATACTTCAATATTTTTTTGCATTATTTGGCTGTTGCCGATTTACCGGCTTTCTTTCTGAGTTCTTCGCCCACAAATTTAATACCCTTGCCTTTGTAAGGCTCCGGTGCGCGGAACGAACGAATTTTGGCGGCTATCTGTCCGATCAGTTGCTTATCATTGCTGGTAAGCGTGATGACAGGATTGCTTCTTCTTTCAGTTTTGGCTTCCACCTTCACCTCAGAGGGTATCTCAAAATGAATATCGTGGGAATATCCGAGATGAAGCTGAAGTATCTGACCTCTGGTTTCAGCCTTATAACCAACGCCAACAACTTCCATTTGTATTTTATAACCGGTTGATACACCAACAACCATATTGTTGATAAGCGACCGGTATAGGCCATGCAGTGCTTTATGACGTTTTTGTTCAGTAGGACGTGCAAGTACCACCTCACCGTCCTGGATCTCCACCTTGATATCGGGATCGATCACCTGGCTCAGTTCACCATTTGGTCCTTTTACCGTTACCGTATTATCGGGTTTCACGGTTAAACTTACACCCTGAGGCAATTTAATCGGCAGTTTTCCTATTCGTGACATTGCTGTTTCCTCCGGTTAATAAATGTAACACAATACTTCGCCGCCGATTTTCAGATTCTTGGCCTCCTTGTCGGTCATCACACCCTGTGAGGTGGAGACAATGGCAATACCAAGTCCGTTAAGCACTCTGGGAAGTTTTTCTGAACCAACATATTTCCTGAGTCCGGGCGAGCTCACTCTTTTGAGACCGCGGATTGCAGGCTGCTTGGTTTCAGCATGATATTTCAAGGCAATCTTGATACTGCCCTGCAATTTGTCATCGACAAATTTGTAATTCAGGATATAACCCTTATCAAACAATATCTTGGTTATATTCTTTTTCAGATTGGACGAGGGAATTTCAACCACCTTATGTTTGGCGGAAATCGCGTTCCTCAATCGGGTCAAATAATCTGCTATCGGATCTGTCATCTCTTTAGTTTTTCTCTTGATTTACCTGTATTTACCAACTGGCTTTTTTAACACCGGGTATCAGACCCTTGGATGCAAGCTCCCGGAATGCAATCCTGCTGATTCCGAACTGACGCATATATCCCTTCGGACGTCCGGTTAATTTGCACCGGTTATGTAACCGTATAGGATTTGAATTTCTGGGCAAACGGCTCAGTTCCTGGAAATCGCCTTCGGCTTTCAGTTTTGCTCTTTTGGCGGCAAACTTTTCAACCAGTTTTTTGCGCTTTACTTCGCGGGCTTTCAATGATTCTTTAGCCATAATCCCTAATTCTTTTTAATATTTTTAAATGGTAACCCAAATTCACGCAACAGTGCGAATGCTTCTTCGTCTGACCTGGCGGAGGTAACAAACGTAATTTCCATACCCAGGATCTTGTTGATTTTATCAATATCAATCTCCGGGAAAATAATCTGTTCGGTAATACCCAGGGTATAATTGCCGCGTCCGTCGAATTTGCTGTTGATTCCTTTGAAGTCACGGATTCTGGGTAATGCTACACTGATGAGTCTTTCGAGAAACTCATACATGGTATCACGCCGCAGTGTAACCTTTACTCCGATAGGCATTTTGCGTCTCAGCTTAAAGTTTGAAATATCCTTGCGTGACATGGTCAGAATAGCTTTCTGCCCGGTGATCATGGTAAGATCTTCCTGGGCAGTATCTACGATCTTTTTATCTGTAACAGCCTGTCCAATCCCCTGATTGATAACGATCTTCTCAAGTTTGGGTACCTGCATCACCGAATGATAACTGAATTCTTTGGTGAGAGCGGGAATGATCTCTTCCCGGTATTTCATCCTGAGGTTAGGTATCTGTGCCATTATTTAATCTCCTCTCCTGATTTTTTTGAATATCTGACAAGCCGGCTTTCTCCGGTTGACTTCCGTCCCACACGCGTTGGCTTTCCTGTTGAGGGATCCACAACATTCAGGTTGGATATATGCACCGGAGCTTCTTTTTTTATGATACCACCTTGTGGACTTTTCGCATTGGGCTTGGTGTGCTTGCTAACCAAATTGATACCTTCAACGATTGCTCTGTCAGTTTTCCTGATCACCTCAAGTACCCGGCCTTGTCTGCCTTTGTTTTCACCGGCATTCACGAAAACCGTATCGCCTTTCTTGATATGTAATTTTTTCTGCATTGATTTTAATTTTAAGTATTATAACACTTCAGGCGCAAGTGATACAATTTTCATATACTTGTCACGCAACTCCCTTGCCACCGGTCCAAAAATACGGGTTCCCCTGATCTCGTCCTGGTTGGTAAGCAGCACGCAGGCATTATCATCAAAACGTATATAGGATCCGTCAGCACGTCGTATTTCTTTTGTTGTTCTGACAACCACTGCTTTACTTACAGTTCCCTTTTTTACCTCGCTTGCGGGAAGCGCACTTTTCACGGTCACAACAATTTTATCGCCGACGGAAGCATATCTTCTTCCTGTACCGCCAAGCACGCGGATGCAAAGTACTTCTTTTGCGCCGCTGTTATCTGCAACCGACAATCTGCTTTCTTGCTGTATCATAGTTATTTAGCTCTTTCGATAATTTCAACTACTCTCCAGGTCTTATTTTTACTCATTGGGCGGATTTCCATGATCTTAACGATATCGCCAATATTGCAATTGTTGGTATCATCGTGCGCCATAAATTTTGTGGTACGGTTGATGAATTTACCATAGATGGTATGCTTAACTTTTCGTTTTTCAGCTACCACGATGGTTTTATCCATCTTGTTGCTTACAACAATGCCGACTCTCTCTTTCCTTAAATTTCTGTTTTCCATTGGGTTCAATTTAACCTTTGGTTTCATTCTTTTTCTGACGAAGTATCGTTTCCAGCCTGGCAATGTTTCTCCTGGTATCCCTGATCTTCATGGGATTGTCGAGTGGAGAAATGGCATGGTTCATTTTCTGCCGGAAAATGAGGTTTTTCTCATTTTCGATCCGCTCTTCGATTTCCTTGACGGATAACTCTCTTATTTCGGTAGTTTTCATGAACTTACTTATTAAATTTCATTATAGTCCCTTCTGACAATGAATTTGGTTGCTATGGGCAGCTTTTGCGCAGCCAGGCGAAGGGCTTCCTTAGCCAATTCAAAAGGCACGCCGTCAGCCTCTATCAATATGCGTCCGGGAGTTACCGGGGCAACAAATCCTTCGGGGGCACCTTTACCTTTTCCCATACGCACTTCGGCAGGTTTCTTTGTAATAGGCTTATCGGGAAATATGCGAATCCAGATCTGTCCTTCACGTTTCATGTGACGGGTGACTGCCTGACGGGCCGCTTCAATCTGCCTGCCAGTGATCCAGGCCTTATCCATGGCTTTGATCCCAAAGGATCCGAATGCCAGGTCATGTCCCCTTTGGGCATTACCCTTCATCCTGCCTTTTTGCTGCCTCCTGTATTTTGTTTTTTTCGGTTGTAACATAGCGTTATCCTGTTATAGTGACCTCTATTTTCTGCGTTTCTTAAAATTACTTTTGGGCTTTGCTGATTTGGAACCAATATTGGGTGCCAGATCACGCTTTCCGAATATCTCACCCTTGCAAATCCAGACTTTCACACCAATCAGGCCAACCTTGGTCAGAGCTTCTGCCAGTGCATAATCTATGTCGGCACGGAAAGTGTGCAATGGAATTCTCCCTTCTTTCAGCATTTCGGTGCGCGCCATTTCAGCTCCGCCCAGCCTGCCTGAAACCTGGCATTTAATACCTTCGGCACCCATACGGATGGTTGATGCGATTGCCATTTTGATGGCGCGGCGGTAGGACACCTTACCTTCAACCTGACGGGCTATGTTGTTGGCTACTATCACTGCATCCAGTTCAGGCCGTTTTACTTCAAAAATATTGATCTGAACTTCCTTGCTGGTGATTTTCTTCAACTCTTCCTTCAGCTTATCGACTTCCTGTCCTCCTTTACCGATAATAATCCCCGGACGGGCGGTATTAACGGTAACTGTGATAAGTTTTAGTGTACGCTCGATAACGATCTTCGAGATGCTAGCCTTGGCCAGACGCGCGGTTAGGTATTCGCGGATCTTGAAGTCCTCAACCAGTTTTTCGGAATAATTCCTGCCGCCATACCAGTTGGAATCCCAACCTTTGATAATTCCAAGGCGATTACTTATCGGATTGACTTTCTGTCCCATTAATATTAATTTGTTTTACTTTCTACTTGTTCCTGACTATTTACACGACTATCCAGTATGATGGTCACATGGTTCGAACGTTTCCTGATCCTGTAACCTCTTCCCTGGGGCGCCGTACGGAGCCTTTTTAACTGGCGGCCTCCATCAACAAAGACCTCCTTCACGTACAGGTTGGATTTCTCCACCCGGACCTCTTCATTTTTCTTTTGCCAATTGGCTATGGCCGACAATAATAGCTTCTCCACTTTCTGGGAGGGCTCCTTTGTACTAAAACGAAGAATATCGAGTGCCCTGTTCACATCCACTCCCCGGATCATATCAACTACCAGTCGCATCTTGCGAGGGGAGGTCGGGCAGTTGTGTAACACCGCCATGGCCCTATTCTTGTTTTCTTCTTTTCGTTGGTCTGCTGCTGTTCGCTTACGTGCACCCATTGATTTATATTTTATTTATTCTTACGATTCCTTTTGTCTTCCGGCATGTCCCCTGAACGTGCGTGTAGGTGAAAACTCTCCCAGCCGGTGACCCACCATATTCTCGGTAACATAAACCGGGATAAACTTATTCCCGTTATGTACCGCAATGGTATGACCTACGAAATCGGGGGAGATCAATGACCGTCTTGACCAGGTTTTGATAACTGATTTCTTACCTGATTTATTCATTTCAAGTACGCGCTTCTCGAGCTTAAATTCGATGAAGGGACCCTTTTTTAATGACCTGCTCATAATATGATGTCAATTATTTTTTCCTTTTTTCAATGATGAACCTGGTAGTAGGATTCTTTTTTCTCCGGGTTTTCATGCCCTTTGCATACAATCCTTTTCGTGATCTCGGATGTCCTCCTGAAGCCCTTCCTTCACCACCACCCATGGGATGGTCAACCGGGTTCATTACAACACCGCGGACTCTCGGCCTTCGGCCTAACCAGCGCGTGCGCCCGGCCTTGCCTGAACGGACAAGTCCGTGATCAGGATTGGAAACGGTACCAACCGTTGCCCGGCAGGTGGTGAGTATCATCCTTGACTCACCCGAAGGGAGTTTAATGATTGCATACTTGCCGTCACGCGAGGTCAGCTGCGCATAGGATCCTGCACTACGTGCCAGGGCACCGCCTTTACCCGGATGCAGCTCAATATTGTGCACAAGCGTTCCCAGCGGAATCTCACCCAGCGTCAGGCAATTTCCCACCTCGGGAGCTACACCGGCACCTGATCGTATTTGCTGACCTACCTTCAATCCGGTAGGAGCAATGATATATCGTTTTTCACCATCTTCATAAACAACCAATGCTATTCGAGCTGAACGGTTGGGATCATACTCAATGGTTTTAACCGTTGCTCCCATACCATCCTTATTCCTGATGAAATCAATCATCCGGTACATCTTTTTATGACCACCGCCAATATACCGCATGGTCATCTTACCGTCACTATTACGCCCCCCGGATTTCTGTAAAGGACTCATCAGCGATTTCTCAGGCGAAGCACTGGTGATATCATCAAAGGAAGCAACAACTCTGTGTCGCTGGCCCGGGGTTACAGGTTTTAATTTTCTTACAGCCATAATAAAATATTAGATATTGCTATAAAAGTCTATACTATCGCCTTCCCGCAACGTGATGACTGCTTTCTTGAAAGCATTCCTTCTACCGGAAACATAGCCGGTGCGGGTAAATCTCGACTTGCGTTTTCCTGAATAGAACATGGTGTTCACCGATTCGACAGTAACGCCATACAAATTTTCGACGGCCTTTTTGATCTGCACTTTATTGGCCTTCTTATGGACAATGAAGCCGTATTTCTTCAGATTGTCAGTCTGGGCATTCATTTTCTCAGTCACTATTGGCCTTACAATAATATCCATTTCTAATATATTAGACGGTTACAGACTCTTTTGAATATTGTCGAGTGAACTCTCAAAAAATACAAGAGAAGTGCTATTAAGGATATCGTAAGTGGTTAACTCCGAGGCGGTTACAACTCTTGTTCCTGATAAATTCCGGGACGACAAATATATGTTTTTATTCGGTTCGGTAAGAACCACAAGCGACTTTTTACCATCAATCTTCAGATTGCTGAGCACAGTCACGTAGTCTTTCGTCTTCGGAGCTTCCAGACTAAAGTCCTCCAGCACCATGATCTCATTGTTCCTGGCTTTATAAGTAAGAGCTGATTTGCGTGCCAGCTGTTTTACCTTTTTATTCAGTTTGAAACTGTAATCACGCGGCTGCGGTCCGAATACCCTGCCGCCACCTGTAAACAAGGGGTTCTTGATACTACCGGCACGGGCGCCACCAGTGCCTTTTTGTCTTTTGATCTTGCGGGTGCTCCCCGAAATCTCATTGCGCTCTTTGGATTTATGGGTACCCTGACGTTTGTTGGCAAGATGTTGCTTCACGTCAAGATAAATGGCATGATCATTGGGCTCAATGGAAAATATGGTATCCATAAGCTCAACTTTGCGGCCAGTTTCCTTTCCTGTCTTGTTAAATACTGCTAATTCCATCGTTCACAGTTTATTAAGTTCTATCGGGACTTTCAACAATCACATAGGATCCCTTGGCCCCGGGGATTGATCCTTTCAATAACAAGAGATTACTTTCGGGAATGATCTTAACCACCTTGAGGTTAAGCATCTTCACGCTGTCGCCGCCCTTTTGACCGGCCATACGCATGCCCTTGAAAACCCTCGATGGCCAGGATGATCCACCCAGCGAACCGGGTGCCCTTTCCCTGTCATGCTGACCGTGCGTGGTGCCAACGATTCCGCTGAAACCATGACGGGTAACAACTCCCTGGAAACCCTTGCCTTTCGAAACGGAAGTAACATCAAGCCATGCATCATCCTTAAAATAATCCACGGTAATAACATCTCCCAGCTTCCAATCGAGAACAAATCCGGTCAGTTCGACTATCTTTCTTTTGGGTGTGGTATTGGCTTTTTTAAAGTGCCCCTTCATGGCATTCGGGGTATTCTTTTCCTTCTTGTCATCAAATGCAATCTGAAGGGCTTTGTAGCCATCACTTTCCTTGGTCTTGACCTGCGTAACAACACAGGGACCAATTTCGAGAACGGTGCAGGGAACATTGACACCATTCTCATCAAATATTGAGGTCATTCCGACCTTTTTTCCGACTAATCCTGGCATTTCTTAACAGATTAAGTGTTTCAGACTTTAATTTCAACTTCTACACCACTGGGTAATTCTAATTTCATCAGCGCATCAATGGTTTTGGGCGTTGAGCTGTAAATGTCCAGTAAACGCTTGTGTGATGAAAGTTGAAACTGCTCTCTCGACTTTTTATTCACAAAAGGTGACCGCAGCACGGTAAATATCCTTTTATGCGTCGGCAGCGGAATTGGACCGCTTACCACTGCACCGGTAGACTTGACGGTCTTCACGATTTTCTCGGCTGACTTGTCCACGAGGTTATGATCGTACGATTTAAGCTTAATTCTAATCTTTTGGCTCATGTATTTTGGTCTTACATTTGATTATACAATTACTTTGGTTCCGGTAATCCGTTCAATTACCTCTGCCGAGATAGATGCAGGCACCTCTTCGTAATGTGAGAATTCCATAGTTGATGTAGCCCTACCTGATGAAAGGGTACGCAATACGGTCACATAACCGAACATTTCAGCCAGGGGAACATTGGACAGAACCACCCGCAGGGTAGCCTGTGACTCCATGCCGGTTATCTGACCACGTCTGCGGTTGAAATCGCCAATAATATCTCCCATATATTCTTCGGGCGTAACAACCTCAATTTTCATCACCGGCTCGAGGAGACAAACTTTTCCCTTTTTAAGTGCATGTTTGAATCCCTGCTTTGCTGCAATCTCGAACGAGAAGGCATCGGAATCCACGGGGTGGAATGATCCATCCCTCAGAGTAACCTGCAGGCTGTCCATGGGAAAACCTGCCAGTATACCATTCCGCATGGCTTCACGGAAACCCTTTTCAACTGAAGGCACATATTCACGAGGAATGTTCCCGCCCTTGACCTCATCAATGAAAACGAGGCCGGTAACTCCCTTTTCAGCCGGTGCCATTTCAAAAACAATATCCGCGAACTTGCCACGGCCACCGGTTTGTTTTTTAAAGGTTTCGCGATGTTTCACGTGGGTGGTCAAAGCCTCTTTGTAAGCTACCTGGGGAGCACCCTGGTTGCACTCTACATTGAACTCGCGTTTGAGCCTGTCCATAAGGATTTCCAGGTGGAGTTCGCCCATGCCGCTTATGATGGTCTGTCCTGAATCTTCATCCACCTTTACCTTAAAAGTCGGATCTTCTTCAGCCAGCTTGTTCAAAGCCATACCAAGCTTATCCACATCAGCCTGGGTTTTGGGTTCAATGGCCACGCCTATTACCGGTTCGGGGAATGACATCGTTTCCAGGTAAATGGGATGTTTGAGATCGCATAAGGTATCGCCGGTAACTACTTCTTTCAATCCCACAACGCCACAGATATCGCCGGCCTCTATACGGTCACGGGGATTCTGCTTGTTGGCATGCATCTGGTACAACCGGTTGATTCTCTCTTTCTTTCCCGTACGTGGATTCAACACCTGCATTCCTGAATCAATGGCGCCGGAATATACCCTGAGATAGGTCAGTCGGCCTACAAAAGGATCCGTCGCAATTTTGAATGCCAGGGCAGCCAGGGGTTCATTCTCATCCGCCTTGCGCTCTTCGATTTTTTCCGTATAGGGATTATGTCCCTTTGTGGTTTCAATGTCGAGTGGACTGGGCATCAAAGCGCAAACGGCATTCAGCAGACGCTGAATACCTTTATTCTTAAAGGATGCACCGCAAAGAACAGGGACAATGCGTTGCTCAATCACGGCATTGCGTGTATGTTCCATGAATTCTTCCACGGAAATGGAAGTACGATCTTCCAGGAATCTCTCGAGCAGGTCGTCATTGGTGTAACATACGGCTTCAATAAGCTTTTCACGCCATTCCTCAACCAGGTCGATCATGTCTTCCGGTATTTCGGTATATTCATAGCGCATGGTAAGCTTTTCATCAGGCACCCAAACAATGGCCTTGCGTTCGATCAGATCCACCAGACCTGTGAAATGGTCTTCGGAGCCAATGGGAATTTGCATGGGAACCGGGTTGGAACCAAGTTTCTCCTTGATCTGCCGCACTACGCCAAAGAAATCAGCGCCCACACGATCCATCTTGTTGACGAAAGCAATGCGGGGAACATTGTATTTGTTGGCCTGCCGCCAAACGGTTTCAGATTGGGGCTGAACACCACCCACAGCACAAAATACTGCAATGGCACCATCCAGCACACGAAGAGAACGTTCAACCTCTACGGTGAAATCCACGTGTCCCGGCGTATCAATAATGTTGATTTTGTATTTTTGATCCTGGTAATCCCAAAAAGTAGTAGTGGCTGCCGAGGTAATTGTAATGCCTCTTTCCTGTTCCTGCACCATCCAGTCCATGGTGGCTGTGCCGTCGTGCACCTCACCCATCCGGTGAGTTATACCAGTATAAAACAGGATACGCTCGGTGGTAGTTGTCTTACCGGCATCGATATGGGCCATAATCCCAATATTCCTGGTATAATTTAAATCAGAATTCATTCTCACTAATTATCAGCTAGTGCAACTATAGGCTAAAACCGCAATGTCAAATATCTTTAGAACCTGAAGTGCGCAAATGCCTTATTCGCTTCCGCCATTTTATGTGTATCTTCTTTCTTTTTAAATGCTGCGCCTTCTTCCTTAAAGGCGGCAAGTATCTCAGCAGCAAGCTTATCGCTCATTGAATTTCCGGCTCTCTTTTTGGAATAGAGAACCAGGTTCTTCATGCTGATGGAAATTTTCCGGTCGGGTCGGATTTCGGTGGGAACCTGAAAGGTTGCTCCTCCTACCCTGCGGCTTTTAACTTCAACCTGGGGTGTGATATTCTCCAGGGCTTTTTTCCAAATATCCAACGGACTGACTTCAACGTCTTTGGCACGCTTTGCAACCAGATCAAGTGCTTCATAAAACACATCATAAGCCGTGCTCTTTTTGCCCCTGGTCATCATATTGTTCACAAAACGAGTTACCAATGTATCATTGTACTTTGGATCCGGTAACAATATCCTCTTTTTTGGTTTAGACTTTCTCATTTTACTGGTCTATTCAAAAATCATTATTTCTTAGGTCTTTTTGTGCCATATTTCGACCGGCGTTGGTTGCGACCCTCAACACCAGAAGTATCAAGCGCTCCCCTGATGATGTGATACCGTACACCCGGCAAATCTTTCACCCTGCCTCCGCGAATCATAACAATCGAGTGTTCCTGCAGATTATGTCCTTCACCCGGGATATAGGCCGTAACCTCAATACCATGCTGCAACCTCACCCTGGCTACCTTCCGCATCGCTGAATTAGGCTTCTTGGGCGTGGTGGTATAAACACGCGTGCAAACCCCGCGCTTTTGCGGACACGAGTTCAAAGCCGGAGCTTTACTCTTATCCTCGATGGAGGCCCTTCCCTTTCTTACTAACTGCTGTATCGTTGGCATTTCTGCTTTTTTTTGTATGATTCTTCTTCAAAATTGGCTTGCAAAGGTAGATGTTTTTTTCTCAAATGCAACAAGTACCGCAAAAATATTTCATGATTTTTGCCCATCAGGAATATCTTTGACCTTCATGATGCGCAATTGAAAGTTTTATACTATTTTTAGTTCCTATTACAAGCAAAAGCTAACCTGATTAATAAATAACATCTATTGACTATGAAAACATCGCATTCAAGAAGAGATTTTTTGAGATTGTCTGCTGCGGGTGCTCTTGGAGCTATCGTGCTTTCACAGTATGCCTGCAAGACTGCCGGCAAACCGGCTCCGGAACCGGCCGTTGTTGATCCCAAAACATTCGGCCTGGCGCTTCAGTTATATACCATACGGGATGCTATGGCTTTGGATGTCCCGGGCTCACTGAAGAAGGTTTCCGATACCGGTTACAAATATCTCGAACTGGCAGGTTATGCCGATGGCAAGTTCTACGGCATGGAACCCGCTGATTTCAAAAAACTGGTGAATGACCTCGGGATGGAAATCCTCAGCAGCCATACCCAGGTTGAGGCCCAGGGAATCACGCTGGATAATGCCAGGAAAATGGCAGAGGATCATGCCAAACTCGGGGTTAAATATTGCATACAACCCTGGGTGGTACCGGAAGCCCGCACAACCCTTGCCAGCTATCACAAAATGGTGGCCGACTGGAACCAGGTAGGCAAGATCATGAAAGAAACCGGAATCCAGTTTGGATACCATAACCACAATTTCGAATTTGCAACTGTGGAAGGCAAGATTCCTTACTATGATATCTTCATGGTGGAACTCGACAAAGACCTGGTAACCATGGAAATCGATCTTTTCTGGACTACCAAGGCAGGACAGAATCCGGTTGAAATCTTCAATAAATACCCGGGCAGGTTCCAACTCTTCCACTTGAAAGACATGTTTACCAACGAAGCTCCCTATTATACCACCGACGGAGAAGATGATTTCGCCCCGGTTGGCGCGGGCGTGATTAATTTCAAGGAAATTCTGGCTGCCAAGGATATTGCCGGAATGAAGTACATGATTGTTGAACAGGACAGCACTAAAGATGGCTTACCCTTTGACGCCATTCAAACAAGCATCACCAATCTGACCACCAAGATCCTCGTTTAAACCGGATGTGATAATGCAACAAAGGCTGTTTCAAACTGATTTGAGACAGCCTCTGCTATTTTTTCAATGGATTATACCGGGAAACAGCCTTTGCAAATTCCTGCTCATTGTTGCTTAACCTGATCCTTTCGGAACGCAGAATGGCTTTCATTTTAGTCTTATCAATCACAGGACAACTTAAAAGACTCTTTTTTGACAACTTCACAAGGTAATCCTTCCCGCCTGACAGGATCAAATACTTTGAATTTTCAACCAGCCTGTTGTCGGATGCCATGATGTATGAATTTCTCCAGGCGCAAAAAGCCGGATCTCCCGGGGTAAGGACCTGAAGATAGGCATCCTTCATACCGACGAAAGGCAGGTTTACCCTCCTTTTTTCGAATGCTGCCATGATTGCTCCCCTGCTGTCGATCAGCCTGAAACCTGATATAAAATCCCTGGAAAGAATTCCTGTTCTGCGGTCTGTCTTTCTTAACCAAAGCAATTCATCCATGTATTGATCATACTGAAGATAAAT
>JAFGGU010000035.1 GCA_016930375.1 Bacteroidales bacterium | reverse complement strand
GTATTCGGTGTTCGGTGTTCGGTGTTCGGTATTCGGTAATCAGTAATCAATATTCGGTGTTCGGTGTACGGTGTTCAATATTAATAACCTTTTTATTCCTGCAGGGTGCATCACTGGTCCTTGCCCAGCAAACTGCTGCCATCAAAGGTTTGGTCCTCGATGAAAACAATGCGCCGCTTGCCGGAACGTCAGTAAAGGATCTGGGTACAGGGAAAGGGGTCGTTGCCGGCGCCCGGGGTGAATTTCAACTGGTGATTGAATCGGGACGACCCGTAAAGGTTGAATTTTCATTTATAGGGTTTCAGAAGGACACGCTCGGTTTTTTTTTACAGCCAGGCGAAACATCCGAAATCAGGATGCAATTAAAGCCCCTTCCTGAAATGCTGGGGGAAGTGGTGGTTGAAAGCTGGTACGACCGGGCGGAACGACTGCAGCAGATAAACATCCTTTCAATGGATCATATTCCTCTTCCCTCGGGAAGCGTTGAATCCATCCTTACCACGCTCGGGGCGTCCTCCCGCAATGAAATGAGCTCCCAGTATTCCGTCAGGGGGGGCAACTTTGATGAAAACCTCATCTATGTAAATGATATTGAGATTTACAGACCGCTGACCATCAAGTCAGGTCAGCAGGAAGGCCTCAGTTTTATCAATTCATCTTTGGTATCCTCGGTTCAGTTTGCAGCCGGTGGCTTTGACGCCCGGTTTGGGGATAAAATGTCTTCTGTACTGGATATCAAATACAAACGGCCTAATCAATTTGCCGGGAGCGCATCGGCAAGTCTGTTGGGCGGAACAGCGCACATAGAGGGAACCGCAGCAAAATCAAGATTCACACACATAACCGGTATCCGTTACAAAACCAACCAGTACCTGCTAAAAACCCTGCAGACGGAAGGTGATTTCAAGCCGAACTTCCTGGATGTGCAGACTTTTATAACCTTCCAGCCGCATAAAAAACTGGAGATCAGTTTTCTCGGTAATGTCGCCAGGAATACCTACCAGGTGATTCCCAGGTCGAGGCAGACCTCATTCGGGACTTATCAGCAGGCCCTGAATTTTACGGTGTATTATGAAGGCCAGGAAAAGGACCGGTTCATCACCCTGCTGGGAGCGCTAACGCTGGATTTTCATCCCTCTGAAAAGCTTAGCCTGAAACTCACGGGATCAGGTTTCAATACGGCTGAAGACATCACGTATGACATCCTGGGACAGTACAGGATTGATCTCCTGGACAATACCGTTGGTTCCGAAACGGCCGGGGACAGTATATTAAATATAGGTATCGGAGGCAACCTGGTCCACGCCCGGAATTACCTGGATGCTCAAATACTGAATCTGTCACACCGGGGAACATACAGGCTGAACGAAAGCACATTGAACTGGGGAATCAATGTCCAGTCCGAGAGTTTCACCGATGTGATCCGGGAATGGGAGATGATGGATTCTGCCGGCTATTCCCTGCCCTATTCCGATACGGATTTGCAGCTTTATCAGTCTACTTTGGCGGCCAACAAGCTAACTTCCCATCGGTATACCGGTTTTGCGAATTATTTGTCACATTTGTCCTTCACGTCCTACGATATTTTTGTAAATGCCGGCGTAAGATTCAATTACCTGGGCACCAACCGGCAGGCAGTAATCAGTCCCCGTGCCGTTGTGCAATTCGTTCCGCACTGGGCAACTAAAATCGTTTTTCACGCTGCTATCGGCTGGTATCACCAGCCACCCTTTTACAGGGAAATGCGTGATCCGGCGGGAACACTTCACACGGATATCAAGGCGCAGGAATCCGTTCATTTTGTACTGGGATCGTCGTTGGATTACAGGATGTGGGAAAGGCCTTTCCGGTTTACTGCAGAGCTTTATTATAAAAAGCTGGACCATCTTGTGCCTTATGTGATTGATGATGTGGATATCCAGTATCTGCCACAATACAGCGCCCATGGTTATGCCACCGGCATTGAATTTAAAGTGAACGGCGAATTTGTCAGGGATGCCGAATCATGGGCTACCCTGTCGTTTTTAAAAACCAGGGAAGACCGGTATGATGATGCCTACGGAGAGTATCCCAGGCCAACGGACCAGTTGGTGAATTTCGGGCTGTTCTTCCAGGATTATTTCCCCAATAATCCTTCTTTCCGGGTGCATGTGAACCTGTATTACGGAAGCCGGCTGCCTTATAACTCAACTGATTATGATAAACCCGAAGAATACTATCATCTGAGGGCTTACCGGAGGATCGACATCGGCATTTCCAAGTCCCTGATAACCAATAAGCTCGGAAACAGGAGGATAGCCGCCGGTTTTATCAGTGATCTCTGGTTCAGCGCCGAGGTTTTCAATTTGTTTGGTTTTGACAACCAGGCCTCCTACCAGTGGGTGCGAACGGTGAGCAACCAGGAGGGCATTCCCAATATGTTCGCCGTGCCCAATTACCTGACCGGAAGATTGCTGAATCTGCGGCTCACGGTTAAGTTTTGAGAGGATTCATTCGCCGTGTTAATAAAAACTTAAAAACTCGGCATATTGGTATCCTCAAAATCATCAATTTTAAGCCGTACTGTATCAAATTTCTGTAACCTAAAGTAGTTTTGCTCGTTACAATACTTTGTGGAGTAATAAATTCAATTATTCGAATATATGATAACATTCTGTTTTTCAGTGATTAGCAAAAAAGTCATGGTAGAATAAACCACAGTAACCCAAAACCTCAAATTGAAGAAAAAACTGCTCCCTGTATGGATATCCGACGGATGGAACTATATAAATCACTAAAAAATATTGGCAGGAGACCAGGGAATTTTAATCTTTTATTCCGGGGACTGGTTTTCCTTTTCCTTGTATTTTTCAGCAATGATTTGGCTGCACAGAATGTTGGGGATTACCAAAGTGCACAGGACGGAAATTGGGATGCACTGAACAGGTGGACTCGCTGGAATGGTTCTTCCTGGGCTGCACCAACCGCTGGTGAAGGATATCCCGGCCAGAATGCATCACCAACAACAGTTACAATCCTTAATGGACATGATTTAACAGTAAATGTTTCACCGGCAAATACTATTGGGACACTTGTTATAGGTCAGGGTACATCAGGAACGCTTCAATCTGATAATAGTAACCGGACGCTGACCATTAATACATTAGAGGTTGCCACCGGCGCAACATTCAATATGCGACGGCTAACATTAACTGTTAATAATACTACAAGTATAAGTGGGACTATAAATGATAATAACAATAACGGTTCAAATACATTTACCGGATTAGTGACAATAAATAATGGCGGGAGTTTCTCCCCTACTGCCAATTCTCCGTTCGTTTTCAGGGGAGGAATAGTTAATGACGGAACATTCAGTAAAACCGGAACCGGTTCCTCTACCTTTAATACCAATTCACAAACCATCAGCGGAAATAATTCGCTGGCTTTTGCCGGTAATATCATTATTGACGATGATATTACACTTGGAATAACTACATCCATTGATTTTAACGGCACAAATTTCACCAACAACAGCAATGCTGCTAATGCACTTAATGCAACAGCAGGTACATTTACATTTTTGCCCAATGCAGCTCAGAACATCAATGGAACTGGAACCGGCACAATAAGCTTTTACAACTTTGTTGCGGCAGGCGGTAATACCAAGACAGCCAATCTTGGTTTTACTGTAGTTAATGCAGCTACCATTAACAATGGTGTAACCTTAACGCTGGGAACGTCATCAAAAACTATCCATATTGGTGGAAATCTTACTTTAGATGGAACGCTAAATTTTGGTACTGCAGCAAGCACTATTAACCTTACAGGTGATCTTGTAAATGTGACCGGCACAATTACCATGCAAGGTGCTGGCCAGTCCCATGCACTCAACCTGGCCGGTTCAAGCAATGACATCAGCACCTTTAATACCACAGCCGGTTCAGGCAGTACGGTTAATTATAACAGGACGGGAGACCAGCAGGTTTTTGCCAGCAATAATTATCAAAATCTTATCGTTTCCAATGGCGGAATCAAGACACTTGCGGGTGCCTTATCAGTTGCCGGAGTTTTAAACTTCAATTCCGGCGTATTACAACTGGGTAATTCCAATCTCACCCTAACAAACAACGCAACCACTGCCATCCAGGGTACACCGAACTCCACCAGCATGGTCGAAACTAATGGCACAGGCTATTTCATACGAAATGTCCAGAATACCAACCTGCCCATACTCTACCCCATCGGCTCGGGAGGTTATTACTCTCCCGTTAGCGTTTCAGCCATTTCCGGCACTATTTCCGGAACAATGAGTATCAGGGCAATTCCCTCAGCAGCGTTAGGCTCAAAAAGTCTCAACCGCTACTGGGACATTATCACTTCTACTACCGGAAAAACCATTACAGCTACATTCACCTATGACCCGGCAGACGCGCCGGCTGCACCAACCAATATCTGGGTAAAGCCTGATGCAGGAGCATGGCAGGTTCCGGCAGGTACTGCAAGCTTTGGGGCAAACGGCTTTACAGTTACTAGTACCACCAATATAGGAACAACCCTAACATCCTGGACAGCCAGTGCCCTGGGAACTTATTATTCTTACCAGACAGGAAGCTGGAATAACCCGACTACCTGGACATCGGATCCCGGCGGAACCACGCAGGTAGGAACCACGGTACCCGGTGATAATGATGCAGTGGTAATTCTCGATGGCAGAACCGTCAGTCTTCCGGCAAATATTGCTTCCACAGGGCTCGAGATCAACATCAACAGCGGTGGAACCATTGATATGGCTACCTATGGATTTACGTCAGGATTGGCTGAATTAAAAGGACAGGGCACCCTCAAACTCGCATCAACCAGTTTTCCGGCAGCTGCTGTTAATACATTCGTAAATGCCGGTGGCGGAACAACTGAATATTATAATACCGCGAATTTTGACCTGTTGGTTACCCAAACTGCCTATAATAACCTGCGCATTAACGCACCGGGATTCACGGCCACACAGATGAATAACCTTGTTTTGAACGGCGATTTGCACGTGAAACAGGGAACCTACCGGATCAATGACGATACCGGCGACAGAAGAGAACTGACAATAAACGGTGATGTTACAGTTGATGCAGGAGCCTCTCTTACTGTTGGAACGGGGGTCACGAATTCCACTACAACACCCACAGGTATTTATGGCGGAACTGCACCTTATATTAATTACTATTACGCGCAATCGCATTCCATAACCCTGTACGGTGATTTTACCAATAACGGCACGGTGAAATTCACAAACCTAGCCTATCCGATATTCAATGCATTCCCGCCCACAACGGTTGGAGCCACAAGTGGTTTTGCCACCGTATATTTCAGGGGGGCAACCAACAATACACTTACCTGCAACAATACTACTGATTTCTATAATCTGGTGCTTGACAAGGGAGTGGACCAGAGTTATTCACTCACGGTTTATTCTTCGGCATACGCTAATTTCAGGCTTTTCGGGGCCAATACATCCGGAGGTGACGGAGGCGGCAGCAATCCGAACCTGAAAAAAGCGCTTTGGATCCGGACGGGTACCCTGGTTTTAAAAGGACTGACCACGATTCCTTCACTCTCTGAAGGTACATGCGATTCAGGAACAGGCGGACCGAATTCGGATTTCTATATTCCGGCAAATGGTGCTCTTATCCTTGATGGTCCAGAGGTAGTAGTACTATCCACCGCAGATGATTACCAGGAGGTAAATGTCGCATATGGTGTATCCGGTGGCAGCGGCCTGGTGAATGGTGTTGGTCAGGGAGGCTGCAGTTCATTTTCCATATACGGAAAGATACAGATCAATGACGGTTATTTTTCGACCCGTGAATCCGGCGGATTCATCACCTGGGACCTGGCTTCCGGGCAATTCGTAATCAGGGGAGGTACCATTGACGCCAAACAGTTCCGTGCCGCAGGAGGTGCAGGCGGACTTGCCTCATTCGACCAGTCAGGGGGTACATTCTACCTGCGTGGCCGTTTTCAGCGCACTCCATCCGCCTATTCCAGCATGAGCGATCTGACCAATGTAACCACAGGTACCTTAAATACCACAAGATCCACGGCAGGACTTGAAGGTATTAAGGGCACGTTCAATTTAAATGATGCAGCCAATGTGCTGGCCTTATCCGGAGGAACAATACGGATTTATGATGTTTGCGGAAATGGTTCGGTAGCTGCACAGCAAAAGGTTTTTGAAGTTCTGTCTTCCACGGGCAATATCAATGTTACCGGTGGTACGCTGGAGCTAATTCCCACCAATGGAACCGGCACAAATTCACCCAATCATATCATTCTGTCCAATGCCTCCCTGGGAAACCTCACCATCAACAGGGCAAGCAGTGCCTCAGTAGTACTCCTTAACACCTATCACTTAAGGGTAATCAACAATCTGACCCTGACTTCAGGCGATTTCGACGCAAACGGTCTGAACGTTTCGGTAGGTGGCAATATGAGTGTCGCCAGCGGAACCACCTATACACCGGGAAATAACTGGACCATATTCAATGGTACGGGAAATCAGAGCTTCACGATCAATACAGCATCGGCATTGGCGCTCAAAAAACTAAAACTCGATAAACCGGCAGGCACCACGCTTACCCTGGCGGGATCGCAATCCAACCTGTCGGTTGCCGATTCGATGATGATCATGAACTGTAACCTGGCAGACGGCGGGAAAACCATTAACTTCACTACTTCTGCAACAACAACAACCTCCTATCTTTACAATTCAGGAATACATTCAGGCGCCGGGAAAATTATGATGGCCGATGATGATCCGCAGGTAATCAGCGGTGACGGAGATGGCATATTTCAGAATCTCGAGCTGAACAACACGGATGCATCGGCTGCACCGGTTTCTCTTGCAGCTGATATGGTAATCAATGGCACCCTGACATTTTCGCAGGATAAATTGTTCAATATCGGTAGCTACGGTCTGGAACTCACTTCAACTGCAACCATTGCCAACGCAGGTACGAACAGGTATATCCAGACAAGTGGAGGAGCGGGTGACGGTGGACTTACATTGAATTATCCCTCCGGTTCTGCCCTCACCTTTCCGATTGGATCCGTTTCTACAAGTCATTCCGCTTTACCTTATTACACACCGGCCACCATCGGTTTTACCGGAACACCAACAGCACTGGGAAGTATAACCGTTATACCAGTAGGTTATGAACATCCGGCCACCACCAACAACGGCAGAAGTCTGACTTATTTCTGGCGCGTAAAATCGAATGGTTTTACACTTGGCGGCGCCACCGTCAATCAGGGATATACATACAATGAAAACGATGTCATTACCGGGGGAGATATTACAGAAGCAGGGTATCTGGCGGCGCGTTACGATGCTTCGGCCTATACATGGACAAAGGGAGACATTACTGATGTGGATGAATCTGGCAACATAGTCGGAGAACCCGGCGCCGGCACGTTCCTGCAGGGAGTGACATTTATTGACGGTGATTATACGGCGGGAGATGATGATGCCACCGATCCATTTGGTACACCCACAATATTCTACAGCAGAATAAATGGTGCCGGAGCGGGAAATGGATTATGGAGTAATGCAAATAGCTGGTCATATACCAGTCACACAGGACCAGCAAATACGGGAGGCAATGTACCAAATACAAATGATATTGTAATAATCGGGGGCAATGATTCTATTTACCTGGGAACTGTTCTCAATACAGCCAACACGGATGTAAGAAACTGTGCTTCTTTGCAAATTGAAAGGGGTTCTGCCCTGGATATCGGTTATAATCCCGGATGCAATTTTGGTATGGTTCAAACACATCCCAATGGTAACGGAAATTTTAGGCTTACAACAAGACAAACTTCCCCGGGAAATTATGTTTTCCCTTCAGGTGACTTTACCGATTTTAACGCAAACAGGGGCACTACTGAATTTTATACAACAAATTCCAATCCCGGTGCTATATTTATTCTGCCAGCCAATACCAGTACTTATGGAACAGTTATTTTGTCACCACTGGGTGGATCAAATATAATATTTCCTAATATTCCAAGTATGACCGTCCTTGGGGATCTGATCACCAGAGGTCAGGACTGGCGCTCATGGCTTGCAATGACATGGACATCGGACTATGGTGTTATTGTAGCAAAAACGGTAACCGTCAAAGGCAATTTCTTTCTACAGGGGGGATCATTTCTGTACATGGGAAATGGAGCAACAGCACAGAATATTATTATTGATGGCGATGTAATCGTGGATCCTGGTGCAGGTATTGATGTCTATGGCAGTTCTTATGCAAATACCATGTCGATCGGAGGAAGTCTTATTAACAATTCCAACAATGATATGACTTATCCGCTTGCGGGCGATGCCGGCAGCAATGTAAGATTTTATGTCTCCGGTACACGAAAAGCTGACGTTATTTTCTTCGGTTCCAATAGTAGCTTTATAACCAATACCGGTATTACTCCGGCCACCGGAAGCCAGCCTAACACAACATTTGCGAACGTAAGAGTAAATAAAGGAATTTCACAGGGTACAACACTGACCTGCGATATAGCAGGTACTTTAACTACCCTGAATGATAATTGGCTTACCTTGCAGAATGGAACGCTGAGATATATGCGAACCAATCCTAATTCCGATTTTACGATTACTCAGGGTAGCGCATTCACCATTCCAGCCACAGCAGGTTTGTACGTTGATTATGCAAATTCAGGCAACAGGAATATATTGATCGCCAATTCAGGATCCAATACAAATGATCTCTATTTAAACGGAAAACTGACCATCATTAACGGTAATGTATACGTTGGTCCTACCAATGGAACGACAGCAAATAATAATGACATTGAATATTCCGGAGGTGGTTATTCTGAAATTGAAATACAGGGCGGTACATTGGTCGTGAATGGCCAGATCCGACGGAATCCGGCCACGACCAACGGTATCCTGGACTTTACCCAAAGCGGCGGTACCGTCGTTATAAACGGTCAGAACGACATTACAACAAATGCAAAACTTGAGATTCTCAATGAGGGAAGCTCCTTCAATATGTCGGGCGGAACACTTACCATTGTCCGGGGCGGAGGAGGCAATACATACGGCGACCTCTACCTGAGACCGGAAACCAGTTCCGTTACAGGCGGTGAAATCATCTTTACCCAGATTCCGCCTGTGGGTCCGGTGGTTAATGAAGTACAAAGTTACATACTGGATGCCAATGTTCCCCTGAACCACCTGACCATAATCGGTAAGACCGCAGCTACAGCCAGGAATGCAACCGTCACACTTTTGATCTCCCCGTTGGTTCTTAACGGAGATCTGACCCTATCTAACAACGTAAGCTTTTTTGATGCAAATACCAATTTTGACATTGATGTAACAGTCAACGGTGATTTTACCAACAATGGCACCTACAATCATTATGATAACCTGACCACCTTCAGCGGGGGCGTTCAAACCCTTCAGGGTTCCTCAGCAACTGATTTTTATGATTTGCTGGTTGCACCGGTGACATCCTTGTCGCTGATCAGGAATATTACAGTGTATAATGATCTTACACTAAATTCCGGTCAGTTATTGGGAAGCACGTATGATATTAATGTTGAGGGAGACCTCATCAACAATGCCAATTATGACGGAGATGCGGCAACCGGAGGTGTGATCCTGAATGGATCGGAGTTGCAGTATGTATCGGGAACAGGAAGTTTCGGGCGTTTGGAACTGGATAATACTGAAGGAGCCAGAACTCTTAACGATATTACATTGCAGAAAAACCTGATCCTGACGAACGGCGTTTTTGATATCAATCAATACCTGCTGACGCTTGGACTTAACAGCAATATTGAAGGAAGTTCTTTCAGCGCTGCAAAGATGATCGCATCGGATGGTGTCTTCAGCAATGTAGGGATTAATAAGTACTTTGGCATATACAGCGGACCTGCGCAGACCTTTACTTATCCCCTGGGTACGGCAGCAAAATATACACCCGCTGTTTTAACCTATACTTCCAACACGAATGTCGGATCAATCCGGCTGAACAACATCAATGACCATCACCCGGGTGTGTTTGACAATACCAACGTGTTGCAGTACTATTGGGAAATTGAAAGTTCAGGTATTGATGGATTTAACGGAAATATTGTGCTCAGTTATCTGAATGATGACGTTGCCGTAACCGGCTCGAATACTGAGGGTGATTATATTGCAGCCAGGCTGCTGATACCCGGCACAAGCTGGATCAAAGCAGCACCCGGTCCTGCAACCGATAATGTTGACGAAGCTGCAAACACCATCACCTATAATTATAACAATACAGATAATCTCAGCGGTGAATATACGGCTGGTATTGACCCGGCCATTCCGGATAATGTTCCCGAATATACCAGCATAGCCGATGGAGTATGGTCAGATGAAACCAACTGGATCCAGACCGGGGGTGATGCTTATCCTTGCCCTGTCGGAGGACCCAATGGCTTTATCGTTATCGTTGATCATGAGATCAGTGCTGATGCAAATTATTGTTCAGCATACCGGACCGAAATTAACGGACAGCTCAACGTCATTTCTCCTTATTTTGGTCATAATTTTGGAACCGTTTCCGGAGGAGGCACTCTTTATCTCGAAGGCGGCACTCTACCGGCTGGTAAATACAATGATTTCCTGGATTGTTCCGGCAACAGCATTCTGGAATTCGGCGGAAATACTGATTATGCAATTGTTGCCGATCTGTATAGCTCAATCCCGCGCTTGCATTTTACGGGTACAGGAACCAGGACATTGCCCAATAAAGATCTCACCATATGTCAGCAACTGCTGATTGATGGTCCGACACTCAATAACAGTACCAATAACCGTATGCTCACCATACAGGGAACCATGGAAAGGTACAATTCAGGTGCTTTCATCAGTGGTTCAGGAGCCGGAGCAACTATATCCTTTGCCGGTTCGGCAGCACAAACCCTTGGCGGCGCCCTGGGTGATTTCACCGGAGCCAACAGTTTCAATAACCTGGAAATTGATAATACGGCAGGTCTTACCATTAATGCCGGCGGAGCCATCGAAGTCAGCGGGAATCTTATGCTTACCAACGGTAACATAAACACCACGTCTTCCAATACGCTCACAATTACCAATACTGCCATTAACTGTGTGGTTCCATCAGGCGGAAGTGCCTCTTCCTTCGTGAACGGACCTTTGACAAAAAGTATTAACCAGGGAGACAATTTCCTTTTCCCGATCGGACAGGGAACGGAATTGGGCAATAAAATGTCAGTTTCATCCTCACGGACTGGAACAATTTTATGGACTGCCGAGTATTTCACACCAAATCCGACTTATACAAGTCTCACTTCACCGCTTTCTTATGTCAATTCCGATGAATTCTGGACTGTAAGCGCACCATCGGGAAGCAGAGCAGTAATTAACATTCAATGGGATCCCCTGAGTGATCTTACACCTTTGATGACGGAAAACGGACTGACCGATATGCGTGTTGCCCAATACAATTCCGGAACTACAAGCTGGGAAGAAATTGCATCCGATGCCACCGGAAATAATAATAATGGTACAGTATACACATCTTCAAGAATTACGATATCTGCATCAGGCTCAGAGAATTTCACTACAGCTTGCATCAATGTTACAAAGCCTCGGGCATCATTGACTCCCTCAGGGCCTGTATGCGGTGCAGCCGGAATCCCTGTTACATTCACAGCCTCTGTTCCTATCAACCTGAATTACATTTTGGCCTACAAGAAAGATGGCGTTGCACAGGCACCGGTCACTGTGAGTTCACTCCCTTATGTATTGCCTACAGATGCCACAGGAGCTACCTATCAGCTGACAGGATTCACTTTTAACAATCCTCCCCATGCAGGTCCGATAGGTACAGGTGTTGTTGATCCGGGAATTGTTACCACCTATACTGTTCCTACGACAGCAAGTGCCGGAAGCGATCAGTCCATTTGCGGCGGAACAAGCGCTGCACTGGCGGGAAATGCTCCCACAGTTGGAACCGGTCTTTGGACAATAACTGGAGGAACAGGAGGAACAGTGCAGCAGCCAACAGTTAACAACAGTTCTTTTAGCGGTAACAATGGAACAACGTATACCCTGACCTGGACAATCAGTAACGGTACCTGTGCATCTTCGGATAATGTGATTATTGATTTTCCGCTTTTGCCGGTTCAGCCGGGCGCATTCACTTCAAGTGATAATGAGGTGTGCCAGGGGCAAAGTGGTGTTGCTTACTCCGTTCTGAATGATCTAACTGTTACATATAACTGGAGTTATTCCGGATCAGGAGCTACAATCACAGGTACCGGTAATTCCGTTTCTGTGGATTATAGTACATCTGCCACCAGCGGCACGATCAGTGTCACCACAACCAACGGCTGTGGAACCAGTTCCGCCCTTACACTGGATGTCACGGTTCAGCTCCTGCCCATAACAGGACCCTTATACCGAAATCCCAATGATTGATCACAGGAAAAAAAAGGATAGTCAATAAGGATGAAGCCATGGAAAAACAAAAAAAATGACATTGCGTATACGAAAAGATCAAAATAGCATTATCCAACAGAAATATTATAAAATCTCAATAATCAATTATAAACAAAATGAAATCTAAAAACAGAACACGTATGAAAAAGTCTACCATTTTAAGAGGTTTATTTACCTTTGCCTTTGTGGCTATGGGTTTGTCAGCGACATTTGCACAACCTGCCACAATACCGGGCGTAAACGGCGAAACGCTGTCACGACATGGCTATAATTCCTCTGGAATTGCAGTCGCCCCTGAAAACACCGACTCGGTTACTACCGGAAGCGTGATGAGGTATTATGCATTGCCGGATGCAACTGCCAATCCTTCCTATACTTCGCCCTTAACGGGAACCTTAACGGATGCCTTTGCCTGGACTTTTACAGGTGCAACCGGAACGGCTGCCGGAGTTAATGCCAATGTGGCCGGTTATGCGGCATTTGGTAATTACCAGCAGGTAACATGGTCAGGTACTGGTACCATCGAATTAAATGTTCAGGAAAATTCGCCTGCTCCTGCTTCCTGCACCGGGCCGTTGACAACCATTCCTGTTGCCATTCTTCCCGTGCCTACGGCTACATTTGGCACTGATCCCGCTTCGGTATGTACCAATGATCCCGAGCAAACTTTTACGTTGCCGGTAACTTTATCAACCGCGGTTGCTGATGGCAATGTACGTATCAATTACACAGTTTACAACCCAGATGCAACGGTTCTGATCGCTGCACAGGATCTGGATATAGACGAAGGCGCCGCCTCCTATGATGTGACATTGACCGGGGCCGCCCAGTATGGTATTTACTATGTTGTTATCAACAGCGTAACAGACCGCATTTCACGCAAGCCGGTTACCGATGTCCTGGGTACAATTACGGATAACCGCATTGATATGTATGTATATCGCACTCCTGTTACCGGTCCGATATATCATGTACCGAACATTTAATTGAAAATAGAATACTTACAAAAACAATTTAATACTAAGAAGATGAAGAAGATGAGTTTTTTGAGATTGACTGCAATTGTCGCTTTATTCGCTTTTGCTGGTTTGGGTGCCTTTGCCCAGTATGTCGGGCCTACGGCAACTTATGATGCTGTTACAACCACCTCTGATTATGTAACCATTGGCAGTCGGGTTCCTTACTATGTTGCTCCCGATGGAACGATAGGAGCTATGGCAACCGCCGGTACCATGGATTATTCGGAATTCCAGTGGGAAGTATTGACTTCATTGCTGGCTCCGCTTGCCATCACACCGGCAACCTATACTGATGGTGCATTGACAGTAGGTGAAGGTTTGGCTCCCTGGGTGGAAGAAAATGAAATTTCAGTCACCTGGGCTGCGCCTGCCGTTGCCGGAACTCAGTATGTATTGAGAGCCACCGAGCATAGTAATCCGCTTGGCGCAGGCAACTTTGCCTTTGGTTGTGCCGACCTCACACCGGAAGTAAGAAACGTGTTTGTTTTGGCTGCACCAACTGTTGCTTTTAACGGCACGCAGGGTGGCGGTTGCAGTACTGCACCGGGCTCCACCTTCTATGTTCCTTTGAATATAACAGGTTTGGGCGACTGGGATGTTACTTATACCGTATCCTATAACGGTGGCGCAGCAAGCGCACCCGCTACCTATACGCTTACCGTGGCAGATCCTATTGGAACTGTTACCGATGCCAATGTTATTGCGGAGTCAGTTTTAGCCAGGGCTGCCAATGGTACACCCACCACCTCAACAGATGGTTTGGCCATTGTTTTGCCTGCAGCGCAATACGGTTATTATGATGTTGCCATTACAGGTTTTACGGACCGCATCAGCCGCAAATCAATGGATGCGCTGACCGCTGTGACCGCTGCCGGCACTTACAGAATTTTTGTGAACCCGACTCCTGTTACAAGTCCGATCCAGCATCTGGAGAATCTCTAGAATGCTTGTTTGAAAATATTTGCTGAATAGTTGGAATTAATCCGGCTGGTGAATGATTATTCACCGGCCGGATTTAAAAGAAATTTACATAGACTCTTAAGATTTGTCGTTCAGACATTCCATAATATACCTTGTATTGTTGCTTCTGAGCAGCTTCACTGGCATTGTCACAGCACAGCCTTTACCCGATGTTTGTGCCGGTGGTGGCGTTCGTTACGGCGTGCAGGGCCTGCCAAACTCGACTTTTGTATGGACGGTCAGTGGTGGCACCATCATTGCCAATTACAATGATTCTATTGATGTAAGGTGGAATTATGAACGCGGAAGTCATGCCATTTCCGTGATAGAGGAATCTGATCTTGGATGTTTCGGAGAACCCGTGGAGGCTGAAGTAATTATTAAGGCTCCTGTTGCCGATATCGGAGACAATGTAGAAGCCTGTGTTGATGACTTATATTTATTTGATGCCACAACCACATACCAGACGGATGTCACCTATCTATGGCCCGATAACAGCACCAACGCAACCTTTGCCACCGGAAATGACGGGATCGTATGGGTCAGGGTCACCGGAACCGATGGTTGCGCTGATTATGACTCAGCCTACCTCACTTTGAATCCGTTGCCTGTGGTTGACCTGGGAAAAGACACGGCATTATGCGGAACTGCCACCCTGTTACTCGATCCGGGTTTTTACATGTCCTATGAGTGGTCAACAGGTGCCATATCCAATTCCATTTCTTTGGATGGAGAACGCAGGGAACCGGAGACCTTCTGGGTTGAAGTGACGGATGAAAACGGTTGCCGTGGTTCAGATACCATCGTGCTTGAAGTTTGTAATATATATTTGTTGTTCGATAATATGCCCAATACCATTACGCCGGGCGACCAGAATGACCAGAATGACCGGTGGGAAATACCTCATATCGAACTTTTCCCCGATGCCATCCTGGAAATTTATGACCGCTGGGGCAGGCTGATCTATCGAACGGATGACATCTATAATAATCCCTGGAAGGGTGAGACCATGTCAGGCAAGGAATTACCCATGGACGCCTATTATTACGTGATTGATCTAAAGTTATCCAATGTGAAGCCGATGACCGGGTATGTGAATGTGGTGAGATAAAAGGTGAATGGTGAATGGTGAATAGTGAATAGTGAATAGTGAATAGTGAATGGTGAATAGTGAATAGTGAATGGTGAATAGTGAATAGTGAATTGTTGATTGTAGGTTAAATTTTAAAGATTGCTGATAAAAACTAAACATAGTATAGGACTGTTAATACTGACGGTTTTTCTGGGACTGACCGGATCTTCGGTTAAGGCTCAGCAGTTGCCGGTATACAGCCAGTACATGATGAATGGTTTTCTGCTCAATCCGGCGGTAGCCGGACATGAAGGTTATACGGCCATCAATGTTACCGCACGCGAACAATGGATCGGGTTAAAGGATGCACCGGGAACTTATGCCGTGAGCTACCAGACCCGCTTGCTTAAAAACAGTTATATATCCCGGTCCGCTTCAATACGCAAGCGTAAAAGGGTTATGTCGCGCAGCGGACGCGTGGGTTATGGGGTATATGCCTTTACCGATATGGCAGGTGCGTTCAACCGTACAGGATTGCAGGGTACTTATACTTACCACATTCCCTTTGACCAGTCCCAGTTAACATTCGGAGTTTCCTTAACGGGATACCAGTTCCGGATTGACAATGACAAAATGAGATTGCTGGATGAGGACGACCAGCTGCTCCTGAATACCGAAAGATCAGCCTTCATCCCGGACGCCAATTTTGGTGCTTACTATACCGATAAGAATATGTACGCCGGGATCTCAGCCATGCAGTTGTTCCAGACTCCCCTGAAACTGGGTGCTGACAAAGAGGGCCCAGGTTTCCGTATGATACGTCATTATTTCATCATGGCCGGTTACCGGTTCGAAGTCGGCCGTGACCTGCTCCTGGAACCTTCGTTCCTGTTCAAAACCACGGAAAAGTTCATCTCCCAGATCGATGTTAATGGCAAAGTGTACTTTGCGGAAAACTACTGGGCGGGATTGTCATGGCGTACCGGAGGCAGTTACAGCATTATTGAAGAATCATTCAACGGGAAGGGCTCTTCGCTTATCATTATGGGTGGTGTACGTGTTGACAAGTTCTATTTCGGCTATGCCTTCGATTACACTTTCAATGCCATTGGCGTGAGAACGGCAGGATCCCATGAAATCATGGCCGCCGTAAAATTCGGTGATAACGCCAGGAGATACCGCTGGCTGAACCGGTATTAATTCAGCCTCACCTGATAACAATCTGTTCCACGACCTTCTCCCCGGCATTTTCATTCAGCTTATCAATAATCTCCTGCCGCATCATCAGCAATTCTGTTTTTAATACCGAAGAAGTTACATGAAGATAGAGCGTACGATTCCGGATATAGATCCTGTCGGTACGCACCGCGACTGTTTTTCCCATCATGGATTCCCATTGTGAAACCACATGAACCTCTTTGAGTTTCTGCTCGATGTGCATTTCCCGCAGACAATCTGCAATTACATCGCCAAGCTTCTGGGTATTGCTTTTTCTCATCGTATGTGGCAGAGGTTAATGAATGATCCCGTCGCGCGTGATATGAAAAAGCCGGAAATCGGTATTCATTTCCTCCAGTATGGACTGCATTTTGCTTTCGTCTGTATGTGTAATGAATATTTGCCCGAAGTGGTCATCGGACACCAGTCGGATGATCTGTCTTACCCTTGATTCATCAAACTTGTCGAAAACATCATCCAGCAGAAGAATAGGTCTGGCCTTGTTCATATCCCTGATAAAATCGAACTGCGCCAGTTTCAGGGTTACCAGGAATGTCTTTTGCTGACCCTGTGAGCCGGTTTTCTTCAACGGATGACCGTTGATCGTGAGGATCAGATCGTCCTTGTGTATCCCCTGCGTTGTATGCTGCATAAAACGATCTTTCTCCCTGGAATTTATCAGCAGAGGTCCGAAATCATGATCGGCAAGCTGAGACTGGTACTGGAGATCAACCATTTCATTTTCAGGAGCAATCATATGATAGTAACGCTGAAAAATGGGGATCATTTTTTCAGTGAATTCAGCCCGAAGAGCGTAAATTCGCATGGCCACAGGTATCATTTGCTCATCGTAAACCCTGAGCATTTCCTCATCAAAGTTCCGCGCGCTTCCAAAGTCCTTCAACAGCCTGTTTCGCTGTGAAAGCAATTTGTTGTAATGGATCATGTCCTCCAGGTAGGATTTGCTGTATTGTGAAATTACGCTGTTCAGAAACTTCCTGCGTTCCTCGCTTCCTTCGAGGATCAGAGCCGAATCTTCCGGTGAGATCATTACAACAGGATATTGACCGATGTGATGCGCCAGTCTTTCATATTCCTTTTTATTGCGCTTAAAGATTTTATTCCTGTTGTGATGTATACTGCACATGATCTCATCGGTGGCATCATTCATGCTGAAAGATCCCTGGATCATGGCAAATTCCTCGTCATGCCGGATATTTTGCGTATCAACGGGATTGAAATAGCTTTTGCAAAGACAGAGGTAATGGATGGCATCGAGAAGGTTGGTCTTGCCGACACCGTTATCGCCTACAAAACAATTAATACGGGGGGAAAAAGAAATTCCGGCTTCCGCCATGTTTTTAAAATTCACCAGGGAAAGAGATAGCAAATGCATGATATTCCATTAAATTACAAATTTAGCAAAGGATTCTTATGCATATTTCATTTTAAAATATAATTTTATTAGCGAATTGCTAAACCTATTTCCTTCCTATGGACCTAAGATTATCAGAACGCCTGACCAGTATGGCTCGTACTTATTTTCTCATTCATTTATATGTATTTCTTGTTTCTTCGCTTTCCGGACAGACCGGGAACCTTACCATAAAATTCGACAATATCTCCATAAAAGACGGCCTTTCACAAAGTTCTCCAAATTGCATATTTCAGGATTCTCGCGGACTGATGTGGATCGGAACCGATGATGGTCTGAATAAATACGACGGATACCATTTTATCATCTTCAAGCCGGAACAGGGTAATCCATACAGCATAAGCAATTCCAGGGTTCTTTCCGTTACCGAAGACGGAACCGGCAATCTGTGGGTAGGAACAAACGGCGGCGGGCTGAACAGGTACGATCGCAGGACCAACCGGTTCCACACTTACATACCTGAAAAAAACAACCCGTCATCTTTAACAGGACTGATCGTTCATTGCATGCTGGCCATGCCTGACGGCAATATCTGGATTGGAACAGAAAATGGATTATCGGTTTATGATCCGAAAAACGAAAAATTCCTGGATCCCCTTCAGGATCCGATTCTCCGCTCAGTTTCAGATAAAGCGGTTCATGCCCTGGCCTTGGTTGACAGTAACATTGTCTTTGCCGGAACATCGCAGGGACTTGTCCGGATGGATCTGGAAAATAAACAAACAGAGCACTTTCTAAACAATCCCTTTAACAAGCAATCCCTTCCAAATGATAGAATTACAGCCTTGCTGCAGGATAAAGCCGGTCGCCTTTGGATAGGTAACGAAACCGGAGTCTCCCGCATGGACAGTACCGGGGTATTTATATCTTTAAAAAGTGCATCTCACCCGGTAAAAGCAATGCTCGAGGATGACGAAGGCCGCATCTGGATTGCCACTTTTGGTGGCGGACTGGATGTATGGTCTGACAACACAAAAAGCTTCACCAACTATTCCTATGACCACAACAACCCTTATAGTTTGAAGAATAACGAGGTCCTTTCGTTGTACAGGGATTTTTCAGGAATAATATGGGTTGGTACCAATGGTATTGATATATACAATCCCAAAAAAGAAAAATTTGTTTTGTACGATTATGTGCCTTATACTCGTGAAAAACTGATATTCAGGAACATACACCCAATATACGAGGATGAGGAAGGGATATTGTGGATCGGATCCAAATCAGATGGCCTTCATGTATTCGACCGGGCCGGGCGAAGTCATTCCCTATGGTTACATAACCCGGGTAATCCAAACAGTATTTCCAGCAGTCACATCAGGGCCATCAAGGAATATCCCAGGGGTGTTCTTTGGGTTGGTACGGATGACCAGGGTTTAAACAAGATATCCCTCGATGGCAACCGGCGACCCGTCAGCATTAAGCATTTCAGATCTCAGCCTGACAATCCCAATTCGATATCCAGTAACAAGATCTATGCTTTTTTCACGGATAACAGTGGCAGGTTATGGATCGGGACTGATAACGGACTGACGATCATGGATATTGAGGCAGAAACTTTTACACAGTACCTGCCTGACACAGCCAATCCGGTCAGCATAAGCAATACCACTGTTTATGCCATATTTGGTGATTCAGCAGGTAACATCTGGCTGGCTACGGATTACGGCATCAACAAATTTGATCCTTCCTCCGGGGGATTTATTCATTACGTGCATCATCCGGGTGATGTTAACTCAATCATTCACAATGAAATCCTTTCATTTTGCGAGGATAGCAAGGGAGACCTTTGGATTGGGACTTATGGTAACGGACTTGACCGGTTCAGTCCGGCTACCGGAACCTTCACTCACTTTACCGATGTGGAACAACTAAAAACTGCCGTCATTTATGGTATTCTGGAGGATGATTCGGGAAACCTGTGGTTGAGCACCAATAACGGAATCATCAAATTCAATCCGGTTACACGTGAAATCAACCAATTCAGCATTGAAGACGGCCTGCAAAGCAATGAATTCAATGGTACATCTTACTTTAAAAGTCAGTCCGGCGAGATGTTCTTTGGTGGTCAATATGGTTTCAATAGTTTTTTTCCGCAGGAGGTTGTCATTGATTCATCGCCTCCCAAAATTATCCTTTCTGATCTGCAGGTCAGAAATGAATCAGTATTGCCGGGAGAAGACTCACCCATTAAGACGCATATCAATGAGGTAAAGGAGATCCTGCTTAATTATAAACAGAATAATTTTACACTTTATTTCTCAGCGCTTCATTACGCCAATCCTTCTCTTAACCACTATAAATACAAGCTGGAAGGATTTGATGATGACTGGATTGACGTTGGAAATAAAAGATTTGTTTCTTATACCAGCCTGCCTTACAAAACATATACCTTCAGGGTAATTGCAGCCAATAGTGACGGCGTCTGGAATGAAAAGGGATTGTCAGTGAAAATTAAGGTAAAACCTCCGTTTTGGTCCACCATCTGGTTCAGGATAATGATGGTGATTGCCCTGATCTGGGGTGTTTTATATATAGTCCGACGGCAACTGACCGCTGCACAAAGGCAAAAGCAAATCGTTGAAGAAAAATTCGAATTGAGCTCCAAAGAGCTGGAAGAAGCCAAAAAACAACTTGATATTCAACATGATGAAATCGTTGTTCAAAAAAGGGAACTAAAAATCAGGGCAAAGGACCAGGAAAATCTTTTGTGGTATAACCAGGGGTTGGGACTGTTTTCGGACATATTCAGTAAAAACAGGGATGATCTTAAAAAGCTGTGCCAGGTAACCATTGAAAAACTTGTGGAATATGTTGAGGCACAACAGGGCGGCATTTTTCTCCTGAACAGTGAAGATGACAAGGAAAGATACCTTGAACTTGTTGCCTATTATGCCCTTTCTGAAGAAAAAATCAATAAGCGTTTCAGCATCGGGGAAGGCTATGTAGGCACGTGCTTTTATGATAAAAAGTTTCTCGAGGTGGATAATCTCACAGAGCATTATGCACAGCTGCATTCAGGTCTCGGAGGTGAGTACCTTAAACACCTGGTGCTCGCACCCCTGATGATCAATGAGGAATGCATCGGCGTTGTCGAGTTGGGCTCATTCAAAAAGATCAAGGGATACAGGATCGCATTCATTGAGAAATTAATGGAATCCTTTGCTGCCATAATTAACACAGAACAGTCCAGTGCCCGTTTGAAGATGCTCATTGAGCGTTCGACACTTCAATCCCAGGAACTTGAAGCCTCCGAAGAGCAATTGCGGTTGAACCTGGAACAAATCATGGCAACCCAGGAGGAATCGGCACGCAGGGAGGATGAATTGATCAAGCTCTCCGAGGAATCTGCCACCCGCGAGGAAATTCTGGGTCAGGAGATTGAAAGACTTAAAAGCAGAATTGAACAACTTACAGGTAAACCCTTTGTTGATTGATCATTTGCCTTGAAGTATCTCTTTTGCTTTTTTGAGATCTGCAATCTGGCTGTCGCTTAAAACCGGGTATTTTAATTTCATATTCTTCATTCTCTGAAGGATGACTTCGGCAACAGCAAGGCGCATGTACCACTTTTTATCAGCCGGTATGATATACCAGGGAGCAATGGGTGTGGAAGTTTTTTTGATCATGGTTTCATAAGCTTCCTGGTAATCGTTCCAATAATCTCGTTCCTCCAGGTCGCCGAGGGCAAATTTCCAGTTTTTATGCGGCTCATCGATCCTTTTCAGGAAACGGTCTGTTTGCTCCTCCTTTGAAATATGAAGGAAAAACTTGAGAATTGTAGTCCCGTTGCGAAAAAGGTGCTTTTCCAGATCGTTGATGCTTTCATACCGGTCATTCCAGAATTCATCCGTGATTTTATCTGCAGTGTCAATACCTGGCAGCTTTTGGTTGAGCACAATACCCGGATGCACTTTCACAACCAGTACTTCTTCGTAGTAGGACCGGTTGAAGATCCCTATCCTGCCCCGCTCGGGCAAACATTTGGTGGTTCGCCACAGGAAATCATGATCAAGTTCTTCGGTGGAAGGTTGCTTAAAACTAAATACCTGGCATCCCTGGGGATTGATGCCTGACATGACATGTTCAATGGTACTGTCTTTGCCGGCTCCGTCCATGGCCTGAAAAATCAGCAGCAAAGACTGTTTATTATCAGCATACAGAACGTCCTGCAGTTCCTGCATATCCTTGATATAATTATCCATCCAGTCTTTGGCTTCACTTTTATCCGATACACCGGCAGTGCTGTCAGTTTGAAATATTTTCAGAGACTTGAATCTGCCGGGTTCTGCAAGGAATTGATTGATGTTCATGGGTACTGTTTTTGGGAACGATTAAATATAGCGAAAGGGTTTAACATATTGTTAGTACTTTAAAGGGAGTTGTTAATTATTACCCTGAAAAGGACAGGCATTTTTTGTATCTTTACCGGCCATTTAGTAGCAATCTAAAGGTTATATATTAATGACAATAATTTGTATAAGGTAAGCTGAAGTTTATGACAAATACACGTTCACAAGATTCCAATCCAAAACATCCTAAAAAAAACAGTGATTATTCGGCAGATAGCATACAGGTACTGGAAGGACTCGAAGCCGTCAGAAAGCGTCCGGCCATGTATATTGGCGATATCAGCGTCAAAGGATTACATCATCTGGTTTATGAGGTAGTTGACAATTCCATTGATGAGGCGCTCGTAGGTTATTGTACCAATATTGAGGTTATTATCAACGAAGACGGATCGGTTACCGTTCGGGATGATGGCCGCGGAATACCGGTTGACATTATGGAGAAAGAGCAGCGCTCAGCGCTTGAGGTTGTGCTGACTGTCCTCCATGCCGGTGGTAAATTCAACAAAGAATCCTATAAAGTATCGGGAGGATTGCATGGTGTTGGGGTATCCTGTGTGAATGCCCTTTCATCGCATTTTACAGCTATGGTTTACCGTGACGGGAAAGTTTACCAGCAGGAGTTTGAGCGGGGTAAGCCCCTGTATTCGGTAAAAGAAACCGGCCTCACCACTAAAACCGGAACTGAAATAACCTTTAAACCGGATAACGAGATTTTCATCACCACCGATTACAACTTTGAAATCCTTTCCACCCGGCTCCGGGAACTTTCCTTCCTGAATAAGGGGATAAAACTGCAAATTACCGACAGGCGGGAGCTGGAAGAGAACGGCAATGGAGGTCATTTTCGTGAAGAGACTTTCTATTCTGAAAGAGGGCTGTCAGAATTTGTCACTTTGCTTGATGAGAACCGTGAAAAGCTGACAGGCATTATACATATTGAGAATACAAAGGCAGAGGTACCTGTTGAAGTTGCCATGCAATACAATACGTCGTTTACCGAAAACGTATTCTCCTATGTTAACAATATTAACACCATTGAGGGAGGTACTCACCTTGCCGGATTCAGAAGGGGACTCACCCGTACTTTAAAGACTTATGCCGAAAAATCAGGGATGCTTACCAAACTCAAGTTTGACATCAGCGGAGACGATTTTCGCGAAGGATTGACGGCTGTAATATCCATAAAGGTTGCTGAACCCCAGTTCGAAGGTCAGACCAAGACCAAGCTCGGAAATTCGGAAGTCATGGGATTTGTTGACCAGGCTGTATCAGGCGCATTGTCCAATTATCTTGAAGAGAATCCGCGTGATGCCAAAATCATCGTTCAAAAAGTAATTCTGGCTGCCCAGGCCCGTCATGCTGCCAGGAAAGCACGGGAGCTGGTGCAGCGCAAAGGTGTTTTATCGGGTTCCGGGCTGCCCGGGAAATTGGCTGATTGTGCTGATAAAAATCCGGTTAACAGTGAGATTTACTTCGTGGAGGGCGATTCGGCAGGCGGAACAGCCAAACAAGGACGCGACCGGCATTTTCAGGCAATCCTTCCTTTGCGTGGCAAGATCCTGAATGTGGAAAAAGCAATGCCTCATAAGATCTTTGAAAACGAAGAAATCAGGAATATTTACACTGCATTGGGTGTAACCGTTGGTACCGAGGAAGACAGCAAAGCCTTGAATCTCGAACGCCTAAGATATTACAAAGTGATCATCATGACAGATGCTGACGTGGATGGTTCTCATATCACCACCCTGATGATGACCTTCTTTTACAGGCATATGGAGGACCTGATCAAGAACGGTCACCTGTATATTGCCACACCCCCTTTGTACCTGGTTAAAAAAGGAAAAACCGAAAAATATTGCTGGACCGAAGAAGAACGCAAGGCCCTGGTGGAAGAATTGGGCAAAGGAAAGGATGGCAGTGTGCACGTACAACGTTACAAAGGTCTGGGAGAAATGAATGCGGAACAGCTCTGGAACACTACCATGAACCCTGCAAACCGTACACTGAGGTTGGTGACAATAGAAAGTGCAGCTGAAGCAGATCGTGTATTTTCTATGCTGATGGGTGATGATGTGCCACCCCGCCGCGAATTCATTGAAAGGCATGCCAAGTATGCGCGAATTGATGCATAAGATTAGGTAACCCTTCCTGATTTTTCTCGTTTAAGAATTATGGTTTTATTCAATTCATTTGTAGTATACGTATGAAAAAAATTCACAACCTGATTCTTATTGCGGCCATTATTATGGGTTTTAATTCCTGTGAAAAAGAAGCAGGAATCGGAGGTACCTCTTCAATAACCGGTAAGGTTGTTGTCCGGCAATATAATTCGAATTTCACAATACTCACGGAGCAGTATTACGCCACCGATGAGGATGTTTATATTGTTTATGGAGATGATCCGGTATATGGCGATAAAACATCGACCAATTACGATGGCACCTACCGTTTTGAGTATCTTCGCGAGGGCAGGTATACAATTTATGCATACTCGGAAGATTCCGTCAATTATCCTTCCCAGCATGAAATACCTGTGATTCAGGAGATAGAGATTACAAAAAAGGATCAGGAAATTACAGTCAGTCCCATCGTTATTCTCAAATAGCACAGCTCACCCAATTATGCTGCGAAAGGAGTACATCAATCGTGTAAAAGATCACCTGGGTAAATTTACGCCTATTTCACTCGGTGAAATGGACCAGGTTAAACTGATGGACCGGACAGACAGGAAGTATGCCCTTTCGTTTGAAAAGCTGGATCCCATTCTCGGAGCGCTCTCTGATCACTACAAAGTACTGGCCATTGACAAACACAGGGTATTCAGCTATCATACCGATTATTTCGACACGCCCGGAATGGATATGTTTTTTGATCATCACAATGGCAAATTAAACCGTTTCAAGATCCGGCACCGCGAATACGTTGAATCGAATCTGAACTTTCTGGAAGTGAAATTCAAATCGAATAAAGGAAGGGTGATCAAAGAGCGCATCCGGTTTGCAGCAGATGATCAACCTTCATTTTCGGGATTCGTGACTACACACACCCCCTATAATCCCGGGGTACTGAATAAAACCGTTACCAATAATTTCAACCGGTTTACACTGGTCGATAATCACCTGCGCGAGCGCGTCACAATTGATTTTAACCTTGCATTTACCAACGACCGTCAGCATCTGTTCATCAATGGTCTTGTGATCGTTGAAGTGAAACAGAACCGGAAGGATAACAGCAGTATCATATTTGATGTCCTTAAAAAAAATGGTATACGGCCTGCTTCCATAAGTAAATACTGTGTTGGCATATCGCTTCTGGACAACACCTCAAAATTCAATAATTTCAAGAAAACCATTTTAATGATCAATAAATTAAGCCATGTCGAACTATCTGCTTAGCATACAGGACTATTCTTTTCTTAGCCTTGATCTTATTCACCTCGATAACTTTAAAGAGTTGTTATTGCGCTTTGCGCTGAATGTAACCGTAGTCACCATTATCGTCCGTGTGCTTTATTACCCGGTGGCAAGAAGAAAGGATTACCTGTTCAGCTTCATGCTCATCAGTGTCCTTATTTTTCTGCTGTGTTTCCTGCTGGAAAGTGTAAAACTACAGATCGGTTTCGCATTCGGATTGTTTGCCATATTCGGGATCATCAGGTATAGAACCTTATCCATTCCCATTAAGGAAATGACATATCTCTTCATCCTGATCGGGATCTCTGTTATCAATGCGCTGGCAAACAAAAAGATAAGTTGGGCAGAACTGGTCTTCACTAACGTTGTGCTGCTTTTTCTGGTTTACGGTTTAGAACGGCTGTGGTTGCTGAAACATGAATCCACCAAGGCAATCATTTTTGAAAAAATTGATCTTGTAAAGCCTGAAAAAAGAGAAGAACTTAAAAAAGAGCTTGAAGCCCGCACGGGTTTGAAAATTAACCGGATCGATATCGGCAAGATTGATTATTTAAGGGATACCGCCAGGATCATGGTTCATTACTACGAGGAAGGCAACCAGATCAACATGGCTGATGAAAGAGACAATGCCTATGCCGCTGGCGGTGATGATGATGATTAGCCCGGACATGAAAAAGCACAAAGCATTATTTTTATTTCTCCTTTTTGTACTGGTTATACCTGTGCAGAAAGCGACTGCGCAGCAGAAAGATTTTCAATGCTGGCCATCGGTACAGCTGAATCTGGAAGTACTTAAAAACCTGAAATTTCATATTGAAGAGGAAATACGGTTTACTGAAAATGCCTCGCAAATTGGCAGGCAGATCAATGACCTGGGTGTCAGTTACAGGATCAACAAATACCTGAAGACAGCCCTGTATTACCGACTTGAGGCAAAGTGGAAGAATCCGGAAGAGCATGTTTGGAGGAACGGAGTTTATGGCGATCTTTCCTTCAGAGTAGAGCCCGGTAGGTTCCTGTTGGGATACCGCTTAAGGGTCCAGTCTTCCCGGGTTGAACTGAACGACAGCGAAGCCCAGTGGTTTGACGGGGTAAGGAACCGGCATAAATTCTGCGTGGAATATGACATAAAAGGCATACCTCTAGCCCCTTTTGCTGAAGGAGAATTATTCGCCAACCTTGGCGGTGACAATGGCAGTTCAATGACAGATTACCGCATATGGACAGGGCTAAGCTATACCTTGAATAAAAAGCACAAGTTTACCCTGAAATTTGGCATTGATAAGGAATTGCATGCGAAGGATCCGCTCACAGCATATATTATGGCTGCAGGATACACACTGAACCTGAAGCTGTCTTCAGTCGAATGACAGGTCCTGTGTTTTACCTTTCCTGACAAGGTTGGTGAACAACGACAGTTTGTACAAATCGAGAGCGAACAGACTTGGATTAGAACCGAGAAGATTCCTCATGACCGGACTGGCGACAAAATCATACAACGACTGATACAAGCCTTCCAGCCTTAATTTTCTCATGATTTCATAGACTTTTAACACCCTGATATCCTGAATATCATTTCGGTCAATTTTACCATTTTGCAGCAACATAAACAGATTCTCAACACCCTCGCTGGTTTTCCGGATGAACTCCCAACTTATCTCAAGTCCGATGTGCAAAAGAGGATTCTGAATATGCCTTACCTGTACTCCCCTTTTCTTCAATTCAAGTCCGAAAAGTGTATCTTCATGACCATAATGAATGATGCTCTCATCGAACTGAATCTGCAGGATTGTTTCCCTGGGTATCAGAAAATTGTTGGTCATGAAAGACCGGTAAGGATTTTTGCTTCTGACGGCAACTGATAACTGTTCCCTTCGGATACCATAAAGCCACCTTAACAGGAATTCGTGCTCGTCGGGGGGGTCAGGTCTGTATAACCGGCCACCGCAGGCTACAAGCAACCTGTCGCAGAAAGGCAGGTAATTGATGATATAATTTCTGGTGGGAATTTCCGAATCACAATCCAGATAGAGTAAAGTGGAGTAAACTGCCATTTCTGCCAACCGATTCCGGATACGGGCTCTTCCAATGTTTTTGTCAAGCTCATGAAAGCGGACACCCGGTAAACTGACAACATCTTTGTTTTGGTGGCGGAGCAATTCGGAGGAGCAATCATCCAGCACAATGATTTCGAATGGAATGGATGCCTTTGTTGCCTGGTCGTGCAACTCAGTTACCAACGGAACAATATTGAAATTATAAACCGGAATAAGAATTGATAACATGATAAAAGTCAGAGAAATAAGTAGCTCCTGTGCTAAGGATGGTTTGGATCGTTATCCTTCATAAATACGGTGTAGACAAATAAAATCACAGCGGAAGCAGCAAAGATTACGATAAGTGAAAAAATGGTATTCATCATCACGTTTTGGAGATCGATGATATCCCATATTCCGAGTATTGCCACAATTGTGAAAAGCAATACACAAGCGATTAAAATGTAAGAAACGATTTTTTTCATGGTATCCATGGCAGTATTGGTATATTGATTCAGTGCAAGTTTTTTATATAAGCAGCCAGATCATAAACAGATTTAAACTTAATTCTTATTCCGTTAGACAACAGTTCCCAGGAAGGAGAATCTTCCTGTTCATTGATGTTTAACTCAAAAGCAGCCGTACCTTCTTCAATAGTTCTCAATCCAATTCTTTCCATGGCCCTTTTGGTCAATTGCCTGTACTTTTTTTCACCATGTATCGCTATCTCTTTCTTGAATTCTCTCCGGAAACGGAAGGAGGCCGTTTTTGAATCAAATTCAACAGGCGAATTTATGAACAATTTACGAAATACCTTTTTAATTAACAAATCTTCGGGTGCGCCTTCAAACAGCTTCCCTTCTGCCATCAGCCATAGTTTATCAGCAACGTCCACGGCAATGGTAAGGTCATGCGTGGTAAAAAGTATGGTTTTACCGTGAAGAAGAGTCAGATCATTCAGTATCCGCAAAATATCATACCGGGCCGGCAGATCCAGAAAAGCGGTGGGTTCGTCCAGGATTATAATGGGCGTGTCCTGGGCAAGCGCCCTGGCAATCATCACCTTTTGGCGTTCCCCGTCGCTCAGTTCATGTATTGACTTCTTCAACAAATGAGATATACCGGTCAGGTCAACTGACTTCTGCACCATTTCTCTATCCGATTCTGCGAGTTTTCCAAACCAGCCTGTGTATGGAAATCTGCCCATGCCTACGAGTTCATCTACTTTAATATGTTGCAGACCAAGAGATTCGGTTGAGACAAAACTCATAAGTCTGGCTCTTTCTTTCGCAGGAATTTTTGTGTTTTCGATACCGTCAATGAGTACCTTCCCGCTGAGCTGTGGGTGAAGTCCGGCAATGGTTCGCAACAGTGTGCTTTTTCCGATGCCGTTGCGTCCGATTATTCCGATCATCTCAGCATCGCTGATTTCAGCATTCACAGGCCCGAAAACAACACTCTTTCTGTGGGCTGACGTCCGGTAACCTATCAGCAGGTTATCCAGCCTGATGTCGTGGGAATATTTACGGTTGTTATCCATTTCGTCGCACTTTCAACTAATTCCTGTCAGGCGCCTGTTATAAACAATCACCCAAATCACTACCGGAATACCAAGCAAGGCGGTCACCGAATTGATGGGCAACAGAATGCCCGATCCGGGCATTTGCGATATAAGATCAGCCAGGAGCATGAGCATGGATCCTAAAATGAGTGAGGCCGGAACCAAAACATGATGATTGGCTGTATTAAAAATTAGCCGGGCCAGGTGAGGAACCGCTATGCCAACAAAGGCTATCGGGCCGCAAAAAGCAGTTACACTGCCTGACAATATGCTTGTGGACAAAAAAATCAACAATCGCGAACGTCTGATACTGACACCCAGGCTTCGTGAATAGGTTTCACCCAGCAAGAGTGCATTCAAAACCTTCAGGGCCAACAACGTCAAAAGAAACCCGAAAGCCAGGCTGAAAGCCAGCATCCGAAGCTGAATGCCGGTAAGACTTCCGAGACTGCCCATGGACCAGATGACAAATGCTTTAAGAACAGACTGCTGGCTGAAATACTGCAAAATGCTTACAATTGCTGATGCTGCGCTTCCGAATAAAATACCCAGTATCAGGATTGTCATGATATCCCGCACCCTCATGGCGACAAACATGATGAGCAGCAATACAAGTCCGGCCCCCGCCCAGGCTGCAATAATCTGAGTCCAGCTGCCCAGGTGATTCATATTGTGCAACAAAAAAAAATCACCAAACCCGAGAACTACCATGGCCACACCCAAACTGGCGCCTGCTGTGACACCGAGGACATCGGGGCCGGCAAGAGGATTTCTGAAAACAGTCTGCATTTGCAATCCGCTGACCGATAAGGCTGAGCCAGCCAGGATAGCTGTCAGGGTCTTGGGTATTCTGAAATCAAACAATATGGTATTCCAGATAGGAAACTCTTCCGTTCTGCCAAACAGCATATCAACTATACGGGGAAGAGGAATTTTTACCGATCCGGTCATCAGATCGAGCATGATCAGGATCAACAGTAGGATCAACAGGATAATCAACAGCACGGCTGATCTGGCACCCGTGGTGGTATGCTGCATGGAATCTGAACTGGTCATAAGAAAATGTTTACCGAAGCTTTTTATAATACTTCAGTCTGTGCGAAGGTAATAATTGCGGATGTAAGATGTATATCAAGTCGGATAAGATTATATCCGGTTCAACAACTCCTGACTCATAAAAAGCATTTCCACCGGATGAATTCAGGATATTGTTGTTGTTGAAAACCCTGTCCTCCTCAAAACTCGGCAGTTTTCCAAACCGTTCATCCACTGAAAGAATCGCTGTTTTTGATACGGCATCACCGGGATTCAGCCAATAATCAGCAGAAAGAGCCTGTTTATAAACCTCCTCCAGACTCATTGGCCTGCTTTCGTTAAAATCAAGATGGTCCATGATATATTTTCCACCTGCATCCTTGATCATCCGTGCCACATAACTTCGTGATCCGGATATATACCATGTTCCCCGCCAGGGTAAACCCAATACAACTCCGGGGTTGTTTTCAACGTTGGCGGCCAAGTCGGTAAGATGAAGATAACGGTTAGCGACGGAATCAAATCCGGCAGAAGTCTCCTCCTCTTTATCGTAAAATGCAGCAAAGACTTTTACCCATTCCGTTTTAGCCAAAGGCTCCTCCTCAAGATATTCTCCTATCAGAACCACAGGAATGCCCAGTTCACTAAGTTTTCTTATTGTATTGGTGATACCTATACCAACACCGTATGCGAAAACAACATCGGGTTTGATCTTTAACAGCAGCTCATAGTTGAGGTTCTCATCATACCCCACATCGGTGATCAGATGCTGACTGATCCTGGACCGGAGCATCTCATCCACCACGTAATTCTTTCCGGATATTCCTGAAACAGAGGTTATCTCATTCAAAAAGACGATAAAGCCCAGGTGGGTGGTTGACAGGCACACCACGTTGCTGACAGGTGTTTTAATATGGCAGGTAAAATCATCAACAATGACTGATTTGCTGAAGGTATCACTCAATACATAATTGTACTGGATTCCGCTGGCATTTTGCCATGGGTTACTGACGGTGATAAGCATTGCGTTTTCCTGCCGCTTCAACCTGAAACCATCCGCATACTTAACCATTATGGTATCACCGGGAACTGAAGATCCGGAAAGCCGGTGATCTTCAGGTGCTCTGCTGGTGCATCCCGCTATGGTAAATCCGAAAAAAAGCCACAGGGAAATTTTGTTCATTGCATATCAATTTCCTGAAAACTTTCGCCCTGCCGCAGTTTGGTTTGCGATAAAAAATACTGCTGTGTAATAGGTTTCCCGTTAAAGGAGTACTGCGCTCCGCTGTATGTTGTAAACCGGACGTGCCTGAATTCCTGGGCCTGGTTATCACGAATAATGATGTACCGGAAAGTTTCCTTGTATTGTTCCTTGTACCTCTCCAGGGTAACTCCCTCCGGATACTTCTGTTTCAGTTCAGCGAGGTACTTCTGTTTTTCCGATTCAGTTCTGAAATTAAGTTCATTCATCGGGATAGCAGCCGATACTCTTGGTTTTACAGTTTCAGCTTCTGTCCCCGTTTTGGCTTTTGCTTGCGTCAAAACACGGCTTATTTCGTCTATACGGGCAATCCGCTGTTTGGCATAGGTACTTGTTGGCTCCAGGGTCAGTGCTTTTTTATAATTTTCTTTGGCTGAGGGGTACTTACCGGCGTCATAAGCAAGATCCGCTGATTTGATAAGAGCTTCATAAGAAGCTTTTCGGGTGGCTTCCGCCTGCGCCAGTTTTTGTGCCTCAGCCAGGATGTAGTCGATCTTCTTGATCTGTTCACTGGCAAGCACATCGCCCGGCATTAATTTCAGCGCTTCAGCATAGTTTGTTTTGGCAGCGGCATAGTCTTTCTTGCCATACAGCTCATTTCCGGCATTCATGGCTGCAGTATAGGCATCCGCCCTTGCCTTGGCACCGGCCTGTTCTTTCTGCCGAAGCTGAATCAACCTCTCGGTTTCAGCCAGTTTATTCTTAGGAAATGTCTCGTCGGGCTTCAGACTAAGGGCTCTTGTATATTCATCTTTGGCCTGATTGTAGTCTTTGGCTTTAAAATACTTATCGGCATTGGCCAGGGCCAGGTTATAAGCGTTTTCAGTGGCCTGTTTTTCCGCCTGCAGTCTTTCCTGTTCAGCAATAGCCCTGGTTACCTCCTCCAGTTTCTGCCGGGGATATACTTCTCCCGGCATGATATCCAGGGCCTGCTCATAGGAGGATTTGGCGCTCCTGTAATTTTTCTGGTTCACCAATTGATCAGCTGCCTGAATCGTTTCATCATATTTCCTTTTTCGTGCCTGTTCAGCTGCAAGTTTCTCCTGGGCCTGTTTAATCAGCGTTTCTGCCTCAGCCAGTTTGATTTTGGCTGAATTGTCAGACGGTTTGATGGTAAGAGCTTCCTGAAAAGCACCTTTAGCTGCCGTATAGTCTTTGCTGATCAAAGCGCCTGTACCTCGATCCATGGCGTTTTTAAATGAATCCTCGGTTTTCTTTTGTTTTTGTGCCAATTCAGCGGCCAATAGTTCATCAATAGAGGCTATCTTTTGATTGGCGTAAGAATCACCGGGTTTGATTTGCAATGCCTTGTTATAGGAAGCTTTTGACGAAGAGTAATCCCGGTCGTTAAAGTACCTGTCGGCCTGGGCTACTGCTTCGCTATACTGCTTTGCCTGGAGCTGTTCCTGTTCCTTTATTTTACGCTGATCCTCAATAAGCTTGTCGACTTCAGCCGACCTGCCGGTCGCATAAGCATCTCCGGGCTTAATACTCAGTGCCTTTAAAAGAAATTCCTTAGCCTGCGCGTAGGATTTTTGTGTAATGGCAGTATTGGCAGCGCCAATGGCAGCCTTATATCCCTCTTCGGTGGCCTTAAACCTGGCTGCCTGTTCAGCGACTACGGTGTTGTCGATAGAGGCAATTTTTGACTGCGCATACTGGTCACCGGGCATAAGAGCAAGCGCCTGAACATAATTCTCCTTTGCCTTTGCCAATTCCTTATTTTTCAGGAAGCCATCGGCTGTTTCAATAACCTTCCTGTACTGATCCTCCAGTGATTTCTTTTTTGCGTAATCATCTGCAAGGCGATCAGTTTCGGTGATGCGGTTTCTGGCGTACTGATCATCCGGTTTAAAGGATAATGCTTTCTGATAGGACTCTTTGGCCAGCGAAAACTGATTCTGGGCCAATGCATTGTTGCCGGCTGAAACCGCTGCGTTGTAACCATCGTTTTTGCTCTTTTGCAATGAAGCCTGCTCTGCAGCAATTGTGTTATCAATGGCTGTAATTTTAGTCTGGGCATACTGATCTCCGGGTTTTAATGCAAGCGCCTGATTGTAAGCCTCTTTTGCCTTTGCCAGTTCCTTTTCCTGTAAGAAGGCATCCGCGGTGGCAACGGCCTTCTTATATTGATCCTCAACCGATTTTCGTTTTGCGTACGCTTCCTCCTGGCGATCTACCTGTGTCAAATGGTTACCGGCCGATACATCACCCGGTTTAAATGACAATGCTTTTTGGTAATTCTCTTTGGCCAGGGGAAACTGATTCTGGGCCAATGCTTTGTTGGCAGCCGCCATGGCAGCGGCATACCCATCTTCCTTGCTTTTTTGAAGCGCTGCTTGTTCAGATGCCACTGCATTTTCGATCGTTTTCACGCGTTGTGCTGGATAGGATTCCGACGGCTTCATGTTCATTGCTTTCGCATAGTTTTGCCTGGCTTCGTCATACTTTTTGGCCTTGAATTGCTCATCGGCCATGGCCACCAATGCCTTATACTCATTTTCAAAGGCTGCCTTTTGCGTTGCTTCGGCTGCCCTGGCTGCATCATCGGCAGCTTTTTTGGCCAGCACGGTTTCTATTTCCTGCATCCTCGCTTTGGGAACCGATTCATCAGGCTTGATTTCCAAAGCCTGCTGGTAATATTGTTTTGCTGAAGCATAATCTTTCCTGGTGTAGGCCACACTGGCCCTGGCCATGGCCTGGTTATATTTATCCTCGGTATTCAGAAAAGCCTGTCGTTCAGCTTCCTTTTTTGCCAATGCATTTTCAATCTCAGTAATTTTCTGATTCGGATAGGAATCCTGAGGATTCAGCCTGGCAGCGCTCTTGTATTTCTGTATGGCTTCGGGATACCGCTGCTGGGATGCCAAAGCATCCGCCTCTTCCACGATTTTCTGATAGACTTCGGCCGAATTTTGCTGCTTATTCACCTGTGAATTGATCTCAGCGATCTTTTTATCAGGAAGGGTTTCTGTCGGGAATATGGCATCGGCCTCTTTATAGGCTGCAATGGCTTCATCATACTTCTTCTGGGCGACAAGCTGATCGCCCTTTTTTATCGCTGATTCATAACTATCAAGCAAGCATTGGTCATTCTTCATCATCATATTCTCAATCCTGGAACGCATGCCGGTAACATATTGCTTGTCTGAAATGAATTCCCTTCTCTTGGAATCAAAACTAACCTTATCAACAGGTTCTTTGAGCACTGAATAATCGACACCACTGCAGCTCCTCAGCAAACCCATGGAAAACTCATTCATCCAAGCGCCCTTTTCCTCATCCGGCATGGTTGTATTAAAACTGATACGCTTGCTGATAAGCCCATCTTTCTCAATTTCAATGGTATATTGCTTGTTTATCTCCAGACGAAATGAAAAACTGCCGTCTGAACCGGTCTTGATCGATTTTATTTTTGAACCTCCTTCATACAGATTGGCTGTTGCGCCCGGAAGCGGTTCCATATCGAGCTCCGAAACTCCCCGGACCTCAAGATATCTTTCCGCAACATCCTCCTGGGCCTGGATGCGGCCAAACAGGCATAGCATCACAAGTATAATACATCGTCCCGTCCTTACCATCGTCTTCAATTTCAGTTCATACATCTATACTGAGATTATGCCAAAAAGTTACCATTTTAGAGCTCAAAAACCTATCCCGTGCTGTTTATTTCATTTTGGTAATCTTCAAATTACGGATCAGATTACCTCGTTTAATTCGCACAAAATAGATGCCCGTATTCAGATCCCCGGGTTCCAGACGAATCAATCGCTGATAAGGTCCGTAATGGATTTCCTGCAGAACCTGTCCCTGCGCATTATACAGCCCGACTTCAACCGGCAAAGGAGATATTTCACGAAATTCCAGCCACATATAGGTATTCACCGGATTGGGATAAACGATGACATCCTCGTCAAAAGACGGAAAGTCATCAGGATCGGGAAGAGAATCAAATACGACAGGCATGACAGCAAACGATGAATGGATCATTTCGCCTGTAAAGTCATTCAGAGACTGCCACTGGAATCCGTTCCTGATGTAAGCTGTATTAACCTGGTTTTCAATACGGTTCTGCGCCATATACGTTGAGAATGTGTCCTGTGGCGTGCCATACTGCAATTGATAGCCGGCAAAGAAAACTTTACCGACCGTAATGATTGAATCGAATTCAATGAAATTCAAATTTTCTTCGGCCAGGTCAGCGAACAAAACCTCCTTTTCATACAAGATGTTCCCGGGCTCGTTCCCTCCTTCCCATACACTTACTACCATACCTGATGCAGACGTGGCGATAGAATTACTGGCGACCTGCAAAAAAAGCCCCATCATCTTTTTGCCGGCATTATTGTCGAATTTCTCCGCAAACCCGGTAAGAAAATCAGAATTATGACCCGAGTAACTTCCCCAGGAGAGAGTTCCGGATTCGGTTACAACAAGTTCACCGGATCCAATATTGGACAGTGTATCCCCGGTGGACCAAAAATCACTGTAAGGATGATACGCATCCAGGTAACCGGGCTGCTGATTGACCGGGTCGAGCCAGTAGGCAAGCTGTCTTTCCGGCTCGGGATAATCTTTCCAGGCATGGCTGATCATCTGGAAGTAGTCATTGACAGAACTGGCGCAATCAGCCATCCCGCCCGTCAATGTTCCTGCTACTCTTCCACTCTGGTCAAAGAGAGCAGCGCCCGATGATCCGGCTTCCGTTGTTCCTGATTCCCAGTGCCTTGCCAGCCAATGATTATCATCCACATATCCGTGTCCAAAACTCGCAACGATGAAAGGATGGGCTTCCCGGCTTATTTTCTTCACATCGCCCAGTGGATGATGAATGGTGGCGCCCGATGCAGGCGGATAACCCGACACATCCCAACCTGCATAATAAGGTTTGTAGGTAAACGGAACAGGCTCCAGCAATTCCAGCAGAGAAAAATCGAGGTTGCCGCCGGTGGCTCTCAGAGTAGCTCCCGAAACAGATTTTAAGGTGTTTCCGTCGGGCCCTCCGCACCAGGGACTCTCATAATCAAAATAAAACAAGGCCGCGTTGGCATCTTCTTCGTTACTGATGCAGTGTCCGGCTGTTATCACGTAGTTTGCGCCATCTTTCAGTGTATTGTTTACCAGGGTTCCCGTGCAACGCTCTCCGCCGTCATAAACTATCCTGACAACTGCATACTTTAAGGTCTGGTACAGTGAGTCACTGACGCAATTAATATCAACGTTGCAGATCCCGGATGTTCCGAACCAGCCATCTTTAAAAAGGCTGACACTACCGGATTTATAAAAATCACATCCTACACCATCAATGGCAAGTGAACCATAAGAACCGGTATAACCCGGAACCTGCATTTCCACAACCAGAAAATCTCCTGGCACATAGGCTGCGGCCAGTATATTGAATGGCTTGTTATTTAAATCGGTGAATGCCCCCTGCACTGTTTCCTGGTTTACATTGTACAGGAAGATTTTAACACCTTTCTCAAGGCGGTAGGGCGCAAAAACAAGGTTCATGGTGTTGGCATCCTTTACATAAAAGGCGGCTCGCCATATCTTTAATCCGTCGTCCAGGGTATCCCATGAACCAGTGTTTTCGGGATCAAAATCCACATCGATCAGGATACCCGAACTGGCTGGCTTTAACATGGAGGGTTCCCCTCTGAGCGCTTTTTCCTTCAGCGTTTCTGAAACCGTCAGTTCATATACTTTTAACGGAGGGGATCCGGGATAATCTATCGGATAGGGCTTACCAGGTCGTGAGAGTTGCGCATCAGAAGGAAGGCAGGACAACAGCCACACCGCAAACATTAACACTCCGTTCATGAAAAATTGCCGGGAATTCTTCTTAATCATGCAGTGAAATTATTGAAATTGTTTAAATTCATCGACTGTTAAGATAAAATAAGCTAAATTGGTAACGCCAACGTAAAAAATGAATTCAGAATACTAACATAATAAACCTGATAAAATGTATACTTCACGCCGGAAATTTATTGCAGGTTCCCTGACACTTGCGGCAGGAACCGGATTACTGTCAGCCATGCCCTTCTCCAGGATTGGAAATGTGCTTGGCGCCAATGATAAACTGACAGTGGGTGCCATTGGAATCAACGGTATGGGATTTGCCGATTTGAAAGCCTTTTTGGCGCAACCCAATACCGAATGCGCGGCACTGTGCGATATAGATGAAAATGTTCTGAACAGACAGGCTGCCGAAGTTGAGAAAATTCAAGGCAGGAAACCAAGGGTTTACAAGGATTTCAGAAGGCTGCTTGAGGATAAGGATATCGATGTTGTGATTATCGGCACGCCTGACCACTGGCATTGTCTGCCTTTTATTTATGCCTGCCAGGCAGGGAAAGATGTGTATTGCGAAAAACCTCTTTCCAACACCATCGAGGAGATCAACCTCATGCAGAAAGCTGTGAAAAAGTACGACAGGGTTGTCCAGATCGGACAGTGGCAGCGAAGCGATAATCACTGGCAGGATGCTGTTGCATTTGTGCACTCGGGAAAACTGGGCAAGATCCGGACTGTTCGCGCATGGTCCTACCAGGGCTGGATGAAATCAGTGCCAGTTCTGCCGGATGAACCTGTTCCTGCCGGCGTTGATTATGATTTCTGGCTGGGACCAGCTCCTGCAAGACCCTTCAATCGCAACCGCTTTCATTTCACTTTCCGCTGGTTTTGGGATTATGCTGGTGGCATGATGACCGACTGGGGAGTGCATATACTTGATTATGCCCTTTTTGGCATGAAAGTCAGTCAACCCAAATCAATTATGGCCATGGGAGGCAAATATGCTTATCCCGGGGATGCCTGTGAAACTCCGGATACTTTGCAGGCCTTGTTTGAGTTTGACGGATTCACCCTGTTGTGGGACCATGCTACGGGTATTGACGGAGGATATTACGGACGTTCTCATGGCGTGGGATTTGTGGGCAACCTGGGTACCCTTGTCGTTGACAGGGAAGGCTGGGAAGTCATCCCCGAGCAGGAAAACGGAAAAGCCAAAATGGAGCGTGTGGAACTCAGAAAGGGAGTAGGAAAAGGACTGGAAAACCACATGCAGAACTTCATTGCCTGCATCAGGGACAGAAACGTTACGCCCAATGCAGGCATTGAAATTGGTGCCAATATTGCCAGGGTAGCGAATCTGGGAAACATCGCCTACAAGACCGGCAGAAGATTGTACTGGGACAGTAATGCCTCCCTGTTTACGAATGACCCTGAGGCCAATGAATACCTGAAGGCAAAGTACAGAAGTCCCTGGGAACTGCCTGCGGTTTAATGAAAAACGGCCCCGTTGGGTGCAATACCCACGGTGCCTTCCGACAGGAGAGTTCCGGATTCATTAAAGATCTTCATGGTACCATTGCCGGTAAAACTGGCCTCGAAGACATAAATGTTTCCGTCGTCGGGATTCACATCCATTCCATAAAAACTACCGGTAATTATAGGAGTGTCAGGGACTGCAGGATTAGCGGCATCCATTTTATATACGCCATCGGGTCTCAGGTAGTAAATGCTTTCGCCATCTGCTGATGCGGCAATCCGGGGCGGAGTGGCCGTATAATCGCCCGCTTTCCCTACAGCACTTTCCCAGATAACATTACCATGCCAGATATCAATCTTTTGCATCAGGGCGTCGGTTTCTGAGATAAGTTCATAGGGAGGATCCCAGTTGTAAACAGCCTGACCCTTGCAATAAACCCACAGGTTCTCGGATCCGTCGAACACCAAATCAACCGGTGCTTTCCCGACATAGAGCGTATCTGTTATCCTATCCTCCAATGTGTGTATTTTATGAATTGTTGAATCAATGTCCCAGCCACCACTATTTGCCACAAAAACCATATCATACAATTGCGCCATATTTTCAGGTCCCTTTCCTACTTCAATGCTATCCTTGATTTCAAAGGTCTTCAGATCAATATGATAAATATAGCCTCCGAGACTACCACCGGTCAGGTAACCTCGATCGGATTCGACGGGTAAGAAATACCGTGGATAATCCACCGGAATGGGCTCAACAATGCTTTTAAAAGTTCTGAGGTCAATTACCTCAAGTTTGGCGGAACCATTCACCACAATAAACCCGGTAGTATCACCCACCGTGGCAAATGACTGCACTACATCACCCAGGGCCCGTCCGTTGGCTGCCTCAAAAATACCATTGATAATCAACCCTTCCAAGGGGTCATAATAACTTATTGAACCATTGTTCGACTGGAATGATCCTTCATTCACAATGTAAATGCCCTGTGAATAATCGGTTTCCTTGGGAGGATTATCATTTTTTTCACATCCCGATAAAAACAGGGCAAAAGCTGCCACACCAGATAGCCAGTAAGTATATTTCATAATTAAAAAAATAATTGGTTAATTGTCAGAGGTAATCTTTTGTAATCCGATGGTCAACGTGAAATGGTAGTTACGGCCCGGAAGCGGGAAAGACCGGATAACCTCATAGGATCTGTCTGTTATGTTGTCAATGCGGAAGAAGAATGCCAGATCTGCGCCAAGAATTTCGCGGCGGATGCCTGTCACCATGTTCATCAGGTAAAATCCCGGCAGGCGAAGTGTTTCATCTGCAGTTTCAACGGTTTCCCGGTACCCGGTATAAGAGGAGGAAATTCCCAGCAAAAACCCATGATATACTGCCTCAAGACCAGCCCCTGCCGTATGAACAGGAACGTATGTCATTTGATTTCCCTCGCAAAGCGGATTATTATCATACGTGCTGATGATCACGGAGCGGTTATAATCGTAATTCACAAATGCTTTAATTGCAAATTCATTTAAATGATAGCCCAACTCCATCCGGGTATCTATACCACGGGCATGAACCTTCTTGTATTCAACAGGAGTGAGCGAATCACGGATCACCCATTGAATCCAGTTGTCAATCCATTGATAATAACCGGTAATCTGGGCTTCGAGCCACAACGAACGTTCCTGGTCTCCTTTTGAGGACCATTCAGCAGTGATTTCGCCTCCCCTGCCCTTTTCAGGCCGCAAAAGTGAATTTCCTCCCGGTCTCCAGTACTTTTCATTGAAAGTCGGTTTTCTGAACTTGCTGGAGAAACCTGACCGTAGAATCCAATGCTCATTGGGCCTGAATCTTAAACCCAGGGAATATTGTATACCCGGATTCAGGCCTTCATAGAATTCCTTTCTCACACCTGCATTGATGATAAGATCAGAGAGGCTAACTTTCAAACTGCCAAACACGGCATATTCATGTTCAGTGATCCTGCCCCCGTAATTGCCGGAATTGCCTGATAACCTGTTGTACATGGCGCCTCCCCCGACAATCAGCTTCGATGAAAGGTAATACCTGTAATCCGCCTCATTCATCCATCGGGTGGTGGCAATCCTGGAATCAATTGAATAGGATGTATCCGTAGTGAGATTTTTATCGGTATAGCCTAAATAATCGGAGAAATAGGCTGACCTGACAAGCAGTGCCGATTTTGCCGTGATTTTCCGGTAACTCATGTAAGATCTGAAAATACTGTCCTTTTGCCGGGCATTGCTCTCTTTATAGGACCCCATAAGAGCAGGAATTTCAAGGATTTTCCGCTGATACCACATACCGGCTTCCAGGTAGCTACCCTTATTCAGGTTCAGGTAAATGTTATGGATCAGCCCTACTGAACGGTAAGCATTGTGTTGTGTTTTGACTTCAGGCGATCCGTAACGGTAACGATCCCGATAGGTGAAATCATTTTCTGCTTTTGCGCTGATGGCCGACAACTGAAACTGCAATTTTTCACCACCGGTGCGAACGCTCAGCATATGGCCGTTTGACCCGAAACTGCCGGCATCAAAGGAATAGTGAGCGGCAAACCTGTTATTCCAGTCGGGCTCGTTGGATAAATTGATTGAACCGCCAAAAGTACCGCTTCCAAACAATGCTCCTGATGAACCGTTCATCAGCTCCACGGTCTGCATAAAACCCGCAGGGATTAGCGCGAGATCTGCCTGACCTGTAGTCGGAGAGTTTAAAGGAAAACCGTTCCAGTTGACCTGAGTGTGGTTGCTTCCGGCACCATGGAGTGAAACCGATACCAGTGAACCAGCGCTTCCGTAGGATCTAACCAGTGCAGGAGTTTGTTTTTCAAGAAAATAACCCAGGTTCTGATGCCTGTCCAAACGAATGAGTTCAAGATCAACTTTATAAATGGTCTGATCATCGGAAAAGAACTTCTGATTGCCTTTTACAACGGTGACCTCCGGAATCTGCTTAACGGGCAATTCCTGGGAAAAGACAGGTAAAGGTATCAGGAAAGGCAGTAATGTAAGAAGAAAGAAAGGATAAAATCTGTCCATGATTAATTTTGGTTTGTTCCCGAACACTACTGATCATGGCAGGTCTTCTGACTCTCTCCATTTCCAGGCTGCCTTCCCATCCTCCGGCGCTATCAGAGCAATAGTGACCGGCAGAACAGTGGCAGGTTTTGTGCCTGGAAAAATCAGGAGATTACAGCAGCGGGTACTGTCCAGGTTTTGCACCTGGTTCCCTATTATCCGATACAGGAATTTCCTGACCGGAACCATAATCCTGACAAATATAGGAAAATCTTTTGCTTTACTGGTCAACCATTTTTCAACAACGACAAAGTCAGCGTAAATTACTAATTTTAGACCCTTAATGAACATTTATCCGGGTATGCGATACAGCTTATTGATGATTACAGCCATCATTTTTTTATGCGAATCAGGGTCCGCGCAAATCGCCAACCTGCAAAAGCAGGAAAAGTCATCTGACCCGCTGAAATACAGCACCCTGATGTTTTCAGCTGATTATGTGACCAATACAAATGTAATGGGCAATTTCAATCCTGAAACCAGGCAACCATCATTCTCCCCTTCCCTTTTTTTCTTTAGCAAATGGGGAGTAGATATTTCCGCAGGTGGTTATTTCGTGGGTAACTCCGATGATTCCCTGGATCATTTCACATCTGAGCTTGATCTCATGTTAGGATATACTCTACAACCTGTGGATGGATTTACCATTTATCCCAGCTATACTCATTTTTTTCACAGCAGTAATTCCAATGCCTTAAAATCAATATTCTCGGATGATATCCGGCTGGATGTGGATTACAATTACAGGTTTTTGAATTTGGGTGTTTCCTCCGGATTTTATCTCGGCAAGAAAAATACTTTTTACACTTCCATTCACAATTATTATGATATTCAGTTTGACAGATTCCTTTCTTCTAAGGGTACATTGAGCATCCAACCGGGTGTGGATGCCAATTTTGGCAGTTACGAGTACCTTAATCTCTATTACCTGGATGAACTCAGAAAAGAACCTTATTTATATCTTTATCTGCTGTCCTACCCTGCCATACGGCGTTATGTAATTGCTGAAATACTGAAAAATCCGGAATTGACAAAAGAAGAGGTCCTGGATGATTACCTCATTGACAAAGCGCAGGATGATTTTAAACTCACCTCAGTCAGTATAAATCTCCCGTTTTTTTACATGATCGGTAATTTCGGGATTAATATGGGACTGTACCTGATGATCCCCGTCGGACAACCGGACTATTTATCGGATGAAGCACAGTTCTTCTTTGATATAGGGGTGACATACAATTTAATGTTTGGAAAGAAATAGGGACTTCAGGGGATTTGATCTGTGATCTTCTACAATAATTCATCCCCTACAGGGATGTTATGTGTGTTGCGCTAATGATATTTCTACAATAATTTATCCCCTACAGGGATGTAGTGTGTTGCCATAATGATGTTTCTGGAAAAATTCATACTTAGAACCTTGAGGTTCAATTGTTGAATAACCAGTTTTATAAATCACTTGCACAATTCCCGGATGTATTCCTTCGCCTCCGGATCACCCAATTCCTCTGCTTTAGCAAGATCCTCACAAGCTTTATCATCCATATTGAGGGAGAAATAGGCAAGCGCCCTGTTAAAATAAAAATCGAAAGTACCTTCCTGCAGTTCAATGGCTTTGGTATAGTCGGCTACCGCAGATTCAAAGTTCCTGAGACTATACTGTGTATTGGCCCTGTCATAATAGGCATCGGCATTCGCGTTATTCAACGTAATACCCTTGTTGAAATCATCCAGGGCTTCCTGAAACCTGCCAAGTTTGAAGAAAGCATTTCCACGGCTGAACCAGTCATCGGCGTATCCCGGATCCAGGGCAATGCAGTTGGAGAAATCCTGAATGGCCATAACATATTTCTCAAGCTCATAATAGGCATTTCCGCGATTGAAAAAAGCATCCTTGTATTGGGGCTGCAATTCGATAGCGCTGGAATAATCGTCAACCGCTTTTTGGAATTCCTCCAGGTCAAACCAGGCATTGCCGCGGAAATAATAGGCATCCGTGAGGTTTTTATCCAGCTCAATGGCCTTTGTATAATCTTTAATGGCAGATTCGGCGGCACCTTTTGCCTGTTTCTTCTTGCCCGACTCCAGCAACTCACCGGCTGTAGTTTGCGCAATTCCGATTCTGAAGATAGCCAGACATAAAAAAGTGAGTGTTACTATTTTATACATACCAATCAGGTTTTGTTGTTGGGGTCATGATTAACGATGCATTCCACGCTGGCGGATCATGCGTTGCCGGATCTGCTGCTGTTTGATCATTTTATTCCGCATCGTTGATTTCCGGCGCTCCATGGCCATTTTGCGGTTAATCATCGCCTGCCTGTGCCGCGTTAAAGCCTGGGATCGCATTTGAACGACACGCTGATGGTTATTGCCCTTTCTCACAATGGTGTAATCCCTGCTGTTTGGCCGTAAAACAAGATTATCCCGGTCAATTTGTCCCGATCCCTGCGTTTCCGGCTGATCCTGTGCCAAAACTGCCAGGTTGCCGGTCAGCGCCATTAATCCAATAAGTAACATTCTTTTCATCGCTGAACTGTTTGTCTGGTTAGACTGTTTATACCGAATAAGGTTTAAGCCAAACCCGAAATTATTCCATTTGATTGTATCGGGCTTTCACCTCAAAATGCTTAAATTGCTATCAAAAATAATAAAAAGAGGCAGTTCATGAACGCAAAAGAGAGAATATTACAGCTCAGGGAATTGCTTGATCATCATAATCACCTTTACTATGTTCTGGCGCAGCCTGAAATCTCCGATTTTGAATATGACAGGCTTATGCAGGAATTAAGGGATCTGGAGGAACAGCATCCCGAAATGGCAGATCCCGGTTCTCCTAGTCAGCGTGTTGGAAGCGATACCGACAGCTCCTTTGTTCAGGTGAAGCATATGTACCCGATGTTATCTCTGGATAACACCTATACACGGGAAGAAATTGAAGATTTTGATGCAAGGGTCAGAAAAGCTCTACCGGCAAAAAAGATCGAATACGTTTGCGAATTGAAATATGATGGCGTTTCCATCAGCCTGATTTATGAAAACGGAAAACTGGTAAAAGCAGTAACCCGCGGTGATGGTGAGAAAGGGGATGATGTGACCGCCAATGTAAGGACTATCAGAAGCATTCCACTGACTTTGAAAACAGGTAATTATCCTGCGGTTTTTGAAATACGTGGCGAGATATATTTGCCGCACAAGGGTTTTGAGAAGATGAATGAGGAGCGGGCCGAAGCGGGAGAACCGCTGTTCGCCAATCCAAGGAATGCAGCATCAGGCACGCTTAAGATAAGAAATTCATCCCTGGTGGCCAAAAGGCCCCTGGATTGCTTCCTGTATTACCTGCCTGCTGAATATCCCGGATTTGCAACACACTTTGACAGCATCACCGCTGCCAGGGACTGGGGATTGAAGGTACCTCCGTATATCCGGAAATGCCATTCCCTCCCTGAGATTTTTGACTTTATTGCTTACTGGGATAACAACAGGGATGCACTTCCTTTCGATATTGATGGTATAGTCGTCAAGGTAAACGCTTACCGGCAGCAGCAGCTGCTGGGCTTTACGGCCAAATCACCCCGCTGGGCCATTGCCTATAAATTCAAGGCGCGTGAAGCTGTGACCAAACTGTTGTCCATTGATTACCAGGTGGGGCGGACAGGGGCCATTACTCCGGTTGCCAACCTGGAACCCGTTTTACTTGCCGGAACAACGGTTAAAAGGGCATCTCTCCATAACGCCGACCAGATTGCTTTGCTGGATGTGCGATTGGGCGATGACGTTATCATTGAAAAAGGCGGAGAGATCATACCCAAGATCACCGGTGTTAAGACTGAGAACCGGCTTCCTGATTCCCGGCCCGTAGAATTTATCACGGTTTGTCCGGAATGTGGAACTTCGCTGATCAGGATAGCGGGAGAGGCCAAACATTACTGCCCGAATGAAATTGGTTGTCCGCCGCAGATCAAAGGAAAGCTTCTTCATTTTGTCGGTCGTAAAGCCATGGACATAGGTTGTGCCGAAGCCACCGTGGAGCAGTTTTACAACCATGGACTTTTAAAGGATCCTTCAGATTTCTATTCCTTAAGCAAGGAAAAGCTCATCAAACTCGAGCGTTTTGCCGATAAATCTGCCGACAATCTTTTAAAAAGCATTGAGGACTCAAAACAGGTGCCTTTTGAACGAGTATTGTATTCCATAGGCATCCGTTATGTGGGAGAAACCGTGGCTAAAAAGCTGGCATCTCATTTCAGGTCGGTGGATGAGCTGATGGCCGCAACCACTGATGATCTCATCCAGGTGGGTGAGATCGGAGATGTGATTGCCAGCAGCGTTGTTGATTTTTTCAGCAATTCTGTAAACCGGGCGTTCATTGAAAAATTGAAAACCGCAGGAGTGCAGATGAGCAGTGAGGGGAAAAAAAGGACGTCTGATAAGCTGGCAGGCAAAAGTTTTGTGATCTCCGGTGTTTTTAAGCAGCATTCCCGCGATGAAATTCAAAAGCTGATCGAGGAAAACGGAGGAAGGAACCTGAGCAGTGTTAGTTCCAATACGGATTATGTGGTTGCAGGCGATGGAATGGGACCGGCAAAGCGTGAAAAAGCAGCGAAGCTGGAAATTCCTGTGATTACAGAAGAGGAGTTTATGGGGATGGTTGGGGAAGGAATAAAAAAGCCCGGTTGAAAACAACCGGGCTTTTTATATATGATAATCGTATATTATCCTATTGCAACATGAAGATCACAGGTATGACGAACTGCTGTTTAACAGCGCGTCCGCCCTGTTTGGCTGCTCCCCACTTGGGTGAGGACATGATTACACGAATGGTCTCCTTATCCAGCGAAGGGTCAACACCACGCAGAATCTTCACATCGGTTACATCACCACGTGAGTTGACGGCAAACTGAACAGTTACCCTGCCAAAGATACCGTTTTCAACAGCTACCGGAGGATACACCAGGTTCTTCTGAACCCAATCCCTGAAGGAATTGATGTCACCACCCTGGAAGGTCGCCTGTTCTTCAACGAAAACAAAGGCAGGCTCTTCTTCCACGATCACCGGTTCTTCTTCCTCAACCACCTCAATGGTTTCAGGAACCGGTTCATTCGAAACCGTCTCCCTGACGTCATCAACAATAGCAAGTGTTACTTCTTCCGTAACCGTATCAACAACAACCGGTGCGGTATATTTCACCTGCTGTTCCACCGCTGCCGGAGGAGGTGGCGGTGGCGGAGGAGGAGCGATATCATCATCTGTTTGCACATTCTGCAATTCAGCAACGGTTTCCTTTACCAGCACAACTGTTTGTTCCTTGGTCATGTATGCCCTGATCACAGGCACAGCTATACCGGACGATATCCCGATCAGTGAAATCAGGAAGCCGATCAGCAGGTACTTATGGAATCTTTTTCGTAAATCAAAAGCTCCGTATTCCCTGTTCCGGTTTTCAAATACCATGTCGGTGATGGTTACCGCTATGAATTCTTTCTCTTTCTTATTCTTAGCCATGGTTAACAGATTTAGAATTATTTGTTACTACCGGCACCTGAAGAAGTCGCGGCAAAGTAATTGGACACCATCTTATTTTCCACATGATTTATATCTACAAGTGCATAACTTGCGATATTGGTAATGGACATCTCATCGATGATATCGACAACATTTTTATACTTCACATTGTCGTGCGCCTTGATCAGCACAACCGGACCCAGTTTGTCACCCCTTTTGAAGTTGACTATGCGGGCATCAACCGAATCCCGGGGAAGTTTGATCTTACCTGTGATAATGTCGTTATTCAAGCCGTCGATTTTGGCAAACAGATCCCTGTTACGCTGGAGCAAAATTTTTCGAATCCCGTCAGCACTGAAATCGGTTTCGACCAGTGGTGGCAGTGATGCTTTTGTAGGATCAGCGAGTCCGTTGTACCAGAGAATCTTATCATTATCAACCAATATGAGGTTCAACACCTTCGAATCGTCAACCTGAGGTCTGTTCTTATCATCTTCCTGCGTTCTCTCAGGAAGTATGATCTCCATGACCTTAGCTTTGCTAAATGCAGTCGTAAGCATGAAGAAAGTAAGCAGCAGACAGGCAAGGTCCACCATCGGAGTCATGTCGATGTGTGTACTGTGCCGTTTAATGCGTCGTTTCCCTTTTTGCTTGCCTCCGCCTTCGTTTTGAATTATTTCAGCCATTTTTTATGTCATTAAATATTATCCAGAGTAACTTTATCAGCCTCGAGGTTCGTGGTGAGATTGAATTTATTCACATTATTATCCTGCAGGATATCGATCACCTTCTTCACCTCTTTGTAGTCCGCATCGCGGTCACCTTTGAGGGCAACCTCGAAATCGGGATAATATTGACGGGCAAATCTTATCCACATCAAAAGCTGGTTGTCCGTGGAATCCATGGGCAATCCGGTATGCATGGCATCACGTGTTTTCGCATCTTTAGCATCGAGCCAGTCCTTCATCTTAGCAATTGGCAGAGAAAAGGAATTCAGTGCTTCGAATCTTTTGATCTCAGCAGGTGTAAACCTGATGCTGTACTGACTTCCCATTGCCTGCAAAACCTTGGCGCGAAGATGTTCCGAGGAGTCGGTACCGTTATCAATGTTAAAGAATACCAAATTGTCTTTGGAGACAGTAAGTGTAATGACATGCGATTCAGGGGTTGTCGTATTCGAATTTGAACTCGGCGTATCAACCGCAACAGCTTCCTGTGGACGAAATGTGGCCGTCAAAATAAAAAAGATAAGCAGAAGGAAAAACAAGTCCACCATCGGAGTCATATCGATCTTAGGCGGATTTTTAGCCATTTTAATTTTTCCCATCGTTCCAGATTTAATTATTCCACAAACTTATTCGTCCCATTATCAAATGATATAAAACTTACTTTTTCAACGAAGAAGCAAAGGTCTGTGCAAGACTGAAACCAGCTTCGTCAATTTTAAAAGTCATGCTGTCAACACGGGTCTGATAATAGTTGTAGAAAATCAGAGCCAGGGTGGAACCGGTAATACCAAAAGCAGTGTTAACAAGGGCTTCGGAAATACCTGTTGCCAGGGCCAATGCATCAGGAGCGCCACTGGTTGCCAGAGCGCCGAATGCACGGATCATACCAAGAACCGTTCCGATCAGCCCGATCAGCACGGAGATGGAGGCAATGGTGGACAGGATGACAAGATTCTGCGACAAAACAGGCAATTCAAGCGCAGTAGCTTCTTCGAGTTCTTTCTGAAGCGCCAGCACTTTCTGGTCATTCATCAAGGATTTGTCGGCCTGGAGATCCCTGTACCTGTGAAGTCCGGCTTTCATTACATTGGCCAGTGAACCTTTTTGTTTGTCACAAAGTTTTTCGGCTTCTTCAATTTTGTCGCTATTCAGAAGATCACGTAAATTACGGACAAACGAATTCAGGTTGCCGCGTCCCTTGGCACGCCATAAACTGATGTACCTTTCAATAATAAAGGTGATAAGAATTAAATTCACTGCCATCAGAATGGGAACAATATAACCACCTTTGTAAATAATCCCCAGGAAGTTGTTTTGCAATGGAGTCCCCTCAGGATTGCCACCTTCGAAGTTAATTGGATTACCCATTACCATTTTCCAGATGAGGTAACCGGCCACCAAACACAGCACCATAACCACCAAAACAAAAGCAGATTTCAGTGCTTCAGCTAAAGATTGTCCTTTCATAATCAATAGTTATTTTAAGTGTATTAATAATAGTTTATTGTAAATATCGCATACAAAGAAAGTAAAATACTTTAGATATTCAATTCTCTATGAACAAAATTAAACGTTTAAATGACAAATTAACACAGTATCAGTGAAATCCGGAGCAATTACCGGAGATTTCTTTCAGCATTGATTATCTTGGTCAGATCAGTGACAAACTTTTTAGCTTCCACGTTGTTCGGATCAATGGCAAGAACCCTGTTATAATCATCTCTTGCAGAAACCCAGTCTTTTCTTTTGAAGTCAATCATAGCCTTTCCCCGTAACGCATTTACCTGCCATTCCTTATTATTCGAATCAAGGTTAAGCCATTTATCATACCATGAATGAGCAGCCTCGGATCTGCCAGCCTGATAGTTATGGTATGCTAGATATTTATAGGCTTCATACAATGGTTGCTTGAATTCGTCACCTCTGGTACCTATTTGCTTAATCATGGCTTCAAACTTAGGAGCTGCCCGGCCCTCAACAGGATCGTTTTCCATCAGCGAATAGGTACGAGCCAGGAAAAGATGTGCTTCTATATTATCAGGATCGCTGGCAATAATTTCGCTAAATGCTTTATCAGCATTGGTCAAATCTTTGAGTTGATAATAGCACTTACCGACAGTCATGGCATCGTTTTTACCGGCCCAGCCCTTCGCGGCCTTCATTTTTAACAACTCAATCGCATCTTTGTACCTGCGGTTATAGTAATTGTTCATCGCGATCTCGGTAAGCAGATTCTTGTCGGACTCATCCATGGAATAAGCCTTCTTGAGTTGTTCAAAAGCCTTGTTGAGCATGATGGAATCATCATTGGCGGTGGCCAGTTTGTACATCAGATGTCCGTAATAAACATAGTCTCTGGTGATGAGGTTATCGGGATTGGCATTCTTGAGGAAAGTTTCCATGTACTGGAGTCCCTTTTCCAGGTCCTGCGGTTTCTTTTCATAGCAGCTGTATGCAGCAAGCCTGTTGAGGTAATTTCGGGTGTTGTCCACTTTAAGAACCTCTTCGATAACTTCAAGGGCGCCGGCGTAATCCTTTGACCGGAACAGGGAGTTGCCGTACCGGACCATGGCAGGAGCGGAGTTACCCGACATTGTCACATACTTTTTAAAATAGGATTTCGCCAGGTCGTGCCGGCCGGCCATTGTCCAGAGTTCACCCAGACTTCTGTAAACCGGAGCGTAGGTGGAATCAATGGCCAGCGCATCCTCGAAATAAGGACGTGCAGCATTAATGTTCGGGACCCGCATATAGATGTTACCAATCTTGATCTTGGGCTTGGGTGATTTGGGATCCTTAATCAAAGCCTGGTTATAATTCACCAAAGCATTAGAAGCATCATTCTGTTTCAGATAAACATCGCCGGTGGCAAGATAGATTTCCGGATCAGCCGGGTTGATCACCTTGGCCCTGTTTAAATAATTGAAGGTCTTCTTGTAGTTGATGATTTTGCCAAATAACTGGGCAGTGGCCAGTTTAGTAAGTATAACCGCTTTATCCGGCGTGAATTCTTTTTTCTTAAGTTTCAACGGAACAGCTGCTTCTGCAGCGGCGAAATAAGGCAATGCCTTTGTGGTGTCACTCGTCCTGAGCAGGGTAATTGCACCCATTCCGATCTGGTTCAATACATTGCCCGGGGCTTGTTTTATACCTGTCTGGAATAAGGTTTCAGCCTTTCTGGCATATTCATCCAGTGAATTTGAAAACGTATCCGACAGATAATCCTTGATCAGTGTCTCACCATAATAATAATAAATATCCCCATTGGCAGGATTCGTTTTAACCAATTCCTCAAAAACCTTCGCCGCTTCCTCATACTGTTGACTGTTTGAGAGTTTCAATGCAGTGCTCAGATCCTGGCTCCATGCATTCAATGCGAAAAGGCAACTCCATAAAATAGCTATAGGTTTCATTTTAAGTACATATTAAAGGTAAACAATCTATTCTTTTTTTATCTGAACTATTCTTACAGGCATAGTTGCAGGGACCATCCCTGCTTTCAATATGATCCGCTGTCCCTGGTCACCGGCCACAAACTGAATAAATCCGCGTCCAAGCCCGGTGAATGTCTCCCGGGAGATGGTATAAACTTCACGAATGAAGGGATAGGATTTATCAGCAATATAAGCCGGGTGAGGTGTGAAATAGTCATCCCCTTCCGAATAAAACTCAGGGGTCACCCCGATTACCTTGATGCGGTCCAGAAACGCGTGTGTGATAGAATCATCCGGGTCGCTAATCCAGTTCACGCTAATGATACCCAGCGCTTCGGGATGGCTTTCGACATAATCGATCACGGCCGGATTGGAATTGGCGGCATAACAATAATCCGGCAATTCGGAAATACTGAATTTTTTCATGATATACCGTACATTGCTGGACCCCTGGTTGTCAAATACAACCCGGATCCCGCCCAGCGAGGAGCGTGGATTGATATCCTTCCAGTTATCAGTGGTGCCGCCGAAAATGTCTTTAACTGTGTTGTAACGAAGAAAGCTGTCGCGATTGGCCTTGTTGACAACAAATGCAAGGCCATCATAGGCTATCAGCGTGGTACGCGGTACAACCAGTTTCTCTTTCAGGAAAACTTCCTCATTGGCGTTTAACTTGCGGCTTGTAATCATCAGCCTTACCGAATCAGCAAGAAAGAGTTTGAGTATGCTGTCTTCGGAAGCGCTGATGGCCTTGATATGTGCATATTTGTACTGGCTTTCGAACACAGCGATTTCAGAATCAGCCAGCAACTGATAGGCCTCATCCACAGCAATACTAATGCTGCCGCCTGTTGCGGTTTCCTTGTTCACTTGCTTCTCACTGTACTTTTTGCACGATGCTGAAAGCCATAAAGAAAGCACCAGCATAGTGACAACGGATATGCTATTCGTTCTCATCGTCTGCATCCTTTCTTTCTTTATGTTTCTGATATATAATGACCGATCTGAAGACGCCATACCCTATGACAATATAGCCGAAAATGTTTCGGAATTCACGGGGTATGTTTTGCATCGGTTTGGCAAAGATAACATATAGTCCGAAAACCACAAACAAGGCAGCTACCAAAAACCCCACCACCGTCATCATGCTGGGAAGTGAATCTCTGTTCATACTGGTTTATTTGTTAAGTTGTTTAAAACCTGCATTTACCTTGTTGTGAGCCGTAAATATATAAAAAAGTTACAAAATAAATGCCAATGTATTCTATTTATGAATTTTTATTAATCCTCAGTGTAAGATCATTTCTGAATGTCTTGTATTTACTAATAAGATGATCCGGTAATAAAAATTCCATAAAATGGAGTAAAGAAAAATTGAAATTCAACCCCTTCAGGTTTGTGGAGTGCTAGATTGGATTATCCGTGGGTTGCACCCACGGTTATTCATATTAAGCCCTGCCTTGCCGGCAGGCAGGCACTTCGTGGCTTTGTCATGCAATTTTCCTGTACCTCCAGGTTGCCAGCGCCGTGAGCACTACAGCCATGATGGCGATTGCCAGAAAATCGCCTGCTACGTCCCTGAATTCAGATCCCTTCAGCAATATCATCCGGATTACCCGCATGAAGTATGCAAGCGGATTGATTGTGTTCAAATCCTGCGCCCAGTGAGGCATACTTTCAGCAGGGGTGAAAATGCCGCTCATCATCACAAAGGTCACCAAAACGAAGAAATTCAGAAACTGGGCCTGCTGCTGGGTTTGTGACAGGGTTGAAATCAGCAGTCCCATCCCTAAAACGGCAACGAGGTATAATGCAGCATAGGCAAACAAAAGAAGAAGGCTTCCTTCGACGGGAATATTAAAAAGGAGTTTCCCGATTCCCAGGCCGAACGCCAGTTCAAACATGGCAATGATCCAGAAAGGGACGAGCTTGCCGATGATAAACTGATATTTACGTATTGGTGTGACATTGATCTGCTCAATCGTTCCCATTTCCTTTTCCCGAACCAGGTTCAGGGATGCCAGAAACATACCTATAATGGTAAGAAGAATGGTTAATATACCCGGAACCATGTAATGCTTGAATTCCAATTCGCTGTTGTACCAGAAACTATGATTAACGGTGATGTTCTTCGGAATCAGGTTGATCAGTGCGTTTCTGCCTGTTTCTGAAAGCAGCTCCAAAGTATAACCGTTGATGATCTGGGTAGCATAGCCATTGATCAGGCCTGCTGTCATCCCGTTGATGGCATCTACCTGGATCTGCAGGCTGGTCGCACCCTGCCCGTACAATTCATGCTCAAATCCGGCGGGAATGACAAGGATCATGTCCGTTTCATTTTCCAGCATCCTGTTTTCAGCCTCATCAACGGAGAAAGTAGTTTTCAGCAAAGTAAAAAAGGGAGAATGCGAAAACTTCTCGATTAAACTGCGGGAGGATGTTGAAAGGTCCATGTCGACAACGATCATGTCAATGTTTTTCATGTCCATGGTCGCTGCATTTACCAGTATCAGCAACTGAACAAAGGGTAAAACAAAGATCATCGGGAGCATGGTCTTGTTTCTGAATACCTGTTTGAATTCCTTCTGAATAATATATAAAATTGTTCTCATGGATTCGGCGGGTTATTGTAATCGAACCTTGAAACGGACTGCACTCACACTGATGAAAAAAACCAACATTCCGGTCAAAACCAATGTCTCCCTCCATACCTCCGCTATACCTGTTCCTTTGAGCATTACACTCCGTAAAATGGTGATAAAATACTTCGGCGGCATGGCATAACAAAGCCACTGCAGTACTTTGGGCATGTTCTCAATGGGGAAAATAAAGCCGGATAGCAATAAAGTCGGCAGTAACAGAACGAAGGCAGAGAAAAACATGGCAACGACCTGGGTTTTGCTCATGGTTGAAATCATGATCCCCAGGGAAAGGGCCAGGGAAATAAATAATATGGTCTCCCCGAACAATAACAATAAACTGCCGCGAATGGGAAGTTGAAAAATGAAATACCCGAGGATGAGAATAACAACAGCATTGATGCAGGATAAGAGTATGTAGGGCGTGACTTTGCCTGCAATGATCTGAACAGGCCTCAGGGGAGACACCAGCAGGGCTTCCATGGTTCCGGTCTCTTTTTCGCGGACGATCGTTATACAGGTCATCATGGCTGATACCAGGGTCAGGACCAGGGCCATGGTTCCGGGCACGAACATAAATGCACTCTTCAGATCGGCATTGTACATCATTCTGACACGGGGCTCAATGATCAGGGGAAGCTGGTGATCGCGGTTCAACTCCTTCAGGTAAGTTGCTATTATGGCTTGTGTGTAGGAAACGATCATCCTCGCAGAATTGGGATCAGAAGCATCTGCCAGCAACTGGATACCTGCAGTTCCTTCCCTTTTAAGGGTTTCGGCAAAATCATCATCAAATACGATAACCTCTCTGACCCTGCCTGTTTTAAAAATAGTCTCTGTTTCCTTTTCCGAGGTAAGGTATTTTTCAAGCCTGAAAAATCCGGATGACAATAATTTGTTGGTGATATCGAAAGTCACAGGATCCTTGGATTTATCATGGATGGCAATCCTTACATCCTGGATTTCATTCTGAATGACAAACCCGAAAATCAGAATCTGGGCCACAGGCAATCCAAATAACACCACCAGGGTACGGCTATCCCGGAATATATGAATAAACTCTTTCTTAACGAATCCCAGAAACTCTTTCATTTTCTCGCAATTTTTAAAAACACCTCATCCATAGTTTTTACACCGTAATTGTTTTTCAGGTTCTCGGGTGAATCCAGTGCTTCAATGCGGCCTTCAGCCATAATGGAAACTCGTTCACAGTATTCCGCCTCATCCATATAATGTGTTGTAATGAATACCGTTATGCCCCTGGCGGCAGCCCTGTAAATATGTTCCCAAAACTGGCGCCTGGTAAGCGGATCAACACCACCTGTTGGTTCGTCGAGGAATACGATTTTGGGTTCGTGGAAAACTGCCACGGAAAAGGCCACTTTCTGACGCCAGCCCAGGGGTATGTCCCTGATCAGCGTGCCGGCTATGTCGGACAGATCGAGTTCCTCAATCAGTTCATCGGTCTTTCTGCGGATTGCCGAAGATGACATGCCGTAAATGCCGCCATAGAAACGAATGTTTTCGCGGATATTCAGGTCTTCATACAGGGAAAATTTCTGACTCATGTACCCGATATTTCTTTTGATCTCTTCCCGTTGTGTATACACATCAAAACCGGATACGAGAATCTTACCGGATGTGGGATATGACAGACCGCAAAGTATCCGGATGGCTGTGGTCTTCCCTGCACCGTTGGCACCCAGAAAACCGAAAATCTCACCTTCATGCACATCAAAGGTCAGATTGTCATTGGCGACAAAACCGCCGAATTTCTTCACCAGATTATTTACTGATATAATGGTCTTGCGCTGGTTCATGTCCGGTGAGTTGTATAGTTTTCAACAGCATCGATAAAACAATCTTCAAAATCGGCCACGACCGGTGTAATCTTAACATTGGCAATTCCACGGTTTGAAAGTTGTGTTTTCAGCCATTCCGCACCATGACGTTCAGAATCAGTGGCAATGTGAATATACTGGCCGAAAAGATAAGCCCGCTTAATCTCCGGAATGGAGCGAAGTATTTCCAAAGTTCCTAACCTGTCATTGGCACGGATCTCGAAAAGCGGTACCCTGAACTTTGAAAGAATTTCCCCGGGCGTATCCTGATCCATGATCCTGCCTGCCTGCATAAGGGCAATCCTGTCGCACCGGGCTGCCTCATCCATGTAAGGCGTGGATACCAGTATGGTCATACCGGAATCTTTCAGTTGATGCAGTGTCTCCCAGAATTCTTTCCTCGATACCGCATCTACACCTGTGGTGGGTTCATCCAGCACCAGCAATTTCGGATTATGGATCAGGGCGCAGCAAAGCGCCAGCTTTTGTTTCATTCCACCGGACAGATTACTGGCCAGCCGGTCACGAAAAGGTTCCAGCAGGGAATAAACCGGTTTGATCAGGTGGTAGTTTTTCTTCACGGTGGTCCCGAAGATCGTGGCATAAAAGGAGATGTTCTCCCCTACCGTCAGATCGGGGTACAATGAGAACCGGCCCGGCATATACCCTGTGAACAACCTTATCTTGCGATAGTCTCTGACCGTATCAAATCCAAAAACGGATATATTACCCTGGTCAGGGATCAATAACGTTGTGATCATTCTGAACAATGTGGTTTTACCCGCACCGTCCGGACCGATCAACCCGAACAGGCAATTCCCGGGAACCTCAAAAGAAGCCTGCTGCACTGCTTTGACCTGACCGTAGGACTTATCTACACCGTTTATGTTAATTGATACCATTTTAAATTTAAGATTGCAGATTGAAGATTTCAGATTTTAGATATACCAACCGCTGTCAGGGTTTTCCACCCGCCAGGCCAAATCTCACCGCTGACAGGGTTTTCTTACCGTTTACTTTTTACTGTTTACTTTTTACCGTTTACTTTTTACCAAACACCACCTCCCCCGGCATCCCTATCTTCAATCTCCCGTCATTGTTCACGCTGATCTTAACGGCATAGACCATATTAATCCGTTCGTCGCGGGTCTGGATGATTTTGGGTGTAAATTCCACCTGTGAAGCAATCCAGGTCACCCGGCCTTTAAGCTTTTGAAGGGTTTCATCCGGCCCGTCAATGATAACATCCAGTGAGTCACCGATTTCCACCGAGGAAAGCTGTGAGCCGCTGATGTATACCTTAAGTTCCATCTCATCCAGGTCGGCCACCTTAAACAGACCTTTGCCCGGGGTGACCAGTTCGCCGGGCTCGACATACTTCTCAAGAACCGTTCCTTTCAGCGGACTTGAAATGCGGCATTTCTCGAGCTGGTTCTTTACTTCGCTGAGCTGCGCTTTGAGAACCGACTGCTCCCCGTGTATAATGTTTCTCTGGCTGCTGATGGCCTCTGTCTGTGAATCCAGCACCTTCAACCTGCCTGTAATATCATCAAATTGTTGCTGGGTGGCAGCATTCTCCCGAAGTAGTTTTTCCATGCGGTCAACTTCCCTGAGCAAATTGGTACGTTGTTCCTCCTGAACTTTCAGTTGCGCATCGAGATTATGCAGACGGGCATTGATCACCTGGTTTTGCGCCTGCAGCTGAGTCATTTTGATGGCTGGCACAGAGGTGTCAATTTTGCCGATTACCAGATCTTTTTCAATTGTGCTGCCTTCTGCAACATTGAGGAACTCTAAAATGCCCTGTGCCTGTGCCGATACGATCACTTCATCAGTCTCGAAATTGCCATAGGCGTCTGCTTTGTTGTTATTATTGCGGCAGGCGGAAGGCATCAGCAACAGGATCAGGAAAATTAAAACCGTCATGGGTGTATGGATCAGTATACTTTTCATGGGTAATTGATTAATGTATTAAACGAATTGAGTTATCATTTTATAAGTTGCCCTGTAGCAGCTTGTAATTATATATGGCCTGCAGTTTAAGGATCCTGTGATTTTCATACTGGAGTTTTGCCAGGATTTCCGCATCGAGATCGGACAAATAATCGTTTGAAGTGATGATTCCGCTGGTGAGTTTCGACAGGCTGGCTGCAGTGATTGCTTTTCTGAGTTCCAGAATCTTTTTATCCTGCTCAATGAGTTCATCATATTTCTTCAGATTGGTAACTTCTGTCAGTAACTGTATGTTTAACTGATCATTAAATGTTTTCTTTTTGATATCGACCACCTCTTTCTGGATATCCAGTATTTTTTTCTGTCTCCGGTTATCTCCATAATTCAGGAAATTCCATTTCATACCGATTCCCAACGAATAGAAAGTATGGAATTTATCGCTCAGCATATTGTAGCCCGGCCGGCCATAGGCAGTCTGTCCATATGCAAAAAACCTGGGAAGATCCGAAGATGAAACCAGTTTCTGGTTCGCCAGGAGCACCTCCTTTTGCTTGTCGAATAACACCAATTCCGGTCGATTAACCGATTGATCCATGCTTCCCGGATCAACAGGTTCGGTTATGGTCTGTTCTTCGGTCAGGGTTGAGTCGAGCAAAATGGACATCGTTTTAAAAAGCTGCACCCTGTTTAATTTTAATTCGGTCAGTTTTTGTTCAAGCTTTATTTCTTCAGCTTCCAGGGCCAGCATGTTCTCGGGTAACAGCACCCCATGGACCACACCGGCCTGAACGGCTTTTTTTCTTTCCTTTAATTCATCCAGGGAAACCCGTAAAACATCAGCGTTCTTCTCGGTGATCAAAATGGAAAAATAAACCACGCTCACCTGCTGTCTTATGCGCAGCAGATCCGATTCAACCTGCTGCATATCCGCTTCATAATTTGCCTTTTCAATGTCTTTCTGCGCCCTGGTGATGCCGCCATCATACAATGGCTGGTTGATATCTGCCCATATCCTGTACTGGTCAAGCGGAGGTGAGGGTATGGTAACGGGCATGTTTTCCAGAATATCCGAAAAATCAATTGTTTCGCTATTATAGGTAGCCTGTGCGTTAAGGCCAATGGCCGGGTACCAGTTGGTGGTCAGGTTTTTGATCCTAAAGGATAAGGCTTCGCCGGAAATTTGCTTTTGCCGGTTCAGCGGACTGCGTTCTCCGGCAATTCTCAGGCAATCGGCAATCGTAAGTGGTTCTGCATGCTGGCCAAAGACCCCGGCATACCAAGATACAACTGCAAGTATCAGAAATAGTTTTCTCATATCAGGGCTTTATAGATTGGATAATGAATTCACTGACTACTTTTTTTCTTTCCTCCAGAAATTGACGATAGGCGTTTTCATTATTTCCGAAGAAGATCCTCTGTATTAAAGGTCTGGCTGCAACCGGAAAAATACACATGGACAGGATGTTGATGATCAGTTGTCGTGGATCAATTGGTCGGATATTCCCCTGCTGAATCTCATTAACAAACTGGTTGACAAACATTTCAGGCTTTATCCCGGATTTTTGCATAATGTTGTATAACCTGTCGGGGTTCCTGTTGATCTCATGCAGTATGAAAGCGGGAATGAATTTGTTCTCTGACAACATATCCATATATTCAGTTACAATTCGTTCAATTTTGTCATTAATACCACTGTCTGAACTCAGGATACCTTCCATCTGGGGCACGATATAGTGGAAGGCATACGTAAAAACCGCGTCAAAGAGTTTTTCCTTGGTTCTAAAATAGTAGTGCAGCAACGATTTGTTGATACCGGCCTCACTGGCGATCTGCTGCATGCTGGTGCCTTCCAGTCCATGGAGTATGAAGACTTTCTTAGCCGCTTCGAGAATCTTATTCTCAGTGGATTGGGAATGCGTTTCAGGGGTTTTGACCATTTAATTAAATCATTTGGTTTAACCAACTGGTCAAAATTAAATCAAATTTTTAAATCCACAAAATATTTTTGAAGAAAAAGTTGTGATTTATACTACATGCTGTTTTATCGCATTCAGGAAGAAATCTTTCTTGGTTCGGGAGACAGGGATCTGCGAAGAATCCGACATTTCAACATAGCCGCCGTCTTTTCGCATGTAAGATTTCACATGTCGCAAATTGACCAGGTGGGAATTGTGGATTCGGAAAAAGTGGTTGTTGTCAAGCAGAAGATGATAGTCGTTCAGACATCGGGAAACCAGGTATTTTCTTTTTTGTGTAAGGTAAAAGCAGCAATAGCTCCGTTCAGCCTCAATCCGGATAATATCCTCAATGAGAACATATTCATACCCCATGGTTGTTGGCAAAGAAAGCTTGTTTGGCGAACCGGATCTCAAATTGTCGAGCAACACGCTAACCATATTCAACTGGCTTCTTTTAATGGATCTGGTAACTTTATTTACTGCTGATACCAGTTCAGTAATGTCAACCGGCTTCAGCAGGTAGTCAATGGCACTGTAATGGAACGCCTGTATGGCATGCTCATTGTAGGCAGTCACAAAGATAACCTCAAAACTTCGGTCGGGTAACCGATTGAGCAACTCGAAGCCACTTCCCGACGGCATGGCAATATCCAGGAAAACGATATCCGGATTCTTGACTGCTATCTCAATCAAACCGTCGGTAATATTGGTAGATGAGCCAACCACCCTGGTATCAGGGCAGTATTGGTTGATGGCCCCGCAAAGGAAATCGATGGCATCCGGTTCATCATCTATAACTATAGTTTTAAGCATTGGTTAGGGTTTTAATTCAGTATGGGTAAAAACAATTCGACACGAGTCCCTGAGGGCTTATTTTCATTGTCTTTCAGATCGATATAGCGAATCCCGAGTCTGCTTCCGTACAAAGACTTTAGCAGTTTCATCCGGGTCTGGGTGATGGAACCTCCCAGTGAAATGTGATTGGTTATCCGGCTGTTTTTAATCTTTTCAGCATTTTCCCTTCCTATTCCGTTGTCCTCAATGGCACAGAAAATGGACTTGTCTGCCAGGTTAAAGGATACCTGTATCCTTCCTTTTCCCTGCTTGTTCTGGATACCATGCCAAAGTGAATTTTCAACAAAAGGCTGTATCAACAGGGATGGTATTTTAAAAAGAATGGGGTCGATCTTTTCATCCACAAAAATGTCGTAGTCGAATTTTCCCTTGAACCTTACTGATTCCAGTTTAAGATACAGTGACAACATTTCAATTTCATCCTGCACCGACATGTATTGATTTTGTGAACTTTCCAGTATTTTGCGCATGAGTTTCGAGAACTTGGAAAGGTATTCCAGCGATTTAGGGGTATCGTTGTGGAAGATATAGGATTGAATGGAGGTCAGACAGTTGTATACAAAATGAGGATTCATCTGCTGATTCAGATTCTTTTGCTTCAGCTCGATAATCTTGTGTTGGGTCAATAACCGCTGATGTCTGACCACCAAAAGTGTTATAACGAAGATCAGACCAAAGATTCCACACAAAGCGATCAGAATGGTCCTGGATTTGTTGATCCTGATCTTCTGCACCTCATTCTCCGATTTAAGCAGTTTGTTTTCCTGTTCCTTCCGCTGCATCTCATAGGTTGTCTGGATATCTGCAATGCGCTGGCTCAGCTGGACATCGATGATCTGTTTATCCAGCTCATGATACCGGATATAGCTTGCCATGGCCTCCTGGTTTTTGTTCTGGAAGGAATCCAGCTTGAATTTGTAATAATAATAGTCTTTCAGCGTCCTCAGATCATTTGACATTTTAACCAGGTCGAAGCATTTATCAAGGTTCTTCCGGGCTTTGTCGAATTGCTTTGATTTAATTTCCACATCAACAATACTCAGTAGGGTCAAGGATTGCGCATTAATATCATCTGATTTTTCAAGGATTTCCATCCCCTCGTCGAGAAGTGTTCGCGCACTGGTCAGGTCCTCGGTCTGCGCATAAATATCACCCAGAATTTGATAATTCAGCCCAACTCCAAATTCATTGTCAATTTCCTTGTTGATCGTCAATGCTTTTTGAATACAGGCAAGAGCCTGATCATACTGTTTCAGCTGCCTGTATGCAAGGGCCATGTCGTTCAGCGCACTTGCATAATAAATCTTATCCCCGCTTGTTTCAACACTCGAAAGCGCCCTTTGGTAGTAATAAAGAGCCTCTTTATAGTTGCCAACTTTCATATTAATCTGTCCGATATTGGTATAAAAGTAGGCTTCCACCCAGTCCGATTTTTTGTCGCCAAACTGCTTCATAGAAGAGGGTAAACTTCCACCCTGTTTCATGATCTCAATCAACCTGGCACCTTCATGCGCGCTCTGCAACGAAAGATCAAGTTTTCCCGATAACAAATAGAGATAATTCAGGTTATTGTAAACCCTGATCTGTTCGAGGGTATCCTTTCGTTCCTTGTCAATGGCAAGTGATTTGCCATAATAATATTGCGCTTCATCGAATTCACCATTCACCACGCACGCATTTCCGAATAAAGTATAGTAATCATACAATTCACTGCTATCCTTGCTTTTGGAAATGGCAATCAGTTTGCGAAGCAAATTTTTGCTGAGAACCGGATCAATTCTTGAATAGAACCTGGCCGAATCATATAGGGTTTTAAGTTTACCGGTATCCTGCAGAGGTTCAGTTTTAAAGTCATCAAAATCAATGGTGCCATTTACAGGTGCGAGTCCGGTTAAAAACACCAGGGCATAACAGGTTATAATTCTAATGAAGATAAGTTTCATTGTTGTTTTCTCCGCATTATCGTGTTGAATACAAGTACCTGAACCGCCTCTTTTACTATGATCCCTGATACATGAAATACCCTACTCCGCTTTCTACATTTTAATCAAGATAATTAACTGATTACGAGATAAATGCAAATATTATACCATTCAGGTTATATAGCTAGTAATCTGATAAATATATAAATAATCGGCAAAGTGGTGCGTGAAATCTGTACCGGATGTGTCCGATTCCGGTACATGTAGTGTGCGATTACGAACATTTTGTGACAACATGAAAAAAGGCTGTCTTTTTTGGACAGCCTTTCAATGCTTCATTTAGGGTTCATCTTCCAGAAATCCGGTTCTTCGGTAACCCGAAACAATCAGTGTATCTCCGGCAATTCCTGTAGAGCCTTCCAGATCCTCAAACCACATTTCGAAATAAATGCTGTCGGCAATTGCGCCGGATTCCCGTGTTGATGCATCCTTGATAATTTTGCCATTCCTGACTAGTACTTTAATATCATACCCATCGATATAATTGATCACTGTATCCTGACTGCCAAAAGTCAGGGTTGTCAGGTCAACGGGTATTTTTACCTGGTAGGTCCAGAAATTGCCCTCGTCATTGATCCACATCTCATTGCCGTCATCGGCGGATGTGTTGTAGGTTACTACCCTTGTATAGCCAGCCCCGAAAGGATCAGGGCCATAAACGTTATGATCGTAATGGACATACCATTCTCCGGCCATTTCCACCAGCGGTGATTCCTCATTCTCAAAATCATCTTTCAGATCGCAGGATGTAAACAGAAAGACGGTAATCAACAGAAATATTATACTGTTTTTCATAGGTTTTGCTTTTAATATTGAACTTGTTCCAGTTGTACATGAAAAACCCCGTTGTCAAAATCTGCGGTACTCGTAAATGTGATTCTTTTATTAACCGCATCAACGGTAAATGAAGAAATGTCAGCCACATTCCCGAATCCCGGGGCAGTTGCCTGGCTTATGGTAAAGTTATTGGCCGGGATATCATTGGCGGTTATTACAGCCCCCTGGAAAGCAAAATCAGTTCCGTAAGCTCGTCCGATAGAATAGTACCCACCCAGTGCACAGGATAACTCATAGGTCTTGTCGCCTGTTTTGAGAATATAAACGTACTTCATATCACTGTATTGGGGTAAAACAGCAAAGGCAGGTGTTCTTTGAACATTGGCCAGATAAACGCCTTCCAGTCCGGTCACCATATCTTCGTTTGGCGGAGCAATGAAGACGGTCCGGGTGGCTACACCCTCATAGCCATCCGCATTGGTAGCTGCATAGCTGATTACATATTTGTCTATTACATCCACATCCACTGTCGTTCCGCTATAACCTGTAAATTCACCAATTACGCTGACCCTGACATCCAGAGGGTTTCCGTCCTCTGTTGCAGTTACACTGCCATCGGTATAGGGCACTCCGATGGTATGAATCATTTCCGATTCACCTTCCATTTCAAAAACAGGGAAAAAGGTAATGCCCGATTCGTCTTCATATTCCTTTTCGCAACCCATAAATGGCAACAGGAGGCTTGCGAATAATATATACATTGATTTTCTGAGTTTCATAGCATTAAATATTATTGGTTCCACCATACTTTAGTCTGCATAACCGTGGCATCCGGGATATCCTTGTATGCAGCTGCATTGATATTAAAGTTTAATTCGCTGTCGGGATAAGGCAGCCTGACAGGGAAATTGCCATTGGATGCGCCCTTTTTACTGTAGATTAAAGTCCCGGGAATGTATGATGCAGGCAGATCCGATTCCCGCCCTTCCGGAATTTCGCTCTGAACTTCGGGTGCAGCCTGCTCCGGGTAACCGGTTCTTACGCGTTCCAGGAAAGCCTCAGCGCCTCTTTGACCTTCAGCGGCGTCAACCCATTTCTGCATAATGATAGCCTTTAACCGGGCATTGAAATCGGTGGCCGGGAATGGGTACACGGTTGAAAACAAATGCATGCCGGTGGTATCGGCTCCCATGCGGGCAAATGAACTGATTACGCCCTCTTTGTAATGGCTTTCCGCTGCAGGTATATCACCCAGCCTCAGGTAAGCTTCCGCCAGCAAAAGGTTGGTTTCAGCCACAGTCATCAAATAAACCGGCATGGTAGCGGTTAAAAATGGCTTTGAGATAACATCAGGCGCCATCCATTGCGTTGTTGGTATTTCATACGATCCCGGAATTATGCCATCGATGTTGCCACCAATGACTGCAAAAAGCGCCTGCAACCTTGAATCATTATTTGCCTTCAGATAAGTGGTGAAGGTTGCGCAGGCCCTGATATTCTGGGCGGTATTTAATTGGCGCTGATCGGCTTCAAACAACGGATTTGATTAGCTGTCCACATCTTCGAAATTGGTCAGCGCAACATCCCGGGTCAAAAATGTACCCTCAGCCAGTAAATTGGTCAGTTCTGTATTGGCCCAGGCTGTATTGGCTGCATACTGTCTTAAGATTATCCTAAGTTTCATGGTATTGGCAAAATCAACCCAGTCATCTATATCGGCATCCAGCAATACATCATACTGGCGGTACCTGGCAGCTGCAAAACCATCAAGATCTTTCTCCAGTGCCGTATTCAGCAATTCATAAATGGAGGCATAGACCTGTTCTCCCGTATTAATAACAGGTGTGAAATTCCCCTCTTCCCCTTTGAATGCCTCATCATAGGGTACATTCCCATAAAAATCAACCAGGTACTGAAATCCATAGGCTTTTAGCGTGGAAGTCATCAGATAAAGGCCCCAGTTTTCCTCCTGCTCTGCCTTCTTATGAATGATTTCATTGTCACCCAGACCATCCCTGTACATCGAAAGATAGGAGCCATCCACCCTGTTATCATTGCTACTGAGGGTATAGGTCTCAAATGTCTGGTATTGAGATGATGTATTGTTTTGTGCCCAGTGCTGTGCCCAAAACGACCCGATCAGGCCATAATCCGCGCTCATAACACCAGCAACCCCTGCCTGGGCAGAAGGCAGCAACAAATAATCTTCGACGTCGTCGGGAAAATTCGGATTTTCATTTACATCCAGGAATTCATCACATCCTGACAGGCCAAAGAACAATAAGCTCAATATGATAGTAAAGTGCTTCATCTTCTTATATTTAAATTTTAGAATACTACGTTTAATTTTACACCATACGTTCTGGTCTGCGGCAAACCGTCAAATTCGCCGAAAAGTCCTTCAATGCCATTGCCAAAGGTGGACATTTCAGGATCGATAAAACTGTTTGATGCCGGTGTCCATAAAAACAAATTGGTGCCATATACTCCGACATTGATCGTAGTCAATTTTATCTTTTCCACAAGCGATACGGGTAAACTGTAATTCAATGATACTTCGCGAAGTTTGACATAAGTCTTTTCGAGGATTCTATTCCTTTCAATGGGCTTGTTCGTATTGCTGTTATAGTACTCATGCCAGTTGCCCAGGATAGGTGTGGTATTTTCAACATAAGTGACAGCGCCTTCCTCATCCGTAATTTCCCGGACCGAATTGGGAATAACCCACGGTCGCCGGTCATTGGTAACGGATTGCTCACTGTTCCCGCTCCAGAAACAACTGTTGGCCGTATTGGAATACATATGCCCACCTTGTTGATAATCAAATAAGAAGGAAAAGTTTATACCCTTGAATGAGAATGAATTCGTGAGTGACATTTTATAATCGGGAACTGACGAGGCATAGAGTATTTTTTCACCTTCCAGCGGAAGTCCGTTGTCACCAACAACAACCTGTCCGGTTGGTGAATATTTGTAATCCGGTATCCTGAACTGGCCCAATTGTTCACCCGGTATGGCTACAAATTCAGTTTCATAGGCCGAGTTTATCACATATTCTTCAACGCCCAGTTCTGCCGACAATTCGTCCAGCACGGTGTTGCCCTTGGTATAGATATAGATCAGGTCCCATCTGAAGTCACCCCATCTGACAGGATTCAGATCCAGTTTCAATTCAATGCCGCTGTTGGTAATCTGCCCCAGGTTTGTTGTCTGAATATCGAATCCCGATGAACCGGCAATGGTGGCATCAAAAATCAAATCAGTGGTTACCTTTTTATAATAGGCCAGATCCAGTCCTATGCGGTTGCTGAAGAACCTTAATTCTGTTCCGATTTCAAAGTCCTTGGACAGCTCATTTTTCAGATTCGGATTACCCAGCTGCCGGTATTTTTCAAAAGCAGCCACCCCACCAACCGGATAATTGGTAACTCCGTAACCACCATTTCGCAGAATGGCGGCGCGGTAAAACGGATCCAGGGAATACGCCGGAGCATCGTTGCCGGCCAGGGCATATCCTGCCCTTAATTTTCCATAAGTCAGAAATCCCTTGGGCAGAAACTCGGAGAATATGAATCCCAGGTTTACACCGGGATAGAAGAAAGAATTGTTTTCCTTGGGAAGGGTGGATGACCAGTCATTCCTCCCGCTAAACTGCACGAAAAGGAAATCCCCGAGATTCAGGGCGACCGTTCCAAACAGCCCTACTGAACGCCTTTTTTCCCTGTAAGTTGAAACATCGGCGCTCCCACTGATATTGGTAACGCTATAGTATTCGGGAACCACAAGACCCCTCGCAATAGTTGTTAGCCTGGTAGAGGTTCTTTGGTTGATGTTATTCCCCAATACAATGTTGTATTCCAGGAATTGGTCTCCTATATTGAGCTTACCGTCATAGGTGATTAACAAATCGGAATTCAACTGGCTAACGGTCCTTCCCTCCTCTTTCACCATGCCGGCCACATCATTTTCGGAGGAATTGGGAGAGCCGGGAGTTTTATGAGTTACCGCGCCATACCTTTTGTAGAAATTGCTGTACTGATCTACTCCTCCTCTCCAGGAAACACTAAGACCTCCGAGAATTTTGCGGCTCAGGTCCAGACTGCTGATCAGTCTGTCCTGTTCAAAATCGTTACCATTTTCATTAATAACGAAATAGGGATTCTGTGTATATAAATTAAAGTAATTATCCAGATTATCGAATTTATTGTTGTAATCCCTGTACAAAGGGATATAATGGTTTACCGGCGTACCGAGCAATTCCTGGAATACAGCTTTTCCTCCGCCGGCATCATCTCCCTGGCCTGTTGCCACGGCGCTGATCTTTTTATTGGTATAGGATGAGCTGAAGCTGATCCTGGTTTTTTCATTGCCGCCATTGGCCTTTACCGTCAGAGAATTTCTGTTCAGAACGTCAGCGTCCCCCGGAATAACTCCATCCTGTGTTGTATTGGCAAAGGAGACGTAATATCCTATCTTGTCCGTTCCGCCGGATATGGCGATGGCATTATTAAAAGCGGAGCCGTACTCAAAAAAGTCCCGCAGACCGTTTTCCTGGAACTTGAATGGCATAAGACGCTGTGAATTGTCCACCACATTTCCCGTTAACCTCATGGCTCCGTCCATTACAGGTCCCCAGCTGCCGTTCTCCTCGTAGGCAAAGTGTCCGCTCCACCCTTGTCCGAACCGTTTCTGGTAATAGGGTAAACGGCCTACTGTCGTTACTGTGTAAGAAGATGAAAAATCGACCTTCAGGTTCTGATTCTTTTTCCCGCTCTTGGTGGTTATGAGAATAACTCCGTTGGCTGCACGTGAGCCATACAGACTGGTAGCTGCAGCACCTTTCAGTACGCTAATGGTCTCAATATCTGCAGGATTTATATCAGAAGCTGCATTGCCAAAGTCAACGGTTAAATTGGCCGTTGTCATGGCCTGTGTGCTGTTGCCACTTGCGTATTGGTTATTCACCGGCACCCCATCGATAATATAGAGCGGCTGGGTACTTTGTGTTATGGATGATAGTCCTCTCACAATGACACTTGTGGAAGCCCCTGGAGAGCCGGAGGTAGAAAATATGGAGACGCCTGCCACCCTTCCGGTCAATGCCTGTGTAGCGTCAATGACCTGCCGGTTTTCGAGATCCTCATTGCTGAAGTCCGCCACGGCATATCCCAGTGATTTTTTTGATTTGGTGATTCCCAATGCGGTAACAACCACCTCATCCACCATGGTTACATCTGTTTCCAGCACCACGTTAATCACAGACTGACCATGAACTTCAATTTCCTGTTCTTTATAGCCAATAAAGGAAAATAACAATTTTGCATTGGCAGGAACTGAAAGCTGAAATTTGCCATCAATATCCGTTGCTGTACCGTTGTTTGTCCCGCTGATTTTTACATACACCCCCGGAAGAGGACTCCCATCATCAGAGGAAGTGACCATTCCTGAAACTTGTATGTCCTGCGCTGATAAGGCATAAGGTTGGATCAATGCCAACATGAGTTGTGTTACTGCCACAAACACAACCAACATTACTGCTCTGTTCATAAATCTCATCGTTTTAGTTTTTCAGTTGCCTTAAAACCAGTAAAATGGCTACTTGAAGGAAAAAGGTATGCCGGAAACTTTGTTGGAGGGATGTATTGGGCGCTAACTCTTAACCTATTATAAACCTGAAATTTTAATTTGTATTCCGGCATTCCTTTTTTCCTGGTTTTAAGTAAATTAAAAGATTTGCGAGGAAAATTCCTATCGGGAGTTTCCCGATGAACAACCAGGGTTTGCCAATGACCGGATTAAGTTTTCGGATAACAATTTTAAATTTTTAACTAAATTTTAGGAACAATTTTTGCAGATAAAACGTAGTTTTAGCGAACTTTGTAATTAACGAATACTTAAAATCATCATCATGAAAATAACATCCTTTTTCTCGTTGTTCTTGGCTGTAATGCTTTTCGGTTTCTCCAACAATTTAAATGCGCAGGATTCCAGAAAGCCGGTTTCAGGAATGGCATGGACCTCAACCACCATTGATTTTGGAAAAATCGAACAAGGCAAACCAGTAGCGGCCGAATTTGAGTTCCAGAATCCCACCATGGTTCCTTTGATCATCAGTTCAGTGAGGCCAACCTGTGGTTGCACCATTGCCGATTATCCGAAAGAACCCGTTCAACCCGGAAAATCAGGAAAAATCTCCGTGACTTTTAACGCTGCCGCCTCCGGTGTGTTTACCAAGTCGATTATTGTAACTACCAATGCCCAGGAGGGAAATACAGCTCTTGTCATCAAGGGTGAAGTAGTCAGAAAGGAACGTGCTACCAATTAAACGTATAAATTTACAGGAATTAAGTTGGTTTCTCCTCGATTATAATGCTGTCAAACCTCACAGATTGAATACCTGTGAGGTTTTTTTACACCCATGAGGCCTTCTTTCATAAATAGAATAGCGATTTTCTGCGGATCTGCCAACGGCTCGGATCCTGCATTCAGGAAGGTTTGTATTAATACTGCAAAAATACTGCATTCTCGGCGGATTGGCCTGGTATATGGCGGAGGCAATATCGGGCTTATGGGCATTCTGGCTGACGAAATGCTGAGATTGGGCGGTGAGGTGACAGGGGTAATTCCCCAAAAGCTTGTGGACATTGAAGTCGTTCACAACGGTCTAACTAATCTGCATATTGTTCCGGGCATGCATGAGCGAAAAGCGCTGATGACCAAATTATCCGATGCCTTTTTGATACTGCCGGGCGGAATCGGCACCATGGATGAGTTTTTCGAAGTATTCACCTGGTTGCAGTTGGGCTATCACCATAAACCGATTGCTTTGCTTAACACCAGCGGATTCTATAATAACCTCATCGGTCTGCTTGAAAGCATGGTGCAAAGAGGCTTTCTCAAAAAGGACCGGTACGATCAGCTTATCATTGGCAAGGAAGTGACAGACCTGATAGACAGGATTACCGGTTCCGAAAACCGGTTTCCATAATGTACCAAACTCACCGGCCGCCAGTTAGCGTTACCTCAAGCACGATATCCGGCATACCGGTAACACTGGCAGGAATTTCAAAAATTGCACCATACTTATTTTCCGAATAGATGACCGGTTGTTTACTATGAAAAAAACGGACCGAAGCAATCTTCTTTCCAAGTTTTGGCACAAATAAATTACGATCTTCTGCATTCAACACATGGATGAACACCCTGTTATCTTTTTGTGTTGTAACGCCCCAGCTTTTGGGAGTAACCGGTCCCTGCCGCGTACCATATATAGTCTCACCGAATTCATCCATCCATTTCCCGACTGCTTTCAGCGTATCCATGAACTCAGGCTGTATTTTGCCATTCGGCATGGGGCCGACGTTAAGCAGGAAATTGCTGTTGTATCCGGCTGCCTTTACGAGGTAATGAATGAGACCCTTAGAAGATTTGAATCTTTTGTCCTGGAGGTTGAATCCCCAGGAGTTATTCATGGTTTCGCAGGTTTCAAGAGGAAGTGACCCAATCTGTGATTCACTGCTATGTCCGGCTGTATTAAAGCCGGGCAGGTCCTTCTCGAACATCTGAAAGTCTTCACCGGACTTAGGTACCTGGTGATGATTATTGCCGATCAGGCATCCCGGTTGCAGGTCATGTATCAGTTGATAGGTTTTCTCAAGCTGCCAGTCCGCATTCTTTTTGTCCCACCAGCCATCAAACCAGATCCCGCCAATTTCGCCGTAACTGGTAAGAAGTTCGGTAAGCTGACCGTTCAAATAACTGATATACTCGTTCCAGTTTCCCTGGTCAGGTCTGCCTGCATACTGCCCCGTGTTACCCCGGGGGAAATAGTTATCCTGGTACCAGTCAAGATGCGAATGGTAAAAGAAAAGCCTGATACCCTGTTTGCGGCATTCGTCAGCCAGCATTTTCAGAACATCCTTTTTATAAGGGGTTCGATCAACAATATCCCAATCCGTCATTTTTGAATCGAACATGGCAAAACCATCATGGTGCTTGCTGGTAATAACTATGTATTTCATGCCCGCTGCTTTGGCCAGTGCAACCCATTCAGCAGGATCATACGCGACAGGGTTGAAAAAAGCGGGCAACTTTTCGTAAGTCTTCCTGTTGATCTGTTGCTGATGCATAACCCACTCTCCGTCACCCAGCACAGAATAAACCCCCCAGTGAATAAACATACCGTATTTGGCGTCCTGGAACCAGGTGCGGCTCCGAAGATTCTGTTCAGTTGGTTGATATACCTGCTGTGCCTGAAGCAGGACACCTGCGGTTATCAGAATTATTAAAATAAGATGTTTTTTCATAGTTCGTTAAATTATGTTAATCCAGTATATCAGGTACATAAATGAGCTAATTTTGGAGACATAATCACAAGCCAAAGGCATAGTTTTTGAAATTCAGGATTTGTGAAATTAAAATAATGATTTATTAATAAAGATAAGGATTAAAAGTCAGACATATGAAAAACAAACAGCTATTTGCAATTTTCGGAGCCGCTGTAATTGGCGGTTTGATAGCAGTATTTGCTTACTCAGCTCTGCTTGATAACAAGGAGAAGAAACAGATCGCACAAACAACGCAGCCCGTGAGCATGGTCAACCTGACAGCAGGTCTTGACAGTTCCACTGATTTCACTTTTGCTGCTGAAAAAACGGTGAATGCGGTGGTGAATGTAAAAACCCAGTCAACTGTCCAGTATAGAAACCCGATCTATGAATTCTTTTATGGTGACAGGTTTCAGGGTGATGAGGAACCTGTAACGGGAATAGGTTCGGGAGTGATAATAACCGCAGATGGTTATATTGTAACCAACAATCATGTCATTGAAAATTCTGACAAAGTGTCAGTTACTCTTAATGACAAGCGTGAATATACTGCCAAAGTGGTCGGAACAGATCATTCCACTGACCTGGCCCTGCTGAAGGTAGATGCGGAAGGATTACCAATGATTGCTTTTGGTAATTCTGACGCGCTCAGGATTGGGGAATGGGTTCTGGCAGTCGGAAATCCGTTTAATATTTCTTCAACAGTAACGGCAGGTATTGTCAGCGCCAAAGGTAGAAGCATGGGAATAATAGGGGACAATTACAGGATCGAATCTTTCATTCAGACGGATGCTTCAGTCAACAGGGGCAACAGTGGAGGCGCCCTGGTCAACCTGAAAGGTGAAATGATCGGTATCAATACAGCCATTGTTTCTCCTTCCGGGGGAAATGTGGGAATATCGTTTGCTATTCCTTCAAGCATTGTGCAGAAGGTTGTCAAGGACCTGATTGAGTTTGGAACCGTGCAACGCGCCATTATGGGTGTGCAGATCCAGGATATTACTGCCGAACTGGCCAAGGAAAAAGGTCTCGACCTTCTTGACGGTGTTTACGTTTCGGAAGTTAATGAAAACAGTGCTGCCAAAGACGCAGGCATTGAATCAGGCGATGTGATCACGCAGATCAACGGAGTAACTGTAAAAAGTCCTTCCGAATTACAGGAAATGGTCGGGCGATACCGTCCGGGCGATAAGATCACTGTGAATCTAAAAAGGAAAGACAAAACGAAACAAATTACGGTGACCTTACGTAATCTTCAGGGTGACACTGGAGTCGTTAAAGCAGGAACATTCGAAACCATACTTGGAGCAAAGGTAGTTAACCTCGATGAACAGGAGAAGAAGAGACTCGGCATCAAATACGGTGTAAAAGTTACTGAACTTCAGGAAGGTAAACTTAAAGCCGAGGGTGTAAAGCCGGGATTCATAATCACGCAGGTTAACAACCAGGCGGTTTATTCAGTTGCTGATCTGGAGAAAATCTTTAAAGCAATTAAAGGTGGAGTTTACATAGAAGGTGTATATCAGAATGGTAGTGTAGCATATTACGCATTTGGACTGTAACAGCATCCTAAAAAACACATGTAAAAAAGGCTTGCAGTTCGCAGGCCTTTTTTATTAAAAAAAAATTAACATTTCAATATCTATTTATTAATCATAAAATAGCATAAATTCGTCGCACTAATTTTTTGGGGAATGAGACAATTAAAGATCACAAAATCAATTACCAACAGGGAGAGCGCTTCATTGGATAAGTATTTGCAGGAGATTGGTAAAGAGGAACTTATCACAGTCGAAGAGGAGGTGGAATTAGCGCAACGGATTAAAAAGGGAGATAAAAATGCCCTCGAAAAACTGACCCGGGCCAATCTCAGATTCGTTGTTTCAGTGGCCAAGCAATATCAAAATCAGGGACTCAGCTTGCCCGATCTGATCAACGAAGGCAATCTGGGCCTCATCAAGGCAGCTGAAAAATTTGACGAAACCCGTGGTTTTAAATTTATTTCCTATGCAGTATGGTGGATCAGGCAGTCGATCCTACAGGCCCTGGCAGAACAATCGCGCATAGTAAGACTTCCCCTGAACCAGGTCGGATCGCTTAATAAAATCAACAAGGCTTTCTCTAAATTTGAACAGGAATTCGAACGTACCCCTACCCCCGAAGAATTGGCTGAGGCTTTGGAATTGCCCAAGGAAAAAGTTTCAGATACACTGAAAGTGTCAGGACGTCATGTTTCTGTTGATGCTCCTTTCGCCGAAGGCGAAGACAACAGTCTGCTGGATATCCTCATCAATCATGATTCGCCTAAAGCCGACAAAAAACTGATCAGCGAATCTCTGATGAAAGAGATAGACCGGGCATTGGCCACCTTAACAGAGCGGGAACGTGATATTATAAAATTCTTTTTCGGCATTGGTGTGCAGGAAATGACCCTCGAAGAAATCGGTGAAAAATTTGACCTTACCCGGGAAAGGGTCCGTCAGATCAAGGAAAAAGCCATCCGCAGGTTAAGACATACTTCAAGAAGCAAGTTATTGAAATCTTATTTGGGGTAGAAAATCTATCTATTAACCGCCGTAGAGACGCATTGCAATGCGTCTCTACCGTTTTATGCCCAATTCCTTCTTCAATATGGCATGGGTTGTTCTCGCCTTTTGTAAGGCATTTTTATATTCGACTGCACGATTTTCATTGAAGGAAATCGACTTTACAAGCATTATGGCATATTCGGGACTGGTGTACAGTTGTTTATCCAACAATGTATTATCCAACCAGTTAAAACTTCCGAAAAACCTGTTTATCACCTCGTTACGAAAATAATCCAGGTATAGATCTTCCCAAATCTTCAATCCTTTGTATACTTCTTCTTGTTCGATCAGTTTATCCCTTACTTCCAGATTCTCAATCAGCCTAATATCCCCGCTAAGGGTCATACTTTGATATGATACCATACTGGAAGAACCGAACAACTGACTGGATACCATTCCCTGGAATAAACTTGTTACTGAATCTTCCAAACCGGGTTGATACGTCGAGATCATCTTAAAATGTTTCCTTTCAATGGTTACATGCCTTTCGGCATCGGCAATTACGTCTGTGAGCGCGATAGTATCTTTTTCAATTTCAGAGATCAGGTTGTGATAATACTGCTTCAGTTTTTTATGTTCGATCCGTTTTTCAGCCCAGCCTTCAATACTGAGGGCAAGATAAATACTTACAACTATGGCCAACAAATCAGCCATTTTCTCCAGGAAGTGTTTTCTGAAGGAAGAACCTTTTGAGAACAATCGTCTGACCGGCGTCAGGTTTTTTAGCATTTCGGGAAAAGCAAGCATGGGTTTTATTTTTAGGATTAAAGATTATAAATCCTTCATAGAAAGCTGAATCCGTTTCCGCGCCACATCCACTTCCAGCACCTTTACTTTTACGTGCTGGTGAAGTTTTACCACATCGGCGGGATTGCTCACAAAACGATCGGCCAGTTGGGAAATGTGCACCAGGCCATCCTGTTTAACGCCAATATCCACAAATGCGCCAAAATTGGTAATATTGGTAACGATACCAGGCAAAACCATACCGGGTTTCACATCTTCCATGGAATGAATGTCAGGTGCAAACTCAAAAACCCGGATCACCGAACGCGGGTCTCGCCCGGGTTTGGCCAGCTCATGCATAATATCCGTAAGCGTCGGAATTCCAGCCTTGTCATCGGTATATTCCCTGATATCGATGCTTTGACGCAGTTTTTCATCCTGTAACAGATCAGCTACGCGATGTTTGAGTTTGGTTGCCATCTTTTCAACGATATAATAACTTTCAGGATGCACCGCGCTGTTGTCAAGCGGATTTTTCCCGTCCCTGATCCTCAGAAAACCTGCCGATTGTTCAAAGGCCTTGGGGCCCATTCGCGGCACCTTCTTTAAATCTTCACGGGAACCGAACATACCCTGATCTTTACGAAAGTTCACAATGTTTTGAGCCAATTGCGCTCCCAGTCCCGAAACATAAGTCAACAAATGCATGCTGGCGGTATTCAGGTCAACACCTACAGCATTGACACAATTTTCAACCACCTGGTCCAGTGAAGCTTTGAGCTTATTCTGATCCACATCATGCTGGTATTGTCCCACCCCGATTGATTTGGGATCGATCTTTACCAGTTCCGCGAGCGGATCCATCAGGCGTCGGCCAATGGATACTGCTCCCCGCACAGTTACATCATAATCGGGAAATTCATCGCGGGCAATTTTAGAGGCAGAATATACCGATGCACCGGCTTCACTCACCACAAAAACCTTAATATCACGCTCAAACTTGATTCTGTGAATAAAGGATTCGGTTTCACGGCTGGCTGTTCCGTTGCCGATGGCAATGGCATCAATTTTATACGAATTCACCAGCGTGTTGATCTTTTTCATAGCCTGTGAGGTTTCCTGCTGGGGAGGATGCGGAAAGATCGTCTCATTGTGTACAAGATTACCCTGGGCATCCAGGCATACTACTTTACAACCCGTTCTGAATCCCGGATCAATGGCAAGTATGCGCTTTTGTCCCAAAGGCGGTGACATCAGCAACTGCTTCAGGTTTTCGGCGAATACGCTTATGGCCTGATCATCGGCCTTTTCTTTTGACAGTGACCTGAATTCGGTTTCAATCGCCGGGCAAAGCAACCGTTTATAGGAATCCTTAATGGCCATAAGAAGCTGTTCAGCGCAGTCGCCCTTACTTTTAATAAATTGATCGTTCAGTAAACGTATTGTCTTTTCTGCATCAGGTTCGATGCTTAATCTCAGGAATCCTTCTTCTTCTCCTCTCAGCACAGCCAGCAAACGATGTGAAGGGCAACGACTGAGGGGTTCTGAATAATCAAAATAATCCTTGTACTTTATTCCGTTCTCCTCTTTTCCTTTCACCACCCTGGATGTAACAACAGCTTCCCGGGTAAAGGATCTCCTCACAAGCACTCTGGCATGCTGGTCTTCATTGATCCATTCAGCAATGATATCCCTTGCGCCCTGCAAGGCGTCTTCTTCAGTCTCCACTTTTTCGCCCAGAAACCCGGATGCTGCCATCGAAATATTCCGTTCAGCCTGATTCAGAATAATTCCTGCCAAAGGTTCCAGACCCTTTTCTTTTGCCATGGAGGCCCGGGTCTTCTTTTTAGGTTTAAAAGGCAGGTACAGGTCCTCCAGTTCTGTCATACTGGCAGCATTTGCAAGTTTCATACGAAGATCTTCCGTCAGCAATCCCTGTTCTGTGATGCTACTTATGATTGTTTCGCGTCTCTTATCAAGTTCTTCGAATTTCCTGAACAAATCCCGGATATTCCCAATCTGAACCTCATCGAGACTACCCGTTGCCTCCTTCCGGTATCGGCTGATAAAAGGTATGGTGGCATTGGTTTCGAATAATCGCAGAGTATTCTCAACCTGCCATGGGGCCAGATTCAGGTTCACTGCCAGCAGTTGCACATATTTATTATCCATACTGATAGACGAAATTAGGTCCATAAAAATAGGGATAAGTTCTTAATTTAGCTTAATGAAAAATACTACCCTTCACGGATTCAGGATTTACAGGCAGGAATCTCTGTCCGAAACATTCAGGCGAGTGGTGGATGAACAACTGAGGATTTCGCTGCAGTTGTGCAGGCAGTTTCCTGAAAAGCCGGACTTTGCCACCCATGAAATCAGAAAATCCACGAAACGCGTCAGGGCAGTATACCGTTTATACCAACAGGTAACCGGCTATGAATTGTACAGGCATGGAAAGGAATTTTACAGCCATGTGAGTCATGTTCTGGCTGACCACAGGATCAGTTTTGTATATTTCGAGACGCTGAAGCTGATCTCCACAGACCGGAAAATGCCGGTAAATGCGAAATATCTCGGCAAACTGATCCGGGCAATGGAAAGGTATCACAGGGAAGCATCCGCTGAAATAATCCTTACCCGTGAGGTAGACCAGGGTCTTTACGGCCTCCTGGAATCGGAGTTACGGGCAAATGCCCGGGAACTGCCGGCTCAGGGCAAATTCAATGACCTGGTTTCCTGTTTAAGGAAAACTTACAGCCGGGGTCAGAAATGCCTTGATCAGGCCACTATTCAACCAACGGCTGAGAACTTTCATGAGTTCCGGAAAATCACGAAATCACTCTGGAACGAATTGATCCTGATCAAACCCATATGGCCTTCCTATTATGGCTTTGCCATTCATCATCTCGATATTCTTGCCCAAAAACTTGGTTTTGAGCATGACCTGGCTGAACTTGAAAAATTGCTTCGCAAAAAAAGCTCAGGGAAAGACAGGATCCAGTGTAACCTGTTAACTGAATATATTGCCTGGAAAAGAAAACAATTGCAGAAATCGATAATCCCCCTGGCTCAAAGATTATTTGCGGATAAACCGGGGGCTGTGGCGAGGAAGGCAGAGGTTTTTTATGGGATGTTTGTGGGATAAAATCAGGAAGTTGTAGGTTGTAGGTTGTAGGTTTAACATATAACTTACAACCTACAACTTACAACTTACAACTTGCAACTTTTACAACCTCTACAACTTATTTCTTATTCACCGATCCCGCGCTTGAAGTATGAATCTCCTTGATCCTGGGTTCACCTTTATAATCAATATCTCCTGCGCTGCTTGACCGGAATGTTGCTTCCTCCGTGACATATACGTTGGCACTTCCTGCGCTGGAAACAGAAACCTCTCCCACTCTGGCTTCCAGGTCATAAGCGTTAAGATCTCCGGCGCTGCTCAGATCGGCCTTTAACGTATCGGTTTTCCCTTTTATGGTTACATTTCCGGCACTTGAAATCGAAATAGAAATCTCCCGGGCTTCGACTTCAAACTTGAGATCACCTGCGCTGCTCATATCAATATCCAGTTTATCGGTTTTAAAGGGTGTCAGGCTTGTGACATCGCCGGCACTGGAAACTTCAATTTTATCGATGGTCTGACAGGTAATGTGAACCTTTTTCATTTTGGCAAGCCGGATGTTTCTCTCAGTAAAAATATGGAGTACGTTACCTTCAACCTCGGTCCTGATCCAGTCCTGAAGATTTTCATCTGCTTCAACTTCCACCCGCTGAGGTGTACCCTGGGTAAGAAACACATCAATGCCGCTTCCCACTTTTACACCGGAAAACTCCTGCAAATCACGGGTTTGACTGATCACCCTGCCATTACCTGTGACAGAATCCTGTAAATTTACCACACAACCGGAGGCCAGGAATATCAGAAGTAAGTTCAATACAAGGATAGCTTTTGCTTTCATGGTTTATTGGTTTATTGTATATACGGCTATTACTGCAGAATGCTGCACATGTTCCCAAAGTTAATCATAGTGACTCGGAAAAAGTAATATTTTTTATGTTTTGCTGCAAGGAATTTTAAAGTAAAATACGGATCCTTTGCCCGGTTTGCTTTCGGCCCAAATCTCCCCCCCCAGGATGCCAACCAGGTTACGGCAAATGGATAGGCCCAATCCTATGCCGCCATAGCTACGGGTATAGGTTTCATCGGCCTGCCGGAATGTGTTGAAGATGAACTGCAGTTTGCTTTCTTCTATACCGATTCCTGTGTCACGCACAAAAAACTGCAGCATATCATTATCCATGATTTTGCACCCGAAGGAAATGGTTCCATCAGTCCTGGTAAACTTAAATGCATTGTCCAGGAGATTTCTTAAGATATGATACAGTTTATCCCTGTCGGTCACAACATCAGGCGCAGCCTTCAACGTTTCATCCAATTCCAAAATAAACCTGAGCCCGTTACTGAGGCTGTTTCTTTCCTGCAGGCAGTAATTCTGATAGAGTTCATTCAACAAACCGGCCACCGAAAACCTGATTGGGTTGAGATGTGAACCACCGGATTCCAGCTGTGAGATTTCAAGCATCTGTTTGATGATATCCAGCAACTGCTCAGCGCTTGCCATGATAATATCTACATATCCATTCAGTTGCTCATCCTCCCTGAATGTTTTCTGAATCATTTGTGAAAAACCCATGATTGCATTCAGGGGTGTGCGGATTTCGTGCGAAATGTTTGCCAGGAAGGCTGACTTTAATCGATCGGACTCTTCCGCTTTTTCTATTGCTTCTTTCAGTTTTTCTTCCGAGTTTTTTCTTTCGGTGATATCGTAGGCCATTCCCAGCACCTTATAAATATTATTGTTTTCATCCAGCGTGGGCACAAAGTGATATATCACGAACCGGGGTGCATCGGCATAATTAATAAGGCACTCGATAACCTGCGGTTCTTTTGTTTTATAGGTATCGGAAAGAACTGGCAGGTAATTCCTGGTGACCTCTTCGGGAAAGATGTCCTCTTCGCGTTTACCAATGGCTTCTTCGGCAGTCATGTCGGAACGCACCAGGCTGAAATCATTGATATACTCAATCCTGCCCTGATCATCATATATTGTAAAAGATGAAGGCAGATTATTAACAGCATTGCGAAGCAGCAATTCCCTTCGGCGCAGTTCCTGAGCTGATCTTTTCAGCTCTTCAACGTCTGTGGCACTGCCAAACCATTTAAGAATTTTTCCATGATCATCGTAAAATGGAATACCCGTGTTTATAAACCACCGGTACGAGCCATCCCGCAACCGAAGGCGAAATTCAATCTGAAATTCGTTACCTTCATGAATGGCCCTTTCCCAGCTTTGTTTGACGCCTTCTATGTCATCAGGATGCACTGAATCAGTCACAGCTGATCCTTTGAACGGCAATAGTCCTGTAATGGCCTCAAACCTCGAATTGAAATAGTCGAAACTGCCGTCAGCTTTTGCAGTCCAGACAATCTGAGGGACTGAATTGGTGATGAGCCTCATCCGGTCTTCGCTGTCATGCAAAGCCTTCTCAATTCTCTTTCTTTCGGTTATATCGCGAATGATGCTCTGAAAACAATTCTCTCCCTGGGTACTGATAAATTTGGCGCTTTCCTCAACCGGAAATTCTGTGCCATCCTTCCTTTGATGAATAGTCTCATATCTTTGTCCCCCGCTGTTCGTGATCTCAGATAGTTTGTCCTTTAGTTCATCCCGTGTCCGGGAACTCCTGAGCATATCCATGGTCATTTCCATGAGTTCTTCGTGACTATAGCCATATTTTGCCACGGCCTTATCGTTAACCTGCAGAATTCTCAGGTCATGATCATACAAAAGAATTACATCATTGGCATATTGAGATAACCAATCATAACGTTCAGAAAGTTGCTTTTGTTCCTGTTCAAGATTTTCAACTTCTCCACGGTGCCTCTGCCAGAACAATAAAACAGAAGAGGTAAGCGCTGCCATCAGCAAAAATGCCAGCGCCGAGGTAGTGAGCATGATTTTTCTCAGATCTGCGTATGCCTCTGATTTTTCAACTTTTACAACCAGGTACCAGTCACTTTCCGGAACCGGACGGGTAACAGCAATAACCGTTTTCCCATCGCTGTCTATTCCCTCCAATACTCCCTTGAAACCGTTTACGGCCTTGTAATTGATGAAAGTCATGGGGTTGATCAGCGAAGGATCCATCTTTACTTTTGGAAACTTCTTTCTGCTGAGCAGGACAATTTCTTCTCCCTCTTTTCTCACCAAATCCACAACCAGTGTTTTTGAAACTACAGGAAGGGATTCCATGAGGTTATAAAACTGCTTCTCAGGGTTGATCCTCAGTATGATCCAGCCTGCGGTGACGGTATCTAATGATCGCGAACCAGTTACAGGAATCAGGATATCGATCCTGGCGGAACTGTCTTTGTCCAGGTACATATCACCCATGAAAAATTCTCCGGAATTTCCGGATTTGGTGATGTCTTCAATCATGTGAAGCTCCAGCGCAAGGCTCTCAGGTATGGAAAAAAAGCATTCCTTTTTTTTGTTTACAGCCAGCATGGCTTCGTATTTCCCATTCAAAAACATGGCATTCAGATTATCAAACAGCTTCAATCTGTTGTGCATGTTGCCGGTATCTTCTGAAAGGATTTTGAAACTTAAAGAAATCTCGTGGCTTTTTGACAGATACCGCGCATCAGACAATCGTTCCCTTCGCCAATCTACAATCTGGTTGGCCTTTACATCTGAAATGCTTTGAAGCTGGCTGACAATTTCATGCCTGGACCTATTCCTTTCCATTAAAAAGTATCCGGCAGATATCAGGGCAATGCCAAAATTTAATGCAATAAGAATAAAGATGAGTAATCCGGAAGATTTCTTATTTTTTTTGATTTGGTTCATGATATGTGACTACCCCTAAACTGGCTTCAGATGAACTAAACTTAAACCTACCTGCCAACAATTAGCAATTGTTGCACAAAATCTTTCAGATTATAAAGTTAGCAAAAAAAGAAAGCCGTCAAACACCAAAAAGGAAAGACAGATTCATTTTTTTTTCATAATATTATCAGGGTAAATATTCGGCTATCTTCAAATCCGCAATTCAGAAATGTTAACATGAAGGTTTTTGAAACCGGTCAGATCCGGGAAATTGATGATTACACCATCAGGCAGGAACCCATCAGTTCAGTTGACCTGATGGAGAGGGCTGCCCTCGGCTGTATACGCTGGATTGAAAGAAACATTGACAGGAAAACTCCTGTAAACATATTTGCAGGACCCGGCAACAATGGCGGTGACGGATGGGCCATCGCACGACTTCTGTCCGACCTTATGTATCTCAATATCTGCCTTTATCAGTTGCAAATCAACCGGATCATTTCACCGGATTCAGAAATTAACCGGACCCGGTTGATCCGCCAGGGAAAGGTTCCTGTCAGCGAGATTAAATCATCAGCTGATTTCCCTTTATGTATTGACAACTCTATAATTATCGATGCACTTTTCGGATCCGGTTTGTCGAGGCCTTTGGAAGGTATGCCTGCTCAGCTGATTGATCACCTGAACAACTCCGGATGCCGTATAATTTCTATTGATATCCCCAGCGGTTTAATGGGTGAGGATAATTCCGGCAATCCTGAATCTGGCATAATCAGGGCTTCAGATACACTGACATTTCAGTTTCCCAAAAGATCTTTCTTTTATGCGGAAAATGAAAAATTTGTTGGCAACTGGCATATCATTCCTATCGGACTTCATCCCGGGATTCTTTTGGAAAAACAATCCAATTTCCATTACATAACCATGGATGACCTTTCCGGAAAAATCGTGAAAAGGAAGAGATTTTCGCATAAGGGAACAAATGGACATGCGCTTCTGATAGCCGGCTCATATGGCATGGCAGGAGCAGCCATTCTTGCAGCCAGGGCATGCATCAGGTCGGGAACAGGATTGCTGACAACGCATGTGCCAAGGTCAGTTTATCCGATAGTTCAGGGTGCCGTTCCTGAATCAGTTTTCAGCATAGACCATTCAGAGGAGTTTTTTTTACAATGTCCGGTTCCCGATAAATACTCTGCTGTTGCAGCAGGTCCGGGTATCGGTGTCCATCCGCAAACCAAAGAGGCGCTGGAAACCCTGATAAAAACAACACAGAGTCCGCTGGTCCTGGATGCAGATGCATTAAACATACTGGCTGCGCATCCTGAATTACTTTCTGTATTGCCGCATAATACGGTTATTACACCTCATCCTGGTGAATTTGAAAGGCTTACCGGAATCTCCGGAAGCGGTTTTAAGCGAAATGAGGAGCAGGTCGGATTCTCAAAAAAATATAGTCTGGTAGTATTACTGAAGGGTGCATTCACGTCAATCACGATGCCCGATGGACGGTGTTATTTTAACAGTACGGGAAATCCCGGTATGGCAACAGCAGGAAGTGGTGACGTACTAACCGGTATCATTTTATCGTTATTGGCTCAGGGATATGCCCCGGGTGATGCCGCGGTTATCGGTGCATTCCTCCACGGACTGGCTGGCGATATGGCAGCTGAGGATTTCAGCCAGCAGGGATTAATAGCCTCGGATATCATACAAAATATTGGTAAGGCCTTCAAAAAGATTATGGATCATGAAAAATCACCGCAGTAGAAAAACCTCAGCAGCAATCTTCATGGCTGCAATCGCTTTCTCATGTTCGCAAAGTGCCAGGATCTCGGTAAACCATATCAATGAAACGGGTTCGGCTCTGACTGGTTCTTATCTATACGCACTGCCCCTTACGGTAATTGATGTACAGGTTAAGGCCGAACAGGTGACCGTAATCCCAGGACCTTATTATCAGTTTGCCGACAAATACCTGGGAATTCAGGATGTACCAGAAAAAAATGAAATCTCCTGGCGAATTGTTGAAATGCAACTATCCAGGCATTTCGAAGCCGATCCTGATTATATCTACACGATGCGCGGAGTTGGGAGAACGGATGTCAATCCTTCATTGGCCGGGCTGATCAGCAACGGGTTGATACTTGGGGCCGGGGATTTTTCTTTCGATCATACCTTTCCCTTCAATAATCCTGCAATCAGCACTAATATTCCTTTTACCGATTTATCCGTTAAACGGAATTTCGAGGCTGAAAAAAATGTTGATATCAGTCTGGTGATGCCGGGCGCCGATGGAGAGCCCACACGCCGGAATACGCTGAAAGAAAAAACCCTGGAGCAAAAAGCCGAAGAAGCGGCTAATTTTCTGATCAAGTTGAAAAAACGTCGTTTTAAGCTTGTGGCCGGTCAGTACGACTTTATGCCCGAAGGAGAAGCCATGGCCGATGCACTGAAAGAATTATCCCGGCTCGAAGCGGAATATCTGTCTCTGTTTATCGGGAAAAGAATAACAACACTCTTTAACAGGAATTACAGGTATGCACCCGTGGCGGATAAGGAGAGCAATCCTGTAGTCCTTTTCAGATTTGCTGATAATGAAGGATTTGTTGATGCCAGGGAAGCCGGAGGCATACCGGTTATGCTGGAACTCATGAACGAAAACAAAACCAGGGCATTGGAACAGTACCGGGTACCCTTAAAAATGCCGGTCAATCAGATTAATTACAGGGTAGCGGACCAGGTTGCGGTCAAGTTAACTGTCGGAGAACAGATCTGGGCTGAAGCTATTTATCCGGTGTTTCAGAGCGGAGCTTTTATACCAATGGATCTGGGGGGAGAATGATGAAACAATATGCCAATATGCCAATGTACCAAAATGCCAATGTGCAAATACTGGATACTAGTTGCTAGGTACTGGTTACTGAATACTGTTTACTGAATACTGTTTACTGTTTACTGTTTACTGTTTACTGTTTACCGATACCTGCTCACTGTGCTTCAGCCGGAATGGGTGATTTGTAATTTGCCTGGAAATCCTCCCATTTCTGACTTTTATAATGTCCCCCGCCGATAAACCGGATGATTTCGTCGAATTCCCTGGCCTGTATATAACCCTGAACAGGCTGTATCATCCTGGTTTGTTCATCAAGAAATACTACAGAAGGATATCCCAGCTTTCCGTTGAGCAGCTGGGCAGCAAGTTCATGATAACCCCTTTGGCCGCTGGCTACAAATTTATAGGTCTTACCGTCCAGAATGACATCGCCCTTTTGTTCAGCGTTGAATTTTACGGGATAATAATTGCTATTCAGGTAATCGGCGATCACTTTATTGCTGAATGTCTTATTGTCCATTACTTTACACCAGCTGCACCAGTCGGTATATACATCGATCAGAATTTTTTTAGGCTGTTTCCTGGTCAGTGTAAAGGCTTCCTCAATGGTGTACCATTTAACCGGGGTCTGCGCAGTGACAGAAAAAGCAAAAAACAAAACAACCAGTGATATAATCGTTTTTCTCATTACATTTCTTTTATTTAATATAACGCCAAAGTTACGAAAATGTTCCAATGGATGATTCAACTACAGCTTTTCAGATTCAAAGTCGCTCATCCTAAAAAAATTCATGACAAATATCTTGGCGTAAATAGCAGATTATCGGTAATTTTAGGGTTTTGGATATTTTTCTAAAACCTCATATTATGAATACAAAACTTGAAACACTCACCCCATCAGGCATATGGAAGAATTTCAAAAGCCTGACCCAGATACCCAGGCCTTCCAAGAAGGAAGCCCGCATCATTGAATACATTAAGAAGTTTGGCGAAAACCTCAGGCTCGAAACCCATGTTGACCGGGTTGGCAATATTGTAATCCGTAAACCGGCAACACCGGGCATGGAAAATCGAAAAGGTGTGATATTTCAGTCTCACCTCGATATGGTTCCACAAAAGAACAGTGATAAGAAACATGATTTTGAAAAAGATCCCATTGAGGCCTATATTGATGGAGAATGGGTCAAGGCAAACGGAACTACCCTCGGTGCTGACAACGGAATAGGTGTAGCCGCAATGATGTCTGTTCTTGAATCGAAGGATTTATCGCATGGACCGGTTGAAGCCCTTTTTACAATTGATGAAGAAACCGGCATGACTGGTGCCTTTGCGCTGGAACCAGGAATCCTGAAAGGGGATATTCTCCTGAACCTTGATTCGGAAGATGAAGGAGAACTTTATATTGGCTGTGCCGGTGGCATGGATGGCAATTTTGAATTCGATTACCTTGCCGATAAAATTCCGTCCGGCTACAAACCCTACCTGATTAAAATTTCAAGATTGAAGGGCGGGCACTCAGGCATCGACATCAATTTGGGCAGGGGCAATTCAAATCTGATCCTTTTCAGGTTGCTCTGGAGAGCTGAAAACACAAGCGGAATGCGTTTGTGTATGGTTGAAGGCGGCAATATGAGGAATGCCATCCCCCGCGAAGCGCATGCTGTGGTTATTGTTCCCGAACGGAACGAAAAAGCCTTCCTGGAGCTGGTCAAAGAATATACCTCGGTTGTGTCGAAGGAACTGGCTTTTACAGAACCCGATCTGAAGATCGAATTGTCAAAAGCCGAAATGCCGGCAAATGTTATGCAAACTGATTTCCAGAAAAGACTGATAGCTGCTGTATACAGTTGTCCGAACGGGACCATCCGCATGACGGATGGCATACCGGGACTTGTTGAAACCTCAACCAACCTGGCCATTGTCAAAACTAATCCTGCTTCGGTCAATATAAGTTGTCTGCTGAGGAGTTCAGTGGATTCTGCCAAGGAGAACCTGGCCAATACCATGCGGGCTTTGTTTGAAATGGCAGGTGCAAAAGTTACATTTACCGGATCCTACCCGGGATGGAAACCCAATATGGATTCTGCCATCATGAAAACCATGGACGCGGTTTACCAGAAGAAATATGGAAAGAAACTGGAGATCAAAGCTATCCATGCCGGTCTGGAATGTGGTATCATCGGAGGTGTATATCCAAATCTCGACATGGTTTCATTCGGACCGACCATCAGGCATCCCCATTCACCTGATGAAAAGGTTCATGTAGCCAGTGTTCAGAAATTCTGGGATTTTCTCGTCGACACACTTCAAAACATACCGGTAAAAAAATGAAAAAACGTTGGATTTTATTTCTTGCAGGCTGTATGATAATCCCTATATCCTGTAAACCTGATCAGGAGAAGCAAGCCATGGTCGGTGACGAAGTTTTTGTAACCTGGGAATTAACAGGTAATAATGAAGGACACAGCAATGCTTCATTTGTTTTTGAAAACAAAGGGAAATCTGAACTTGTCCCCGGCAACTGGAATTTATACTTCAATCAGATCGGGGCCAGTCCCGGTAAACCCGTTGATTCTGCCCTGGCAACATTCGAACACATGAACGGTGATTTCTTCCGGCTTAGGCCGGGTAAGTCCTTCGTTCTCAAACCAGGTGAAAAATTAACCATTGCCTATGCATGCAACGGAAGGATAATCAAAGAATCACATGCTCCCGAAGGTTTGTATTTTGTGTTCAATGATGGCAAACCGTCAGAGATTCCTGTTGTTGTAAAGAATTATACTGTTTTGCCATTCACTGACCTGTTAAAGCCGGGTATCACAGATGAGGAAACCGGTTTCTCTTTCCCTACCCCGGAATCCGTTTATACCGCCAATTCCGGAATCTCTGTTTTATCTCCCGACAAACTGGGGAAAATTATTCCTACCCCGGTATCCCTTGTAAATGGAACCGGTGAGGTTGAGTTAACCGCCACCGATCACATTTATTACCAGGCCGATTGCAGGAAAGAAGCAGAGTACCTGGCTTCGGCTCTCGAAAAACTGACAGGTGTCAGAATGGACATCAGTGAAGGAGAGAAGGCAGGTGTTAATTCCATCGTCCTGAAGACCGGTCAGATCAACATAAAGGGAATTGGAAAGGAAGCCTATATATTAACAATATCCGAGTCCTCAGGCGTATCCCTGACCGGATCCGACCCGGCAGGTGTTTTTTACGGAATTCAAAGTTTGCTTGCACTGATCCCTGCAGAAGTTTACAAAACGCGAAATACAACCTTCCGCATCGGGGAAATTGTTGTAAAAGACGCTCCAAGGTTCCCTTACAGGGGATTTCATCTGGATGTGGCCAGGAACTTTTCCAAAAAAGAAACTGTTTTGAAATTAATTGATCTGCTGGCTCTGTACAAGATCAACATACTCCATCTTCACCTCACCGACGACGAAGGCTGGCGGATTGAAATTCCGAGTCTTCCCGAACTGACTGAAGTAGGAAGCAAACGGGGTCATACCCTTAAAAATGACAGCCATCTTCAACCCTCCTATGGATCAGGTCCTTTTACCAATGCTAAAAATTCTTCCGGAACAGGCTATTATACCAGTCATGATTTTATTGAGATTCTTCAGTATGCCGGTGAAAGGCATATCCAGGTGATACCCGAGATCAATGTACCGGGGCACTCCAGGGCTGCCATCAAGGCCATGGAAAACAGGTACAGCAGGCTGATGGCCGAAGGGAATTCCGAGGCTGCTGCCGAATACAGGCTTGCCGATCCGAATGACAGTTCCGTGTATTCCTCTGCCCAGGCCTACAACGATAATGTTGTTTGTGTTGCACTTGAATCGGTTTACCATTTTTACGAAACTGTGGTTCAAGATCTGAAAGCGATCTACGATGAGGCCGGCATACCCCTGACATTCATTCATACCGGGGGAGATGAAGTTCCCCGTGGAGTATGGGCCAAATCACCCGAGTGTGTGAAACTGCTCGGTCAACATCCGGAGATAGGTGATCCGCAGAATCTTCAGGGGTATTTCCTCGAAAGGCTGATGGAGGTTCTCAGGAAATATGATCTGACCGTTGGAGGATGGGAAGAAGTGGCCATGCTGATTGGTGATGGGGGTTGGATACCCAATCCAAAATTTATAGGGCAAAAAGTGATTCCTTTTGTTTGGAACAGTTTGGGCTCAAATCTCAACCTGGGTTATAAACTGGCCAATGCCGGATATCCTGTGGTATTATGCAACGTGAATAATTTCTATATGGATCTATCCTACAATGCCGATCCGAAAGAACCGGGACTATACTGGGGTGGATTTGTGGATACCCGCAAGGCTTTCGATTTCATACCGTATGATGCCTTCAAATCAAGCCTCTGGGATCAACAGGGTCGGCCGGTTGTTCCGGAACTGGCATACAGTAATATGGAAAGGCTGAAACCCGGTGCCCGCAAAAACATACTGGGCCTTCAGGCCGAATTGTGGAGTGAGACCCTGAAAAATCAGGATATGCTGGAATATTCTGCAATACCGAAAATCCTGGGATTTGCCGAGAGAGCCTGGAGCCAGGCTCCGGCATATGAAACCATTGAAATTACATCTAACCGGGTTAAAGTAGTGGATGCTGCCTGGAATAAATTTGTAAATCAGGTTGGGTACTATGAATTCCCCCGTCTCGATTATATCTTCGGTGGATTTAACTACCGCATCGCTCCTCCCGGCGGAGTTGTAAAAGACGGGAAACTTTATGCCAATACGGATTTCCCCGGCTTTGTGATCCGTTATACTACCGATGGTTCAGAACCTGATGAAAAAGCAGAAACCTACATTGAACCTGTTGAGGCCAGCGGTGTTGTAAAGCTGAAGGCATTTAATGGTAAAGGGAGAGGGAGTAGGGTCGTGGAAATCCAGTAAAGAGTGATGAGTGATGAGTGATGAGTAACAAGTGTGCATGGGTATCGGGCATGCACACTACCCGAAACACAAATCCCGCTCATCACTTATTACTCATCACTATTCACTATTCAACCCCCCGCATATCCACAATCTCCACTTTTTTAAACTTACTGGCATCAAAAGTGAAAACAGCATCAGGTGTTTCCTTGTCCAGCAATAGATTCTTCAGAGTTACAGTATAGTCTACCCCGTCTTTACCAACAGATTTAATCACCATGGGCAGATCGGATTTTGATCCGATGAAAACCTTGATCCGGGAATACGGCTGGTTGAGGTTTTTGGGGAACAGATCAATTTCGTGGGCACCAGCGCCATTCATGGTAGTTTCCTGAACGTACCTGTATTTAAAATCGCGTTTGTACAGGGTAAAAAAAGCGGAAGGATTGCTCAAGAAGTCATCGGGCTCAGTATCGGGTTCGGTGATGGTAACTTCATTGTTATCCTGAATGTATGTCCACATCGTCTTACCGTTGAAATAAACTGTGCTGCCCTGGCTGTTGATCTTGTATTTATTCTTTTTGATCAGCACGTTGCCGGATGAAATGTTTTTTGTCTTTTCTTTTCTATCCTCAATGACCAGCTCAAAATCTGCCTGCATGGATTGCATCGCCTGGGTTTTCAGTGCCATGCGATCCAGAATCTTTCCGGCCACCGGGTCCTGCGTGATCTGATTTTCCTGGGAGATGATGTGAACAGGAACGATTAACGCGACAATAAAAGAAACTAGTTTGAACATTAGTATGTGTTTTAGGACAGAGCATAATATACAGCCAGGCAACCTTTACCTGTAGACTTCTGAACCTCTGAATTAATTCATGGTCCTCAAAAACTGTTCCAGACTGTATTCGTCAGGGAAAAATACCTGCCTCGGTTTGCTTCCGTCAGGAGGTCCCACAATGCCTGCTGCTTCGAGTTGATCCATAATACGGCCTGCCCGGTTGTACCCGATGGAAAATTTTCGCTGAACCAGTGAAGTGGATCCCTGCTGGTGTATTACCACCAGTCGGGCTGCATCATTAAATAAATTATCACGTTTTGACAGATCCACTTCACCGATATCTGATCCGCCATTCTCTTCAACAAATTCCGGCAGATAGAGCGCAGTGGCAAATCCTTTCTGGGTTGAAATAAATTTCGTAATGGTATCTGTTTCCGGTACATCAATAAAAGCGCATTGAATCCTGATCATGTCGCTTCCGGGGGCAAACAGCATATCACCCCTGCCAACCAGCTGGTTAGCCCCTGGTGAATCCAGTATGGTGCGGGAATCAATCATCGAAGAAACCCTGAAAGCAATCCGGGCCGGGAAATTTGCCTTGATAACACCTGTTATGATATTGGTGGTCGGGCGCTGGGTGGCAATCACAAGGTGTATGCCGATGGCACGGGCCAATTGCGCCAGCCTGGCCAGCGGGGTTTCCACTTCTTTCCCTGCCGTCATGATCAGATCGGCAAATTCATCCACGATCACCACAATATAGGGCAGGTATCGGTGTCCCTTTTCAGGATTGAGTTTACGCTTGATGAATTTATGGTTGTATTCCCTGATATTTCTGACAGCAGCCTTTTCAAGCAGCTGATATCGCTGATCCATCTCAATGGTAAGGGAATTCAGGGTATAGATGACCTTTTTGGTATCGGTAATAATAACCTCTTCGGCATCGGGGATCTTGGCCAGGTAATGCTTTTCGAGACTTGTATAGGCCGTTAGTTCAACACGTTTTGGATCGATAAGAACAAACTTGAGCTGCGAGGGATGCTTTTTGTACAGTAAAGAGGTAATGATGCAATTCAGTCCCACCGATTTTCCCTGACCGGTTGCCCCGGCCAACAGCAAATGGGGCATTTTTGCCAGGTCGAACACATACGTTTCATTGGATATGGTTTTACCCATAGCGACGGGCAATTCGAATGAATTTTCCTGGAATTTCCTGGAACTGAGAACCGACCTCATGGATACAATTTCAGGATTCTGGTTAGGAACCTCAATTCCAATTGTACCCTTACCCGGCATTGGTGCAATAATACGAATACCCAGGGCAGCCAGACTGAGTGCAATGTCGTCCTCAAGACTTTTGATTTTTGAAATGCGAACGCCCGGTGCAGGGACAATCTCGTACAAGGTGACCGTTGGACCAATGGTGGCTTTAATCTTGTCAATCTGGATCTTATAATGTGAAAGGGTTTCTACAATTTTGTTTTTATTGCTGATCAGCTCTTCGTTGGTCACCGTAGAATTCTCCGCATCATGTTTCTCCAGAAGTTCGATTGAAGGCATCTGATAATGAGGGAGATCAAGTGTAGGATCATAATCCTCCAACATTTCATAACGCTCCGGCACAGATTCAGCGGCGCTCCCCTCAACCGGTTTTTCAACCAGAAGTTCAATGTCATCTTCATCAGTACCCTGATCAATTGTCACCGATTTTCCTTCCCGTTCATGCCGGTTAAACTCTGTTTCAAAGACAAGATCATTGTAATGTTCAGGTTTTTCTTCCCCGGTAACCGGCTGTGATCCTGCATCTTGTTGGACTATCAGGTCTTTCCCTGGCATGGGTATTTTCAAAGAGAACAATTTGCCGAACCAGGCGAGAGAGCCTGGTATTGAAAAAACAGACCAGATCACCGTGGCAGCCAGTAAAATAAGTGCAGCGCCTATTGTTCCGGCAAAAGCTGTAAGCCATTGGCTAATGTACAATCCATGTTTACCGCCCAATCCGCTACCGAGAATCCCCATGAAGTCACCCAGAATATAACCAAGCCAGATGGATAAGAGGATCATTCCAACAACCGCGGTCCTGATGATCAGGGAAAGTTTATTTATTTTGACCCGCATGAGCCGGAAACCTAAGAGAAGGATCATTAAAGGGACCGCGAAAGAGGCAATGCCAAACCAGCGGTTTAAGAACAAATTGGAAAAGTAGGCGCCCATTTTTCCCGACCAGTTGTCAACCTTGTATTCCGGATCCGAGAATACCCTGGACCATTCGAAGCTCTGGTCGGTTTTCCAGGTAAAAAGGTAGGATACGAATGATATGAAGAGCAGGACAGCAAACCCCGAAAGGATGACACCCAGGGTCACCTTAAATTTCTCATCGGTAAAAAAGGAACCTGATCTGGTTTTCCCATTTTTATTGTCACCGGAATTATTCTTTTTGGCCATTGTGATCGCAACATTCTATGGTCTGCTAAAATACAACAGTACATGATACAAACTGAAAGTACTTTAAAAATGTTATTCACAGTTCTTATTTATAATCATCCTAAATTATCCAATAATGATAAATTTTGGTTATTTGTTCTTTGAACCTTATTATTTTTATGCCTCTTAGTTAACAGGAACTACCAGCATGGACACCTATGCCTGTGTTGCACAGAAGGGAACTGTGGAAGAAGTTATTGATCACAGGATCACGGTGAGAATTCACCGGGAGGATGCCTGCGGCCATTGTAATGCCAGTAGCATTTGCAACCTGGCAGAAATCGGAGAAAGAATTATTAAAACCAGGGATGACAGAACCGATTTCAGGATCGGAGATCATGTTGAGGTGACCATTTCCCGCAGTATGGGCAATAATGCGGTATTGCTGGGCTATCTTCTGCCCTTCCTGGTATTGATCTCCGTGCTGATTCTGCTAAATGCACTTGGACTTCAGGAATGGCTGTCCGGGTTGATTTCCCTGGGGATGCTTGTTCCATACTACTTTATGTTATATGTGTTCCGGGAAAAACTAAAAAAGAAATTCACGTTCACCATCCGTAAAACTGTATGAAATGACTACCACAATCTTATATACGATATTATCCTTAAGCCTGCTTGGAACTGTTGCTGCCATTGCGTTGTATTTTGTGGCGCAACGTTTCAAAGTATTTGAAGATCCCAGAATTGATATTGTGGAAGCGGAATTGCCTGCCGCCAATTGCGGCGGATGTGGTTATGCCGGATGCCGTAATTTTGCAGAAACACTGGTAAAATCAGTGACTTTTGAAGGGCTGTACTGTCCGGTTGGCGGTAACGAAACCATGTCGAGGATTGCCGGGATCCTTGGCCGTGAGGCCGTAAAACAGGATCCGCGGGTAGCTGTATTGCGCTGCAACGGGACCTGTGAAAACCGGCCACGTACCAACAGGTATGACGGAGCACAATCCTGTACCATTGCCTCCGCCCTGTACAGCGGTGAAACCGGATGCCAGTATGGATGTCACGGATTCGGTGACTGTGTTGTAGTTTGCAATTTTGATGCATTGCATATGGATCCTGTTACCGGACTGCCCGTGGTAAATGATGAAAAATGCACTGCCTGCGGAGCCTGCGTGAAAGCCTGTCCAAGGAATCTCTTTGAGCTAAGGAAGCGATGGAAAGGTGATAAAAAGATCTATGTTGCCTGCATGAATGAAGACAAGGGTGGTGTGGCTAAAAAGAACTGCGCTGTTGCCTGCATCGGTTGTACCAAGTGTTTTAAGGTATGCCCTTACGAAGCCATTGTTATGAAAAATAACCTGGCATTTATTGATTCGGACAAGTGTAAATTATGCCGCAAGTGTGTGACCGAATGCCCGACCAACAGCATTATCGAAGTTGGATTTCCGGTAAGAAAGCCGAAAGTGGATGAGCAGACTTCTGAAAGTACAGTTAATATATAAAAAAGAAAACCGTGTTAAGAACGTTTCATAAAGGGGGTATTCATCCGCCTGAAAGCAAATTATCGGCGCACAAGCCCATACAGGTATTGCCTGTCCCCGGGACTGTGGCGATATTGCTATCGCAGCACATGGGAGCCCCCGCCAAGGTAATTGTAAACAAAGGAGATGAAGTAAAAACCGGACAGATCATTGCCAGGGGAGAAGGTTTTTTATCCGGCAACATTCATTCTTCTGTATCCGGTAAAGTTTCCAGAATCGAAGAAGTGCAGGATGTCAGCGGTTACCGGCGCCAGGCTGTATTCATTGATGTTGCGGGTGATGAATGGGAGGATGGTATTAATCTGGACACTAACCTGGACAAAGAGATCCGTTATGACGGGCCTGAAATCCTGAAGCGGATTACAGAAGCTGGCATTGTTGGTATGGGAGGCGCCACCTTCCCCACACACGTGAAACTTACCGTACCCAGGGGAAAAAAAGCTGAATGTCTTGTTATAAACGGCGTTGAATGTGAACCCTACCTTACTTCAGATCATGCGCTCATGCTGGAAAAAGGCGAAGAAATCATGGTCGGCATTCAGTTGTTGAAAAAAGCGCTTCAGGTAAACAAAGCATACATTGGCATCGAAAACAACAAGCCCGACGCCATTGAAAAGATGAGAGACCTGGCTTCTGCACTGGATGGCATAGAGGTATTTGCCCTGCAGGTAAAATATCCTCAGGGTGGTGAGAAACAGCTCATTAAGGCCATTACCGGCCGCGAGGTTCCCTCAGGAGGCCTGCCGGTAGATGTGGGTGTTGTTGCTTTCAATGTTGGAACGGTGTTTGCTGTTTATGAGGCTGTACAGAAAAACAAACCCCTGATTGACAGAATTGTTACAGTTACCGGAAAGGCTGTCAAAAATCCATCCAATTTCATAGCCAGGATCGGCACCTCCATATCTGATTTAATTGAAGCGGCAGGCGGAATGCCTGAGAATGCAGGCAAAGTCATCAGTGGCGGTCCTATGATGGGCAAGGCTTTATCAGGTACCAATATACCCGTTGTGAAAGGAACATCAGGTATACTGATCCTTGCCGAAGAAGAATCAACCAGGTTAAAGACCCAGCCCTGCATTCGGTGTGCAAAATGTGTTACGGTATGTCCCATGGGACTTGAACCCTATCTCCTCATGACGCTGTCTGAGCGGAGTTTATTTGACAGGCTTGAAACCGAGCATGTGATGGATTGCATTGAATGTGGTTCCTGCAGTTACACCTGTCCGGCAAGCCGTCCGCTGCTCGACTTCATCAGGCTGGGGAAATCCAATGTTGGTAAAATAATCAGAACAAGAAAGAAATAATGAGCAGACTATTAACCGTTTCACCGTCTCCGCATATCGCCAGTGATCAATCCGTTGAAAAACTGATGCAGGGTGTGGTAATCTCACTGATTCCGGCATTTCTGGTGACACTCTACGTTTTCGGACTTGGTGCTTTAATCATTACAACAATTTCGGTGATCACCTGCGTCCTTGCCGAATTGACTATTCAGAAATACATGATGAAAACAGAGGTTCGGATTCACGATGGCTCTGCCATTGTTACGGGTCTACTGTTGGCATTTAACCTGCCTTCGAACCTGCCTTGGTGGATGGTTGTACTTGGAGCTGTGTTTGCCATCGGCATTGGAAAAATGACTTATGGCGGTCTGGGAAATAATCCATTCAATCCTGCACTCGTAGGTCGCGTATTCCTGCTGATCTCCTTTCCTGTTCAGATGACAAGCTGGCCATTGCCAGTTGAATCAAGGATGCAATACCTCGATGCCGCTACGGGGGCAACTCCGCTGGGCATCTTAAAAGAAGCTGTGCGCAATGGGGAATCCCTGCCCGATGTCATGAACCAGATACCCGATCACATGCAGTTATTCCTGGGTCAAATGGGCGGATCACTGGGAGAAATATCCGCACTGGCACTGGTCCTCGGCTTTTTCTGGTTATTGTATAAACGAATCCTTACCTGGCACATTCCCGTGTTCACAGTGGCCACCGTTTTTGTATTCACCGGAATTTTATGGCTGGCAAATCCCGATAAGAACGCCACACCCCTGTTTCATATACTTACAGGTGGTCTTATGCTGGGAGCTATTTATATGGCAACCGACCTGGTGACTTCACCCATGACCAAAACAGGCATGATCATCTATGCCGCCGGCATCGGCATTATTACAGTTGTTATCAGGGTTTTTGGCGCATATCCCGAGGGAGTTTCCTTTGCCATCCTGATCATGAATGCCTTTGTTCCGCTTATTAACAAGTATATCAAGCCAAAACGCTTCGGAGAGGAGGTGAAACATGGCTAAGAAACTTGAGTCCACGCTGGGAAATATGCTCCTGTCCCTGGTGCTGCTATCCATGGTTATGTCAGCAGCACTTGCCTTTGTATATCTGAGAACCAAAGGCCCGATTGAGGCTGCCGCACAACAAAAGGAAATTGCGGCCATCCGGCAGGTTCTTCCTGAATTCGACAGTGATCCGAATGCAGCAAAAACCGAACAAGACGGTGTAATAGTTTACCGCCTGAGCAAACAAAACCAGCCGGTGGGGTATGCCATAAAAACCTATACAGAAAAGGGATTCGGCGGACATATTGAATTAATGGCCGGATTTCTGCCGGACAGTTCCATTCACCAGGTAACAGTACTCTCTCATAAGGAGACACCCGGCCTCGGGACGAAAATGTCGGATCTGAAATTCAGCAATCAGTTCCTGGGAAAAAATCCGGAAGAATATGTTCTGAGAGTCAGGAAAGACGGTGGCCAGGTTGATGCAATAACTGCTGCAACTGTAAGTTCGCGGGCTTATTGCGATGCCTTACAGCGGGCATTTGATACTTTTATTATTGTAAATGATTCATTATATAATGAATAATCCAAAACTTTTTTCTCGGAAGCCATGGGAAATTTAAAATACTTTACCAACGGACTTATTAAAGAAAACCCGTCTCTGGTCCTGGTTCTGGGGACATGTCCGACTCTGGCTGTAACTACAGCAGCTGTTAACGGACTGGGCATGGGCGCGGCGACCACTTTCGTCCTTGTGTGTTCAAACCTTTTAATCTCCCTTCTTAAAAACTACATCCCCGATAAGGTGAGGATTGCCGCATTTATACTTGTCATAGCCACATTTGTGACCATTGTTGACCTGGTAATGAAGGCATTTACGCCCGATCTGTACAGTGCTCTCGGCATTTTTATTCCCCTGATCGTTGTGAATTGCATAATTCTGGGACGTGCAGAAGCTTTTGCACAGAAAAGCAAGGTTTTACCTGCCATCCTTGATGGTTTAGGAATGGGACTGGGTTTTACATTGGCAATAACTTTACTTGCCTCTATCCGTGAAATTCTGGGTAACGGAACACTGTTCGACCTGAGATTAATGGGTGAGAATGCATCTACCATCCTTGTTTTTGTCCTTCCTCCTGGCGCCTTTATTACCTATGGCCTTCTGATTGCCATCATGAATCGAATTAAATTGAAATTCAACATATAAAACAATACACATGGAATACATACTCCTGATCATTTCCGCCGTATTGGTCAACAACGTTGTCCTGGTGCAATTCCTCGGTATTTGTCCCTTTCTCGGTGTTTCCGGTAAAATAAATACTTCCCTGGGAATGGGCATGGCCGTGATCTTTGTGATGTCCCTGGCCAATTTAGTTACCTACCTGATATACAACTATGTGTTATTACCTTTGCATATTGAATTTATGCAGACGATTTCCTTCATTTTCGTCATTGCATTTCTTGTACAGGTGGTTGAGATCATTTTGAAAAAAGCCGTACCTGCACTTTATCAGGCGCTCGGTATTTATCTTCCTTTAATAACGACCAATTGTGCCGTTCTGGGAATCGCAATCCTTGCGGTGCAAAAAGAATATACAATCGTTATGAGTGTTGTATATGCCGCAAGTATTGCAGTTGGTTTTACGCTTGCATTGATTCTTATGGCCGGAATCCGTGAACAGCTTGCGCTCACGGATACACCTAAAAACATGAAAGGTTTTCCACTGTCACTTGTTACAGCAGGATTGCTCTCACTGGCATTCATGGGATTCTCAGGTATTGTAAAATAGGGACGAGGGACAAGGTATTAAACTCAAAAAATGTTAGTTAAAACACTGAAAGATAATGGTTTATTTTATATTCCCTACCTGATCCTATTGCTGGCTTTGATACCGGTTTTGATCCTATTCACCAAACCGGAAATTCATCTCTGGATTAACCAGTTCAACTCTGATTTCTCCGACTGGCTGTTCAGGCATATTACATTCCTGGGCGATGGATTATTTATCATCCTGCCAGCTGTGGTATTGCTTTTTTACTCTTTAAGGCATTTTATCTTTCTTGTGGTTTCTTACTTTTCAACCGGTTTATTCGCACAAATCCTGAAAAGAGCATTTTTTGAGGATGTGACAAGACCTTCAAGATATTTTCATGACAAAGCCTCGCTTCATCTTGTTGACGGGGTAGAACTCCTTGGCGGACGAAGTTTTCCATCGGGCCATGCCACCAGTGCCTTTGCGTTGTTTCTTTGTTTTGCCCTCATCTCGTCGAACAGGTATATCAAACTGGCCTGTTTCATTCTGGCATGCCTGGTTGCATTCTCAAGAGTTTACCTTTCCCAGCATTTCCTCATCGATATTTATTCCGGTTCAATGATTGGCACCCTGGGAGCTACTGGTTTTTACCTGGTTTTTTACCGTGATGAACGCAAGTGGTACGCCTGGACGATTCAAAACCTCTTTCGGAATGACAGCAACAAAGCCTGATACCAGCCTTTGGAGGAATAACCTGCTGATAACCTTGTCCGCAGCCGTTCTTTTTATTCCGTTCCTGGGAGGCGTGCACCTTTTCGACTGGGACGAAATTAACTTTGCGGAATCAGCGCGTGAGATGATCGCAACGGGAGATTACCTTACCGTGCAGATCAATTACATTCCTTTCTGGGAAAAACCTCCCTTGTTTATCTGGATGCAGGTGCTATCCATGAAAATTTTTGGCATCAGTGAATTCGCGGCAAGATTCCCCAATGCGATTTGTGGCATAGCATCCCTGCTGATTCTTTATAATTCCGGCCGAAAACTGGTTGATAACCGGTTCGGTTTATTATGGGTCCTGTTTTATGCCGGTTCCATACTTCCCTTTTTCTATTTCAAATCGGGGATTATTGATCCGTGGTTCAATTTGTTCATCTTCCTGGGCGTCTTGCAGATCTACAGGTATTTCAAAACGACTGAAAAATCAAGGTATCATGCTGCCGGTGCCGGTTTTTTCATCGGTCTGGCCATTCTCACCAAGGGTCCGGTGGCTCTCCTTGTATTTATACTGACCATTGCAGTTTTTCTGCTGGTGAAAAAGTTCAGGGTAAGGATGCGGTTTCCCGATGTCCTTATATTTATCCTGATACTTGTATTTACCGGTGGTTTCTGGTTTATCCTCCAGACCCTGAAAGGGAAATTCAGCCTGATTGCTGATTTCATGATCTACCAGATCAGGCTGTTCAGAACCCAGGATGCCGGTCACGGAGGTTTTCTGTTGTATCACTTTGTGGTACTTTTTGCAGGCGTTTTTCCCGCTTCCGTTTTTGCCCTGCCGGTATTATTTGGAACCCGCGAAAAGTCAGGACGCGGAAAGGATTTTTATCTCTGGATGCTGATCTTGTTCTGGGTGGTGTTGATCCTGTTCACCATCGTAAGGACCAAGATCGTGCATTATTCATCACTCTGTTATTTCCCGTTGACCTTCCTGGCGGCCTGGTCATTTTACCATGCCGCAAGCTTTACGCGGTTATGGGAGCCCGTAACTCAGGCTATCATCCTGATCCTGGGTTTGTTGCTGGGAATACTATCCATCATGCTCACTTATATCGACCGGTTTAAAGAGTTCATCATTGGCCGAAATTGGATTGATGATCCGTTTGCGGAAGGGTGTCTTATGGCTGACGGCGGATGGAAAGGCTTTGAGTTTATGGGTGGCCTGGTTTTGCTGATGGGCATTACATTTTTTGCATTCTTCTGGAAAAGAAACCGCTATGATAAAGCCGTCATGATTTTAAGCGGGACAATCCCTGTATTTATGATGATAGCCATGCTGTTGATCGTACCCCGTGTTGAAACCTATTCACAGCGTGCAGCCATTGATTTTTTCATCTCGGTGAGCGATCAGGATGCCTATCTGGAAACCATCGGATATAAAAGCTATGCGCATTTGTTTTATGGCAAAGTCAGAAAACCTGCCATGAACAGGGATGAAAAATGGCTTTTGACAGGACCTCTTGATAAAGATGCTTATTTTTCGATCAAGATAACCGGAAAAGATAGATTTTTGGTGGAATACCCGGATGCTGAACTTTTGTATGAAAGAAACGGATTTGTTTTTTTTAAAAGGACGCCAAAAATGGTCCATGATTAAAGATTTATGATTACTGGTGATGCGTTAACTTTTTAGAAATATTTGTAAATTATTGTTATTAAATATAATATAAGCGTTCTTTGATTTTTTGATTTGTTTTCTACCCCGAAGGGGTTAAATCTGAATAACCGTGGGTGAAAACCCACGGGTAAGTAGATAGAAAATATTTTCAGCCCCGAAGGGGTTGAATTGATAAACAATCGGGTCTGTTGTTCAGCCCCTTCAGGGCTGTGTTGGCTCACACAGTT
>JAFGGU010000034.1 GCA_016930375.1 Bacteroidales bacterium | reverse complement strand
TTCAGAAACTCATCAATGGCCTTTTTCTGCTGAGGATAGAGATTCAACACATTGCCTTTCCTGTATGGAACAAATCCGTTAGCGATATTGCCAATAAAGTAGTCGGCATTTGTTGACAGCACGAGATCTTCCTGCACAACCAACCTGGCATTTTTCAAATGACCCTGGTCGATTACGGTGCCCCACGTTTGTGCAGAACTTGTTGAACTGCGGGTTCCCATGGGGCCTTCCTTTTTGATATCCGCCAGCTTAACGTACTGCTTTACAGTCATGATGACAGGATCTTGACCGGCAATCGCCTCAAGATAACCATTGTCAAAATAAAACGTGTCCAACATGATCTGAACAAATTTTATATTCTTTTCATTGGCTATGGCCATGGTATCTCCTGATGCAAGGAATTGCATTTCACCGGCCAGAATGCTGTAATTCAATTTGGTAACCGTGGCCGTTCCATCTTTGAAAACTACCTTACCCTGGGTGAATTCCGGATACCTGTATTGCTCATCCTGTGTAAAATAATCATTTATGCGGGTTCCTGCCTTCACAGTAACGGTTTTATGATCCTGACCGTTTATGATTGTGACAACCAGGAACAGGCTGAAAAGAGAAACTGCGATTTTTTTCATGATTGATTTTTGGATTATTAGATTTATTTCAAAAGTAATAAATCAAATCGTTCCGAACGGTGAAAACTCATGCCCTTTTTGTATATTTTGACACTGAAAAGGAAAATATGAATATACTCTATTGACAATTGCTTATCATGAGAAAGACTGAAATACATGTAGCTGACGAAATGGAGCGTGAACTGGCATCCCGTTTGCTGGCCAGATCAGAACCCTGGATTACACTGGGTATTACTGCGGAACAATGCAAAAAAACCTGCAACGATCCTGCTTTCCTTTTATATATGGCCTATACCGATTACAAACCATCAGGTATCATTATCCTTGATCCATGTGGTGTAGCCGGATCTCCTTATATGAAATCAATCGCTGTCTATCCCGAATTCAGGGGACAGGGTATTGGAGCGACACTCCTTTCCTTTGCTGAGGAACTTTTCAAAGGTAAGTCAAGGCACCTGTTTCTTTGCGTTTCATCCTTCAATCACAGGGCAAAAGAATTTTATGAATCCCATGGATATCTAGCTGTTGGTGAATTCAAAGATTACATTATTGAAGGGAAATCTGAAATTCTGATGCATAAGTGGCTATGAAATCTGATACCGGCAGGAACTGGCGTATTGTCGTTATATTATGCGCCACTGCAACAGCAGGTTATATGTGTCGCGTGAACGTATCAACCGCCGCTCCGTTTCTTATGAATGAGTTTGGATTATCGCAGATTGAAATGGGACGTATTTTCAGTGCATTTCTGTTAGGCTATGCATTTTTTCAGGTTCCTGCGGGTGTGCTGGCTGATCGTATCGGTGCACGCAGGATTCTATCGTGGGTTGCCTGGCTTTGGTTCTTCATTACAGTTATGCAGACATTTGTAGGCTGGGGACCATTTCAATCCACGGCAGTTACGGCGATAATCGTATTCATGGTCTTTCGCTTTTTTCTGGGAATAACAGCTTCACCCACCTATCCCGGTTCGGCTCAGGGAATATCCCGCTGGATACGACCTCAGTTCCAGGGCCGTGCCAACGGCATTGTTATCGCCTCAATCGGTTTGGGTTCAGCGCTTGCGCCTCCTCTGGTATCCTATGTCATGGTTACAACCGGCTGGCGGATTGCACTGATTGCATCTGCCATTCCGGCATTTGCTATCGCCCTCTTATGGCTTAGAATCAGAGAACCGGCGCCAGTTTCACAACCGGAAACAAAAAAAGTCACCACGGAATCCAGCGATTCTCCGGCCAAAGGAGATATCCGTTCAGGAAGCTTCTACCTGCTAACTGCCAGTTATACCCTCCAGGGGTATGTAGGATATATTTTTGTTTCGTGGTTTTACCTGTACCTGGTGCAGGAACGTAATTTCGGTCTTTTAAGCGGTGCCTGGATGAGCAGTCTGCCCTGGATTCTGTCCATCGTGTCCATTCCCCTTGGAGGTTTGATCTCTGATCGTCTTGTTGCCGGAAGAGCAGGCAAAGTATGGGGTCGGAGAATAGTTCCCCTGACAGGTATGGCTTTTTCGGGAGTTTTGATCTCCATCGGTGCGCATACTGGAAGCGCTGTGATGGCGGCGGTATGTCTGGCCTTTGCTACTGCATTTATCCTGTGCGTAGAAGGTCCCTTCTGGGCCATGATGATGAAGATCGCCGGTAAGAAAAGTGGCACTGCAGGCGGTATTATGAACATGGGGAGTAATCTCGGAGGTTTGCTTTCACCGGCAATTACCCCGGTAATAGCAAGTTACCTCGGATGGGAAAACGCATTGCATGTTGCTGCTTTGCTGGCAATAATAGGCGCAGTATTATGGTTGTTCATCAAACCAGCGAATTAATCTCATAAAAACAGCTATTTCTTTTTGAAAGAATCTTAAAATTATTTTTGGAATTCATAATATTTTTTTGTTATTTTATACTACCATTTCTATAGGATAAATAGGTTATGAAAACAAGGAGAATATTACCAGATATTTTAGCCGCGGCTATATTACTTATATCTTATTCAGTCTGCGTTTCGCAGGAAACTGTAGTTCTTTTACCAGGTCAGAGTTCCATAACGATTAATGGAACTTCTTCGTTGCACAACTGGGAAGAGAAAGTAGAGAAGTTCGATGTTAATTTGAATCTTACATTCCGGGAGAAGGAGATATCTGCCATTGACATGGTGAGTTTAACCTGTAAATCAGTCTCCATAACCAGCGATAATTCAATCATGACCCGTAAAACGCACAATGCCCTACAGGTAGAAAAGTATCCTGAAATTGTATTTAAGCTTGTTTCCGTAGATCATTTGACTTCCAAGAATGGAAGTTTTTCAGGGACACTAGTGGGCGATATTATCCTTGCCGGAGTAACAAAACGTATTCAGCTGACCTTCGCCGGTACACATGCCGGAAACAAGATCACCATCAAAGGATCTAAGGAGTTGAATATGAATGATTTCAAAATCAAGCCCCCGACTGCCATGATGGGAACACTTAAGACCGGTGAACAAATCACCGTTTCTTTTCAACTAAACTTTCAGGTGAGTTGAATAATCCCTAAGAACAATATAACAGATGATTTATAATTGGGTTCATAAACAATATAAGAATGAATTATATGAGAAGAATACTATCAGTTTTTGCAGGATCAATATTTATAACTTTTGTATCCTTTGGTCAGTTTGAGCCAAAACAATTGAAAAGCGAAGATTTTGAAAATATTAAAATTTCTCTTGGCGGCGATTTTGCACTTCAATATCAGTTGCTCAAGCACCACGCGGAAGCTGAACTTATACCTCTGGGGACAGGATTCAACCTTCCGACGGCGAATCTGAACACCAGTGCCTTATTGGCTCCTGGTATTAGTGTTGTACTTGAGACTTACCTGTCATCCAGACACCATAATGAAACCTGGGTCAAAGGAGGCTATATTACCATTGATGAACTTCCTTTTCTTAAATCCGAGGGCATTGACAGGATTATGGATTATCTGACACTGAGGGTTGGGGATATGGAAATTAATTACGGCGATGCTCATTTCCGGAGATCAGACAATGGTAATGTAATTAACAATCCTTTTGTAGGCAACTATATCATGGATGCTTTTAGTACCCAGGTTGGCTTTGAAGCCTTATACAGAAATAAGGACTGGTTTTTGATGGGAGCCGTTTCGAATGGTTCGTTGAAACCTGCATTAACCGGTTACAGTCCGGCGGACAGCACCTATGTAACTTATGATACCCACAAGGAGCTTGCTTTTTACTGGAAAACCGGATTTGATAAGCAGTTCAACGATTATTTCAGATTGCGTTTGTCCCTGTCAGGATATCATTGTCCTGACAATCATTCCGGTTCACTTTACAACAGTGAAAGGGCCGGGTCAAGGTATTATTTTGTTATGAATAAAGTTTCTTACAGCCCAAACGATGTTGATGTCACCAAAAACCATACCTCCGGTAACTACGGTCCCGGCACTACCAAAAAGGGCAACTCCATTATGGCGAACTTTTTTACCAGATACCATGGTTTTGAAGTTTTCGCCACCTATGAAAATTTCAAAGGAACTTCACCTGCTGACGTTGAATCCAAATTCAGCCAATACGCAGTTGAAGGTCTTTATCGGTTTGGCAAAGAGCAGCAATTCTATACGGGTTTAAGATATAACGCAGTTAAATCTGATATCGGCGAGGATCAATCGGTAAACAGGATTCAAATCGCTGCTGGCTGGTTCCTGATCAAACAGATCATTTTAAAACTGGAATATGTCAAGCAGAATTATATGGACTTTGCCACATATGGTAGTGATAATGCGGGCTTTGATGGTGTAATGTTTGAGGCTGCCATTTCATTCTGAATAATTAAAACTTGGTACAATGATCGGAAAAAGATTCAGTTCAGGTCGTAACAGAATACCAGGCATCCTGCTTGTCATTCTTTTGAACCAGGGTAATTACACACAAGGTCAGACGCGCAATATTTCGGACTTATCTTCAGATTGTGATAACTATCTGTATATCAATGGTGAATCAAATATTAACCAGTTTAGTTTCAAGTATGACAGGACGCAATTCTCGGACAGGAACAGCAGCATGTCAATCGATTCCGACAACATCGAAATCACCATACCCATCAAGGATTTTGTCGCCAGTAACCCAATGATGTATGGTGATTTCCTGGTTTTGATGAAAGAAGCCGAATACCCTGTGATCAGAGTTTCATTCTCAAAACAGGAACTATCTGGCGTCAAAAGGAGTTCATCCGGAACCTGTCCTGACATCATGATTAATATTGCTGGGATTACTAAAACCTATGAAATTCAGTGTTCAGTGGTAAGATGCTCGGATTATCTTTACCTGAGGGGCGAGAAAAACCTTAAATTGTCAGATTTTCACCTGAAACCGCCGCAAAAGTTGCTTGGATTTGTAAAGGTTAATAATGAAATCAAGGTGAACTTTGGATTTATTATTACATTTACAGACGGCAATTCATTATCTGCAGAGCTTTGAAAATTAGTACCAGAACCAGATACGGAGTCAGAACCATGCTGGAGATTGCACGTGCTGAAAACTCCGGTGGTGTGTTTCAGAAAGATATAGCTGAAAACCAATCCCTGTCCCTAAAATATCTCGATCACATCATTCAGGCCTTAAAAACCTCCAATCTTATCCGTAATGCAAAGGGAAAAAAGAGTGGTTATATCCTGACACGAAAGCCGGAAGAAATTACAATTTTCGATATTCACAGGGCTTTTGAACCAGGGATTTGTCTGGTAGAATGTCTTTCAGGTCATTATTCCTGTGACATGAGTGAAAACTGTCTAACAAGGGGATTTTGGGGACATCTGAACAATCTGATCATTAATTATTTCAAATCCGTTACGTTAAACGATCTAATGAATCAGCGAATTAGCCTTGAGGATTTTATTATTCCTGAGACAAGTAATAGCCCCCTTTAATCAGAATATTGTTTTCACCCTTGTGTAAAACGCCGGAAGAGTCCTGCACTTCGAACCATTCTTCATTGGATTTACCTATCCTGACCGGGATTCTTTCAAAAACATACTGGCCCGCACTCTCAGCGTACTTGATATAAACAAAGTTCCTGCCTTCCTCCGAAACCAATGCATCTACGGGCAATCCCTCCGCCGGACGCGCATTGGCATGGATCACTGCTTCAACGTACATACCGGGTGTCAGTTTCACATCAGGCTTACCCACGATGTGACCGTGCACCGGAACAGCACGTTCATCCCCGTCAATCTCCCTTCCGATGAGGATAATCTCACCCCTGCCGGTTGCACCCGAAGCTTCGGGTATCCGAAATACAATGGGCTGCCCTATCCGGAGCCTGAATAAATCCTTTTCGAATACCTTCATTTCAATGTGCAGGTGACTTGGGTCGATTATCTCATACAGGATATCGGATGGATTAACAAACATGCCTTTCACGGCATTGGCCTTTGTAATATAACCTTCGATCGGAGATGTCAGATGGATTGTTGAAACCATGGTTACTGCCTTAACGGTTAAGGGATCAATCTGCAAAAGCTTCAGTTGCCTGGATAATGATTCATAAGCCGCCAGCATGCTGTTGTAATCGCTTTTTGCCTGCAAATAATTCCTTTGTGAACTGATTTTTTCATCAGCCAGCGTTTTTTGGCTTTCATAAACCGATTTCAGATATTCAAGCTGCTCTTTCGTCTCCAGAAAGCTTTGCTGCAGCTTGAGGTATTCGATATTCTCCAGGATGATGAGAATCTGACCCTTTCGGACATGGTCACCCGGAAGAAGATTGGCGGATTTTACATAACCGCCCATAAACGTCCCGATTTTTGCCCGGTTGTCTGGTGGAACATCAATATACCCGCTTGCTGTAACCGATTCAGCATATTCATAGGTCCGAATTCCGCCGAGTTCCATACCTGCTGCAGCAAACTGATCCTTTGATACCGTAATATAATTCAGACTGTCTGCCGGCGTACCTTCCGCATTATCCGATGATTCCAGGGCATTTTTGTTCTTATTACAGGACAATGTCACCAGAGATACAGCTAAAATCCATAAAAGGGTAAGGTTTGATTTCATATCAGTTATATTTCTACAAGAATAAATAATTGAGTTCTAAAACCATGCGGTTGTAATTATTCAGATTATCAAGATAATCCAGTTCAAGTTCTGCGGCATTTTCAAGACTTTGAACATACTGAAATACATCAATTTCACCGTTTTCATAAGCCATACTGGCATATTTATTTATTTCATTCGCCATTTTCTTTCCATTCATCTCATATTGTTGAATGGCTTCGCCGTACTTGCGTATTTCTGTAAGCAGTTCTTCCTGCCGTGCCTTCAGACTGATGGAATAGTTGAGCGCATCTGAAAATGCTATTTCCTTTTCAATCTTTGCTGCCTGGACACGGGATCTTTGTGCACCAAACCAAAGCGGGATTGTAAGTCCGATCTGATAGCCCGGATAAGTTTCTGCTTCCTCACCCTCATTGGTTCCCATAAAATATTCCAGGTCAATCCCAGGCAGAAGCCGGTTTTTTTCGACGCGAAGTTTATTGCCGGCGAGTCGCTGCAATTCATCCTGCATTAAAATGCCAGGATGTCCGGCAAGATCCTTTGACATAACCTCAAGAGGTTGTATTTCCTGGTCAGGCACAGTATAACTGCTGTCCGACTGGATGGTGGCGTTCAGCTGTTGCAGGGACGTCCGGAGATCCTCACCCGTCTGCATGGTCTTTGTTTTAACCTGCAAAGCCTTGGATTGAGCTGTAAGGGATTCCAGGTAATTCGTTTCACCAACTTCATGCTTTCTTTCGGCAGCAACCCGGAAAAAACTGAAAAGACTGTCCAGTTTATGGTAATACTGTAATCTTTTCTGCAGAACAGCCACCTGGTAATACTGCTGGGAGACTCTCTTCATGAGCTGCTTACGATGAACCTCGTATATCATTCTCTGCAGTTCAGCCTGGGATCTCAATGCTTTGAACTGAGAACTGTAGACCCCTGGAAAGCTAAGGCTTTGCTGTATTCCAAACACCTTAAGAGGCACGTTATTCTCGGCAAAATTGTTCGCGTCGTAGCTGTAGTAAAGACTGGCAGGATCGATATCAAAAGCCTCACCTTTGAGCCTGCGGCTTTGTTCGGCTTTTAACCGGTATGACTGCAGTTCCTTGTTATTGGTCAGCGCGAGGTCAATGGCTTCACTGAGCTGCAGGGTTCTGGACTGTGCTGTCAATCCCGCCGGAATCCCCGTCAGAATGAGCACAAGCATAAATGCCCTGAACGGTTTTTTCATAAAGCGCAGGAAATTTCTGTCCCTGTTTTCCAGCACACAATAAAGCACAGGCAGTATAATCATAGTTAAAAGTGTTGATGTGATAAGTCCTCCAATTACAACGGTTGCCAGGGGACGCTGAACCTCGGCGCCTGCAGAGGTGGATACGGCCATAGGCAGAAAGCCAAGGGCTGCTGCAGCAGCAGTTACCAAAACAGGTCTCAGCCGGTTTTGGGTCCCCGTAAGAACCCGTTCACGGATATTCGCGATCCCCTGTTCTTCAAGCTCTTTAAGATACTCGATCAACACGATCCCATTTAACACGGCTATGCCAAACAATGCGATAAAGCCCACCCCGGCTGAAATACTGAAGGGTAATCCCCTGATCCACAAAAGAAAAACACCTCCAACAGCGGATAATGGAATGGCCGTGTAAACCATTAAAGCATCCTTGAGCGACTGAAAAGCAAAATGTAACATAATCAATATCAGAATCAATGCAATCGGAACAGCAATTTTGAGCCGTTTGGAAGCGCTTTGCAGGTTCTCAAACTGACCGCCGTAGCTTATTGTATATCCCGGGGGAAGCTTCAGCCGGCTGCTGATCAGGTTCTGAACATCTTCAACCACCGATTGCAAATCCCGGTTGCGGACATTGATGCCAACGACAATCCTTCGTTGTGTATTGTCACGTGAAATCTTGGCCGGACCTTCTGTATATTCTATTGTGGCCAGCTCCTGCAGGGGAATGTGATCACCACCGGGCAGGTCAATATACAGGTTTTTCAGATTATCGAGGTCTTGCCTGAAATCCTCAGAGAGTCTCAGCACAAGGTCAAACCGTTTTTCGCCTTCAAAAACGCTTCCTGCAGTAAACCCTGCAAATCCTGTTGAAACAATATTATTGAGATCTGCCACATTCAGGCCATATTTCGCTATCCGGTTGCGGTCATAGGTCACTGACATCTGTGGTAAACCCGAAACTTTTTCAACCGTAACATCCGAAGCTCCTTCCACCCCCGATATCAAATCCTTCACCTCCATACCTTTTGCATACAGCACATCCAGATCTTCACCAAAGATTTTAACGGCAACATCGGCTCTAACACCTGTGATTAACTCGTTGAATCTCATTTCAATGGGTTGAGTAAATTCATACTCGATCCCCGGGATGACAGATAGCTTTTCCTTGAATTTTTCTGCCAGCTCATCCTTGCTTTTTGCAGAAATCCACTCATCCATAGGTTTCAGTTTAATGATGATATCACTTTCCTCCATCGACATGGGATCTGTAGGAACCTCTGCAGCGCCGATGCGGCTTACGACCTGATCGACTTCCGGGAAATTTTCCTTTAGTATTCTTTCAATTTGCGTATTGATCTCGATGGTTTTACTCAAAGATGTTCCTGTTTTTAAAACCGGCTGAATAACATAATCCCCCTCATCCAGCGTAGGAATAAATTCTCCTCCCATGGTGGAATAAAGTAAAACCGCCAGTCCCATCAATCCGATTGCCATCAGAAGCACAGATTTCTGATGGTTAAGCGCCCACCGGATAGAAGGAGCGTAAGAGCGGGTAATCAGGTCCATCAGCCTGTGTGAAATATTCCGTTTATTTTCGGTGGCGGGTTTAAGAAACAGGGAAGCAACAACCGGAACATAGGTAAAACAAAGTAACATGGCACCGATCAGAGCAAAGCTGAACGTGAGCGCCATAGGCCGGAACATCTTACCCTCAACGTTGCTGAGGGAAAGGATCGGGATAAAAACAACAAGGATAATAAGCTGACCGAAGATGGCCGAATTCATCATTCTGGAAGCGCCGTCAAAGGTAATCTTATCCATCAGCAATTGCCGCTCATTCTTGTCGATGGCACCTGCAACTATATCGCGCTCCGTGGTGATGCGCATGGCGATAAACTCGACAATGATTACCGCACCGTCGATGATGATCCCGAAGTCGATGGCCCCCAGACTCATCAGGTTGGCATCGATACCGAAAATGTACATGAATGAAATGGCAAACAGCAGGCATAAGGGGATTACAGAGGCAATGATGAGACCTGACCTGATATTGCCCAAAAGCAAAACCACGATGAAGATCACGATCAAACATCCGAGTATCAGGTTTTCCGCAACTGTGGTTGTGGTCTTCCCGATCAGTTCGCTTCTTTCGAGGAAAGCATTGATATATACCCCATCGGGAAGTGATTTCTGCACTTCTGCCACACGTTTCTTGACTGCCTTGATAACTTCCTTGGAATTGCCATCTTTCAGCATCATCACCTGGCCCAGTACCTTTTCCCCTTCGCCGTTGCCGGTAATGGCCCCGAAACGGTTGGCATATCCAAACTGCACGGTAGCAACGTCTTTGATCAGCAGAGGGACGCCATTCATGTTCCTGATGACTATCTTCCCAACATCATCGAGATTTTTTATCAATCCCTCCCCGCGCACAAAATAACTTTCATTGGTCTTTTCAATATATCCGCCGCCTGCAACACTGTTATTGGATTCAAGCGCATTGAATATCTCCACCATCGAAAGATTCAGAGATCGCAATACTTCAGGATTTACAGCTATTTCATACTGTTTGAGATAGCCTCCCCAGGTATTGATCTCAACTACCCCCTTTATTCCTGAAAGCTGACGTTTTACAATCCAGTCCTGGATCGTCCTCAAATCCATGGTTGAGTAAACCGAATCATACCCGGGCCTGGTATCCAGAATATACTGGTAAATCTCCCCCAGACCGGTCGTGATGGGTCCCATCTCAGGTGTCCCGAATCCTTCCGGAATTTTTTCGGCAGCTGCCTTTATCTTTTCCGCTATCAACTGGCGGGGTAAATATGTGCCGATCCTGTCCTCAAAAACGATCGTGACAACCGATAGCCCGAACTTGGAAATCGATCTGATCTCTTTCACGCCCGGAAGATTTGCCATTTCCAGTTCAACCGGGTAGGTTATAAACTGTTCGACATCCTGCGTTGATAAATTGCGGGAAGTGGTGATCACCTGCACCTGGTTATTGGTGATATCGGGAACAGCCCCGATCGGAATTCTGGTAAGAGAGAACAGACCAAATCCGACGATTGTGATAACGAAAAAGAAGACGATCAGTTTGTTGTTGATGCTAAATCCAATTATCTTTTCAAGCATGGTCCAGGTTTTTCGGTTTGGTTATTTGAATCTGTTAATTCAATCCTTGCGGCCTTTTCAAATTTAAGAATTAATAGGTAATTTTATTACATTTGCTAAAAGCCACTTTCCAGGAAAATATTAAAAACCTCAACATGAAACCTGCAGAAAATTCAACACAAGTACCCGCATCCAGATGGTCCCCTATTAAAAAGAAAATCAGGAGGGTGCTCTACCTGATCAGCTTCCTGATCATCCTGTTTTTAGCAATTTTCATTTACTGGAAATATTTCTATACTTACAGCGATGGATATCGTGCTGGTTTGCTGCAGAAATTCACACACAAAGGCACCATATTCAAAACCTATGAAGGTGAGTTAATATTAAGCAGCGTGGCGGGTGGTACGGCTGGTGGAACCAACGTGGTTATTGCTTCCGAGAAATTTTTCTTTTCCGTGACGGATAAGGACCTGGCCAACAACCTCGACACCCTGCAGGGTAGGAATGTAATTGTGCATTACAAGCAAAAAAACGGAGCGCTCGTTTGGAATGGAGACACTCCGTATTATGTTGACAGTGTAAGGCTCAGGTAATACTATTTCACAGGAGTCTGGGTATTATAGAGAAAAAATGCCCACTTATCAGCTGCTTCCTCAATGATTTTGGAAACCGGTTTTCCTCCTCCATGCCCGGCTTTGGTTTCGATTCTTATCAGAACAGGATTTTTCCCGGCCTGCTTCTCCTGCAATGTTGCAATAAATTTAAAGGAATGGGCGGGAACAACACGGTCATCATGATCACTTGTAGTGACAAGCGTTGCAGGATATTCAACGCCAGCCTTTAGATTATGCAAGGGCGAATAAGCGTATAAATTCCTGAAGTTCACCGAATCCTCGCTGGAACCATATTCGGGGACCCAGCCAAACCCAACGGTAAATTTGTGATAGCGTAACATATCCATCACTCCGACTGCCGGAATGGCGACCTTGAAAAGATCAGGGCGCTGAATCATGCTTGCCCCGACAAGGAGACCGCCGTTTGATCCGCCATAGATACCGAGCCTGGAAGAGGTTGTATATTTCTCATCTATAAGATACTCGGCCGCTGCAATAAAATCATCGAATACGTTTTGCTTGTTGAGAAGCATGCCAGCTTTATGCCATGCTTCACCATATTCGCTGCCTCCCCGGAGATTCGCTATCGCGTAAACAGCACCATACTCAACCAGCGTGATCAGCGATGCTGAAAAACCGGGTGTTTCACTGATATTGAAACCCCCGTAACCGTATAATAGCGCAGGATTCTTCCCATTTAGCTGAATTCCCTTCTTGTGAACAATGAACATGGGCACTCGCGTGCTGTCCTTACTGGTATAAAATACCTGCTTTACCTCGAATGCACCTGGATCTAACTTTGCATCAGGCTGGAAAAACAGAGACTGTGTGCCTGTTTTTACGTCGTATGAATAAATGGTTTTGGGGTAGGTAAAAGAAGAAAACGAATAGAAAAACCTGCTCTCATCTTTACTTCCATATTCAATGCCGGCAGAACCGATCACCGGGAACTCAATTTCCTTTTCCTGTTTTCCATCAAATCCAAACTGGTATAAGTGCGATGTGACGTCCTGCAAATACAAGGCAAAGATTTTGCCCCCGATTGAAAAAACCTGTTCGAGCAGGTGCTTGTTTTCAGGTATGATTTCTTTCCAGCTCTCCCTGGCCGGTTCCCGGGGATCAATGGCAACAAGACGGTAATTGGGTGCGCCGATATCGGTATGCACAAAAAACAATCCGTCCTGGTGCTCAATAACGGTGCTCTTATTGGCAAAACCTGTAAACAGGGGAACAAATCCACCTTTTTTCAGATCTGCCGGTTTGTAATAACATTCATAACCATCAGTTCCTTCCGCAACATACAGAAACAGGTACTTATTATCCTCACTGACAGAAACATTATTGTATCGAAGGGGATGTTCATTGTCCTCGTATATCAGCAAATCCTTTTCCTGTGGTTCGCCCAGCTTATGATAGTATACTTTCTGGTCTTGATTCAGCGCCTGCAATTCCTTGCCCTTCTCAGGCTGAGGAAACCGACTGTAAAAGAAGCCGTTTCCAAACCAGGACGCGCCGGTAAACTTGACATTCTTCAGTTGATCGGGCAAATCCCTGCCAGTTGCAATCTCCTTTACAAATATCTCCTGCCAGTCGGAACCAGACACTGATTTTGTAAAAGCTACCAGTTTCCGATCCTTCGAGATACCGATTAGACTTACCGCCACGGTACCGTCAGTTGAAAATTGGTTGGGATCGATAAATACCTCCTCGGCACCCTGATCTCCCTTCTTTTTATAAATCACCGACTGATTCTGCAGTCCGTCATTCTTAACATAAAGGGTATACTCACCTGCCTGCATAACACTGGTTATCCTCGTATAATTATAGGTTTCCTCCAACTGTGATTTTATTTTATCCCGGAACGGGATCATTTCCAGAAATTTCCCGGTAACCTGGTTCTGCTCTTCTACCCAGGCGGCCACTTCTTGTGCCGTATCGTTCTCAAGCCAGCGGTACGGATCCTGCACCATGGTGCCGAAGAAGGTATCACTTACATCCAACTTTTTGGTTACGGGATAGGTTTGTGCGGGGATGTCATAGATTTGTTTTGTTGTTTCGCTTTCTTTACAGCCTGAATCTATCAAGCAGACAGCGATAATGATGAACGGGATGAATTTATTCATGATTTTGGATGTTGGTTCACAATAAGATCAGCAGGTTAAAGATAACGGTTTTACATTTTGCGTGAACCGATAAAAATCATGATTTTATTTTTTCATAAAGAAGTCTTAATACATTTTTGTAATGAGCTTAGCCCATTCGCCCCGGTTTCTGACAATAAACTGGTGTTCGGTGCCATTTTTTGTAATGATGGTTAGTCCGAATGGCAGCATCCACCTGGTATTGAAATATATCAGATCGCTAATTTCGTGGGGAACAATTTCCCTGTCACAGCCGCGGTGCTCTTCTTCCAGTGTTCTGAAATAAATACGCTGGTTGGTAACGATCAGTTTACCGTTTACCTGCCTGGTGGGCTGACAAAGCTGTGAATTACCGGCCATCAGGATCATTTCATTGGGTTGGAGAACGAGTTTCATGTTCAGTAATTTTAAAATTGGTATCCTTTTAGTGTCAGTATATCAATCACATTAATTGTACCAAACTCGTCTAGATATTGATATAGTGATCATTACATTATATATTATGATTTTACTTTTGCCGGTTTTTGTGCTTAAACTGAACAGCAGGTGTACGATTTTAAACAGTGAATATAACCCTTTCCTCTGCATATGGACCCTAGTCTTAAATTCTTTTCCTATATTTAACAAACCGGAAAGCAGTTCCGTTGTTCCTTTTTGTCTAATCCAATGATCTGAAATCATGGCTGTGATTGCACTTGATCTTGGTGGTACAAAACTAGCCAGTGCACTTTTCCAACCCGATGGAGTGCCTGTCCGTAAAATTATCCAACCCCTTGAAAAGCGCGGAGGGGATGATGTATTTCAGTTAATCCTTGATGCGATATCCGATCAGATGGGCTTTGCCAGTTCAAAAGGCATGGTTGTTAATTCCCTGGGCTGTTGCGTACCGGGCATCGTTTATTCAGGTTCAGGCAGAATATGGGCGCCAAATATTTCCGGCATGGAAGATTACCCCTTGCTGGATAAGATCAGGGGAGGAATCCGCAATGATGAGATCAGCGTGATACTTGATAACGACAGGGCCTGTTGTATTATGGGAGAGGTATGGCAGGGTATGGCCAGAGGTTGCAGGAATGCCATTTTCATGGCAGTAGGTACAGGCATAGGAGCAGGAATTTTAACAAACGGCTCAATTCTCAGAGGTTCGTCGGATGCGGCCGGTGCTATAGGATGGCTTGCCCTTGATCAGCCTTACAATGAGAAATATAATGCCTGTGGATGTTTTGAATACAACGCATCCGGGGAAGGATTATCCAAAGTGGCCCTTGAATACCTTCGGGATGACCGGGAATACAATGGCATGCTTCGCAATATAGATCCCGCAGGTATGAATGCAAATGAAATTTTCAATGCTTACAGGCAAAATGATCCTGTTGCTGTCAGGGTGATAAAAAACGCCGTTTTATACTGGGGAATGGCAGTTGCAAACCTGGTCAGTCTTTTCAATCCCGAGAAAATCATCCTGGGCGGAGGGGTGTTCGGCCCTGCCGTCGTTCTTATACCTGATATTCTTGCCGAGGCCATGAAATGGGCTCAACCTGTAAGTTTCCGGCAGGTAAAGCTTGAGCCTTCAGCCCTGGG
>JAFGGU010000033.1 GCA_016930375.1 Bacteroidales bacterium | reverse complement strand
TTAACACTTGGGTTACATCATCATATTTATTTTTAAATTTCAATTAACAAAAGACAACTGGTGGTTCGAAGGAAAGGGAGTACTTAAGTCTCCCATGGCTTTTTTGCCTACTCTAAAACTTATTTTTTCGGAAATGACAGTGCTTCGATTGAGCTGTTTAAAGATTGTAATATATTTTTATATAACTAATATTGAATAAAGCCCCAAACAAGCGTTATAGCCAATAAGGATTTCAGTGGTATGCGAAGGATTGTAGCCCACTTCAACTTTTTTTGTACCTTGATAGGAAATCGCCCGCAATCCCATACTGGCCATACCGCTAGCCGTTGTCAGAATCATCAAATGTGGTATATAATAAGGTCCGTTTGGAAATCTTTAAATGTATATCAAATTGAAACTTTCCAAAATTGTTGTAATGTGCACAAAAAATGAAATGGGCTTATCGAATCCTATTTTCAATAAGCCCATATGCACTGTATTGTACATGAAAATTATTCCGCCGACTCACATGTCTTAGAAAAATTGTATTTCCCCTCCAGTTTTTGCATGTCCTCGCTGATCAGTTTGTCTGCTATCCTGGCGTATTTCCTGGTCATGTTAATAGAGGTGTGTCCCAGCATTTTCGATACGCTCTCCATGGAAACGTGATTTGATAAGGTTACAGTGGTTGCAAAGGTGTGTCTGGCTGCATGAGTCGTCAGAGTCTTGTTAATGCCACAGAGGTCAGCTATTTCCTTCAGATAGGCATTCATTTTCTGGTTGGAGGGAACCGGCAAAAGTGCCTTTCCGGTTTTAACCCTGTCATGATTGGCATATTTTTCCAGGAGCCGGATTGGTACATCCAACAATGGGATATTGCTCAATACATTTGTTTTGGTCCGCCGTTTCTGGATCCATTGTTTTCCATCGATCCCGGTAATGATATTTTCCTTTCTCAAAGCTTTTACATCGGAAAAGGCCAGGCCGGTAAAGCAACAGAATAAAAACACATCCCGCACCTGGTCAATCCGGGGGACTTCGATTTCCTTTGTCGCCAGGGCTGTCAGATCGTCATCGTTAAGATAAACGGCATCCACATCATCATACCGGTAACGAATATCCTTGAATGGATCCTGTTTGATCCAGCCATTGGCCATTGCGATGCGAATGATCTTTTTAATATTGACAATATACTTGACCGTTGTGTTATGGGCGCAATTCCGCTCGGTTTTTAAGTAAAATTCAAAATTCCTGATGAAATTGTAATTCACATCCCTGAACAGGCAATCGTCCTTTTTATACTGATGCTTGATATACTCAGCCAAGTGTTTATAGGCCGTTTCATAGCGTGTAATGGTGGCCGGTGCAACCTCTTTATCCCCCAGCAGTTTCAGTTTTTCATTATGGTCCTTGAAAACAACCAGGAAGTAAAAATTCTCCTCGTCAATTCCAAGCAGCTTTCTTTTTATGGATTCCGGAGTTACCGGACGGAAATCGCTTTCCAGGCTTTTCTTTGCCTGAAAAATCCGGCTACGGTATTCTTCCAGGTATTCGTTGAATTCCTTCACATTCCTGGTATTTCCCTTTGCCTTTCCTTTTCGGGGATCCCAGATATCGGGATCGATACTTCGGGAAATTCCCATATCACACCTGGAACCATTCACCGTGATCCGGACATAGACCGGTGCTTCCCCATTTCGCAATAGTCTTGATTTCAGAACGAAAAACAAAACTGTAAAAGTGTTAATCTGCATACCTCAAAAGTTTAAGTTGAACAATACAAACCTAAAGAAAATGAGGCATTTCGTGAAATGCAAAGTGCTGCAAAACAGAGCAATATGGCCTAATTCGGATGTTTAAAATTTTTTCAAAAAAAGCCACCGAATCGCCACCTCGATTATGCGTTATTTTGATCAGTTTTGCTTCGGGGGTAAAATAAAAAACCCCACATAATCAATGATTTGCGGGGTTTTGCTTTTGCCTGCCAGGCTATTCAGCGGAGGAAGAGGGATTCGAACCCCCGGTTCCGCGTAAGCAGAACAACGGTTTTCAAGACCGCCGCATTCGACCGCTCTGCCATTCCTCCGTGGCGCGCAAAATTATAAATTTTTTCACTTAATTGTATTTCTTTACTCAAAATGTTTCTTTCCCCTGCTATCGCTGAAAAAAATATCAACATTTTTTCGCTTTCCCCCACCAATTCTCACTTTCCGTTCATGCAATAACAGTAATTCTTATTATATACTGATATAGTGTATTATAGACTATTGTAATTAAATCTTTTGTTCATATTTTCTTCTGAAAATTCTTTAAATACTGAGGTAGTTATTAACATTTTTTCGCAAACAGTTGAATAAATTTCCCTTTCAGAATTTGTATCGCGTACAAAATAGACTATATTTGCCTTAGCGAATTTGAAAATTTACTAACCCTTAAAATTTTTGTTATGAACAAAGCACAATTGATCGATGCTATCGCCGCTAACGCTGGTTTAACTAAAGCTGATGGTAAGAAAGCTCTTGATGCATTCATTAAAGCTACTACACAGGCTCTGAAAAAAGGTGACCGTGTTGCTCTCGTCGGCTTTGGCTCATTCTCTGTTTCAAAGAGAAGTGCAAGAACAGGCAGAAATCCTCAGACAGGTAAGGAAATAAAAATTCCTGCCAAGAAAGTCGTTAAATTCAAAGCTGGTAGTGATTTAGCCAATGTTGTGAAATAGTGCTGTCGAAACAAATTAAAGGGAGCAGTTCTTGCTCCCTTTTTTTTTGAACTGCAATGAACGGGAAACTCATCGACCATCTTTCTCAATTTATTACTGACAGACGTTTGCAGCTGTTCAATACTTTGCTTGAGCAAAGGACCCGCTATATTACCGTGGTGCTCGAAGACCTTTTTCAATCGCACAACGCCAGCGCAGTACTTCGCTCCTGTGAATGCTTTGGTGTACAGGATGTACACATTATCGAAAACCAGAACGAATACCGGATCAGTCCCGATGTCGCCCTGGGCTCCTACAAATGGCTCACACTACACCGGCATAACCAGGATTCTGATAATACGGAAACTGCGATTAAATCCCTGAAAGACAGTGGATACAGGATTGCAGCTACCACCCCGCATAAACATGATTGCACAATCGACGAATTTGATCTCACCAAAGGTAAAGTGGCCCTGCTTTTCGGTTCAGAGTTGCACGGACTTTCCCCGCTGGCTTTGCAGCTTGCCGACGAGTTCGTTAAGATCCCCATGGTGGGCTTCACTGAAAGTCTTAACATTTCAGTTACTGCAGCCCTGTTTATTCATCAGCTGACTGTAAAACTTCGAAAAGATCAGTCCATCCCCTGGCATCTGACGGATGAAGAAAAGCTGGAGATTAAACTGACCTGGTTGAAAAACTCAATCCGCAAATCAGATCTCATTGAGAAAGCTTTTACTGATGATCAGAACATTAGCAAAATGAATGATGGTATTTAATTCCATGACACTCTGAGATCAGAATCATTTTTTTCCTATATTTGGTGAAATTATTGCCCCTAATTTTACCAATTGATAAAATAAATCCTCTATGAATTGTATAATCATTGATGACGACCTGATGTCCAGACGGATTATCGAAGAATTCATATCCCGCACGGATCAGCTTAGGCTCCTCGCCTCATACGAAAATGCCGTGGATGCCATCAATGCATTTAACGGAGATGAGGATATTGATATGATCTTTCTCGATATCGAAATGCCTGAAATGAGTGGCATTGACTTTCTCGAAACGCTCACGAATCCCCCTCAGATCATTATCATTTCATCGAAAGAGAAGTATGCGCTCGACGCTTTTAATTACGATGTGACGGATTACCTTCTTAAACCCATTTCTTACAGCCGTTTCTTCAAGGCAATCAACAAAGCCAATGTCCGGTTCAAAACAAAGGTCGATACCAAGGACAATGAGATCTTCATAAAAAAGAACTCCGCCCTGGTACGGCTTAAATATGAAGATATACTGTGGGTGGAAGCCCTGGAGAACTATGTCATCTTCAATACCTTTCATGAGAAATTCACGATTCATTTCACCATGAAAGCCGTCGAGACCAAATTGCCGGCCAACAAATTCACCCGTGTGCACCGGTCGTTTATTGTTAATACAAGCCGTATCAACATTATCGAAGACAATTCGGTGATCATCAAAACCCAGGAAGGATCCAAATCCATTCCTATCGGTAAATCCTACAAGGACAAACTCCTTAAGGATATTAACCTGATCATTAAGTAGTTAATATTTGTTGGGCCTTTAGACACCCTTCATACCTCTGATTTATATACTATGAATTCTGTAAAACGGATTGGATTATTGCTTTGGTTATTCCTCTCAGTTCTTCCGTTGTCAGGATCATCTGACGAACCCCTTACCCTGCAGCAGTCAGAAATGCAGCTGAAAGTAATGTTTACCCGCCTGGCCCGGCTCAACTCATACACAGAAAAAGGGACAGTGGCCGACAGCCTCTCTGATCTTCTGCATAAAACCCTTTTGCTGCCCGGCTCATTTGAATACCCTTTTGATTCGCTCAAAACCCTGGGCAAGATAAAATCACAGGATCAGAAGATCAGAATATACACCTGGAACTTTCCGGATATCAGCGGCACCAACACCTATTACGGCTTTTTACAGCACAATGCCGGTAAAAGCGCCGGATCCAGGATATTCCAACTAACCGACAACAGGGCTCAAATCACGGACCCTGTCATGGCAACCCTGACTCCTGACAATTGGTACGGATGCCTGGTATATGGTATCATCGAAAAAAACATTTCCGGAACCACCATATATACCCTTCTCGGCTATAACCCTGAAAACCTGTTCATTTCAAAAAAGATCATTGATGTGCTGTGGTTTAATGATCAAAATGAACCTGTTTTTGGCAAAACTGTCCTCCATTACCAGAACAGAATGCAAAATCGCATTCTTTTTGAATATTCCGCCAAGGTGAATATGAGCCTCCTGTGGAACGAAAAGATGAATATGATCGTATTCGACCACCTGTCCCCTTCAAAGTCCTCTTATACAGGAAACTACCAGTACTACGGACCTGACTTTACCTATGATGGTTTCAGGTTTGACCAGGGAACCTGGGAGCATGTAACGGATATTGACATCAGAAATAAGTAATTCGTGACGATTTGTCAGTTTTCCACCCGCGGCACAATCTTTGAAAACCTCCGTTAATTGGAAATCATTGTTGAACCTAAAAATATACTACCATGCAAAAAGGTAAAATTGGCGTTACCACCGAAAACATTTTCCCCGTTATTAAAAAATTCCTGTATTCTGATCATGAGATTTTTCTGAGAGAATTGGTGTCCAATGCCGTAGATGCTACGCAAAAGCTAAAAACCCTCGCCAATATGGGTGATTTTAAAGGTGAGCTGGGCGACCTGACAATCCGGATCAAACTGGATACCAAGAAAAAAACCCTTACGGTTTCGGATCAGGGGGTCGGGATGACAACGGAAGAAGTGGACAAGTACATCAACCAGATTGCCTTTTCCAGCGCAGAGGATTTTCTTGAAAAATACAAGAACCAGGCCAACAACCTGATCGGACATTTCGGACTTGGTTTTTATTCCGCTTTCATGGTATCCGAAAAGGTGGAAGTAATATCCAGGTCTGCCCAGGAAGGTGCCAAAGCGGTAAAATGGGTTTGTGACGGCTCGCCTGATTATACACTTGAGGAAATCGACAAGGTCGAAAGAGGGACCGACATTATTCTTCATATCGACAAAGATTCCGAGGAATTTTTGGAGGAAAACAGGATTAATGACATCCTCCATAAATACTGCAAGTTTCTGCCCGTTCCCATTGGCTTTGGCAAGAAAACAGAATGGAAAGACGGAAAATCAGTGGAACTCGACGAGGACAAGATCATCAACAATACCTCGCCATTGTGGACCAAAAAGCCTGCTGATTTGAAGGATGAGGACTATAAAGCTTTCTATAAGGAACTTTATCCGATGGCGGAAGAACCCCTGTTCAACATCCATCTTAATGTGGATTATCCTTTCAACCTCACGGGAATTCTCTATTTCCCGAGGATTAAAAGTAATCTTGACATACAGAAAAACAAGATACAACTATATAGCAACCAGGTGTTTGTTACCGACTCCGTGGAGGGCATAGTGCCGGAATTTCTGACCCTGCTCCATGGCGTGCTGGATTCCCCTGATATTCCGCTGAATGTCTCCCGTAGTTACCTTCAGAGCGATTCCAACGTTAAGAAAATCTCTACCCACATTACCAAGAAAGTAGCTGACAGGCTCCAGGAAATATTTAAGAACGACCGCGAACAGTTTGAAAAGAAATGGGACGATCTCAAGCTGTTCATTGTGTACGGCATGATATCGGAAGAAAAGTTTTATGAGCCTGCCTCCAAATTTGCGCTTTTTAAAAATACTGAGAATAAGTACTTCACCTTTGAGGAATATGAGAAACTGATAAAAGAAACCCAGAAGGATAAGAATAAGACCCTTGTGTACTTATATACCACGGATGCCGAAGGTCAGTTCAGCTTCATCGAATCGGCCCGCAACAAAGGCTATGATGTGCTTGTGATGGACGGGCATCTGGATTTGCATTATATCAACCAGTTGGAGAGTAAATTCAAAGATTCACATTTTGTGAGGGTGGACAGTGATGTGATTGACAAGCTCATTCAGAAAGACGAAAGTCGTGAATCGAAACTCACCATGGAACAGCAGAATGAACTGAAACCTGTTTTCCAGGGCCATTTCCCCGATGCAAAGGGCAATTATTCGGTCATTCTTGAAAGCCTGGCCGAAACAGATCAACCGGTCTTGATTACGCAAATGGAGTTTATGCGCAGGATGAAGGATATGTCAGCCCTCGGCGGCCCCATGAGTTTCTATGGTGAGTTGCCCAATCAGTACAACGTTGTGGTGAATGCCAACCATCCCCTGGTTTCCCGCATCCATGAAGACAAGGAAAAGAAATGCCGGAAGGAACTTGACAAGTTCAACGAAAAGCTGAAACCATTGCAGGATACAAAAGCAGAGCTGGAGAAAGCCAACAAGGATAAAAAAGAAGAAGAGATTGCCCAGGCCGATAAAGACCGGATTGCTGAACTGGATAAGAAAATCAAGGAATTCCAGGACAAACGCAATGAAGTGCTGGATAAATTCGGAAAAGAAAACAAAATCGTACGGCAACTCGTCGATATTGCCCTTCTTTCCAATAATATGCTGAAGGGGGAAGAACTGAACAAGTTTGTGAAGAGGAGTATTGAATTGTTGTGAAGAGGGGTTTAGCGGTTTAGCAGTTTAAGAGTTTAGGGGGTTAGGTGCTACTTCACCTAATCACCTAAACACCTAATTTCCTTTTTACCTCTAAAACAACTGGCTGATTTCCTTCTTAATAAATACGATCGCATCAGCCGTCGGGGCTTTTTCTTCCTCCACCATCGATTCCAGTATGGCTTTGCTCAGATTAATGGCCGGAGAATCGTGCGGGAGTTTTTCAGATATGGTATTGATCATTTGAATGGTACGGCCGCGTGCGATTTTTAACAATTCCCAGGCACCATGCGATATATAGATCTGCTGGGATAAATTGTGCTCGAATTCCGACCTGATGGCATGCATAAGTTCCGACTGCATTTGCTGGCAAGTGAGACCGGGCTTGTTAATCCGCATGATCAGGTTTTCTGGTGAAATCCTTTCAAGAAACAGGATCGCCCTTTCATAGGCCTGCAGCCTTAAAGGTGTGATCATACTCTGGTTGTTCAGCATGATCTGATGTTTCCTCTTTGTTTCCTCGCCGTCAAAATATTTCTTCACCAGGTAAACTGTAGTGCCGAAAACTACCAATGACGGAAGTATGTATTTCAATATTTCAAGTACAGTATCCATGCTTATAATTTCTGAAAAATAACAACAGGTAATATTAATGATTTTTGACTGAATAGTTTATTTTTACGTTTGTAAATCACTCAAAGCTATCAATTAACAATTAACAAATATACCCGGATGGAAAGTATCTCAAAACGCGTCAACAGCCTGTCACCTTCGGCCACTATCGCCATGAACCAGAAGAGCCGTGACCTTCAGGCAAAAGGTATTAACGTGATCAACCTGAGTGTGGGTGAACCCGACTTTTTTACTCCCGATCATATTAAAGATGCAGCCAAGAAAGCCATTGATGATAATTTTTCTTTCTATCCCCCGGTACCCGGATACCCCGATCTGAAGAAAGCAGTGGCAGAAAAATTCAAACGGGAAAATAACCTCGATTATTCGCCGGATCAGATCATCGTATCATGCGGTGCCAAGCACTCCCTGGCCAATGCAATGCTGTCACTGATTGACAAGGACGATGAAGTCATCGTTCCTGCCCCTTACTGGGTTAGTTACCTCGAACAGGTAAAGCTTTGCGAAGGAGTACCTGTGGTAATTGAAGCAAAATTTGATGCGAATTTCAAAATTACCGCCGGGCAACTTCAATCAGCCATTACTCCGAAAACCAAAGCCCTTTTACTGTGTTCTCCTTCCAATCCCTCCGGAGCCGTATATTCCAGGTCGGAGTTGCGTTCTTTGGCGGATGTGCTGGTAAAATATCCGCGCATCTTCATCATTTCCGATGAGATTTATGAGCACATCAATTTTATCGGCGGTCATGAAACGATTGCACAGTTTGCAGAAATGAAAGACCGAACAATCCTGATTAATGGTGTATCCAAGGCATATGCCATGACAGGCTGGAGGATTGGCTACATGGCTGCCCCGTTATGGCTTGTAAAAGCCTGTGATAAGCTGCAGGGTCAGACTACAACCGGAGCCACCACAATTGCCCAGAAGGCTGCCTCTGCTGCGCTGACAGGTGACCAAACCTGCGTGACTGAGATGAACAAGGCTTTTAAAAGAAGAAAGGAACTTGTTGTCAAATTGGTAGCTGAAATACCCGGAATCAAGGTCTATGATCCGGATGGTGCATTTTACGTATTTCCCAAGGTTGACAGCTATTATGGCAGGAAATTCAATGGAACACCTGTGAACAATTCCACAGAAATGTGTCTCTACCTGCTTGAACAGGCACACATAGCCACGGTTCCCGGAGATGCATTCGGTGACGATGCCTGTATCAGGATCTCCTTTGCCACATCGGACGATAAACTTGTGGAAGCCATGAAAAGAATGAAAGAAGCATTAATAGCCCTGAAATGAAAAAAGCAGCGATAATTTATCAAAGTAAAACCGGCATTACCAGGAAATTCGGAGAGGAAATTTCCCGGTATTTATTAACTAAAGGAATTGAGACTCAAACGATCTCAGTGTCGGATTATAAAAATGGCATCATTGAACAGTCGGATTATGTATTGCTGGGCTGCTGGACAGCAGGATTTATGTTGTTTTTTTTTCAGCATCCCGACAAGATCTGGAAAAGATTTGCCCAGGAACTTCCCGGGCTTGGAGGTAAAAAAGTTGCCTTGTTTACCACCTATAAGATTGCAACAGGCAGCATGTTTAACAGCATGCGAAAGTATCTGGCTGATAAAGGCACAGATCTTTCAGTGGAATTGAAATCCAGGAAAGGGGATCTTTCCTTGGAAAATAAAACAACACTGGACAGATTTCTGGAAAACTAGATCACCGATCACTTTTTACTTTTTACTTTTTACTTTTTACTATACTATGCCTCAATCTTCCTGCAGATATCCTTCGAGAAATCATGGATGTGTTAATCATCCGGGGAGAGTTGACTGATTCTTTCAATATATTTTTTATGGAAGTCCTCATACAGATTATTCAGGAAATGCTCCGCCTGTTTTTCACGTTCTGCATAGGCCTGTTTTGTTTCATCACTGCTGCGCGGCGCAAATAAAGGTGAGGAATTTATTGCCTTCCCGATCTCCTGTCTGTAGAAGGATTCTACGAAGTATCTGCTCTCAACAGGCCATAAGCGAATTGTCTGGTCATCGGAAGCCGAGGCAATGTATTTGCCGTCAGCACTGAACCGCACCGAGTTCACAATGCCCGCGTGACCTGTAAATGTAAAAAGCCTGGTTCCTGTTGCCACCTCCCAAAGGATGATCGTTTGATCGGCAGAACAACTTATCAGATGATAGCCATCGGGACTGAAACGAATGTCGAATACAGCACCCTTGTGTCCGGAATATGTTTTCACGATACTGCCGGTTTCCACGTTCCATAATCGAATGGTCTTGTCAGCTGACGCAGACGCCAGGTACCGGCCGGAAGGATGAAAAACAACGGCAAAAACATTCCCGGAATGCAGTTCATGCTGCTTTTCCTGCTTTCCCGAAGCAGCATCCCATAATCTCACCGACTTATCAAGCGATCCGCTGGCGATAAGATTGCCTGTGGTATTGAAAGATACCGGCAGGCAGCTTTTCTCATGCCCTTCGAGGTTCAGCAGAAGTTTGCCGGTATCGAAGTCCCAAACCCTGATGGTCTTTGAGTAGGAGCCGGCCGTAATCCTGCGGGTTGCGCCATGGTAACCAAAGCTCCAGATATCGGTGGTATAACCGCTGAAAGTCCGGATAAGCTTGCCCGATTTGTCCATCAGTTTGATATCCGATCCGCAGGCCGCCAGGATGTCATCATTTTCCGTGAACTGCAGCGCTTTCACTGCGAAATGGTTTTCAATGGAACCGGTCATTTCCCCGGATTGAATATCCCATAGATAAACCATTTTATCATCACCACCGGTAGCCAGTGTTTTGCCATCTTTGCTGAAAGCCACAGCCTTCACCGCCGCATTGTGCTTTTTAAATACTTTTGATGGTGAAACCTCCTCCTGCGCCGGCAGCATTAAGCCATTCAATGTTAATAAAACCAAAAGCACGGATGCTTTCAGGAGATTAAACTCCCAGGGCCTTTTTATAAATTTCATAATTCTCTTCATCAAAAACTACGAAAATAATCTTTTCAATCTCGTTATGTAATGAAAGCCAATCTCTTACAGTAGCAATGGTCACATCAGCGGCCAATTGCCTGGGATAACCATAAACGCCGGTACTGATATTCGGGAAAGCTATGGTCTTCAATTGGCGAGAGGAGGCCAGGGACAGGCTGTTCCGGTAGCAGGCTCTGAGCAGTTCCTGTTCATTATGATCTCCGCCTTGCCACACCGGACCTGCCGTATGGATTACATATTTGGCAGGAAGGTTATATCCGCCGGTAATTTTTGCTTCTCCGGTTTTACAACCGTTAAGAGTCCGGCACTCTTCAAGCAAAAGAGGACCGGCTGCCCGGTGAATGGCGCCGTCTACCCCTCCTCCACCCAGCAAAGATGTATTGGCTGCATTCACAATGGCATCTACTTTCAGCCTGGTAATATCACCTTTGATCAGTTCAATTCTGTTCATCGCTAACGGATTACTGCCCCGAGCTCTTTAGCATATGCATCCATAAGCTTCTTCATGATGCGGTCAATCCGTTCATCCGTAAGTGTGGTTTGAGTATCCTGCAGGATAAAGCTTACCGCATACGATTTTTTGCCCCGGGTAACCTGCTCACCTTCATAAACATCAAAAAGGTCAGCCCTGATGAGTATTTTACTTTCAGTCCTAAAAGCCAGATCCCTGATTTGGGCAAAGGTAACCGACTGATCCAGCAATAGCGAAAGATCCCGCCGGACCTCCGGGAACCGTGGTAGTTCCGTGTGCCTGATGCGGTGATCGCCTCTTAATTTAAGCAAGTCATCCCAGTCTATTACAGCATAATACACGTCATTTCTGATATCGAACCGCTTTAAGACTGCCTGGCTGATAATGGCCAATTCGGCAATAACCTTATCATTTATCCGGTATTCCATACCGTCAGCGTACAAATCCTTTTTCCCTTCAACCGGGTCGCTTTGAATCCTTTCAGGATCAAGGCCCAGTCTGGTAAAAAGATTCTGAAGATAAGCCTTTAGCTCATAGATTCCGGTAGCTTCTCCCGTGGAGGTCCAGTTGGGCTCATGCTTCTTTCCGGTAATGAACAAAGCCAAATTGAAAACCTCCTTGTACCGGTCCAGGGGATTTCGTTTTCCCTTTTCTTCATTGAAGAAATAACAGTTCCCGAATTCAAAGAGCCTGAGATCGCTGCGTTGACGGTTGGTGTTGTATTGTATTGTCTCCAATCCTCCAAAGAGTAAGGTTTGTCGCATTACATTCAGCTCATTGCTCAGGGGATTCATGATCCTGGACAGGTTCTCCGGAGGAAATGTGGTCAATTGATCGTAATAGGCTGAAGGGGTAAGCGAATTGCACATGATCTCGTAAAAACCGCAGGAGGTAAGATATTCAGAAACATTATCAACAAGCTTTTCACCATCAGGCTTGCTGGTATAGGATAAACTCGCATGCAGGGTTTCCGATACTTCAACATTGTTATAACCGTATATTCTTAAAATTTCTTCGATGACATCAGCTTCCCGCGTGACATCAACACGGTATTGAGGAACAAGAAGGTCAAAACCCGCTTTGTCCTCCGCAAGTATTTTAAAATCAAGGGATAATAAGATTGACCGAATGACAGACCGGTCGATTTTTTTTCCGATGAGCCTGTCGGTATTGGCAAAGGTTATGGTCACCCTTACCGGCTTCAGTGGTTCGGGGTAAACATCTACGATCTGTGAAGATATGGATCCTCCTGCGAGTTCTTTGATAAGTAACGCACAGCGTTTAAGAGCGTAAAGGGTCATTTCGGGATCAACACCACGCTCAAACCTGAAGGAAGCATCTGTATTAATGTTATGGCGTTTCGAGGTAAGTCTTACAGATACCGGATCAAAATAAGCGCTTTCAATGAAAATATTCCTGGTCTTTTCTGTAACACCCGAGTGAAGTCCCCCGAAAACACCGCCAATGGCCACGGGACCTTCTCCGTCACAAATCATAAGATCATTTGCCGAAAGCTTACGCTCGACATTATCGAGTGTAACAAAAGGCGTTCCCTCCGGCAGGTTTTTTACAACGATCTGATGCTTTTTCAATTCATCTGCATCAAAAGCATGCAAAGGTTGTCCGAGTTCGTGCAGAACAAAATTGGTCACATCCACGACGTTGTTAATGGGATTCATTCCGATAGATCTCAAACGATCCTGTAACCACTGTGGTGAAAGGCCCACCGTAATACCACTTACACTTACGCCAGCGTATCTCGGACACGAATTCCTGTTCTCAATGCGTACTTCAACAGGGAAATTTTCGTTGTCAACTGCAAAAGAGGAAATATCCGGTTTTATCAATGTAATATCACGGTCCTTCCGCAGGTAGGCTGCCAGATCCCTTGCCACGCCATAATGCGAGGCGCTGTCAATTCTGTTGGGAGTAAGTCCGATTACAAACATGGTCTCCGGTTCTGCTCCAAAATAGGTTCTTGCCTGCATTCCAACCGGCGCATCGCCGGGAAGAACCAGGATGCCATCATGACCATTGCCCAGTCCAATCTCATCTTCGGCGCAAATCATCCCCTCTGATACCGCCCCGCGCAACTTGGTTTTCTTGATTTCAAAACTCTCATCACCTTTATAAACGGTTGAACCTATTGTAGCCACAACAACGCGCTGACCCGAAGCAACATTGGGAGCTCCGCACACGATATTAAGGAGGTTCTCCACGCCAATATCCACAGTGGTAACAGATAACCTGTCAGCATCAGGATGCTTTTCACAGGTTTTGACTTCTCCAATCACGAATCCTTCGAGTCCTCCCCTGATCTTTTCAACAGATTCAACTCCTTCCACCTCAAGGCCAATGCCTGTAAGCACTCTTGCCACTTCAGCAGGGCTCAGGTTAATATCAATATATTGTTTCAGCCAGCTATAAGAGATATTCATTGAAAATTAGTATAGAATTAATGAATTAAGCAAGAAACAAAAATAATCATTTTTCATAGTGACAGAAGGCTTATTTGTTTTATCATATTTCAATAACCATTGATTCACGATTTTCCTCCCTACTCCCTACTCCCTACTCCCTACTCCCTACTCATTACTCCCTACTCATTACTCTTCACTCATCACTCATTACTTAAAAATAGTATCTTTGCATCTCATTTAAATACCGATGTCAGCAAATCAAAAAAAGCCGTTAATACTAATTACCAACGATGACGGGGTCGAAGCCAAAGGTTTGAAAGCATTGATCGAAGCTGTTCGACCTCTCGGCAAGGTTTTAGTAGTTGCCCCGGCAGAACCGCAATCAGGGATGTCCCACGCCATCACCGTTAAAGTTCCCCTGCGCATTTCTAAAATCACCCATGAAAAAAACCTCACAATCTATAAATGCTATGGAACGCCTGTGGATTGTGTGAAAATGGCATTTAACCACCTGCTGAAGGAAAAACCCGATATACTTCTTTCAGGGATCAATCACGGATCCAACGCTTCCACAAGTGTGTTTTATTCAGGCACAATGGGCGCAGCTCTCGAAGGTTGCATCAATGACATTCCTTCCATTGGTTATTCACTCCTCAACCTCGATCACGATGCCGATTTTACGGCTGCCAAATATTATGCAGATATCATTACCCGAAAAGTCCTGAAGAACGGTCTGCCCAAAACAATATGTCTGAATGTGAATATACCGGACATGGAGCAGGCCAAAATTGCCGGTATTAAGATCTGCCGGCAAAACAAAGGATACTGGCGTGAAGAATTTGACAAACGAATTGATCCTGCAGGTAAGCATTACTACTGGCTTACCGGTTATTTTCACAACACTGAACCTGAGGCTACCGATACCGATGAATGGGCACTCAGTAATCAGTATGTTTCCATTGTGCCCCTGCATACCGATCTTACCTGTCGCGATACCATGAAAACCCTAAATAGCTGGAACTTTGAATAACCCAAAAAAAATCGACCTGCACAAACTGAATACGATTGCCACAGGGATTGTAAGCGGTGTTATCCTGCCTGTGATCGTATATTTTATCATATATTTTTCAAAAATCCAGGATGTGCACCTTACCTTATTCTCAAATAACCTGGTGATTGGCAATATCATCCCGGTTATCCTGAGCCACTGCATTCTGCCCGACCTCATTCTGTTCTTTATTTTTAACGGTTTAAACTGGATGCAGGCTGCCAAAGGAGTGCTTGGAACAACCGTGGTGCTGACAGTCCTCATTTTTGCCATTAAGCTTATCTTTAGTGTAATATGAAGTATTACATCATCGCCGGTGAGGCTTCCGGTGACATGCATGCTGCCAACCTGGTCAAAGCCATTCAGAGAATCGACAGCAATGCGGAATTTCGGTGCTTTGGTGGTGATATGCTGCAGGAAGCCGGTGCCGAACTCTTTATCCATTACCGCGACATGGCACTTATGGGAGGTATCGAAGTCCTGCGCAAATATCCTGTTATCAGAAAAAATAAATTATTGTGCCGGCAGGATATTCTGAATTATAAACCCGATGCCCTGATATTGGTTGACTATTCGGGTTTCAACCTCCCCATGGCCAAGTTTGCTTCCGAAAACAACATCCGGGTCATCTATTACATATCACCCAAGCTATGGGCTTGGGCCAAATGGCGGGTTAAATCAGTCAGGGATTATGTGCAGAAAATGTTTGTGATCCTGCCCTTTGAAGTCGACTTCTACAGGGAACATCAGGTAGAGGCGGAATATTACGGAAATCCGGTGCTCGACAGCATAACAAATTTCGAAGAGAACTATAGGATCGATGCGGATTTCAATGCAAAAAACAAACTCGGTGATAAACCTATCATTGCTTTATTGGCAGGTAGCCGGAAACAGGAAATTGACCATCTTCTTCCTGAAATGCTTGCTGTAATGCCCCATTTTCCGGGATATCAGTTTGTGGTTGCCGGAGCGCCTTCCATATCTGCAGATTATTATGAAAAATACCTGGGGGGGACGGCCGCCAAAATCGTGTATGACCAGACCTACCCATTGCTAAAGCATGCACAGGCGGCAATTGTTACCTCAGGCACTGCCACGCTTGAAACTGCCCTGCTCGAAATTCCACAGGTAGTAGTGTATAAGACAAGCCCTTTGACTTTTTTTGTCGGCAATTTCTTTGTGAAAATAAAATATTTTTCCCTGGTGAATCTTATTCTTGACAAAGATGTTGTTAAGGAACTGCTTCAGGAAAACCTGGCTGGTGACATCAGAAAGGAATTGGATAAGATATTGTTTGATAAAGACTATCACGACAATATGCTGGAAAATTACAGGTTGTTGAGAAATGAACTGGGCAGGGCCGGTGTTGCAGATCGCGTTGCTGAAAGAGTTTACCGGATCATAAATTCTTAATTAACCTGATCATGCATTGCAGGAAAATACATGTTACCCTGATTCTGTTGGTGCTTTGCATTTCAGTGCATCCACAGGATATCAGGATTGGCTTTTTCTACGATAGTGATGTACAGGCTGTAGTTTTTACCACCATAGAGGGGGAGTATATTCTTTCCGGAGACGGTCGAAAAGTTGCTGTCATCCGGAAAGGAGCTATTTTTCATGTTGAAAGAAACAAGTCCGGACTTACTGTGCATGATACTGTTCAATCCTACGGCGTATATAAGAATCTCGAATTTACGGGGGCTTCGGCATCCAATATTTTCCAGGTTAAACCTGTACTTCCTTCTTTGCCTTCAAAGGAATCCGACGATGACTTATCCATCAGCATATACAATGAAGCTCTTCGGGTAATTAACCGTACCGGTCTCGAAAAGTACATTTCGGGAACCGTGGAAGCTGAAGGAGGCTCTGATGCATTACCTGAATATTATAAAGCCCAGGCAGTAATTGCCCGTACATTTGCGGTAAAAAATTTTAACCGGCATGCCCATGAAGGATTTAATCTCTGTGATGGAGTACATTGCCAGGCTTTTAACGGTAAGAGCAGGATGAACGCACAGATATATGCATCCACAAGTGATACAAGAGATGAAATCCTGGTAGACATCAACAGTAAACCCGCAATCACTGCCTACCACGCATGTTGTGGCGGCGTTACCGCAAGCGCATCTGTGGAATGGAGCAGGGATCTTCCCTATCTTGTTCCGGTAAAAGATCCGTTTTGCGTCGGATCAAGACACCGCGACTGGATAAAAACGATTCTCCTGAAAGAATGGACTACTTATCTGGAAAAATCATATTATTACACTTCACCGGATAACCTATATAAATTTAACAATCCAGGCAGGCAAAAGTACCTGGACGAAAAAAATAAAAGACTTCTGCTTGCGGAAATGCGTAAGGATTTTCAGCTGAAATCGTCCTATTTCTATGTTACCGCCGAAGGGAACCTGGTTACATTTCACGGCCACGGGTACGGTCATGGACTGGGCCTTTGCCAGGAAGGCGCCATGGAAATGGCCAGAGTCGGATATACCTACGTGGATATTTTAATGTTTTACTATCGAAATGTTAAAATTGCAAATTCGAAATTATGATTTCCACAGACCAGCTCAGTGTTTCATTTGGAGGAACCTACCTGTTTAAAGAAATCTCCCTGCTGATCAACAGCCGGGATAAGGTTGGGCTGGTTGGACGCAACGGAGCGGGTAAAACAACCCTGCTGAAGGTTTTTATGGGTATGCAGCAGCCCGATGGGGGAAAAGTAATCGTACCCGCCGGGATCCGCCTGGGATATCTGCCCCAGCAAATGGTGGTCATTGATGACAAAACTTTGTTTGATGAAGCAGGCAGCGCTTTTGATGAGATTTTGGTGTTGGAGACCGAAATCAGGCATCTGAATCATCAGATCACGGTTCGAACCGATTATGAATCAAAGGAGTATATAGATCTGATAGAGCAATTATCCGAAAAAACGGAACGTTTTCATTTGCTCGAAGGAAGCAACCGTGATCAGAAAATTGAACAGGTTCTCATGGGCTTGGGGTTCAAACGGAGTGATTTTAACAGGCACACGCGCGAATTCAGTGGTGGGTGGCGAATGCGTATTGAATTGGCCAAAATTCTTCTAAAATCACCTGATGCTGTTTTGCTGGATGAACCTACCAACCATCTGGATATAGATTCAATCCAATGGCTTGAAGAATTTTTGCACGAGTACCATGGTGCGGTGATTTTAATTTCCCATGACCGGGTATTCCTTGATAAAGTTACGGAACGGACCGTTGAGATTTCCCTGGGCAGACTATACGATTACCGGGTTCCCTATTCCAAATATGTGATTCTGCGTAAAGAAAGACGGGAACAGCAGTCGGCAGCCTATAAAAATCAGAAGAAACTGATTGATGACACCCGTGACTTTATTGAAAGATTCCGTTATAAACCTACGAAATCCGTTCAGGTCCAGTCCCGGATTAAAATGTTGGAAAAGCTTGATATTATCGAAATTGACGAAGAGGATACCTCTTCCATCAACATCAAATTTCCGCCCTCGCCCCGCTCAGGTACCGTAGTTCTTGAAGCCCGGGGATTATCAGTCAGTTATGGTTTTCTTAAGGTACTGGACCATGTTGATCTGACCATTCACAAGGGTGAGAAAGTTGCTTTTGTCGGTCGAAACGGCGAAGGAAAAACAACCCTGGCTAAAGTAATTGCAGGGAATCTTCCGTTTGAAGGATCATTAAAGGTAGGGCACAATGTCAGCCTCGGCTACTTTGCACAAAACCAGGACGAATTACTTGACGAAAACATGACGGTACTTGGAACACTCGACGAAGTAGCAACGGGTGACATCCGCACTAAGATCCGCGATATTCTTGGAGCCTTTTTGTTCAGTGGAGAGGATGTCGATAAAAAAGTAAAGGTGCTTTCGGGAGGTGAACGCTCCCGCCTGGCCATGGCGAGATTGCTACTTGAGCCCTGCAATCTTCTGGTGCTGGATGAACCTACCAATCACCTCGACATGCGTTCCAAGGACATCCTGAAAAAAGCCCTGTTGAATTTTGATGGCACACTTATTGCGGTTTCACATGACCGGGAGTTCCTGGATGGATTGGTTTCCAAAGTGTATGAATTCGGTCACAAGAAAATCAAAGAACACCTGGGAGGTATCTATGAATTTCTCGACAGGAAAAAAATGGCATCCCTGGCTGAACTCGAAAGAAAATCAACCCTAAAATCAGGTGCGGTTTTGCCGGATGAGCCTGCCAGTAAAAAAGCCTATTTCGATAAAAAAGAATATGATCGCGAGTTAAGAAAAATTGAAACCCAGATCAATAAAGTAGAGATGAGGATTGAAAACCTGGAGAAAGAAATAAGCATCTTTGAGAACAAAATTGCTGATCCCTCTGTTGATTCTGAAATCATGAAGGCAAATGACTTCTACGCCTCCTATAGCAGTCTGAAAACCGAGCTTACACAACAGATGTCAGTTTGGGAGCATCTTCATAATGATCTGGAACAAATTAAAAATAAAAGAAATTGAGTATTTTTAACAAATTATCGTTTTAACCGGATATCCATGAAACGCTCATTCTTATACCTCTTATGGCTGTTTTTTATACCGGTTGCTTGCTTCACGCCCAAATCATCCGTGAAACCAAGCGTTATGAACCTCTCAAACATGTACAACCCGGTAAATACAAGACTCCACCCAGCTTTTACCGTTTATCACAACTCTCCTTCCACATCCTTGTTGCTGATCAAGATTTTTCCCTCTGAACTTTTATATTCCGGTACCATTGAACCCAATAAATTGCTGGGCCAGGTCCGTTTAATATATGTACTCAATGATATTACCGAACCCGATAATATCCTAGTGGCGGATTCAGGTAAAACTACATACACCTTTGCACGGGAAGAGGCGGATAAGCGTTTTATGACCCAGATATCCCTGAACACCCAAACCGGCAAACGATATCAGCTGATGATAACGGCAAGAGACCTGGTCAGGAATGAAGAAAACCTTTCATACCTGTATATCGACAAATCATCTCCATTTTCGGAAGAGAATTTTCTTTTAACGGAATCCGATGAAAACATCCCGCTTTACCAACCTTATGTAGTTGGGAATTCTTTGTTTAACATAACCTATCCCAATAACAATTACGATACAGTTTTTGTAAAATACTACGGAAAGGAGATTCCTTTGCCAAAACCATCCTTTTCCCTTAGCAGAGAGAGGGAATTCCTTGAAAGACCCGATAGTATTTGGATCCTGCCCTTCAGGAAAGGAATAGCGTATCAGTTGAATTATGAAGGCATTTACCAGTTCCAGCTGGATACCAGTCAGGCAGCCGGACTCGCTTTATTCAATTTCGGTGAAAGTTATCCCAAGGTACATGAAGTCAGCCAAATGATTGAGCCTTTGGCGTATCTTGCCACAACTACTGAATATGAAGATCTTAAGGCGGCCGTTAATCAAAAGCTAGCAGTGGATGAATTTTGGCTTGAAAAGGCCGGAAATATTGAAAAAGCAAGGGAACTCATCCGGGTTTATTATAACCGGGTATTCTTTGCCAATTACTATTTTACTTCTTTTAAACCAGGATGGAAGACCGATCGGGGTATGATCTTCATCATTTACGGTCCGCCGCAGACCGTTAAGGTTATATCCAACCAGGAAAAATGGATTTATTACAAGAATAACTTTACAACCACCGTCACTTTCACCTTTGATCACACGCCTTCTCCATTTGCCTTTGACAACTGCACTCTCCAGCGGGCTGATACTTATGACACCTACTGGCGACAAGCAGTTGATACCTGGAGGAAGGGTAATATTTATCTGATAGATTAGAAAGAGGAATAGAATGAAGATTAAAGATTAAAGATTAAAGATTGAAGATGCGAGCGTGAAGATTATTTTATGATGCAAAAAGGTAAATGAAAACCAAATCAAGTATTATTTTCGGTATCCATCCGGTTAATGAAGCCATCCGATCAGGTAAACCCATCGACAAGGTTTTGCTGAAACACGGCTTAAAAAATGAAACGTTTCCGGGACTTTTTTCAACGCTCAGGGAAATGAAAATCCCTTACCAGTACGTTCCGGTTGAAAAACTCAACCGGATTACCGGCAAAAATCACCAGGGAATAATCGCGCTTACTTCGGAAGTGGAATATACTGATCTGGACAATTTGGTTCCACTTTTGTTTGAACAGGCGAAACTACCTGCGGTTGTGCTGCTCGACGGCATCACCGATGTGCGCAATCTGGGGGCCATTTCCCGCAGCGCTGAATGCGCCGGATTAGATGCAATGATCATTCCGGCAAAAGGTTCCGCCCAAATCAATTCCGATGCCATAAAGACCTCTGCAGGTGCCCTGAACAACATACCGGTCTGCCGGGTTAATTCCTTGCCTGATGCTGCCAGGTACCTTCACGACAGTGGTTTTCAACTGGTGGCCGCTACCGAAAAAGCAGACGACTATATCTATAAGGCCGATTTTACAAGGCCCATGGCAATAATCCTGGGCGCCGAGGATACCGGTATTGATCCAAAACTGCTTAGGATGGCAGACACGCTTGTTAAAATTCCCATGTACGGCACCATACAATCTTTAAATGTGAGTGCCGCTGCCACTGTTTTCTTTTACGAAGTAGTCCGGCAAAGAAACTTTCAAAAAGATTGATTAAAACAGAAAAGTCCCTGAGAATAGAACTCTCAGAGACTCTTCATAAGAGTCAAGTCACGACTTGACCCTACTCCCTACTCCTCACTCTATCACTGCTACTACTGCTACTGCTACTGCTACTGCTGCTACTGCTACTGCTACTTCTCCCTACTTCTTAAAGCCCGCCTTTCCCTTCATTCCGCTCATATTCTACTGCCCTGTCAATCTTGCTGATCTTTTTACCACGGTTAAAAGAATAGGTGACCGAGAAGGTGAATAACTGACCCACATCAACATGGCCTTCCCATGTTTCGCGGTAGTCCGGAGAACTAGTAATGACCCTGTTGTACATAAAATCCTTGATGAACGGATTGTACATGACATCTGCACTCAGTTTCTCAGAAAACTTCTTCTCAGCACCGACAAGTATAAGCAGGTTTCTCGAAAACTCGCGCTGGTAACTGATGCTGTGACTGCCATAATTGGCAAACAAAAAGAAGGTATAGTCTTTAGGAAGTGTGACGATATGACTGAAATTAAACCGGTAACTCATCTTTTCCTCTTTCTTATGCCCTGTAACAGCCTCATCGGTTTGAATTACCCGGTTGAATACAGAGAAATTAGCATTGAATCTCCAGCGCTTCAAAATCTGGAAAGCGCCATTCAAACCCAAGCCATATTCCATGTTTTTTCCGATGTTTTCCTGTGTGATCAACGTTATTCCGTCGCCCGTTACTGTCGTTAAATCCTGTATCCCATTTGTGGTATAACGAAGATATATCTTAGGCGACAGGTAATTGGACTTGAAATTCTTGGTAAAGGTGAGTTCCAGTCGGTTTTCAATTGCAGGTTCCAAATCCGGGTTTCCCCTCCGCATATGCAGCGAATCTGTCCAGGTCTCAAAAGGATTCAGGCTGTTGATCGAGGGTCTGAAGATCTGCTTACGGTAGGTGAATTTCAGGCTTTGTTCTTTCGGAAGGCTCTGACTGAAACTAACCTGGGGCAACAATACCATATAATCTGCTGTTGCATCAGTGTTTATGTCGAACCAGGAGTACTCACCCCTTAAACCCGTCTGCCAGGAAAACTTTTTAATCTTTCCCGACAGGTTGTAATATGCAGTTTGACGGGCTTCCTGATAGCTGAAAGCATCTTTTTGCTCATTGGTGACTTCCTCAATGGTATATCTGCTGGTGAAATCATTATCCATCCATGCACCATAGGTTCTGATTCCGGCTTCGTTTTTCACATTCTTGAGCATAAAAGTCAGGTCGAGCTTCAATTCACCGTTATTCCTAAGATTCTCAGTCAGATCTGTCCTGTCAAGATTTCCCATTACGGTTACAAGATCTTCCGGATCAATATATACATCGGCATACTGATTTTCATCTTTGCCGGTCTGCCTGTTATAATATCCTTCAGCTATCAATTCATTGCCTTCCTTTTTGAACTTTCTTGAAAAGAATAAGGAAAAATAGAAATTATCACTCTTATCAAGGCTGTTCTTTTCTGTTTTAAGAAATTCGTTGAGGGTATTCCCCGTAAACAGTTTGCTGTCGGTTTGATAATCGTCAGCCACACCCTTCCAGTTTCTCCATTCACCCATGAAGTTCAATGAAGTTCTATCATTGATAAACCAGTCAATGCCATAATTCATATAATTGTTTTGCCAGCTGTTGGTTCCTTCACCGGATTTCTCATAATAATAGGGATTTGAATTTTGTACCCTCGTGGTAAGCAATTCTGAACCCGTGAACTGCTCATAGTGCAATTGATCTGCAATATAAAAGCGGAATCTCTGATTGCCATATTCCAGGTTGGCGCTGGGTTCAGCCAGTATTTTCTGCGGATGAGGAAGCGGAAGCTTCACCGATCCGCTTATACCATACCGGGCTTCCTTCTTTAACACAATGTTTATCACACCGGAAACATCAGCATCGTATTTAACTCCGGGATTGGTGATCAATTCGATCTTATCAATCATGTCGGGCTTGATCTGCGCGATATACTCCTTGTTTCTCAAAACACCGTCCACGTAAAACTGAATATTGGACTGACCTTCCAGTGCAACATTGTTCTGAAAATCGACCGTAACGGAGGGTATGTGCTTCAATGCATCCAAAGCCGTGGTTGAGGCTTTGCGGATATCATCATTCAATGTAAAGACGGTTCGGTCAACCTTCTCTTCACCCTTGAGTCTTTGTCCTACGATCACTGCTTCTTCAAGGGACTTTAAATCCTCAACCAGTTTCATTTCCCTCAGGTCAATCAGTTTATTCTGTTCTGAAACCTCAAGATTATTCAGAGTTACCGGTTTATAACCAACAAAAGTGATTCGTAAACAGTATTTGCCGTAAGGAATATTGTTGAATTGAAATTTCCCGAGGTTATCCGTAATTACACCTGTGAAAAGGCTTGAATCAGCAGCTTTTAAAAGGGCTACTGATGCGAAAGAAACAGGACTCGAGGTACTGTCACTCACAACCTTTCCGGTAATGGTTCCATCACCGGGCTCTGCATAAGCAGCAGAAACCGGCAATATTGAAATGGCTGCTATTAATGTTGCTGCCAGTGAGAAATGGTGGAAAAAATGCTTCATATCAATTGTTGTTTTTGGTTAATGGTTTATTGTGTGGGACCCAAAGTGAGTTTACACAAATCAGACCAAACCATGCAACAATTTAATATTCAGCTATTTAAATTAAATACCAATCCATTTGTTATGAATTGAAAAGTGACCGGCTTCGAATAATTATGTACGGAATCGTACAGTCAGTTTATCCTTTGCTTCCAGCAACGTACTTAATAATTCCTTTCCAACTGCTCGATTTCGTCAAGTTCCGAATTGATCTTTTTAAACTGCTCAAATATTTGATACTTAAATGTAAAATAAACTGATCCGATAAAAACGACAACAATAAGGGCCAATGGAAATATGGAGCTTTTAGAAATGATCGGGATTTTTGACATGAGAAAAACTCCAATCATACCAAAGGGTATGAGGAAAAATCCCAATCTTGTGATTTTGATTTTATATTTCTCCATTTGCCTGACGCTTTTTCTTATTTGTACAACAGGCTCCGTAAAATCGACCTTGCCTGTCAGCAGGAAATACTTTACAGCCCATAAATAAAAGAGGATATAGACAGTTCCGAACAATAGAATCCCGAAATAAAAATCAATTTCATTGCGAAATTGAACACCCGGAAGTAAAACCAAACTTATAAGGACTAACGGCAAAATCAAATTGAATGCAGCTTTAATCCTGATCCCGTTTAGCCTTTTCTCAGGTTTGGCCTGAAGCATTCTCTTAAGAATCTCTTTATTCAATCTGGTGGTTTCCGATAATTTATTATCATATTGTTTCCACATAATCTGCAATTCAGCCAGTTCCATTTCTTATTTTTTTGTGATTAGTAAATTTCTGATTTGATCTTTTATCCGGCCAATTCTCGTTCCAACATTTGTTTTTGTAATTCCGGTAACCGTTGAGATTTCCTCATGAGAATTGCCGTCAAGGTAAAGCAATATAATTGCTTTGTTCAGTGCATTTAACGCATTGATGCAATCGTACAGATCGATGGCTTGTGATGAATCATCCTGGTCGGTCAACTGCTCAGATGCATTGAGCAGCAATGGATCGTAAAAGGAAATATGGCCGGTTCTTTTTTTTCTGCGATTGAAATTCATCGATGTGTTTAACGCTACCCTGTATATCCAGGTCGATATTTTTGATTCACCTTTAAACCTGTCGAAGGATTTCCAAAGTTCAAGTGCTATATCATTGATCAGGTCCTCTCTGTCCTGAATGGTTTGTGTATATGCCCTTGCTATTTTGATTACTATCCTGGTATTTTGTTCAAAAACAGTCAGGAAACGTTCTTGTAAGTTATTATCTGTCATCAGTCATGATGTTACTTTTTGGGGTTGATCATTCTGTTTGTACACACATTTTGTCCAATTAGTAACTTACCATGAAAAAAAATCACAGTTCAATCACATTATAGTTCTGCCACTTTTCAGTCAATATAAATCTCCTTTAAAATCGCTTTAACCTCTTTGATCTCCGGTTTTGACAACCTGCCAAGCTCCTTTACTATTCTCCGCCGCTCTATGGTCCTTACCTGATCAAGAGCCACCAGGTAAGTCCTTTTATCATGCCTGATCTCAATACGCGTGGGATAATTTTTAGAGCTCGTCAATAAAGGCACAACTACAACAGTCCTTAAATGCCTGTTCATCTCATCCGGTGAAATTACCAGGCACTGACAGGTTCTCTTAATATCACTGCCCATGACAGGATCAAGATTTACCAGGACGATTTCATTCTGTTTTATTTCCATTCCTCTGAATTTTCATCTTCGAATGATTCCTGAATGAGTAAATTGTCAGAGCCGTCTTCATTCATCTCTCTGAATGCTTTTTCCCAACCTTTTCTCGGCTTGGATGATGGTTTTAAGATGATATGCCCTTTTTTCATTACCAGGTCCACCGTATCCCGTATTTTGTATCTTTCAAGCAACGTTTTGCTCAATCTTATTCCCCTGGAATTACCTATTTTGATTACCTGTACCTCCATAAGCGATGCAATATTTAGATCGTAATTACAAAGTTATTACATCTCTGTTTATACTGATCATTTTTTATTTTTAATATAGATATGCTTTATATGGGTATTTTCGACTTTTCTTTCATCAATTTCGAAATGCCTGTTTAATGATTTGAATAAGGCAGTGAGTTTTGGGAAACCATAATTACGAGGGTCAAAGTCGGGTTTCTTTTTAATGATCAGAGCGCCAATTTCTGCAAGAAATGCCCACCCGTTATCATCAGCCACATCATTGATTGAGTTTCTTAACAGCTTAATAAATTCATTGTCAATTGAATCTACTTTAACTACCGGGGAGGGAGTTGGCGGCAGTTTTCTTTTCGAAGCAACGGGTGCAGTCTCCATCTGCTTGATTTCTGCAGCACTGATTATTTCTATATAAATGAACTTATCGCAAGCCACAATGAAGGGATTCGGCGTTTTCTTCTCACCGATCCCAATAACCAGCATGCCGGATTCCCTTAACCGGGTTGCCAACCTTGTAAAATCACTGTCGCTGGATACCAGGCAAAACCCATCCACTTTCTGACTGTGCAAAATATCCATTGCATCAATTATCATTGCAGAATCAGTGGCATTTTTACCGGATGTATAACTATATTGTTGAACCGGAGTAATAGCATGTTCGAGTAATGCCGGTTTCCAACCTGAAACGGTTGGTTTTGTCCAGTCGCCGTAAATTCTCTTGATCGTCGGTATTCCGAGTTTTGCTATCTCATCAAGCATCCCTTTTATATTTGAATAGGGTATATTATCAGCATCGATAAGAACAGCCAATTTCAAATCACTTTTATCTCTCATAATCATTGGATTAATTAATCGGGTTTACTTGCATTAAATCAATTTCTTCCTCAAACCCAAGTTTTACAATTACATCTGTTGTATTTGGGTTTGCACCTACCGAAATTAAAATACCTTTTTCATTTTGCTTTACCTTTACTTTATCTCCGGTCAAACAACTGTAAAAAATTAGTTTATTCGATATGGATGGAATCTGAATTTTGCCCGTATTGGTTTTCAATATATGAATGTAAGCATTTTTTCCATTGTAAGTACTTCCATACACATTATCCACTGGCTGAAAAGGACCTCCGCGGGTTTCGTAAATGCTCTCACCGTATTTGCTGAGCCACTGTCCTATTTCTTTCAGTCGTGAAACATGGGTTTCAGGAATCAGTCCTTCTTTATCAGGTCCTACATTCAACAGCACATTTCCATTGCGGAAAACCACATTGACCAGCATTTTAATTGCTCTTTCAAATGACATGAGGTTTTGTTTTGTCGAATAACCCCAGCTAACCTCATTTAAATTCAAACATTTTTCCCAGGGTTCGTTACGAATTTGTCCTCTTACGTCACCGCCGCCTTCATCGCTCTGAAAATCACCTATCCAGCCCATTCGCGAACTCATAACAAGATCAGGTTGCAGTCCACGCGCCATTTCAATAATTTCGAGAGGTTGCCAAAGCCATGCTCCGTCTTTATCTGTTCCCTTATGAGCAAGCCAGCCACCATCGAACCAAAGTACATCTATCTGACCATAATTACTTAACAACTCCCTGATCTGGCTGTGGCATTGATCGCTCATTTGCAAGGCATTGTCGAAATTATTGCGGGGATCGAAATAACCATCAAATCGCCAATCCATGGGTGAATAATAGATACCGGTTCTTATTCCGGCCTTCCGGCAGGCAAGTGTATATTCAGCAATAAAATCCCTTTTGGCCTTGGTTTGCATACTTGTGAAATGGTTATAGCTCGAGCGACTGTCCCATAAGCTAAATCCATCGTGATGCCTGGCGGTGAGTACCATGTATTTCATTCCTGCTGCTTTTGCAATTTCAGCCCATTCGTTGGCAGCAAATCTTTGAGGATCGAATTCATCAGCATATTTTGCATATTCAGCTGCAGGTACCTTATCATTGAACATATACCACTCTCCTTTTGCAGGAATGGCATACAAACCCCAATGAATAAACATGCCAAATTTATCATTCCTCCACCCATTCATTTGATCTTCACCCAATTTAAAATGATCGCCATCGCCAAAACAGTTCATATTCCATTCATCGAACCAGCGCAAAACCGGCTTTTGATCAGAATCGAAAAACAGGGGTAGAAAAATATACCGACCATCAATAGCGTTTTCAGGCCTCCAGCGGTCGGCAACAAATATAAAAGACTCTTTCTTTCCCTGTACTGGAATTACATAAGTGCTTTGCGAGTGGAAAGTTAAATCGGCAAAATCCCCAACACATGGATTTCCCAATTCTATCCAGGGGCCCATCAAGGACTCAGCTACAGCAGACCTTGCTGCATTAGGCGCCCAGCCGGTACAGCCAGAACTTATCAAATAATATTTGCCATTGTGTTTAAAAATAGCAGGCGCCTCGTTATGCCCGGCCGGAAAAACACGTGTATATTTCCCCGTAAATGAAGTATAGTCATCCGACAATTCCGAAATATGCAGGGTCAGATTTTCTTCAGATGCGTGAATATGATAAGCTTTTCCATCATCGTCCACAAATAAGCTCATGTCACGGGTCATTTGCCCTTCTTCAAAGTCACGACGGACAAACAAGCCGTCTTTAACAGCACTTATCCATTCATCACTCCAACCCTTCAAATCTTTTTCCTGAATGATCATTTTCTTCTGCTCCTCTGTCATTTCCATAGGCCAGGTTTGAATGTTTGCCCGGGTTGCCCTGATAAATGTATAGGGCCCGGTTACTTTATCACCCACCGCCAAGCCGGTTTGAGCAGCATTATAGCCTTGATCTTTAAGTTCCAGATGAAACCACATTACAAATTTTCCGGTCTTTTCATTGTAAATAACTTTGGGACGCTCTAATACGCAACCTTCTGTAATTGGACTGTTTGGGTCATTCTTATTTACAGATAAGGCAATACCCTCATCGGTCCAGTTGTATAAATCAGCCGAAGAATAGCAGTGAACGCCAACCATTGCTTTGTTTCCGGCATTGCCTTCAATTTTATGTTCACCAAACCAGTAGTATTTTCCATTGTGAAACAGGAAACCGCCACCGTGAGCATTTATCACCTTACCTTGGGTATCTTTCCATACCTGACCCGGTTTGAAAGTCGATAAAGGCATATTTGTCTGTGCATTGATTCCGGTAAAACCGGCAAGCATAAAAATTAGAAATACATATAATTTCATGAATTAATTTTTTGATTTATATTCCGCCACCCTTGGTATCAATGTGATTAATAATTGCCACCCAATTACGTTTCTGATCGCTGTCAGCAAATACGTTGATGAATTCACTGACATTTGCGCTGTTTTGTTTTGTCTTCAATTCTGCCATGGTTTCAGTTTCCTTTTAATTATTGTTTTAAAAGCGAAATTAATTCATTGGCTGCTAAAATCCAGCTGAGGTTGTCATTCTATCATTTATCCTCAAAACCCAGTAATTGTCGAACTTTATCAGCATTATTCTTTGTTGTCAAATGCTCCAATAATAATAAGGCAACATCTACCGCCGTTGATGGATTCCACGATGTTATGATGTTATCATCCATTACAATGGGTTGATTTATTACATGAACACCGAATCCTTGCAAAGCTTCTCGTCGAACTGCTCTATTGTATGTTGTACCCTTTTTGCCTTTTAAAACGCCACTCTTTCCCAATGGTAAAGCTCCGACACAAATAGACGCTATAAATTTGTTATTTGCCTTAAAACCTCGTATTAAATCGAGAAATTTTTCATCATAAGCATCATTATAAAAACCATACACCTCAAATCCACCTGGAATAGCCAATGCATCAAATGCACCAATATCAATATCACCAATCAAATAGTCAACAATAAACCTTTGATTAAACGAACTTTTAATTTCTTTTTTTAATCCACATGTAAACAATTTGGTAGAATTATCTCCTTCAACAAGATTCCAGCCAATAACATCAATAAATACACTTGCTTCAAATGTCTCAAATCCGTCTGCTAATAGCAATAATACTTTTTTCATATTAGTTTAAATTATAATCTATTTGCAAGGTTGTTTTTTTAAGGCGCTGTTAGGCACGTTATTTTTTATATCCTGTGAGGTAGTAACACTTCTTCTCTTTTGTATGCTCTATTGTTTCGATGGCTGTAAACCCTATTTTCGCCATTTCTTTAACAACATCATCTATACTGTATCGGTAAAATATTATTTTCCCTGCAATTTGCTTTATTTCCTTGAAACACTCAGCATCTGCCATGAAAATTATGACTTTGCCATTTTGCCTTAGGATTGAATATATCATTTTCAATCGACTATGAATTTCGTCCCAGAATTAGATTACATTCAAAAAATAAATGCAATTTCATCATATTCTATTTGATTCTTTTTTAGATTCTTGATGATATAACGGCCAAATAAGCCACTCGGTTCTCGGAAATTAATGGCTATGAGTCTTTTAAACATAATATACCTCGGATCTTATAAATTAACATTACTACTGATGCAATTATTTTATAAGTTAATGTATCCTTGTTTTTTCGGTTTTGAGCCACGAAGTGGCATAATCTGAATAACCGTGGGTGATAACCCACGGAAAT
>JAFGGU010000032.1 GCA_016930375.1 Bacteroidales bacterium | reverse complement strand
TTACACCTGGACGGTAACCGACAATCTGGACGTAACAGGAGAGACGGACAGTGATGCAACGGGACAGATCATCGGCACATCGATCCAACAGACGCTGAACAACAACACCGATGTGGCACAGAGGGTGACCTACACGATAACCCCCTGGCCGGTGAATGAGCATAATACGAACAACTGTCCGGGTACCCCGGTCAGCGTGGAAGTATGGATAGAACCCACGGTCACTGTAGATGGCACGCCTGATAGCGATACACTGTGTTCAGGGGAACTGGTCAGTATTGATCTTAACAGCATCAGTAGTCCCACAAGACCTGTGCTTTTCCGGTATCAGACTGTAAAACCCTATGGAGTAAACGTTTTGCCTGGTTCGGGAAATGCAATAATAAACGGCGCTAATCTCGCGGATGTACTCACCAACAGTACTGATACTGCCAAACTCGTATTGTTTGTCATCACTCCCTATACAAGACATGCCGATTCCGAGCTGGAGAAGTGCCCCGGAATGGCGGATACGGTCAGGATATGGGTAGAGCCCGTGCCAAAAGTCAGTCTCACTCCGCTCAGGGATACCATCTGCACTTCATTGAGACCATCGATTGAGACCAGTTCAGTAACACGCTCCCTGCAGCCTGTTAAGCTGGCCTATGAGACGATTTACAATTTAGCAGACGTTGAAGTGTTCCATGAGCAGGACACCTTTGATCTGAATCCGGGTTACGTGCTTATCGATTCCATAGTGAACCACTCCACCATACCGCAACAGGTAACATTTATCACATATCCTTACCTGACGGGCATTTTTGGTGAAAGAAAATGTGCGGGTATTCCCGATACAAGCTGGGTGTGGGTGGCACCGAAACTCAGGATAGTGGCAGATACAGTCTCTACCTGGGTAGGTGGGCGTAATATAAGGTGCAATGGTCAAAACAACGGATTTATCCAACTCAATCCTGAAGGAGGCCTGACTGCATTTGCAGGTTACAATGATAATAACCTGAACTACTCATGGAATAGCGGCTGGAAGGTAACGAAGGATATCAATAATCTCTATGCAGGTAATTATACCATAACGGTTTCCGATAAGCTGCAGTGCATGGATGATTCATTATTTATTCTGACACAGCCACTTAAATTACTGTCACAAATAGATGTAATTGATACGTTGAGTTGTCATGGTAACGATGGTACTATTGCTCCGATCATCTCGGGTGGGACTGCTCCTTACATGATCAACTGGAACACAGTTCCGAATGATTATTACCTGGATGCCCCCGTATACCAGGATACGTTAATTAATGTAATGGATGGTCAGTATGAGGTAACCATATTGGATACCAATGGCTGTATTGTTAATGCCTCCATTCTTTTACAGCAGCCACAGGCCTTTACTATCTATGTAGCGCCTTACAATGTTTCGGGTCAGTATGAGATCAGGTGTAACGGAGAGAATTCAGGGGCCATACTTTCCCAGAATACCAAAGGCACTATGCTCACCTACCACTGGACAAGCACCAATGGTATGGATACAACCTTTACGAATAGCGATGGTATCAATCTGTTACAAAATTTGCCAGCCGGTCGTTATACTCTAAATTATACCGACGTGGAGGAATGCAGCGGCTTGTTCATACAGGACATGACACAACCCGAACCGCTCAGCATTGAACAGGTAACACTATCCTCTTATTCGGGCATTTATAATGTTAGTTGCTTCAACTCCGAAGATGGGAGAATTGAATTAAATGACATACAGGGAGGACATGCCTATGGGCCTTATTCCTATAACTGGGACGTAGTGTCGGGTCCCGGTACGGTTAATTCATCAGCCAGAAACCAGGTGAATCTTGCGCCAGGCTTGTATACAGTAACTGTCAGCGATTCTTTCAACTGTGCGGTTGCCGATACGTTTGAATTGACAGCACCAGGTGAAATAGTCATCAGTGCTGATCTTTCATCATCTGTTGCCGGTGGATACAATCTGAATTGCTTTGGCGAAAGTACGGCTTATATAAAACTCCAGGCATCAGGCGGTGGCACATCCGAATTTCACTATGCATGGGATCATACAACAAACACGTCAAATGAATTATACGACCTGTCCTCCGGGGAATACAGGGTCACCGTGACCGACGGGTTGGGTTGTCAGGAAAGAGATACTATTGTTTTGATCCAGCCTTCCAAACTGGAAATTGATTCTGTCGGTCTTTCGGATTACAAGGGTTATGGGATCCGCTGCAGAGGAGGCTCTGATGGGTCCATTTTCATCGGTATTTCAGGAGGCACACCCGGTTACCTGTTCGGCTGGAGTGCAAATGGCACACTTTTATTGCAGGATACAGCTTATATTGAAAATCTTACAGGAGGCAATTATGGTCTTACCCTCACCGATGCCAACAATTGTCAGACATCCTGGTCGGGAAGCCTCACGGAACCTCCGGCAATGGATTTGATCATCGATGCCAAAAATGTGAATTGCACCGGCACTGTTTTGGGAAGCGCCCAGGCAGAGATTTCTGGTGGAATTGCGCCCTATAATTATAGCTGGGATAACGGAGCTGTTACACCCAACCTGTCGGGATTAGCTATGGGAATATATGTTCTCACGGTTCTGGACGATAATCTTTGCGAAATAATCGATACAGCTGTAATTGAGCAAAATACAGATGTTTTAATTGACATTCAGGTAACTGATCCAATATCATGCCATCAGTCATCCGACGGAGAATTGCGGGCGGTTCCTTCCGGTGGTGTTGGCCCGTACACTTATGCGTGGTTGGATGGACCTTTCTCGCAGTCCTATGCCGGACTGGGGGAAGGTACATATACCGTAACCGTAAACGATGATGAAGGATGCACGGGCACGCAAAGCATATTCCTGGATGATCCTGACCCTTTGAGCATAGTATTTACAGTAACTGACGCACTGTGTTTCGGCTCATCTGATGGTATGGCCGGGTTGGGCGCTCTGGGAGGCACAGGTACTTACACTTATTTGTGGAACAACATTCCTGTAAACGGCGATGAAGTCGATGGGCTTAGGGCCGGCAATTATGCCCTCAGGGTAGTTGATACTGAAAACTGCGAGGCAGATACTCTGGTTATGATTCAGCAGCCTGATAAATTGCATATTGCCATCGACACTTTCAATACGGTTTATCCATTTTGTCCCGATTGGCAAAATGGCGCCATGGCGGTTACTGTCACAGGGGGCCATCCTGCATATCAATTTGACTGGGGAGATCTCTTTCCCGATGATACGGATTCAATTTTAAATGACATTAAGGAAGGTTCTTACACGGTGAGTGTGTTGGATAATAACCATTGCCAGGCTGACACTACATTCAGACTGACAGCTCAGAACAGCAGTTGTCTCGGAATTCCTACTGCCTTTACACCGAACTATGATAATGCGAATGATACCTGGGATATAAGTTATATTACAGAGGAAGGGGTTGAAGCATCGTTCCACGAGGTATATCCCAATGGAGTCATTCAGGTGTATGACCAGCTGGGCAACCTGGTTTACCGCTGCACGGGAGGTTGTCCGGAAGCCTGGAATGGAGAGGATCTGAAAGGAAGAGCCCTCCCTGTGGATTCGTACTATTTTATTATTGAATTGAATACCGGGGATGATAAAGCCCCTTTGAAAGGAATAGTAACCATAATCAGGTAGGATTCTGTCCATAACAGAAACATTTAAAACATTTTACTGATGGTTACGTATCATAAACAATAAAATCCTGACAGCCCAAAATGCCTCCTGTCCTACAATGATACCGTTGCTGTAAATGAAGACAACGCAAAAAATAATTATTCTTGTACTGGTATGGATATGGTCCATTTCAGGTTTTGCGCAGCAACTTCCCCGGTTCAGCCAGTATTATTCCAATGAGTTTATTATCAATCCTTCCGTGGCAGGATGCGACGGAAGAACAGTAGCCAATCTTGCTGCCCGTAAACAATGGATAGGGTTTTCCAATTATACCCCAAGTTCTTACCTGATCAGTTTACAGGGAAGAATTTTGAAATCCGGATACAGCTTGAAATCCGGATCGAAAGGGAATGTATACAGGAAAGGAAGGCAGGGAAGGGTTGGACTTGGTGCGATTGTTTACCATGACGAGAATGGTGCCATTGAACGTACCGGTGCGCAATTTAGTTATGCCTACCATCTTTTTATTGAGAATTCACAGCTTTCATTCGGTTTGACCGGCAATATGTTTCAATACAGAATCAACAGTGAGCGGGCGCAGCTTAAGGATCCGGATATTGATCCATTGAACGGGCTCATTGGAAAATCCACGATTGTTCCTGATGCCGGTGTGGGCATTAATTATCTGACAGAGAAATACCATATTGGCGTGGCAGTTGCGCAGGTTTTTCAGTCGAAATTAAAAATAGGCAACAGTGCTGATTTTCAAAGTTCCGAAGAGATCAGGCTTATCCGACATTATTATTTAATGGCCGATTACCGGATTGTATTCCCGGGTAATCCGGATTGGGAACTTGAACCATCCACGATTGTGCTTTTTAACGAATTGCTGCGCGTACAGGCTGATATATCCCTGAAAGCATACTATAAGCGGCAGTACTGGTTTGGTGTATCCGGCAGAACATCGGGAGAGATGATTTTCATGGCGGGGTTAAAATACCAGCATTACTATTTTGGATATTCCTTTGATTACGGCTTTAAAGGCATTACGCAATACACCTATGGTTCGCATGAGATTTGCATTACAGCTAAATTCGGCGATACAGCCAGAAGATACCGGTGGTTGGAGCGGTATTAGAGAAGTAAGGAGTAAGGAGTAAGGAGTAAGGAATAATTAGCAGGGAGCAGATTGTAAAGAGCAAAGACCCTTCAAGCGGTCCAAAGACCCTTGAAGGGTTATATTTTATTTATTTTTACCAGATCTCTTCCATTCCAGGTATCCCGTTCCTACTACCATCAATACCAATAACAATGAACAAGCCAGGGAGACTATCTCACCCAGGAAATAGCTCCTCGGGTGAAATTTGAATTCGATAGTATGATCACCTGCGGGAATGCGCATGGCACGGAGGACATAATTTACCCGGAAATGTGGAACAGGCTGGTTATCAATATATGCCTGCCAGCCCTTGTCATAAAATATTTCCGAAAAGACTGCAAGTTGCTCCGAAGTTGAGACCGCGTGGTATTTCAGGTAATTGGCCCGGTATTCGTTCAGAGAAATTTTTGCCGTGCTGTCGGGTGTCCATGGAAGACCTTCAATCTCCTTACTGAAGCGGACATCCATAATGGCTTCCGAGCCGGGATCGAAATCGGCAACAGCGGCAATCTCCTCATCGGCGTTGGCAACCGTCCTGACCTGATTCACAAACCAGGCATTGCCCTGTTCGTATTTGTTTACTAACGGGGGGGCTTCCGGATTGTAAATAATATAGCGTGTATTCAGCATGTTAAGCGTTCCAAGCGTGGCGAATGTACTGTCGATGGCCGCGGGGGACGGGTTTTTCTGAAATGTATTGTATAAACCAGAAATTTCATTTTGTATACTGTGGTCGAAGAGTTCCTGGTAACGCCTCATTTTAGCCCCGTGATAGCCACCCAGAGATTTATGAAACCAGGATGTGCTTGCATCCTGCAACACGCTTACGCTGAGGTTTAATACCTTGAAATTCGCGTCCTTATCTTCCAGGATTATCATATCGGCCGTGGATGCTGTAAAGGGATTTTTATCCTCCTTTTTGGATACGAAGTCCTTGCTATTGAGGTACCTTTTATTCACCGGCCACATATCAAGCAGCAGGAGGAATGATAACAAGAATATCAGGACATTGAATTTTATCTTTTTCAGGTATGCCGCATAAATCAGGGCGGCGGTCAGGCAGATAAACACCAGCGACCGGAAGGCATCTGAACGCAACAAGGCCAGGCGATCTTTTTGTATGGCATCCACAATGGCATCCAGACCCTGAGAACGGAATTCCGCATCATACCGGGAAGTCATGTCAAAGGAACCGGAAACAAGCATCAGAAGCAAAATTAGCGCGGCCAGTCCGAAGAATGAATACTTCAGCGCTTTCAGAAATTCCTTCCTGGGAATATCCGATGTGATGATTTCCTTCACAGCCAGTATGGCCAGCAATGGCATGGCAAATTCAGCCATGATCAGGATCATGGACACAGTCCTGAACTTGTTGTATCCCGGGAAATAATCAAGCATAAAATTGGTCAGCAAGGGAAAATTACTTCCCCATGACAAAAGAACAGAGACCAGGGTAACTATAAACAGCCACCACTTCACCGGTCCCTTAACAAGAAACATACCCAGAATGAAAAGAAAAACGACTACAGCGCCCACGTATACAGGCCCCGCAGTACTTGGTTGCGTGCCCCAGTACAAGGGTACATTGCCGATGAACTTTTTAGCCTCGGAAGGACCGTAATTGCTTTTAATATAGTCATAGGTGTGAGAACTTGTTTTTAAGGAACCTGTTGAACTGCCTCCTTTAAAATTAGGGATAAGCAGGGTAAAGGTCTCCCCGGTGCCATAACTCCACTGCGTGGCATAATCTTTATCGAGGCCTGAAGTTTTGTTTTCAGCATTCACTGAGAGCTCTGATTTTCCCCGGATGGAGTATTTACCGTATTCGTAGGTTGTGTAAAGTGTTGAGAAATTTGCTCCGATGGCCAGAATAACAAATAGTACAAGCAATGCCAGGGGTTTCAGAAAATCCATCCAGGCATTGTTTTTTAGGGTACGTACCAATTCGAAAATGCCCAGAATGAGAATGAAAAGGAAAGTGTAATAGGTGATCTGGAGATGGTTGACCAGAATCTGTAAACTGAGAAATACAGCGGCAACCAGACTTCCCAGCAGGGCTTTTCCTCTGAAGGCCGCATAAACACCTGCGATTATGGGCGGCATATAGCCCAGAGCAAGGACCTTGGACACATGTCCCGCCTGAATGATGACAAAGAAATAGGAAGAAAAGGCATAGGCAATGGCCCCTGCAAAACTCAGCCAGGGATTAACGCCAAACAAAAGCAGGGCTACAAAAGCACCTGTCAGATAAAGAAAGATGAAGCTCACCGGCCTGAAATCGTAAAGGGTTAACAGGCGATGAACCTGTTTGAAGACATTGCCCTTGTACTGGGTAGAAACCAGGTAAGCAGGCATACCGCCAAACATACTGTTCGTCCAGAGTGGCTCTTCCCCGTATTTTTCACGGTGGTCGGCAATTTCTTTTGACATCCCCTTGAACTGAACGATATCATGCTGACTGAGCTTCTTCCCTTCCAGTACGTCAGGTATAAAATAGGCCAGGGAAATAAAGAAAAACAGGATCACCGGAATGATATACTGAAGATATGCCTTTTTGTTGTTTTCCATGAGCGGGATAATTAGGAGGAACGAAGATATTTAAATTGCTTTAATTCAGTTTTAATTTGCGTAAGTTTTTCCTCCATCCCAGCGGATTCCTCCACTTCCGCCAGAACTGTCCGAGACGTTCCAGTTCAATGGATTCATAAAACCCGAACCAATACAGGAAGAAGGGAAAGGATGAGATTATAATTAACTTAATGACGAGCCTGAATGCCAGGGGCCACGAATTGGCAAGCAGGCCTGCCGTAAAAAGCAAGATGCCAACACAGATCATCAGTATGATTTTTTTAATCTCATAGGGAATGGAATAGAATCTTTGGGCCACTATGTATACTGCAACGAAGTAAATAACCTGGGATATTGCAGTGGCCACGGATGCCCCATAGAAACCCCAGATCGGTATGAAAAGCAGATTCAGAAGAATATTCAGTATTGCGGCGGATATCACCAGGAGAGCGATAATTTTTGTTTTCTTGGTAATATTCAAACCGGTATATGAAACATCCCGCAGCATACTGAACAACATGGAAAATGAAAGAACAGGTACAAGTTTCCAGGCGTTCCAGTATTGCACGTTCTGTTTGGAAATGACCTTGATGATCTCAGGAGCGTACAGGGAAAAGAACAAAACAAAAAACATCAGGCCAAAGGTGAAATAGGTCATCACCTTGGCGTAAAATCGTTTATTGCCGGGTTCATCCATCATTTTAAAAATGATGGGTTGGAGGGCAAGATTAACGGAGGCTATCAGAAAAACCCGCAGGGTATTGGCAACCTTGAAACCCAGTGAATAAACCCCTACATCAGCCATATCCGCAAGAAACCTCAGCGTATACCGGTCCGTTATGTTCAGAATAATTCCGGATAATGAAGTCAGAACGAGGGGAAGACTGAAAGAAAGCATATCCTTGAGGATCTTCCATTCAAACTTCAATTCGATGTTCTTTCGCAATACGTTGAATATTAGGAGGAGGTACACAACATTGGCGATGAGTTGGGCTTCATAAACAGCCTCGATGTTCCTGTTGCGATATACGATCAGATAAATGGTGGACAACAGGCTGATGATGAGCTTTACAACCTGTAACAATGTATAAAATGCTGCTCTTTCTTTCAGTCGCAGCAGGGTGGAAACCACTACCCCGACAGCCTCGAGTCCGCTTACCAGGATCAGCAACCGAATAAGGTAGGAATTCCGGTCCGAATCAAAGAGGAGATAGGATAGATCTTGCTGAAAAGACAATACCAGGATGAGAAACAGTGATATCTGAAAAATAAGAAAAACAAGAATGGTAAACAGGATTGATTTTTGTTTGGCAATAAATTTCTTGTCCCAGTACCACCGAAAAAAGGCATTGTACAAACTAAAACCGAGCAAAGCCAGCAATACCTGTGAGGTGATTTCCATAATTCCCATCATACCATATTCTTCCACGCTAAATTGCGCTGTATATAAGGGTATGAGGATAAATCCCGCCAAGCGGGAAGAAAAAGTCCCGATGCTGTAAATAAAGGTATTCTTTAATGTCGATTTCAGTACAGGGAGCATATTATGCTTTTGAAGATTTTACAGCCATCAGGTAACTGGTCAGGGCCCTGAGCATCCATGCCTGACCCCAGCGAATATAAGGTATTTTCGATTTGAATGGTATTCCGGTGAAACGGCTTTTCAGAATGCCGTAATAAAAATACCCAGTTTTATCCTGTAAATTCTGAATGGTCCAATTCAGGACATTTTCAGCCAGCGGAAGTCCTTCAGGAAAATCTTCAGCCAGTTCTGACAGGCAATGGATGCTTTCAGCGCAGGCATGGATATCAATCCGGTATTTTCTGTCGGGCATCAGTTTAGGTATTGTCCTGTTTTCAAAGAAGTTACTAACATAATGACGGTAACATTTGTTGAGAGCGATATATACATCCTTCCTGCCCGTCAGCTTCCAGATGGAATAGAGCATACGCAACACAAAGCCGGTATGGTAATTGTCAATATGATTGCCGGGCTTTTCAGGAGGGCCGTTATAGTCAAAGGCACCATTTTTCATCTGGTTCGAGATGGTGTAATTGACAGCCTTATTGCCCTGATCTACCCAGGAGTTATTGGCGGTTTCCATCCCCGTTTTGATCAGAAACTCGGCAACAAAAAGATTCAGATTATGCACATGATTGATGAAAAGGGGTGTATAGGAAAAGCAGATCTGATCATGAGCAACCGGATCAACGGGTAAGGTGCTGAGAAAATCGCAAATCCTGGCGCAAAACACCAGCGCTTCCTGATCATTAAAAATCCTGTAATGTTTCCAGAAGGCATCTGCAGCAGCAGTAGTGACAATGCCGTTGGGTGTGCCTGCAGGTATTAATTGTCGCGACTGCCAATCGAAAGGATAACCCCAAGCGATACCGAGGGGAGTCTCCGACCCGTTATCCTTTAACCAGTTCAGGCAAAAGGATGAATTTATTTTAAAAGAATCATCTTTCTCCAACAAGTAAAGATCTGCGAAAGAAGATGCGAATAATCCCATTGCTTTGGCATTCATGGCCGGTTTAATCTTCAGAGTGCGTCTTGAAAACATGGGGAAATGATAGAACAGTTCAAAAACGGTCTCCCGCAGCAGGGTGAACGGAAAGCTATAGTTACCTTTTTCAGCAAGTGTCAATATATAGTGATTTCCTTTAATATCATAGGGATCATACCCGGCATATCCGTTTTCACCGATCCATTTTTCAAGAGAATGCAAACTTGACAGTGCTTCACTATCCATCCTTTCACGCATTATTTCTTATAAAGGTAAAAGCAAGCTGTATCCCCCCGCCTGGTCCGGTTGAGCTCTTTGGCCATTTTGGCAAATCTTCTCAGTTCGGATCGTGTAAAAAAGGAAAGTTTCCTGTTGAGATAATAGGAGTTAGGTGCCTGTAAAGGAATATCCCTTACCCATTGTTCACTGGCGGCATATTGAAAATCCTTGGAATCATAAATTACATCTGTAATAACAAAGCCTGATTTTTCAGCGAGGATTTTCATGCTTTTGTTGGTATGAAGAAAGAAATGCCTGGGAGGGTCCATGGCCATCCAGTTGGTTCTGTATTTTTCCCATCCATATGAATCCGCCACAGGAATTCTAACTAAAGCTGTGCGATCGTTTTTCAATAACCGGTATATATCCTTCATTGCCCCCAGCGGATCAGGCATATGCTCGAAAGAGTGATTCAGCATTACCATATCATAGTGTCCTTCTGCTTCAGAAAGTTGCTTTTTATATACCCTGACACCGATATCGTATTCAATATCTTCATCGATAAAAGGCTCAACACCTGTAAGGTTTTTGAAACCTTTCTTCTTCAGCCCTATGAGTCGCGAACCATGGCCCGTGCCCACATCCAGTATGCTTGAATCAATTGTAATATGGGTGGGTTTAAGATACCTGACAAATCCTTTATCAATGAATAAATTCAGCAGTAAGCCGAGAGGATTATTGTTAATACCAAGGCTATTCTCCAGTTTCTTCCTTTTCAGAAACCGGATAAATTTATTCTCATGAATCTTTTCATGCAACTTGTAAGCTCCATATTCCCTGGGATAGTATTTTGACAGGTTTTCGGGAAATTCCGCAATTTGTAGACAACCGCATACTGCGCACTGGAAGTATTCAAATGTATCACGGAAACCGAAATACATTTCCCTTCCTGTGTAAGTTGTGTTGTTCTTTTCATTACCGCAAATTCTGCAAGTCATTTTATAAGTTCTTTAATAATTTCAGGAGAACACGTGCTGATTTTAAATTGTTTTTTAAGTAAAACCTTCTTTTCAGCCGTGCCTTTTTGTAAAGGTAATCACTGGTGGCATCCTCTTTGTGAACGATACTGAGAGCCGGATAATATACAGTGGTAAGCTTGTCTTTTCTTACAAAGTAAAACAGAATTGATTCTTCACAATACAGAAATGTTTCTGGGTAGAAGGCAACATCGTATTTTTTTAAATAATCAGGGGAAAACACAAGGGCACTGCCATGCAGTTTCACTTGTTCCATTTCAAGGTTATCCGGATTTATTTTCCCCTGGGTGGCACTTGGCAGCGTGGAAGACGGGATGAAAAACTTCTTTATACCGATGATGAAATTGTCAATAAACAGGTAATTCAAAAGCAGAGTCACCCGAAAATAACGAATGTACTTTTTAACCACCGGCACACTGTCAAGTACTTCTTTCCGCGGATTCTGATGTGAACCGTCTTTGAGTGATAATATATCGGGTCCCAGGATATCAAATTTTTTCCGGTTGTATCTGGTCAGCAGGGTCTCGATAAAATCAGGTTGACGCAGGAGGGTATCATTATTTATGACAATAATAAAATCTGCATGTAGCTTTTCTTTGGCATATCGGTAACCCGCATTGTTCCCCCGGGCAAATCCAAGGTTTTCTCCATTGAGCAATACATGTATTCTGGCATTGTCCTTATAGGTTTCCTTCAGGGTATGACCGGATTGGTTAACAGATCCGTTATCCACAACAACAATTTGCCATTCAGGGTATCTGTTTACAGAAAGAATGGAATTCACACATTCAACAGTGTCAGAAAGTGTCTCATAATGAAGTATAACAAATGCTGTTTTAAACATGGATCGCAAAGCTATTTTTAGGCTATCTTGAAAGTGATTCGGGTTGTTTCTGACAGGGCAGCCAAATCAACGGGCCATCCTGGTTTATTTCCTTTCAATGAATCATACAATACTTCAAGTTCTTCCAGATGTCCTTTTAATCCTTCTTTTGAGCGTATCGGACGGATTTTGAATCCATGTGAAGATAATTGTTTGTAATCATCGAGTATGATTGATTTCTCATCAAAATGAACCTCCATGTATTCCTTAGAGAGTTCCTTGCTGCCCATGGAAATGTATTCGATCGTGGCCATTGAACCGTCTTCGTATTTAATTAGAATTGATTTATTATCATCAGGTGTGAATTTGCTTTTACCGGTAAAACTGCTTTCCGAATGAACGCTGCCTACTTTGCTGTTGACCAAAGCATTCATCAGGTCAATAATATGGCAGGCCTCACCAATGATCCTTCCGCCATCCTTGTGAGTCCAGTGATCCGCAGGCTGGAATCCGGCATTCATGCGATAATGGATAAGCAGGGGACCTACACGCTTATCGGTATGCTTTTTAATTTCACGGATATAGGGACTGAATCTTCGGTTAAAACCAACCATTAACAGCGGAGCATCACCGGAGCGAGCTTCAAAGTACGCTTCAAGCGCTTTAAGGTCCTCATCGTTTGTGGCCAGGGGTTTCTCGACAAATACATGTTTGCCTGCCTGCAGGGCTTTCAAGGCCAGTGAAGCGTGATTTCCATGCCTTGTGCAGATCATAACCAGATCAATATTACTGTCGCTGATGATTTCATCGTATTGTGTAGTTACATACTGCGCATTATAAAAGGTTCCCGCATTTTTGACCTTTACACCCGACTGGCTGGCCAGCGCGTATATTAAATATTTATTACTGAGTTTTTTCAGGTTGGGGAGGTGAACCGACTGGGAAAAATTGCCAATGCCAATTATTCCTACCCGGATAAGTCCCTCCTTGATGTGCGCATTTCGGTTCAGATCCAGTTTTCTGCTGACCGGAAGCGAGGCAATAATATCCGGCTTGCCATAATCCAGCAGCACTATCAAAGGCTTATTGTGCGAGTCCTTAAGGGAATCAAATGCCTTTTCTGCCTCTTCGATCGGATACACATTATGAATAAGCTGTTCTATTTGAATCTTTCCTGATTCCAGCAGTCGCAAATACTCCGTAAAATTTCGTCCTTCAGTCCACCTTACGTATCCGTAAGGATAATCCTTTCCATCTTCTTCATAATCCTTGTCATAACGGCCCGGACCATAAGAAGTGGAAATCAGCAGATCAAGCTCTCCCGGATACAGGTCTTTCCGGTTAAGTTCCATTCCGGATACTCCCATGAGCACCACCTTCCCCTTCCGCCGGCACATTTGGAAGGCCTGGGATAAAGGTTTGCTGTCGGATGTTGCTGCGGCATAAAGCACTGCATCTGCGCCATGGCCGCCTGTAATATTCTCGACGGCCTTAACCGGATCTTCGGCAGAGGCATCAATGACAAGTTCGGCTCCTGTTTCAGAAGCAATACTGAGACGATCCTGGTTGATATCAACTGCAATGACCCGTATACCCGCTTTGTTTAGTATCTGAACGGCCATGAGACCCAGGATGCCTGCCCCGATTACGACACAGAATTCTCCAATTTCCAGGTCGGTCCGTCTCACGCCATGCAGCGCGATGGCTCCGATGGCAACCGTGGATGCCTCACGGTAATCAACACCTGCGGGAACAGGCACAACGAGGTTTTTAGGAACTTCCACGAATTCTGCATGGTAAGCAAAACCTCCTCCGGCAGCAGCCACACGATCGCCGGGTTTAAAACCTACAACATCTTCTCCAATTCCGACGATCATCCCGCTCACGGAATATCCTGTGGGTTGTCCCGATTCTTTGATGAATTTGTTCTGGTTAATGAGTTTCGAAAGGCCTTCGGATTTGAGCAAATTTAAAATCTTTTTGATCTTTTCGGGCTGTTCAAGCATGGTTCTGACCGGTGACTTTCCGGTGGCGGACACGCCTGCCATTTCAGTCCCTGCCGATATACAGCTGTTTATAACCCGGATCAGAATCCTGCCTTTACCAACCACCGGTGCAGGAACCTCTTCTGCCCTGACTGAACCTCTATGTATTAATGCCTGGAGCATAGTTTAAATCTTAATGATTAACAACCTGTTGCGGTAAATATTCCCTGTAAATTGCAGCCAGTACCCGGCTGTCGTTTTCCCAGTTGTATTTTTCGATCACAGCCTTTCGGCCATGGGTGCCCATGTCATTATATGCTGTTGTTCCCAGCCGGTCAAGCAATGTCGCCAGACGATCAATGTCATCGGATGGATATATCAGGCCTGAACCTGTCTCCTCCAGAATTCTTTTGATCGGAAGGCAGTCACTTGCAATTACCGGTTTTTGCGCATACATGTACTGAAAGAGTTTATGCGGTATGGTGGAGTCAGTGTGTTCTGTCTTAATATGTGAAATTATGGCAAAATCCGATTCGGAAAGCATATCCATAACTATCCGGAAAGGCTGGTAGCCCTCAAAGATTACGCGATCATTTAAAGAAAGGCTTTCTGTAAGCTTTACCAATTCAGTCTTGTAGCTGCCCTCACCGAGTATCCGCAACCTGATTTGTTTATTCCTCGAGCGGTGCATGGCGAGAATGACGTTTTGCAAACCCCGGTGAAAGTTGATGCCGCCTGCATAATAAAGCATGGTGCCACCGTTGTATGGACGATCGGTCAACTGAACATCACTGAGGTTAATGGTATTGGAAACAACAAAGATGCGTGATGCAGGGATTCCCAGACCGATAAGCCGGGCCTTTGCTTCATCCACCACAACAATAATTGCATCTGCATATCGAAGAATCCTTTTCTCATACCTGCGCCATAAAAAGATGGGAGAAAGTAATTTTCCTGCCGGAGTATTGGTGTGTTTGGAAATTTCCAAAAAAGCAGGCCAGTTTTCATGGAGGTCAGCAATTAATTTCAGGGAAAAGACTCTCTTTAATTTTCTTCCAACGCCAATCAGCGGCAGATCATGGATATGCAGTACATCAAACGGCTCATTGCCCAGTATTTTTCTGAGAAATCGCTTCCAGAACAAGAAATAACCGGGAAGAGTGAGGCTTGCCACGCTCGATTTGTATATCAATGGAGAGATGGGTTTCCTGTGAATGGTAACCCGGGTTGTTTTTTCATATTCCGGCTTGTTTTTCCGGGTGTAGCAGGCAATGTGGACTTCATGTCCCGCCTGTGAAAGGGCGGATATTTCATTTTCCACCCGGATATCGGGAGGGAACTCACGATCGAGAACCATTAAAATCTTCACGAAAGGCTTTTTAAAAGTATGTCGACAATTCTGTCACCCGCATCACCCTGGCCATACAATGGTATCAAATCAGAAATCAGTTTTCCGCCGTAGGATTGGTATCCTTTTTTAATTAAAACCGGATCGGAACCTGCAAGAAGATTGAAATGATGATTTACCAGTTCAATCCATTCTGTTTCTTCCCGAAGGGTTATGCAGTATTTCCGGAAAAAATAAGCTTCTTTTTGCATACCTCCGCTGTCCGTGATAACCAGGCTGCAGTTTTTGAGCAACTCAACAATATCGAAATATCCGACGGGATCGATCGGCTGAAATGCCAGTCTGATATTGTTCCGGGTAAGGATTTTATTTGTCCTCGGATGCAGGGGCAGCACAACAGGTATCTCGCTGCTAATCTCGTTCAAAGCTGAAACAATGGATTTCAGATTTTCGAGGTTATCCGTATTTTCCTGCCGGTGTATGGTGCAAAGCACATAATTGTATTCGCCAAGGGATAAGCGGTTCAGTATACCGGAGCGCTGTGACGACATGGCCCCGTAAAACAGAGCGGCATCATACATTACGTCCCCAACCTGCATGATCCTGCAGGGAAAACTATCAAATCCCTCCCGTTGAAGGTTGTTTACGGCAATCTCAGTGGGGCAGAAAAGGATATTTGAAATGCGGTCAGTAAGTATCCTGTTGATTTCTTCCGGCATTTCCATATTGAAAGACCTCAGTCCTGCTTCCACATGCGCGACCTGAATATGAAGTTTTTTGGCGGCCAGTGCTCCGGCGAGCGTGGAATTGGTATCCCCGTAAACCAAAACCAGTTCAGGTTTTTCAGTCAACAGCACTTCCTCGGTCCTTTCTATCATCCTGCCTGTCATGGCGCCATGTGAAAGGCTGTTAATCTCCAGGTGATAATCTGGTTCCGGGATATCCATCTCCTGGAAGAAAACGGAGGACATATTGTTGTCAAAGTGCTGACCGGTGTGCACAATGACTTCGTGCAAACCACCGGATTTGCGGATTGCCCTACTGACGGCGGCTGCTTTTATGAATTGCGGCCTGGCACCTATTACGGTAAGAATCTTTTTCAAGAGATGAGTTTTGTTAAAAGTGCGCCAAGTTCCCCCGTAAGGCTTTTCCGGGAAAACCTTTCGATATCCCCGCTGTCGGCGATCAAATTCTTTTGCGAATATAATCCAAACAGGTCTAATAAATGATTTTTCAATCCTATGGTGTCAGTGTATTCGAATATTTTCCCTGCCGTTGTTTCACCCAGGATCACGGATGCATCTCCGCCGACGGGACCAATAGCCAGAATTGGGCGGCGAGCGGACAGGTACTCAAAGAATTTGTTCGTCAGTATACCTCCTGCATTTGGGGTATTATTTATAAATAAAAGAAGCACAGCCGCTTCAGTGAGCTCTTGAAAGGTTTTTTCATGGGGTATAAAGTCCTCACATAAAACAAAATCCTGTAAATCATAACGTCCGATCGATTCCTGCACGATCCTGTCCGTTTTCCCGATCAGCTTAATCTGCAGTTTTCCTGCAAAACCGGGATTTTTCCCCACCAGATCTGCAAGTACCTGCCACAGGTTTTCGGGATTCCGTGATTTGGGAATGGAGCCGAGATGCAACAGGGTGAATTTCTCCGGCAGAGGCTTTGTCAATGAGGCCGGAACAACGTCAAAGCCATTGGTGATGGTAGCGATCCTGCTGATCCCCATGGATGCAAATTCCCGGGTCATGCCCGGACTGACGGTAATGACCCGGTCAGCCCCATGAAGCACTTTTCGTTCAAGCCTTTTATGGCAGCAATCGGCCCACCGGGTCAAGGCCAGGTCCCTGTAAAAATCAATATTGGTCCAGGGATCCCTGAAATCAGCCACCCACTTTATTCCCAACCTTCTTTTGAGTCCAAGGCCAATAAGATGCATGCTGTGGGGCGGACCTGTGGTTACAATTACATCAACCGGACGGAGGTGAAGGTATCTGCTTAACAGCCTTACGGAAGGTCTAACCCAAAAACGCCGCGGATCGGGAATGAATAAATTGCTTCTGATCCAAAGCAATAATCTACTGACGAAGCCTTGCTTTTTATCCGACATCAGGGCTACTCCGAGTCTGTCTTCTTTCTTTTTCCCGGTAAGCCGCTTATAGATATTGTAAGGTTCCCATATCGGGGATTTGATCACCTCCATGTTTTCAGGAATATCTTTGAGCAGTGAAGTGTCGATCTCCTGGGGTTCGGGATTGGCTGGTGTATATATTACCGGTTCCCAGCCAAAGTCACGGAGGTACTTGGCGAATTTCAGCCATCGCAAAACTGCAGAACCTCCACTGGGGGGCCAGTAATAGGTTATAATCAAAACCCTGGGCATTGGCAAAATAATATGCAGCAATAATAGAAAAATTACAAATAAAAAACGCCATCAATTGAAAATCAATGGCGTAAGAAATGCTTTTTATCTAAACTTTACGGACAGGGTATGGCAGCAAACTGAAGCACTCCAGAGTTATTGATGGTTCCACGCCAACATTGACCATTTGGGGAAGTCATAATGATACCCTTGTCGACATCTTTGATATAGATATCCCCGTCGGCAATCTCTAACTTTGCTGTGGGGGATGAGGTACCAATTCCAATCAATCCTCCTCTTTTGATGTACAATCCTTGCGGGGCATACTGCATATCGGGCAAAATTGAAATTCCTGCATTCAAATTATTCCCGTAGAGATATGCCCAATCTTGCAATGCCAACGTATTTCCATTTTTCTCATAATCAATTTTGGCTACACCAAAAGCTAACATAGCAGCCAGGTCTGTTGTTGAGCTGTATAAATTTATGAAAGGGCCATCATAGGCTGGCTGATATCCAATGACGACTTTGTTATTATTTTCAGCAATATGTAATTTAAAATCTGGAAATTCAGTTCCGATGCCAATGTATCCATCATTATAGTAAAGGTTATCCCCGTTTCTTTTCCAGTATAATTCTGACTGAACTTCCCCGCTCCCTGCTTTTTCGGCATATAGTGCATATGGAACGCTCTGCAGCTGTGAAGTTCCGAGGAATTCATAGTTGGAACCTCCATTCCGGTCAACATCAATGCGTAAATAGTACTCTCCTGCACCCCAATCAATGTCAACAATGGATCCGTATATCGGAGAACCCGTACCCACTGACAGATTGATTAACCCCAGGGAATTTGTTATCAAATTAAATGTTTCGGAAAAGACAAGAGTACCTGTGGGGCTGTTTTTTAGTATGCTTATTTTCAGGCCCACAGGTTTATCAGCGAGCAGTTCTCCTAAATTGTTCCTCACAGCCGTCTGATAACGGAAGCTTTGAGGCGCCTGTGAAAACAGGGATATAAAGTATAGCAAAGAAATTAGCGACAATGCGAACCTTTTCATGGCTGAAATAATTTTACGATTTTAACAGTTTTAAGAACGTGGGACTGAGAATCATATATGCGTAACAGGTAAATGCCATCCGACATTTCCGATGTTATTATTTTATTAAAATTCAATAAATCAGGTTTATTGAAGATCAGTTTTCCACTGATATCAAAGATCCGCGCGTACATATGCTCACTTTCAAGTTGGGAAATCTCAATAAATAGATTCAAATCATAAGGATTCGGATAGACCTTAATTTCGAAATCTGTTTCAGTTTGTTTCAAGATAACAGGTTGATGAAATCCCTGGGAAAGAACGATCTCATCATCATAATAAGTATCAATGGCAACTTCACCCAACGACCATTCCGTCTGTACCGAGGAATTTGAAAAAACATCCCCGGCAGAACAGATCACTTCCTGAGATCTGCATTGCAGTTCAAAAAGTAGTGTGAAAATAACGAAATAGCCGGTAACGAGGTTAAGACGCATGATTTTTTTTGCAATCTATCAATTATTCGATAATTCCGAAAGACATTATTGATAAAAGCATCTCCTGAGTATACGAAAATAATATTTCATTTGTTTGAACTAAAAAACCGGAAATTCTGTTGTTGAATTCAACAATTAATCCGAACTTTTAAAACAGGTCCATATTGCAAACCATTTTGCAATTACATTTGTTTTAATGACAATAAATCAAACCAACATGCGCCATGAATAACCAAAACAAAAGCCGTCGTGTTTTCATTAAGACCACAGCAGCCGCTGCTGCCGGGATTGCCCTGATGCCCGGATTTGGTTTTGTGACCAACAGGGTTGTAAAACCCATGAAAAGAACTTTCGGAAAGCTTGGTTTTGAAGTCACTACACTGGGATTAGGTGGTCAGGCTTCTATACAATGGACACCCGAGGATATCGACCCGGTAAAAATCATTCTGAAAGCCTTCAGCAAAGGAGTGAATTACTTTGATACCTCAAACGTATACGGTCCCAGTCAGGTTAACTATGGCAAAGCCTTTCAGGAGCTCAGCCTCAGTCCCTCCCGGGCGGGATACAATGAAAAACTAAGGCGGTCTGTTTTTCTGACCACCAAAACGCATCTTCGCCATGCCAAAGGCGGCGTTAACACGCCGGGTGTATCCAGCCGCACGAACGGAGCGGAAGGTTCATTTACCGTGGATGACGTGAAAAGAAGCCTGTCTCAAATGTTCGGAGACAACCAGGGCAATTATCCTGCCGGGGCATACCTCGATATGGTGTTGATCCATAACCTCAACACCATGGAAGAAGTGGACGCCCTGTATGAGGGATTATATGACACCGATCCAAAAGCCGAAAGTATCGGGGCGCTGGCTGCTTTGCGCGATTACAGGGATGGCACCAACCTTACGGGTCTCAATCCCAAAGAGGAAAAGCTGATCAGACATATCGGTTTCTCGGGACATTATTCACCCCCGGTGATGGTGGAGATGATCCAGCGCGATAAGACCAATCTTCTGGATGCTATGCTGATTGCCATCAATACAAATGACAGGCTCAATTTCAATATGCAATACAATGTCATACCGGTGGCAGCAGCCAAAAACATGGGTGTGATCGCCATGAAGGTTTTCGCGGACGGGGCTATGTACTCCAAGGAACCCCATTGGACACGCGGACCCATGGAAGTTGTGCGTACTGTTGGTAGTACCGCCCTGCCCAGCCGGCCCCTGGTGGAATATTCCCTTACCACGCCGGGCGTGCACACGGCTATCATTGGAATTGGACAGATCAGCGACAACCCTGTCGTTTGCCAGCTGGAACAAAATCTCAGCGCTGCGCAGGTTGAGCCAACCGGCATGAATTCAACAGATCGCCAGGCCATTGAAAAAATGACGCAAACTGTGAAAGAAGGGAAAACCAATTATTTCCAGATGCCGGATAAGGGTCTTACGGCTCCCGTTCATGTGGTTGTCAGGCAGCGCACTTCCGGAAATGACCGCTTTGCGGATATATCCTGGGATACCTCCTTTGCCGGCAATTCACCTGTTAAATCCTATGAAATCTGGAGAGACGGGAATCAGATCAGTTCAGTGACCCACAGGCCGCAAACCGGTAAAACTCCGTTTACCTTCATCGACAAGCTTTCCGACGGGGATACACATGAGTATGCAGTGGCAGCCATTGATTTTGCAGGAAGAAGAGCGGAGAGCGAAGTGATTAGGCTGGAATAGGATGAAGAAGGTGATTAGGTGATTACTTAATCACTTCATTACCTCATAACCTCTTCAACAGTCCCTTCAGGCTCACCTTATCTCCCATGATCTCCGGCAGGCGGTCAATCACCACCCTTTCCTGCTGCAGGGTATCCCGGTAGCGGATGGTTACTGTATTATCCTGCAGGGTATCGTGGTCAACGGTTATGCAGAAAGGAGTGCCAATGGCATCCTGGCGCCGGTAACGCTTGCCAATGGAGTCTTTTTCTTCATACTGACAGTTGAAATCGTATTTCATCCTGTCCATGATTTCCCGGGCTTTTTCCGGCAGGCTGTCTTTTTTGGTCAGGGGCAATATGGCCAGTTGCACAGGTGCCAGGGCAGGGGGGATTTTCAATACCACGCGTTCTTCTTTTGCGCTGCCTTCCCATTCAACCTTTTCCTCAACATAAGCGTTGGAAAGAACGGTAAAAAACATACGATCCAGACCAATGGAAGTCTCAATTACATAAGGTGTAAATCCTTCATTGGCTTCCGTGTCGAAATACTGGATTTTTTTACCCGAGTATTTTTCATGGTTGCCAAGGTCGAAATTGGTGCGTGAATGAATGCCTTCCACTTCCTTGAACCCGATCGGAAACTCAAATTCAATATCACAGGCGGCATTGGCATAATGCGCCAGTTTATCATGATCATGGAAGCGGTATTTGTGATCACCCATGCCAATGGATTTATGCCATTTCATGCGTTTTTCCTTCCAGTAAGCATACCATTCCATTTCGGTACCGGGCTTGATGAAGAACTGCATTTCCATTTGCTCAAACTCACGCATGCGCAGGATAAACTGCCGTGCCACGATTTCGTTGCGGAAGGCCTTTCCGGTTTGAGCAATGCCAAAGGGGATCTTCATACGGCCGGTCTTCTGTACATTCAGGAAGTTCACGAAAATACCCTGGGCGGTTTCCGGTCTGAGGTAAATGGTGTTGGCCTCTTCACTTACCGACCCCAGTTGTGTGCTGAACATGAGGTTGAACTTCCGCACGTCGGTCCAGTTTCTCGTGCCGGATACCGGACATACGATTTCCGAATCGATAATGATCTGGTACAATTCCTTCAGGTCATCATTCTCAAGCGCCCTGATATATCGGGCATGAACGGCATCGTACTTTTGCTGGTTCTCAATGACACGCGGACTGGTGCTTTTAAATTTGCCTTCATCAAAGGAAGCTCCGAATTTCTGGGCGGCCTTGTCAACTTCTTTCTGGATTTTATCTTCAATCTTCTGGAGATGTTCTTCAATAAGCTGATCAGCCCGGTATCTCTTTTTCGAATCTTTGTTGTCGATCAGGGGATCACTGAAAGCTGCAACATGTCCCGAAGCCTCCCAGGTACGCGGATGCATAAAGATTGCCGCATCAATGCCCACGATGTTTTCATTCAGTTTTACCATGGCTTCCCACCAGTATCTCCGGATGTTGTTCTTGAGTTCCACGCCGTTCTGACCATAATCATAAACGGCGCTGAGGCCGTCATAAATTTCACTCGACGGGAAAATGAAACCGTATTCCTTGCTGTGGGCAATGATTTTTTTAAAGAGATCTTCCTGGACCATAGTGTATCAGTTTGCTATAACGGGCACAAATGTAATTGAAAATTCTTTATTCCGATAATTCTGTTAATTTTGGTCGTTGTGAAAAAAGCTGCGAAATGGACCACCATTATGATTTTCTAGTAATCGGATCGGGGCTTGCCGGGATGACATATTCGCTCAAGGTAGCTGAACACGGAAAAGTGGCAGTAATCACCAAAGCCTCGTTGAGTGACACCAATACAAGTTATGCCCAGGGCGGGATAGCGGCGGTGTCGAGTGAAGTTGACAATTTCGGAAAACACATCAACGATACCCTGGTTGCAGGGGATGGGCTTTGCAACAGGAAAGTGGTTGAAATGGTTGTCAGGGAGGGTCCGGCGCAAATTCAGCAGCTGCTGAAATGGGGAGCAGATTTTGACCGTGAAAAATCAGGTGAATTCAATCTTGCACGTGAAGGGGGACATTCAGAATACAGGATCTATCATCACAAAGACAATACGGGATTTGAGATCCAAAGGGTGTTAAGCGCGGCTGTTAAAAATCACCCCAATATCGAGATTTTTGAAAATTACTTCGCCATTGAAATCATCACCCAGCATCATTTGGGGAAACTTATAAAGAGATATTCGCCGGACATTCAGTGTTACGGAGCTTATGCACTGGATCTGAAGACCGGGACCATGCATAAGTTTCTGTCGCGGGTTACCCTCTTTGCCACAGGCGGTATCGGTAATCTTTACCATACCACCACCAATCCGCTCATTGCCACCGGCGATGGCATTGCCATGGTATACCGGGCCAAAGGGATCATCGACAACATGGAATTCGTTCAGTTCCATCCCACCTCCCTGTACAATCCCGGAGAGAGGCCCTCTTTCCTGATCACTGAGGCCATGCGGGGCCATGGTGCCATTCTCCGGAATCATAAGGGGGAGGATTTCATGATGCGCTATGACCAGAGGGGTTCATTGGCGCCACGCGATATTGTGGCAAGGGCTATTGACAATGAAATGAAAACCAGCGGGGATGAATTTGTCTTTCTCGACGCCACACAACTGGAAGGAAAGGATCTCCGGCAAAGTTTTCCCAATATCTATGAGAAATGCAAGTCACTGGGTATTGATTTTACCAAAGATATGATCCCGGTTGTGCCGGCGGCTCATTTTCTGTGCGGCGGGATAAGGGTTGACATGAACGGATGCAGTTCAATCCAGAGGCTGTATGCAGCGGGGGAATGCGCAAGCACCGGTCTTCATGGGGCAAACCGGCTGGCCAGCAACTCACTTCTCGAGGCCATGGTGTATGCCGACAGGGCTGCAAAACATTCGCTGGACAACTTCAGGCAGTATTCCATCCAGGAGAATATACCTGTTTGGAACGATGAAGGCACAACACATCCTGAGGAAATGGTGCTGATCACCCAGAATTACAAGGAGGTCCAGCAGATATTCAGCTATTATGTCGGAATTGTAAGATCAAACATCAGGTTAAAAAGAGCCATGGAGAGGCTGTGGATTATTTTTAATGAAACCGAGGAATTGTTTGTAAGGTCAAAGCTTTCACAGAAACTTTGCGAGCTCCGGAATATGATCAATGCGGGATATCTGGTCATTAAGGCTGCCCAGCAAAGGAAAGAAAGCCGGGGATTACACTATACCCTCGATTACCCGGCGAAAAATCCGGCTAACTCTGCTGATATGTAACCAGGATGTGATCCAGCAGTTTTTCGATCTCTTCGATATCCAGTGAAGTCACCAGTTTCATTCTGATTTCCCGGAAATCGGGAAGACCTTTAAAGTAATTGGAAAAATGCCGGCGCATCTCGAAAATTCCTCTTGGGTTTCCTTTAACCTCCAGTGATTTTCGGAATTGTAAACGTGCGAGACCTACTTTTTCAGCCAGGGTCATGGGAGGCAATAATTCCCCTGTATTTAAAAAATGCCGGATTTCGGAAAAAAGCCAGGGTTTACCCACAGTAGCCCTGCCAATCATGATGCCATCCACACCATAGCGGTCAAATGCTTCCAGGGCCGATTGGGGGGTGACAATATCCCCGTTGCCGATAACGGGTATTCTCATTCTGGGATTGTTTTTGACCTGCCCGATAAGAGTCCAGTCGGCATTTCCTTTGTAAAGCTGCGCCCGGGTACGGCCATGTATTGTAATTGCGCTGATACCTGTATCCTGGAGCCTTTCAGCAATGTCAACTATATTTTTGCTGCTGTCATCCCAGCCAAGTCTTGTTTTCACTGTTACCGGCAGCCTGACTGCATCCACGATGGCGCGCGTCATTTCCACCATCAGGGGTATGTTGCAGAGCATGCCGGCCCCGGCACCACGGTTGGCAATCTTCCTGACGGGACAGCCAAAATTCAGGTCAATGAGATCCGGTTTTGCTTCCTCGGCCATCCGCGCTGCTTCAACCATACTGCTGATCAGGTGGCCGTATAACTGAATACCGACAGGTCGCTCATCATCTGACAATTCAAGTTTCTTCAGGCTTTTTTTGGCATCCCGTATCAGGCCATCCGATGGTATAAATTCGGTATATACCATATCGGCGCCAAAATGCTTGCAGATGAAGCGAAATGAAGGATCCGTTACATCCTCCATGGGCGCGAGGAAAAGGGACTTGTCGGGAAGCTGTATGTTGCCGATTGTTAGCAATTTCTTAGAATCAGGCTGCAAATTTATTACTTTTGCCCAATATGCTGAAGTATGAAAATGTCTGAATTCATTTTATCACTCCGCCATAGTTTCATGCACATGTCGGTGCCGGCAAAACTGCTGTTGCTGTTAATGATGGTTCTTTTTTTTCTGATCGTGGGTTCGGCAGCGGCTGTTATGCTAGCAGTACCCTTGTTTGGCCATGACATGCGAACCTTGTACGGACTGATAGAAAATCCTGATACGGATCATATTGCAATTGTGAAATTCTTTCAGATCGTGCAGTCGGTGTTCCTGTTTGTTTTGCCGGCCCTGCTGGCAGCCTGGCTGTTCAGTGATAATACAACGAGATACCTGAAGGCAGACAGAAAGCCCTCTCCCTATACCCTTCTGCTTGTATTGGTATCCTTATTCATTGCGGTTCCGCTTATGAATTTCGTGACCTATTATAATGCCATGCTGGATCTGCCAGATGGATGGAGTGGCCTTGAAAATGCAATGAAAACCCTGGAGGAAAGTGCGGGTAAACTCACCGACCTCTTCCTCGAAAGCAATTCCTATGGGGATCTTGCCGTAAATTTTTTGATGATAGCCATTTTACCTGCAATTGGTGAAGAGTTTCTCTTTAGGGGTGTACTGCAAAGACTGTTTATCGACTGGACAAAAAACAATCATGCGGGTATTATCCTGGCAGCTTTTATTTTCAGCTTTATTCATTTCCAGTTTTACGGGTTCATTCCCCGGTTTTTGCTGGGACTGTATTTTGGTTATCTTCTGATCTGGAGTTCTTCCATTTGGGTGCCTGTGGCGGCTCATTTGATCAACAACGGAATTGCTGTTGTTTATTACCATTTTACCTCCCAACCCATGGGGGACACCATGATGGATAAACTGGGCACAGAGCAGGGCGGACATTATGCGCTCTACCTGAGCGTCTTTTTAACATCTGCAGTAATCGGTATGATCTACCTTCATGAGCGGCAGGCCAAAACTCCGCTGCCCTTATAGGTATCATTTGGCAGTTCGTCCGGGTTCACTTTTCCTGTAAAAGTATACCAGGCCGTAAATAGCAGCATGGTGTCTTCTGGTTTCATCGGGCAGGTCCTTGTAAGTTTCCTCTACTTCATTCCAAACCGACAGAATAATGCCATCTACAATTTTTCTTTGCTCAATCAGCTTTTCCTGACTGCGCTGGAGGTTTTTCTGAAGTATCTTCTGGAAGTTATAAGCTTCAAGGAAATCTTCATATCTTACTTTCACAACGGCCATGGTCGGATTCATAACCGGTGTAAGGCCTTTCTTTATTCTCAGGGTTTCTCCCTGGATCAGTTTCTCGCCCCACTGAATTACTTCAGCCTCTGTACCGAAAGAAGGCACTTTGCTCTGATCACGTCCAAACCCGAAATAATCACGATCAGCCGGTGAAAGATCTCCTCTGGCAATGGCCATATTCACGACCTGGATAAAATGAGACATGTAGAGTTTAACTTTCTTCAGTGACCGGCCATAGTCCTTGCTTTTTTCCACCTGTTTGTTAAAAGCCTGGCGGCTTTCCTGAACTATTTTTTCAAAGACATGAAGATTTGACAGTACCTTTTGATACGTAGCCTGAGAAAATGCCAGGTTAAAAGGATGCAGCTCCTTGCCCTTCTCATAGGCAATGCGGAGAGCTCTTAACCTCGCCAGATCTGTATTTGGTAATCTTCTGTAAGGCATAATGAATTCTGGAATTATTGCGAAGGAAATTGTATTTAACTATACGTAAAGACATTCGCGGGGTTGTGCAACCCGAACAAAATATGATGAATTTATTGGGTTTAAAGGAAAATAGGTTATAATTTTAATGTTCATACTTAAAAGCTATTGCTATGTTTCCATCTGAAGTATATATTCAAAGAAGAAAGCGTTTGAGAGAGCTTGTGGGCAAGGGGGTTATGTTGTTTCTTGGCAACAAGGAGGTCGCCATGAATTATGCAGCCAACAACTATCCTTTCAGGCAGGACAGCACCTTCCTGTATTATTTTGGCCTTGATATGCCGGGGTTGGCCGGAATGATTGATTGCGAAATGGGAAGTGAAACGATTTACGGAAGTGATCCTTCCCTGGAAGATATCATATGGGTTGGAAACCAGGAACCTTTGCAGGAAAAAGCAGCAAAGGTTGGAATAACCCAGGTGAAACCACTGGAAAGACTTGATGGTGATGTTTTCAGGGTTATTGCACATAACCGGGAAGTGCATTACTTGCCTCCCTATCGTGAGCAGCGCAGACTTCAACTTGCCTATTATGACAATCTGAAGTATGAAGAAGTGGACCGGAATGCGTCGGAAGCAATGATCAGAGCGGTAGCCACCCAGCGTTCGTTGAAGGATGCCTTTGAAGTGGAGGAAATGGAGAATACGATGAATGAAGTGACCCGGGAAGCATACAGTCAGGCTGTAAAGAATATAAAGCCCGGAGCTTTTGAATACCAGGTGGCCGGTGCACTGGAAGGCACTGTTCTGTCGAAAAACTGCAGAATGGCCTACCCGATAATCTGCACGGTAAACGGACAGACACTGCACAATCATTATTATGGCAATGAGCTGAAGAAAGGACAGTTGCTCCTGGTTGATGCCGGCGCTGAGTCGCCGGGAAGGTACGCCACAGATATCACCAGAACTTACCCTGTCGGAGGAAAATTCAGCAATCAGCAGAAAGAGATATACAAGCTGGTGCTGGACGCACAGCAGGAAGCTATACAGGCGATAAAGCCGGGAAGGCCTTATTATGAAGTTCATTTTCTAGCTGCAACAGCCCTGTCAAGGGGACTAAAAGAACTCGGACTGATGAAGGGTGATGCGGGAGATGCTGTCCGCCACGGAGCACATGCATTGTTCTTTCCGCATGGTATCGGGCATATGATGGGCCTCGATGTTCACGATATGGAGGATATCGGAGAGGACTATATCGGATACGATCAGGAATTCAGGCGGTCAGAGCAGTTTGGCACGGCTTATTTGCGCCTGGCCAAACGCCTTCAGGAAGGTTATGTAGTGACTGTTGAACCCGGCATATATTTTATTGAACCTCTGATTGATAAATGGCACAGCGAAGGACGTTACCGTGATTTCATCGATTACAGGGTGGTCAACAAGTACCGTGGATTTGGAGGCATACGGATAGAAGACAATATTCTGGTAACGGCCAAAGGATACAGGATTATTGGCAAAGGCATTGCCAAGGAGATGGATGAAGTGGAAAAGATAGTGGGGAAGTAATGTGCAGATGTGCAGATGTGCAAATGTGCAGATGTTATTGATAATTCATTAGTTTTTCAATATCTTCCATTTCAAGGGGAATATCCTTCATCAGATCCACATTCCCGTCGCGCGTGATCAGTATATTGCTCTCCAGACGGATCCCGGTCTGCTCGGCAGGCACATAAATGCCAGGTTCACAGGTCAGCACCATACCCGGCCTGAATTCTGTATCCTTTCCACCCACATCGTGAACATCAAGGCCTAAAAAGTGGGATGTGCCATGCATGTAATACTGCTGGTAAAGCGGATGCTCCTGGCTCTGGTTTTGCAGATCTTCAGCGGAATACAGACCCAGTTTCACATGTTCATGGCCAAACCGCCTGCAAACTTCATGATGCACCTTGTTGATGCTGCTGCCTGGTTTCATAAGGGCGGTGGCGAAACGGAACACGTCGAGTACGGCTTTGTATAGGTCTTTTTGACGGGGCGTGAATTTTCCGTTCACAGGAATGGTCCTTGAGCAGTCGGCGGCATAATTCGCATATTCGGCACCAAAATCCATCAGGAGCAGTTCGCCGTCAGCACACACTTTGTTGTTAGCACTGTAATGCAATACACAGGCATTGATGCCTGAAGCAATGATGGGCTGATAGGCGTGACCGCGGGCTCCCTGCCTGACGAACTCATAGATTATTTCTGCTTCCACTTCGTATTCGGCCATTCCAGGTCTCACATTTTTCAAAACCCTTAAAAAGGCATCACGCGTTATATCACAGGCATTTCTTATCAGGGCAATTTCTTCCTCTGATTTGTGTGTGCGCAGTTCACGCATGATGGGTGCAAGCCTCTCGTAATTGTGCGCAGGGAATTTCTTTTGTATTTCCCGGGCAAGCCGAAGATTCCGGTTGGGAAGCTCCGGAATGAATTTGGGCAATTCAGGCAGGTTAAGATAAATGTTCGCAGTAAACATAAAAAGGGCAGCCATGGAAGCATCCATTTCATCATCATACCGCACTGTTCTGATCCCTGATACCACCTGGGCTTCTTCAGCGGTAAATTTATGGCCTTCCCACGTTTCAACCTTCTGATTCGGCCTTCTGATGAACAGCAACTCCCGCAGCGATTCATCGGGATGATCGGGAGCCAGGATAAGAACCGTCCTTTCCTGCTCAATACCACAAAGATAGAACAGATCGGAATCCTGACGGTATGGGTAATACTGATCCCCACTGCGGTTCATCTCATCGCTCGAATGAAAAATGGCCAAAGAATGGTCTTTTAAGGAATGGGATACTTTCGATCGGTTCTTCTCAAAAAGAGATGCAGGTATTATGACGGCTTTCATACTCATACAGGAATTATTTCAGGTGATACTATGTATAATTTATCTAAATTAGATAATTGGATTTCATTTGTTGTAAAAATAAACCGAAGCTGGTAAATTTACCGGATCCTTAACTGAATTTTTTACCTCTTAAGCCTTTAATCCTAGTTTTATGAGCAATATCCTGACCTCATCCATCGGAAAAAAAATCTTGATGTCCCTAGCAGGGCTTTTCCTGATTATTTTCCTTTTGGTGCACCTGGGAATCAACCTGAGCCTCATTTTTACCGGCAGCCGGGAGACCTTTAATAAAGCGGCACATTTCATGGGAACCAATGTCATCATCAAGGTGATGGAGGTTGTTCTGTTCGGAGGTTTTCTGTTGCATATGTTTTACGGAGTGTTGCTCCAGTTGCAGAACTGGCTGGCACGTCCCAAAAGGTACAGAATCGAAAACTATTCGCAAACTTCCTTTTTCTCAAAATTTATGATCCATACGGCTGTAATAATCGGGATATTCCTGGTTATGCATCTTTTCGATTTTTATTTAAAGGCCAAATTTTTCGGGGATGTGCCCCTGGTAATCTATGACGGTAAAGAGTATCATGACCTGGGGATTTTGGTGGTTGAAAAGTTCAAATTGGGAGGTTATGCGGTTTTTTACATTATCTGCCTGCTGATCATGTCTTTTCATTTGTTGCATGGTTTCCAGTCGGCTTTCCAGTCGCTGGGCCTTGAGCATAAAACCTACACGCCTTTGATCAAAGCCATTGGGATAATATACTCCGTTCTGGTGACGGCAGGATTTATCCTGATTCCTGTATATGTTTATTTCTGGATGTAAGAATCTGAATTTTCTGATATGACAAAGCTGAACGCACGCATTCCCGAAGGTCCGATGGCCGAAAAGTGGAATAATTATAAGGCCGGACAGAAACTGGTTAATCCGGCAAACAAACGCAAGCTCGATATTATTGTGGTGGGAACCGGACTTGCAGGAGCCTCAGCAGCTGCCAGCCTCGGAGAGCTGGGATTTAATGTCAAAGCCTTCTGTTACCAGGACAGTCCGCGGAGAGCCCACAGCATTGCCGCGCAGGGAGGCATTAATGCGGCCAAAAACTATCCCAATGATGGTGACAGCGTATACCGGTTATATTATGATACCATTAAAGGAGGAGATTATCGTTCCCGGGAAGCCAATGTTTACAGGCTGGCCGAAGTAAGCGGCAACATCATCGATCAGTGTGTGGCACAAGGAGTTCCTTTTGCAAGAGACTACGGAGGATTGCTTGACAACCGGTCTTTCGGCGGTGCACAGGTATCGCGAACTTTTTATGCCAGGGGTCAAACGGGACAACAGTTGTTGCTTGGCGCATACAGTGCCATGATGAGGCAGGTGAATGCCGGTACGGTAAAACTTTATCCACGAACGGAAATGCTCGATATTGTGCTGGTGGAGGGAAAGGCAAGAGGCATCATAACCCGCAACCTGGTGACCGGAAACATTGAACGACACTTTGGCCATGCCGTGGTGATCGCCACCGGCGGGTATGGCAGGGCTTTTTACCTGTCAACGAAAGCCATGGGCTCAAACGGAAGCGCTGCATGGCAGGCATACAAGCGGGGTGCTCTTTTTGCCAATCCATCGTTTGTACAGATCCACCCCACCTGCATCCCGGTGCACGGGGATTACCAGTCGAAACTCACACTGATGAGCGAAAGCCTTCGCAATGACGGGAGAATATGGGTGCCCCGGAAAAAAGAGGACGCAGAAGCCCTCCGCAACGGTCGTGTCAAACCCAAGGATATTGCGAATGAAGACCGCGATTACTATCTTGAGAGACGCTACCCGGCCTTTGGCAACCTGGTTCCGCGTGATGTCGCTTCACGGGCTGCCAAGGAAAGATGTGATGCCGGATATGGCGTAGGGAGTGGACTGGCAGTTTATCTCGACTTTGAAGAATCCATCGGGAGACTGGGAAAAAAGGTGATCGAGGAGCGGTATGGCAACCTTTTCCAGATGTATGAAAAGATCGTGGATGAAAACCCGTATGAAACGCCGATGATGATTTACCCGGCCATCCATTATTGCATGGGTGGATTATGGGTTGATTATGAACTGATGACCACCATCCCGGGCTTGTTTTCCATAGGGGAATGCAATTTTTCAGATCACGGGGCCAACCGGCTGGGGGCATCTGCCCTGATGCAGGGACTGGCCGACGGATACTTCATACTTCCTTATACCATACAGAATTACCTGGCAGCGGAAATAATGACACCCCGCATGCCGGTTGACGGGCGGGAATTCCTGGAAACCGAGGGACAGATCAGGGAAAGGCTAAACCGGCTTATGCAAATAAAGGGGAAACAATCGGTTGACCGCATGCACCGGAAGTTCGGCTTGCTGTTGTGGGAAATGGTGGGTATGGCGCGTAACAGTGAAGGACTGAACAAGGCAATCAAAGAGTTCAGCTCGCTTCGCGAGGAGTTCTGGACCGATATAAGAATTACCGGAGGTATTGACGAGATGAATCCTGAGCTTGAAAAGGCTTCACGGGTGGCTGATTTCATTGAAACCGGCGAACTGATGGCGCGGGATGCTTTACAACGTGAGGAATCATGCGGCGGACACTTCAGGGAGGAATTCCAGACTCCCGAAGGTGAGGCAAGCAGAAATGATAACGATTTCATGTTCGTGGCTGCATGGGAGTACACCGGCACCGGAAAAGAACCCGTATTACATAGGGAGCCGCTGAACTACGAAAACATCAAGGTACAAACCCGCAATTACAAAATTTAGTGCTATGGATTTTACATTGAAAATATGGCGGCAGCAGAATGCAGCGGCAAAAGGCCGCTTTGAAACCCATAAAGTTGCCGGGATATCACCGGATTGCTCTTTCCTTGAGATGCTCGATATCCTGAACCAGCAGCTGATTGATAAGTTTGAGAAACCGGTTTGTTTTGACCACGATTGCCGGGAAGGTATTTGCGGCGCCTGCAGTCTCTACATTAACGGTAGGCCGCACGGGCCGGACTCAGCCGTTACTGCCTGCCAGTTGCATATGCGGAAATTCAAAGATGGCGATACCATTGTTGTTGAACCCTGGCGGGCCAGACCGTTTCCCGTCATCAAAGACCTGGTGGTGGACCGGTCGGGTTTTGATAAGATCATGGCAGCGGGCGGATACATTTCGGTGAACACCGGTGGTGTTCCCGATGCGAATACAATACCTGTTCCGAGAGCTCATGCTGAAACCGCCATGGATGCAGCTGCGTGCATCGGTTGCGGAGCTTGCGTGGCGGCCTGCAAAAATGCATCAGCCATGCTATTTGTTGCGGCCAAAGTTTCTCAATTCGCCATGTTGCCACAGGGAAAGGTTGAGACCAGAGAGCGGGTACTGAAAATGGTTGCCAAAATGGATGAGCTTGGATTTGGTAATTGCACCAATACAGGCGCTTGTGAGGCTGAATGCCCGAAACAAATATCAATATCCCATATTGCGCGGCTTAACAGGGAATACCTGTCGGCAAAAATTCTTTAGGCCCGGCTTTATTGATCGGAATCTTTGTTTACAGTGGCTGAGATCCTGAAGTAATGCGTTGTTTCATTAACAGGAGTAATATCAAAATCGAGTTTACTCCCGCTGATTAAACCCGTTTGTATAAGCCCGATCTGCGCATTGATATCCCTCAGCATGGCCTGGGCTCTCGTTTTACGTTTCAGGGTCTTCAAAGCCTCTTCCTCCATAGCGTTGATTTCCTTGCAGTACGTTTCCAGTTTGGGAGCATGCTCGGGCTTGATGCTGTTTCCGGTGGTGATTCTGTAAAAATCATCCAGATCCTGAACAGAGATCCAGCCAATGCCGCAAAATACACCTTCTTTAATCTCCGAGTTTTCATGGGAATAATAGGAAACATTCTGAGAAAGTTCAATGAATACTTTAAAGATCCGCTGCAGAAGAATGGAGTCATGATCGGGGAGCAATCTGATGTGGTTACCCAATATTGAAATCAGATTTACTGTGAACAGTCCCTGGTATATGAGCAGGGATCTATCCTGGTATTCTTTGGCAATGAACATGAATAAGCTATTTAACAGTTAATTTTCGGAGTATGAAATTAATGATTTAAAGGTTACTATCTCCTTGTTATAGTAACAACTTTCTTAATTTTTTTCACTTTTCCCACCGGGCTGCAGATTTCAAGATAAACGATGAATATGCCCGGGTCAGCCGGCTCATGCTCTTCCGATATTCCGTCCCAGGTGAAGTATTCATCAGTCCCTAGCAGAATTCTGGAAGTCAGGTTCCTGATTTTCCTGCCGTTCATGTCAAAAATAAGGATGGATGCTGAACATCCCGGTTCATGCGTTTGAATGTGCAGGATCATCTGGTCATCAACCCCATCGTTGTCCGGGGAGAAAACCTGAGGGCTCAGGATAACTTCCGCCGGAGGGATGTCTTCATGCATGGCCTGGGAATTCATCCGGCAAGGCGTTGAATAACCGGATGCCGTGGAGGCGGAATGCCAGTTTTGCGGAGTGCCGGAAGGCTTATCAAAGTCAGTTCTTTCAAGAGAAACGCCTTCCGCATCCTGCAGAAATTCTGTGTGCATGGAGGCAGCATAGCGGCCTTCATCAATGGTTCGGGAAAAATCATTGAACAAAATCAGGAAGCCCTCTTCATCGGGGAGGGCAAACAGATCATTGATTTCAACGATGGAGGCGGGATATTGCCGGATGCAGTTTTCGGGAAGGTTGATGGCACAATCTGTAATGACAACGTAGCTGCCCGGGAACAATAAACAGGGATATTTTCCCAGGGAAACCTTACGCCTTATTTCACCTGAATGAAAATCCGCCAGCGCGATGGCCAGGTTTTCCAGGTTAAGGACTTTGGATGACCTGTTATAGAGCTCAATGAATTCTGAAGTGCCGGTACGGGCATTAAACAGGATCTCGTTGATGACTATGTCATCCTTTTCGGGCATTTCGGAAACGGCGAAATGAACCACGGCATCTGGGGCCAGGGTATTACCGGCACAGTCTTTCAGGGTGTTTAATACAGTGAGCGAATAAGAGGCCGATGTTTGAAAGCGTCCCGGGTAGTTTAACAGAACAGCATTGTAATCCGGTCCGACAGGTACCACAGCGGATGGATGCATGAGGCCTTTGTCAGCGGAATACAACCAGGGAGAAAGGATGGTCGAGCTGTCCATCCTCTCGCTGAAAAGAAGCAAAACCGAGGAATCAGAAGGGAGTGTCGCCCGTAACAACACAGGAGACGATAAATCCGGTCTGCTCCCATCCGCGGAATTCTTTTGACCGGGAGTTCCTCCGCGATTATCATGGGATTCGGACCAGTTTTCAGAATAGCCGCAGGGATTATCCGGATCAATGATTTCGATGGACCACCCTCCTTCCGACTTTTGCCGGGTCTGATACCACCCGTCTGAAAAAGTGACTGTATGAATCACTGCGCCATCTGGAGATTTCAGGGTAATGGTCTGTCCGGTGTTAACCACTGCAGGCATGTTCTGCACCGGCAATGTCCTTCCGAACGCCCGGAACATACTTTCCTGGTCGCTGTCACAAAGTATGAGATATTCTCCGGGGTCCATCCTGGCTGCGGCAAGTGCTTTTTTATGGGAGCCCAGCACGATTTGCCAGTCCTCCAGATCAACTGCGGAGGACCCCCGGTTGTACAATTCAATGTATTCAGCGTCGGGCAGCATGACGCAGGGATTGGGATCAGCCATGATCTCGGTTATGACAATCTGGTGAACAGCAGGCTCTTGTGCAGGTTCAACGGCCTGCGTCCGGGGAATTGCATATAACATGACCCCTGAAAAAAACAACAACGACATTTTCATAAGTCATTTTTTTTACGAATTTTGCGCTTAACGCATGCACAAGATAGTAAAATTAATAATTTGTTATTATGAAAGTTGCAGTTGTAGGTGCTACAGGATTGGTAGGCACCCAGATGATCCGGGTTCTTGAAGAACGAAATTTTCCGGTTTCTGAGTTTATACCTGTCGCATCTGAAAAGTCAGTCGGAAAAAAAGTTCTTTTTAAAGGGGATGAATATGCGGTAATCGGCATGCAGGAGGCCATTGACAGGAGACCACCTATTGCTGTTTTTTCTGCCGGAGGGGGAACCTCCAGAATGTGGGCCCCCCGGTTTGCCGAGGTTGGCACAACGGTGGTTGACAATTCATCGGCATGGAGAATGGAACCCGGTATCAAGCTGGTGGTTCCGGAGGTGAATGCGCATGTACTGGAAAAAACCGACAAGATTATTGCCAATCCCAATTGTTCCACCATACAAATGGTTGTTGCCCTTGTCGGACTGCACAAAGCCTATAAAATCAAGCGGATCGTTGTATCAACATACCAGTCGGTCACAGGAACCGGGAAGAAGGCTGTGGATCAGATGATGAACGAACGCAAGGGTATAACCGGTGAAATGGCCTATCCGCATAAGATCGACATGAATGCCCTTCCCCATATCGATGTTTTCCTTGACAATGGATATACCAAGGAGGAGATGAAGATGGTTAATGAAACCAGGAAGATTATGGAGGATGATTCCATCAGGGTAACCGCAACCACCGTCAGGATTCCTGTTATTGGAGGTCATTCCGAAGCGGTGAACGTGGAATTTGAAAAGGAATTTGAATTGTCCGATGTATTTAAGATCCTTGAGAACTCCCCGGGTGTGATCGTCATGGATGAACCTGCAAGGAATATTTATCCGATGCCGATTGTATCACACAACCGGGATGAGGTATTTGTCGGAAGGATACGTCGCGATGAAACACAGCCTAAAACGCTCAATATGTGGGTGGTTTCCGATAACCTTCGCAAAGGCGCGGCCACCAATGCTATTCAGATAGCCGAATACCTTGTGGAAAAAAAACTGATTTAATACAGGAAATTATCATAGGGATACCGGGTGATGTGAATTTCCCGGACTTTCTCATACAGCATCCTCTTCAGTTCATCGATGTTTTGTTTCCTGAGCGCAGAAATGAACAGGGACGGAAAATTGTTTTTGGCCATCCAGCTGTTTTCAAGTTCTGTGAGGGTTAGATTTTCACGGCCCTTCGGACTCAGGTCATCATCATCCTTTTTAACATACGTATAAGCATCCGTCTTGTTAAAAACAACCAGTACGGGTTTATCGGCGGCATTGATTTCCTGCAGGGTCTGGTTTACCACACCGATCTGCTCTTCAAACCCGGGATGTGAAATATCTACTACGTGCATGAGAAGATCCGCCTCACGGACTTCATCGAGGGTTGATTTGAATGATTCCACCAGGTGATGGGGAAGTTTCCGGATAAAACCCACGGTGTCAGAAAGGAGGAACGGAAGATTCCCGATCACTACCTTACGGACCGTAGCATCCAGGGTGGCAAACAGTTTATTTTCCGCAAACACGTCTGATTTGCTGAGAAGATTCATGAGGGTTGATTTCCCGACATTGGTATAGCCCACCAGGGATACTCTTACCAGTTTTCCCCGGTTCTTCCGTTGGGTGATCATCTGCCGGTCGATCTTTTTAAGTTCTTCTTTTAAAAGCGCAATTTTGGTGCGGATGATCCTCCGGTCTGTTTCTATCTCCGTTTCACCAGGTCCTCTCAGTCCAATTCCTCCCCGCTGCCGTTCAAGGTGGGTCCACATTCCGGCCAGCCTGGGTAAAAGATATTCATACTGTGCAAGTTCAACCTGTGTTTTGGCATAAGCTGTTTTTGCCCTGTGGGCAAAAATATCGAGGATGAGATTGGTACGATCCAATGCCCTGATCTCTAATTCCTGCTCAATATTCCGGATCTGGCTGGGAGATAGTTCATCATCGAAAACGGCGATATCAATCTTGTGGTTTTTAACAAATCGCTTGATTTCATCGAGCTTTCCACTTCCGATATAGGTACTGGAATTGGGTTTGTCAAGCTTTTGAATAAATCGTTGCACGGGGATAGCTCCTGCCGTTTCAACAAGAAAAGCAAGCTCATCCAGGTAATCCTCAACCTGTGATAATGATTGATCCTTGTTGGAAACACCGATGAGAACAGCTTTTTCCGGATCAAATGAATAGATGAATTCTCCCATGAGCAAATTTCTTCATGCTACAGCGGGAGCAAAATAAGCAAAATTCTTTTACTGAACAGTTCCTTTATTGTAAATGAGGACATCGTGGATTGATTTTTTCAGGGCTTCCGTGCAGTCAAGAATCATCTGGATGTCGTCGGGGAAAGGAACTGGCTTGATATCCACAAGCTTTTTCTTTTCGGGGGACAGGGCATTCATATCCCCAATGGCGCGGGCTGAAATATATTCAAAATGTGTGCCGGCTGCGATGGGTTGTTTTTTTAGGAGTGATTGCGGATTGGCCGAATGGAATTCAATCTCACCGGTGATATTGCAATCCTTCATCTGATGGGATTCAATCACGGTGCACTGGATTTCCTTGTATTTTTTGATTTTAATATCGTTTCCTGAAGTATCCTTCATCACATTGCCCTTTGCATCAAGCACGTATTCGAAGCCGTTTTCAATGGTTTTCTTTTCAATAAGGTCCTTGTCCTGGACCAGATCGGGCGAAACATTGATGGCCTGGAGTATGATGTCGATATAATAGTCGTATTTAATGTCTGAGTCGGATTTGCGGGTATAATATTCAACCCATTCGCTGTTCAGCTGGGTGGCATTTGCGGCAACCAATCCATCGGTGAATTCAGCCGGCAGATTGATGATGGTACGGTTCACGGTGCTTATCAGCGCCCGGCTCATCCCCAGGTATTTGGCTTCCTGGATTACCTGATCGAGGTTAGGGTATGAATCCCCGGAATAATTTTTGGCTTTTACCAGCTCGTAATAGGCCTGCCGGTATGATTCCTTGGTTTTGTTCTCCATGAGCTTGAGCCCGTGGTCATGAAAGTATTCGGCGGCTTTTCTTTTGGCGGCGACAATTTCAGCATCATAATCCACGAAATTGTATTGAACCGTGCGTCCGCCAATATGCAAAGGCAAAACCCTTCTGACAGAAGTCTGCCGGTTTTTCAGGTTGCTGTATAGACTCAGCATTTCATCCCAGGTATTGGGATTGCCTTCTGTTTTAAGGTATTTAATTCTTTCCAGGTCACGGTCATTGGCCAATTTGTAGGCTTTATCCAACATGTTGGCATCTTCTTCACTATCTGGTTTTTTGATCAGATTCTTGACTGATTTTTCGATCAATGCATCATAATTACCCTGAGTAAGAAGTTTCTCAGGAGAGGAACAACTGATCAGCAATAAAACAGACAGAAAAAAACTGTTGTATGCTTTCATAAACATTGTGGTTTAGTACAAAAACAATACGTATTTTTGGCGGAATAGTTTTAATTTAATACTTTTGCCTCGCTCACACTCACACCCACACACTAGTCGGGGAATTAGCTCAGTTGGCTAGAGCGATTGCATGGCATGCAATAGGTCAGGGGTTCGACTCCCCTATTCTCCACTACTTCTTCTTCCTTTTCAGATAAAGGATCAAAATTCCCAACAAAAGTACACCAAGTGCGGAAGACAGGATAACCAGCAATCTCGTTTTGCCTTGTTCTTTAATATACTGACTGTTCAGGTTATTGATGTACATATCGGTCATTTTATTGCCGGCTTCGGATTCAATTAAATCCTTTCTTTTCAAAGCCTCTTCATTCAATTTGGACAGAATTTCCTGCGTTTTCTGAAGTTCAAGATCCATTTCGTTTTCAGAAACCGGAATTTCTATGCTAATGGAAGTCTGGTTCATTGCGATCAGCTCCTCTTCCAGCTCAGAAGCCCTGTCAAAATTCTTGAAGGCTTCATAAGAAACCACAAGGGCTTTGATATTCTTGGCCATCAATGCCGGCACATTCAGACTGTCGGCTATTCTCCGGCTTTTTTCATAGCTTTCGATTGCCATTTCCTGATTGCCTGATCTGCGGTAAGCATTGCCCAGGTTAAATAAGGTTACAGCCTGCCCGTAATCATAGTCTGCTTCCTTTTTGTAAGTCAGGGATCGCTCGTAATAGGTAATGGCATCACCATATTTGTTGTTTATAAACAAGAGGTTGCCGATATTGTTCAGCGCCATGGATGCTTCCTTTCGGTTACCGTTTTCAACCAGGTTCTTGTTCGATTCCTTGAAAAACTTTTCAGCTTCGGTATAATTGCCCATTTCATAATGTGCAACCCCCAGCTTGTTGTAAACCGGACCCAGGGCTTCCTTCATATTTAGCTTCTGAATGATATTGACGGTTTTCTCATAGGAAAGAATGGAACTGGTGAGTACCTTTTGCTTGTAATAAACATCGCCCAGGTCATCCATCACATCTTTCAGTCCTGATTCATCCCTGATACTGTCTTTTATTTCGGCGGACTTGTTGTAATATTCAATGGCGTTTTTATAATCGTACGTGGTCTCATAAACGTTGGCAATATTCGAAAGGACTTGCGAAGCGCCGGCCTTGTCACCTGATTTTTCTTTCAGCGTGAGTGATTTCTCATAACTGCTGATGGAATTCTGGAAATCTCCGGAATTGTAATAGGTATCAGCAATATCTTCATAAACCGTTGAGATATCCTTCTGCTGTCCGAATTTTTCTTCGATTTCCAGGGCTTTTTGGTAATAGTTGATGGCAATTTCTTCATCCCTCACCTTTCTGAATGCCTCTGCGATTTTCCTGTAAACAACTGATCTCGCAGGCATATCGTTGCCCTTTTCAACCTGCTTCAATTCGGCGGCAAATGTATCAAAGATGACTCTCCGCAGGCTGTCTCTTTTACTTTCTGCCTGTCGTTCACGGATGAACTGATCCACTCTGGCAGGTTCAATTTTTGTTTCAGTGGTCTTGCCCGCCGCGGCTTTGCTCAATTGTTCCTTTTCCTGCTTTTTGGCAAGTTCAACTTTCCGTTTTACTTCAGCCAGCTCCTTTTCACCCAGCATGGCTTCAATACTCTGCATTCTGAGTTTTGGTTCCTCTTCATCAGGCATCAGGTCCGAAGCTTTTTCGTATTCAAACATAGCCGCAGCATAATTTTTAGCGGTATAATAGCCATTCGCTTTCTTCATGTGTTCTACATAAAGCGCCTTTTTGTCAGTTGTCTGCGCTGAAATATCAATGATCCCGGACAAAGGAAGAAACAAACCTGACAATACCAGGAGAAACAACATCCTTGTTTTCATATCGTTCATAAATAAGTGCTTTTTCATGATCCTTTGACTTATACGCTAATACGGAATATTGCATCGGATTGATTCAAACGACGGGGGAAATTATTTACAAAATACGCTAATTTTGCAATTGGAGTGAATATTTTTAAACAATCCCGGTTATGAAGACTGACTTAAAGGATGCTGAGCAGTATATAAAAAACCTTATCCGATCGGGAGAAAACCAGCAACTGGACTTCAAGTTCGAAATCAGCGATGCCAAAAAAATTGCGCGCACTTTTTCTGCATTTGCCAATACCCGGGGTGGAAAATTATTGATAGGCGTTAAGGACAACGGAAAGATCAGTGGAGTCCGGAGTGAAGAGGAAGCCTATATGGCCGAGTCGGGGGCGCATTTATTCTGCAAACCTGCTGTGCCGTTTAATCTGAAGAAATGGGTGGTGGAAGGACGATGTGTCCTCGAAGTTGAGATACCTGCCAGCCATAAGCGGCCGCATTATGCGAAGAACGAGGCAGGGGAGTGGATGGCGTATGTGCGGGTAGCGGACCAGAATATCCAGGCCAGCCGCATCCTGGTAAATGTCTGGAAAAACGAAGGCAAAAAGGGAGTCTGGCTGAAATTTGGCCGCGAAGAAAAAATTCTGCTGGATTATCTGGCAGAAAATGAAAGCATCACCTTGTCACGTTTCATGAAAATAGCACGGACAAACCGGTTGCAGGCGGAAAAATTACTGGTCAACATGATCCTCCTGGATGTCATAGAGCCGGAGATCACGGAAAAAAGTACTTATTTTCGCCTGAAAAAATTATTTTCGGAAAGCATGAAATATGACAAAATTTCAGACAAGTGATTTTCGGAATACTGGCATGATATTTGAAAAATATAAATATGTAGATAAATACATATTAATTAATTTAACCTATTACAATGAAGAAATCATGGTACTGGCTGGCAGGAATCCTTGTGATGTCAGCAATAAGCTGTAACGGGCAACCGGCAAAGACGGAAGAAGTCAAGGCCGAAGTCACTGCCAATAGCGAACAGGTTGCCCGGGTCGGGGACAATGTCTCCGGTCAGTCGCCGGTGCATATCGGCAAAGCTGACTTTCTGAGGCTCGTGATGGATTATGAAAAAAATACGGAGAACTGGGTGTTTAAGGGAGAAAAGCCATGTCTGATTGATTTCTATGCGGACTGGTGCGCTCCTTGCAGGATCACTTCTCCCATCCTTGAGGATCTGGCCAAACAATATGCCGGTCAAATCAATATTTACAAAGTGGATGTCGACGCGGAGCAGGAATTGGCAGCAGTATTTGGGGTTCAGAGCATCCCTACATTTCTGTTTTGTCCCATGGAAGGCAAGCCTACCATATCATCAGGGATTGCCAATTCACCGGAAGCCACCAGGGACCTCTTCATACAGCAGATCGAAGAGCTGCTGTTGATGAAAGAGAATCCAGCGACCCTATAAGGATTCCGGATTTATCCATTTTTATTAACAGCGGTATGAAAGTGCAGTAATCTGCCTTACTTTTACTGCATGTATTTGATTTTTGATACCGAAACCACCGGGTTACCCGCCAATTATAATGCACCGGTCACCGATACAGGCAATTGGCCCAGAATGGTGCAACTGGCCTGGGAATACCATGACAAAACCGGAAGGTTAATCTTTGACAAGAGTTACATCATCAAGCCCCAGGGGTATACCATCCCGCAAGCGGCTGAGGTGGTGCATGGAATATCCACAGAAAAGGCTTTGGCTGAGGGAAGTGACCTCGAAACTGTGCTTATCGAATTTGCCGGAGATCTGGAAAGGACTGAAGTTGTGGTCGGACACAACGTGTCTTTTGATCTCAGCATTCTGGGAGCTGAATATGTACGGAGTAACATTCCTTCGAGGCTGCATGAAATCACCCACATTTGCACCAAGGAAGAATCCACAGATTTTTGTGCGATACCCGGAGGCAAGGGTGGAAAATTCAAATGGCCTGCTCTTCCGGAACTCTATAAGTGTTTATTTGGGGAAGGATTCGCTGAGGCGCATAATGCTGCCGCGGATGTGGCAGCAACCGCGAGGTGTTTTTTTGAATTGTTGCGCCGGGGGATTATAAGTGCCAAAAGGCTGAATATCGATCCGGACCTGTTGCAGGAATTCAGATCAATCCATCCGGACATCCTTCCTCCTTTTCAGATCTCAATCCGGTCCAATTTTGCTTCCTCCCCGGTCAGCGCGCCTGTAGAAGAAGTCGGGGCCGTAGCTGAAACCGCTGCAGGATCCCAGCTTTTTACCCACCTGCACGTCCATACCCAATACTCTATCCTGGACGGCGCTGCGGTTATAAAGCACCTGATTGAAAAGGCCAAACTCGATAAGATGGAAGCTCTTGCCATTACCGATCATGGGAACATGTTCGGCGCGAAAGAGTTTCATAACGAAGCGAAAAAGCAGGGGATAAAACCCATACTGGGATGCGAGGTATATGTTGCCCGCCGTTCGCGTCATGAAAAATCCGATAAACTGGATGGCGGAGGATTTCACCTGGTGCTCCTGGCAAAGAACAAACAAGGTTATAAAAATCTGATCAAGCTTGTCTCCTATGGATGGACCGAAGGGTTTTATTACCGGCCGCGGGTTGACAAGGAGTTGTTGAAAAAGTATCATGAAGGTCTCATGGCATCATCAGCCTGTTTGCATGGTGAAATACCCTGGTTGCTGCGGCACGAGGGGATTGAAGCAGCGCGGAAAGCCATAACGGATTACAGGGAAATATTCGGCAGTGATTTTTACCTTGAGTTGCAACGTCATCCTTCAGGGGATCCGCAAATCGACAGGGAGGTATATGAAAACCAGGTTTTTGTAAATAACCAACTCCTCAACCTCGCATCAGAATCCGGAATAAAATGCATCGCAACCAATGATGTTCACTTCATCAATGAGGAGGACGCTCCTGCGCACGACAGGCTTTTATGCATCAGTACCGGGAAGGATGTGGATGATCCCAATCGCCTGCGTTATACCAGGCAGGAATGGCTGAAGACGCAGGATGAGATGAAGCGGTTGTTTTCCGATTTGCCCACTGTTATTGCCAATACCAATGAGATCGTGTCGAAGGTTGAGCAGTATGAGCTCAACAGTGAACCGGTCATGCCGGATTTTCCAATTCCGGAAGGCTTCACCGATGCCCAGGAGTATTTAAGGTCACTGACTTTGGCAGGAGCTGCCCGGCGTTACCCCGAGATGGATGAAATCATCAGGGAAAGGATCGATTTTGAGCTCGAGACGATCAACAAAATGGGCTTCCCGGGTTACTTCCTCATTGTGTGGGATGTAATCAGGGCCGCGCGCGAAATGGGCGTATCCGTGGGCCCGGGAAGAGGATCGGCGGCAGGATCGGTTGTAGCCTACTGCCTGAGAATTACGGATATCGATCCTATAAAATATGACCTGCTGTTCGAGCGTTTTCTGAACCCCGACCGCATATCCATGCCGGATATTGACATTGATTTTGACGAGGATGGCCGGGAAAAGGTATTGCAGTATGTAGTTAAGAAATATGGAAAGGAACGGGTTGCGCATGTCATCACATTTGGCACCATGGCTCCCAAGATGGCGATCCGGGATGTTGCCAGGGTGCAGAAGCTGGAGCTCTCTGAAGCGGACAGGCTGGCCAAAATGATTCCTGAAATGCCGGGCACCAGTTTTAAAGATTCCTACGAAAAGGTGCCGGCTTTACTGGCAGAAAGAAACAGTGACAATAAATTAATTGCCAGCACCCTGAAATATGCAGAGGTTCTGGAAGGTTCGGTAAGGCAAACCGGTGTTCATGCATGTGGCATTATCATTGGCAAAGACAACCTGGAAGAATACATACCCATTTGCCGGAATAAGGATGCCGAACTAAATGTTACCCAGTTTGAAGGTTCGCACATGGAACCGGTAGGCATGTTGAAAATGGACTTCCTGGGATTAAAAACGCTGTCCATCATCAAAGATACCATTGATAATGTCAGGTTATCCAGGCAGATCGAGTTGGATATCGATCACCTTCCCATGGATGATGCCAAAACGTATGAACTTTACAGCCGGGGAGAAACTACAGGATTATTCCAGTTTGAATCGGAGGGGATGAAAAAGTACCTCAAGGCTTTGAAACCAAACCGGTTTGAGGACCTGATCGCCATGAATGCCCTTTACAGGCCCGGCCCCATGGAGTATATCCCCAGTTATATCAGCCGTAAGCATGGGAAGGAGGAAATCGTATATGACATTCCTGATATGGAGGCGTACCTGAAAGACACCTACGGAATTACTGTCTACCAGGAACAGGTTATGCTTTTATCACAGCTCCTTGCCGGTTTTTCAAAGGGAATGGCAGACTCCCTGCGAAAAGCCATGGGTAAGAAGGCCATTACCATGATGAATGAACTTCGCCTGAAATTTGAAGAAGGCTGTATCCGTAACGGGCATGATCCCAGGACGGTCGGCAAGATTTGGAAGGACTGGGAATCATTTGCACATTATGCATTCAATAAATCACATTCCACCTGTTATGCATTGATATCTTACCAAACGGCTTACCTGAAGGCGCATTACCCGGCGGAGTTCATGGCAGCTGTACTGAGCAGGAACCTGAACGATATCAAAAAGATTGGATTCTTTATGGATGAATGCCGGCGGATGGGTATAAAAGTGCTGGTCCCTGATGTTAACGAGAGTATGGCGCGCTTTACGGTAAATGCCCAGGGACATATCCGGTTTGGCCTGGCAGCCATTAAGGGCGTGGGCGAGTCAGCTGTTGAGCATATTATCATGGTCAGAAACAAGGACGGACTGTTCCGGGATATTTATGATGTGGTGGAAAGGGTCAACCTGAATACCGTTAATAAGCGTTGCCTGGAAGCACTGGCCATGGCAGGCGGCTTTGATAGCTTCAGGGAAATCCAGCGCCACCAGTTCTTTGACAATGAGGATGGAACCCTGGGCTTTACTGAGCAGCTGATAAGGTATGGAAACAGAATGCAGGGCCAGTCGAATAGCGCTCCCACGCTGTTCGGAGGCGTGAACGCCATTGAAGTGATCAAGCCCAGGCCTGCCCAATCACTTGAATGGCCACCGCTTGTTAAGCTCAATAAAGAAAAGGAAGTGATCGGGATATATTTATCCTCCCACCCGCTTGACAATTTCAAACTTGAGATGAGCCAGTTTTGCAATGTGACGCTTGCCGAGCTCAGGGACCTGGAACAACTCCGGGGGAAAGAAATTGCAATAGCGGGCATGATTACCACGGTGAAACATGCCACCACAAAAAATGGCAAGCCTTATGGATCTTTTACGATAGAGGATTATACGGATACTTTTTCCATGACCCTGTTTAATAAGGATTACGAAAACTACAGAAAGTATCTTTATGAGGGTTACTCGCTGTTGATCAAAGGTATGATTGCAGAGAACACCTGGAAAAATAATCCGGAACTTGAATTGAAAATCAAGAACATCTACATGCTAAGTTCAGTTCGTGATGAGTTGGTGCAAAATATCCAGATAAAACTTTCGGTGGATATGATCACGGAAAAATTAACGGAACATCTGGCACGATTTACACAAAAAAATACAGGCAATTCGAACCTGAGAGTTCAGATAGTTGATCCGGCGGAGAATATAAGCGTGGATATGTTCTGCCGGACCCAAAGAGTTGCCCTCTCAGACGAGCTGATCGAATTTCTGTCGAATAACCACGAAATAGAATTCAAACTATACTAATTGCTGCTTTTTGTTCATGTGCATTTTGTAACTTAGCGATTCATTATAAACGATTATAATCATTATCAAAACCTTTTTAAGATGGCTGTTATTCTGACTGATGCAAATTTTGATGAAATTGTGCTCAAAGCTGACAAACCTGTACTGGTTGACTTTTGGGCTGAATGGTGCGGCCCTTGCAGGGTTATCGGTCCCATTGTGAATGAGATAGCGGAAGATTACAAGGACAGGGTAATTGTGGGGAAACTCGATGTTGATGCGAACCCGGGTGTTTCTTTCAAATACGGGATCAGGAATATTCCGACAGTTCTTTTCTTTAAAAACGGCCAGGTAGCAGACAAACAAGTGGGCGCAGTGCCCAAAGGCAATCTTGTAAATAAAGTTGAAGCCCTCTTGTAATCAGGCTTGCATTAAACCTGAACATTTTGTTAAAGTATTTCAACAGCAACCGGATCAGTATTCTGTTATTCATCTCACTGCTGCCCGTAGTGTATTGGATTCCGTCTTTGTTTCCGTCAATCGCTCCTGCTGTGCCCGAATCTTCAGGAATTCCGATGGGCAGGTGGATCATTGCCTTTAACCGCGACTTCAGGATTATTGCTTCAGTACTGGCCATGATACTTGTGGCGGTTAATGCCTATCTTCTGGTGCAGCTCAACACCATTCATATTTTCATTCCGGTACGTACGCAGCTTCCGTCCTTTTTTTATGCCCTGATCGTGATTGGCATGACACAACTGCACCAGCTTACCCCGGCGCTTGTTGCTTCAACCATTCTGATCGTGTTATTATTCCGGATATTCAGCGCCTACAAAACCGAGGGAATCTCCATCCATTTTATGGATGCCGGTATGCTGATAGCCCTGGCCAGCATGGTGTATTTTCCTTCCCTTGTTTTCTTTCTTTTTTTACTGGCAGGCATGTCCATCCTCCGGCCATTTATATGGCGTGAATGGGCCTTCGCCTTCCTGGGGCTTGCGATCCCTTATATCTTCCTGGTATCTGTTTATTATCTTGCTGACTTGTCCTTCGCGACTTATTTCAATGATATGTCTGAGTCACTGAAAAAAACGGAGCAGCATTTCAAGCTCAGTCAGATTGTCAATTGGATCTATGTGCTGGTATTTATGCTTTTCAGCAGTTATTTCATGGCAGAAGCATTGAACAAAATGAAGATCCATGCCCGGAAATTCTTCCTGGTATCCCTGCTTTTATTCCTTTTATCAGTATTGATTTTTTGGGTGATCCGTGGAGCCGGCGTCGGGATGGTATATTATACAGCCATACCGTTGGCCTACCTTTTCTCGTACTATTTTGCGAAATGCCCGTTTACCTGGTACAATGAAATTTTCTTCGGACTGTTCCTTTTACTCCTGCTCTGGCAGAGGTTTTAGAGCTTCTTCACGTAAGACATGATCCCCACACCGTCACCGGCTTTGCCCTCTTTGAAAGAAATAAATACATGATATACGCCGGTTTTCTGACATTTGAAGTCAAAGAACGGGAAATCCTTGCCGGTTGCAGTGATGAAAGTACTCCCAAGCAGGGTATTCATGTCAAATAACTGAAGCACGGCCTCCCCTTCGGAATTCGGTGCGGAACAGATGGAGAAGCGGTAAACAACATTCTTGCTCAGAAGCAGTGCAAACCTCGCTGTGGGAGGCGCTCCTCCCGGAGTTCCCTGGTCGAGTTTCACCACAAAATCTTTCAGGTACATTACGTCGCCTGCATTGGCCGCGCATTGGGCTGTCAATTGTGATACATCCTGAGCCTGAAGGAAATCAGAGCAAACGAATGTAAAGACTGCTAATATGAGGATGAATTTCTTCATAATCAAAGGCTTATTAAGCTGTTACGGACCTGCTCGGTTGTGGCAATGATAGCAGTCAATTGTTCAGGAGAAATCTCAACGATACTTTTATCGTTCTGAACGATGGTAAGCATGCCATTCTCTTCGATCATCTCGGGTTCGCCCTTTTCAATACGAATATTGACTGTTTTAAACAGATCTTTCAGTAACTGCAGGTCATCCAGCAATTTGGCATACTGCTTGTCCTGTTTGTAATTTTCAAGAATCAGCATCAGCTGATCCAGGGTGAGTTTCTGTTCCCCAATGCGTTCGGCCAGCATTTGACTGGGCGTGATCTTGTAGACCTGCGTGCCGAGATAAAGTCCTTCGATCCAAACACCGGTAACCATCAGCGCGCTGAGGTTGGTACGGTTATTCGCATGCAGATACTTATCCATTTCGTTGAAGCTGTGCACTGAAATATACATCAGTGAATCGAGATTCTTGCTGTTTGTGGCGAGTCGCTTCAGGGTGGTGAAATCAAAAAACTGTCCCACCTTGATGGCATCGGACAAACTCTTGATGGATGTCAGGTAATCAATTACAGCCGAAGTCTTGTTGTTCATATTCAAATAACCCAGATCTGCGGCATAAATGCCCAGGTTCAGCGCCTGCTGGAAACTGGTGGTTAAATTTCCTACTCGGTCAGTAGGGGAAATATACCTGTTCGAGTAGGGAACGCCAAGATCCTTGATCATGGCTGCCATTTCAACGGGAGAAGAAATGTTCTGCACAATGTCCTGCATGACATCTTCCGATATTTCAATCCCCTGGTTGAGGACAGAATCTGGAATTTCGCCGGAATCCTTACCTTGTCCGCCTGATTTACAGGAACCTGCAGCTGCAGCCAGTAAAACTAGAAGATATACAATTGCTTTGCGCATAATCCATAGTTTGATTTTGTTCAACAAAAATAACGATTGATTAAATGAATAAAAATAATATTATGATCAAATTCAACTTTTCTTTTGAAAACGTTGTGACAAATCTATGAGTTTCCTGAGCCACTCATAATACAATGCCAGATAAAAGAGTGCTGTCAATAACCATATCACAATTATATTGTACCAGAAGGTGTCAAAGGTTTTACCCAGAAATGGCTTCACCGGCGAATAGAAGTGGGTGCGTAGTGTGGCGAGGTTCTTTACAAAGGGATCCTGGTAAATCGGGTCATAATGCTGCACCAGCTGATGGTCAAATTCCAGGATCTTGTTTTTCTCGTATACTTTACGCAGGATATCGGAGACTCCCTCATTGTTGTATCTGTCTCTCAGCTGGTTATAGGCATCGGGATCCCTGTCAAGGTAATAGTTAAAATAGTTCTCCTTCTGCTTGCTGATGCGCTGGAACTTATCTCCGTAATATTTGTCGAGTGCCGACAGATACTCGAAAGCCCTTTCCGCTGTTTGTTTACTGAATTTTCCCGGCTTCAGTTCATCGGTGTTTTCAAAAGCGGGAACATTCGGATTGGTGGCGGATTCCTTCATGATTTCGTTGGCAACGACCAGGAGATCGTTGGCAGACATATTAACAGTACTAACGTTTTCAACTTCATTTTTGATTCGTTCCAGGCGTTCAAACAATTCGGGAAGCCAGTATACTTTTTTGAAATCACTTTGACTTTCTTCTTTTTCAATGTCATAAAGCTTATTCTTCATGAATTTGTTATCCTTGTACTGATGCACCATCAGAGCCTCATAGGACCATTTGGTCACCATCATCTCGGCGATTACCGGAACTTTGTCCACCCGGCTCACATAGCGGTTTAATTTGTCAAAGCTGAACATGGCCCCGCTCAGGATCATCATGGGAATCATGACAAGGGGGATCAGGATATAGATGGTGACGGCGGAATTGAAGGAAGCTGAAATATTCAGTCCGAGCATATTGGCAAAGGCTGCCGTTGAAAACAGGGCGATCCAGTAGGCAAAGCCCATATCGCGTATGCCCAGGAAACGGTTGGCAACCACAACGAACAGAAAGGCCTGTATGGCCGAAATCGAAAACAGGATGATAATTTTGGAAACCAGGTAGCTGGAGCGGCTGAGGTTAAGAAATCGTTCACGCTTAAGGATTTTCCGGTCCCGGAAGATCTCCTCCGCGCTTACGGTGAGCCCGAGAAACAGTGCAACGATCAGCGCCATAAAAATGAAAATCGGAATGTTCTCATTCAGTCTGAAAACATACTTCCCGGAATCCGGATCCTCGATATACCGTATGATGGACGACAGGATGAAACCCAGGATGGGAGCTTCGAGAAGGCTCAGGGCTACATATTGCCTGTTGCTGATTTTCGACAGGAAGTCACGGATGGTAAATATTCCCAACTGGCTCAGCCAGCCGGGTATTTTCAGGTTTTTCGGAGGTGAATCCTCTCCCGGTTTCAACTCGCTGTAAGAGACCTGTTCCTTGAAATGTTCTTCCCATTGCTGCGGAGTCACTTTTCGCGCATCGGTGTAATTACCGAATTCATCCACAACTTTGGCCTCAATGATGTTGAAGATCAGTTCCGGATTAACATTTCCACAAGTGGGGCATTCCCCGACTTCACTGTTAATCTGTGCATCAAGACGCTTGAAATACATTACGGCTTCCACCGGGTTGCCGTAATAGATCATATAACCTCCCGTGTCCAGGATGATCATTTTATCAAACATCTTGTAAATCTCCGATGAGGGCTGATGGATAACCACGAAAATGAGTTTGCCTTTCAGCGCAAGCTCACGCAGCAGGTCCATCACATTTTCCGAATCCCGCGATGAAAGTCCGGATGTCGGCTCATCAATGAATAATATGGAAGGTTCCCTGATCAGCTCAAGGGCTATGTTTAGTCTTTTACGCTGGCCACCGCTGATCATTTTCTTAAGCGGAGAGCCAACCTTCAGGTCCTTTCGGTCATAAAGCCCCAGGTTCTGAAGGGTTTTGCTGACCAGACCATCGATTTCCTCTTCGGTTTTATCTTTGAAGCAGAGTTTGGCGTTGTAATACAGATTCTGGTAAACCGTGAGCTCTTCAATCAGCAGGTCATCCTGCGGCACCAGGCCAATTACGCCCTCCAGTTTTTCCCTGTTTTTGTGCAGGTCAATGCCGTTAATGAGCACTTCGCCCATGGAGGGCGGTTCAATGCCGCAAAGCATGTTCAGCAGGGTTGTTTTACCTGCTCCGCTTGCGCCCATGATACCGATCAGGCGACCATGCAGTTCCGAGAAACTGATATCTTTTATCCCGATATTGCCGTTGGGGAACTTGTATTCCAGGTCCCGGGCAATATAGGATATCTGGCTGCTAACGGTATCAGCCATGAAATGAGCCACGACATCACTGTAATAAATCGGGGCTGATTTGGGGAGTTTAACGGTACTGCCGCTGGCAAAAAGATAGATACGGTCATTGCGTACAGGTAATCCGTTCAGGAACAAGTCCTCATTACCGGTATATTTTAAGAAGTAAAGATCAACGCTATTGATCTTCAGAACAAAAATATTGGCCTGAAGATGTTTGGTGACAATTTTCTTTGCGGACCGCAGAGATTCCTGCTTATCGTTGATTATTAGAATATTGCCATCATCCAATTGATCAACTTCGTTGCTGATCACAAAAGATTCGATGCTGGCAAACTCTTCTTTTTCAACTTTAAATACGTCGCCAACGGTGTTGATGATCTGCATCCTCTGATCAGTGAACTTTCGGTCGGCATTTACAATTTCGAAAAGCCTGACTAAAACAACTACTTTTTGTTTTTGTGTAAGGGTCTTGTTGATTTTTTTGCACAAGCCCAGTATCCTTACGGAGTCCCTTACCGAGGTGAGCTTGCGTGTGTTTTTTTCTTCGTCATTTTCCGTATTGTTCTCTGCATTTTCCAGGCCGCTATATTGCCTGAAAAGCAGGAAATATTCCTTCACCTCCTCATCATTAAGCTGCTGTTGCAGGAAATTTTTGACGTATTCCACCTGGGTGGTTTCCACGCCTTCATCCTGTTTTGCAATAATTGCAAACAGTTGCATCAGCGCTTTTAGGATCTCCTCACTCATTCAGGCAAGATATCAATAAGGCACCTGTTCAAAAGGAACATCAACTATCTCAGCATATTCTTCACCTGCTTCGGCCATGTCCTCGTCATCTTCGGGGAAATGCCATCTGATCACAACATCCTGTCCTTTCTCGTGCATCTCTTCCAGTTTCATGAGGATGTCGAGCAGGAGTTTTGACGATGCTGTATTGAAATAGGTAAGTTTGAAATTGAAGACTGTTTTCTTTTTGGGATTCTCGGCATATTCGTTCAGCCAGTTCAATACCGGCTCATAGAATGAACTGACATCTTCGGGCAAAGAACGGCCGCTAATCTCCATGATATCGTTCCCGGCATCAAGTATTATTTTAGGGGTATCCTCTGTTCCTTGAATCTTTATTGTTTCCATATGTTACTATATTATTTTAATTGTCAGATCTTGAAATGGTTGAAGTCAGCAGAAAAAATGAGGTATCATCAGAAATGGGAAGGAAATGATATTCAAGCTCCTTATTGGTTTTTCTTTTGATATCAATAAAACCCAGTCCGGCGCCTCCTTTTTCAGAAAGCCGGCCTTCCTTCATCTGCCTCTTGTACAATTCTTTGAGTTCTTCTTTGTCCATTCGGTTGATGTTCTCAAGCAATTCGGTAAGATACTCAATTTTATCATTTTCAACGGCATTTCCGGTGGTAACGCTGTATTCGTTCTCCCCCTTGCTTACCAGGAAGATCCCTCTCCCGGAAAAAAGGTAATCATTGGAGGTAAAATCATCGGCATGCTTGCTGATATTCTGCAAACATTCCACCATTACATGAAACACCTTACGCTGTACCGAGTTTGGCTCATCTTCTTTGGACATGTTCGATTCAGTGAGAGATGTAAATGCCTTTGTGATCTGGTGGGTTATTTCACCTTCGTACACCAAGGTAATTTCATGGGCTTTCATGGATTTGTAAAACTCATATACAAATTCAAGGAAACCTTTCACATCTTTTTTATTATCCATAGATTATTTATTTAATTACAATATTACTAAAATTCAATTCCGATCAATAAAACATCATCTATTTGTTTTCCTTCTCCTTTCCATAGTTCAAAGTCTTCTGCAAACAGGTTGCTGTACTTCTCAATGGGAAGGTTCTTGTTTTCCAGGATCAGGTCACGTATGCGTTTGGGCGAATACTTTTTATCTTCGGGCCCACCCAGCTGGTCGGGCAGTCCGTCGGAGAAAAAGAAGAATTTATCACCCCGTTTGTATTTTATGGCATAATTGGTGAAATTCTCTTCTTCTTTTTTACGGTGAGGAATGCCTCCGATGGCTTTCCTGTCGCCTTTGTATTCGATCAGTTCTTCACCCCGGAGCAGGTAAAGCGGCCTGTGCGCACCGGCATACTGAATTTCCTTTTCCAGATGGTTCACCTTGCAGAAGGCAATATCCATACCGTCGCGGGCTTCAGCTTCCTCGCTGTCCTGCTTCAGGGTCTTTCTGACGCCAAAGTGCAGCAGATCGCAGACTTCCGCCGCCGACATTTTTCGATCGCGGTCAACAATATTGTTCAGGAGGAAATAGCCCACAAAAGAGAGCAACGCGCCGGGCACGCCGTGTCCTGTGCAATCCACAACCGCAATATAAATATCATGACCACGGGTAAAGAACCAGGGGAAGTCACCGCTGACCACATCCCTGGGTTTATAGTAAATGAACGATTTGGGCAGGTATTCACGGACGGCACGGATATCAGGCAGGATGGAACTCTGAATACGCTGTGCATAATTGATCGAATCTTCGATCTTCCGGTTCTTATCCTGAATTTCGAGTTCAATTTGCTTGGCTTCCGTTATATCATGTCCGACAAACAAAATGGTTTCCAGCTCATTTTCATTGAATTCGGGGATGGCTGCGAAACTCATGATCCTGTCAGTCTGTACTCCGTCAATTTTGGCAGGCACGGTGATCTCAGCGGATGTCTTATTCGGGTATGCTTTAATGGTATCAATGGTCTGTTTGAAGTAGCTGTGCAGGACTTCGGAAACGGATATCTCACTGAGCGTTTTATTGATAAGATCTTTGGGGTCAATGTCCATGAAGTTGCGGACCATGGGATTCGCATAGAAAAACTGGCCCACGGTGCTTAACCTGATAATCAGGTCAAGAGAGTTTTCAGAAAGAGCCTGCATTTTGCTCTTAAGCCTTTCTTCACGCTCGGCACGCTTGCGTTCGGTAATATCGGTCGAATTGATGATGATGCCTTCAATAGCGGCATCGCTGAGCAGGTTCCGGCCGGTAGCTTCCAGGAAAATCTTCTGCCCGTTCTTTTTCATGTAAGTATACTGAATGGTGACCGGTTCAGAAGGATTGGCCAGCAACTGCTTGAACATGTTCCGCATACCGGTTTCGCCTTTGCGGGTGAGCCGGTCGATGTCCTTTCCGCTCATCATTTCTTCGGGTGTGAAACCCAGAATTTTGATGACCGAAGGACTTTCGTATTTCATCACCATGTTTTCATCATAAATGGCAATGATCTCTGATGCATTTTCCAGCAGGGAGTATTGTCTTTTCTGCGCATTCTCAACTTCCTGGATCTGCTTTTCAAGGTGCTCATTTGATTTTTTAAGCTCCTCCTGGGTTGCCCTCATTTCTTCAGCATTCTGACGCAGCTCTTCCTCATTCTCCTGCAATTCAAGCGTCATCAGCTGGGATTCGTGAAGTAATTTTTCTGTTCGCTGGTTGTTCTTCAGGTTGAAGAATGTCCTTGCAATGATCTCGCCCAGTTCTTTTATCAGTTCGATGGTGAGGGCGGGGATCTGGTTTTCCAGGGAGGCAAATTCCATAACACCCTGTAATTTCTCATCGGTAATGAGCGGGATCAACAGCAGGCTCCGGGGTTTCTGATCGCCCAGGATACCGGAGGAAATGGTAACATAATCATCCGGAATTTCTGTCCGGTATATATAATCCATCTCATAGGCACATTGCCCGATAAGGCCATACCCGAGCTTGTATTCCGCAGTGTCGTATTTCCGGCGGTTATAGGCGTAAGTTGCTGCCGTAGCCAGGATTTTCTTTTCTTCATCGTAAATATACAGGGCCCCCTGGATCAGTCGGGTATAAGTAACCAGGGTTTGTATCACCTTAACCGACAATTCCTCTATTTTGTTATGCTGGCGCAGGATATCCGAGATGGTTTCCTTTCCTTCGGCAATCCAGTTTTGCGCTGTTTCTTTCCTGAAATTCTGCAGCAGGTTGTCCCGCATGAGCTGGAGTGACTGGGCAAGCATATCCTGATCCGTGGAAATCGTCAGTTGAGAATGATAATTTCCTTCCCCGATTTGTTTTGCAAAATCGGCCATGGCATTCATGCGCGATTCACCTTCATTCAACCGGGATGTGAATGCGATTTTGTCTTTTACCCGGCGCCGGTCAAGCAGGAATACTGCAAGAATGAAGAAGAGGGGAAGAAGATCAAATACATAGAGCAGGGGACTCATACGGTGTATTTCACCTATGCCGGCGAGGGTGATCATTACATGGTTGCGTAAAAACTCAATGATCCAGGCAGCCAGCATGAATACCAAACCTGTCACCAGGGCCGTTATGAACGTCTCTGTCTTAATGACATCCTGAAGGATGTTGTATTTCTTTTCTTCGTTCATGGATTATGAGGCAACAGCAAATTTGTTTAATCGGATTCCCAGTTCTGATGATATTTTATTTAAAACCTTGATGGTTAATTCATCCGGCTTTTTAAAAGATGCCAGTTCAAGCACGGCAACACATTCCTCTTTGAAAAGCACAGGCGCCAGTATTAAAAAGCGGGGTTTTGAGCTTCCCAGGCCTGAAGAAATGCTGAAGTATTCCTCCGGTATATCGTAAACAGTCACCGGGGCTTTATGGACTGCCACCTGTCCGGGAAGATTTTCACCTGCCTTGAAAGATTTGGGCTTCATACCGGTGAGTGCATAGTCGCCTGCAGCGTTAAAAAGCTCCCCTCCGGTTTCCTTCACGTAAAAAATGCCCTGAACGAATCCAAGCTGATTGGCAAGATTGGTCAGAACTTTATTGCATAAACCGGTTTCTGTTCTGATGCCTTTTAATCCGGCCAGAATACCTTCCGTAGACTTGTCAATGTCTTCCTCTTCAATTTTCTCTTTTTCTACTTCCTGGTTTCTTTTTTCAATTTCCTGGAGAATCTCTTTCTTGCCTGCTTCAAAGGAGGTCTTTTTAATGTTTTCAAGTTCAGGAGCATCGGTAGACTTATAAGCCAGGAAAAACAGAAAAACTCCTGATAAAAACGCCAGCAGGAAGAAAAGGATCACCCAGCCTTCATTTTTTGCGTCGCTGGTGAGCAAAGAATTCCACAACGCCGCAAATGAAAGCAGCATGGTCACAACCATGACAGCTATGGCTATATAGCTCAGTTTTCTATATTTACCCAGGTTGGTCATTGGATCATCTCAGTTTTTGTAAGTAGCTAATGATTTGGTCTGTGCTATATACGAAATCCACCTTTGTAAGTTGCAGGGCAGATTGTGTCATTGTTTTCACCTCGCATTCATTGGGATCCTGAACAATGGCAATGCCCCCGTTATCATGAACTTTCTTAAGCCCATAGGCGCCGTCTTTATTTGCACCTGACAGAATCACCCCGATAAGCTTTTCCCGGTATGCATTGGCTGCAGTTACAAACGACAAATCGATCGAAGGCCTGGAATGATTCACTGTATCCTCGGTTGAAAGCGCTATGCGATTGGCAAGTTCAACGTACATATGGTAATTGGCAGGGGCCAGATAAGCCCTGCCGGGTTTAAGAAGTTCCTTATCATAGGGCTCCTCCACCGGTATGTTGGATTTCAGGGAAAGGGCTTCCACAAATCCGGAACGGACATGTTTAAGACGGTGCAGGCATAATAACACAGGAACAGGAAAAGTCCTGGGCAATGAATTCAGGATTTTGGTGACAACCTGGAAGCTTCCGGCAGATCCGCCTATTATGACTGCTTTACAATTCATGGATTCAGTTCAAAATTCTTTTTCGGTATACACTCTCAGTCTCATTGATAATTTCAAATTCGCGGCTCGCGCTAATTCCCGAAATCCTTTCCCGGATGCCAAGCACGAGATGCCCCGAAACTGACAAAGATCTGTGCAACATCTGCAATACTTTTTCCTGCTGCGTTGGATTATAATATATCAGGTGGTTTCTGAAAAGGATCAGCTTCATGTTTTGGGGCGCATTATCAAAGTTAATATTTAGTTTCCTTAATTCAACGTTTGCCAGTAGTGAGGTATTCCTTACTATGCCTGTTTTATCAGTCCTGTAATAGGCTGATAATTCCCTGGCGCCGTTGGCCCGTTTGTAGTTTTCTTCGGATACCTCGAGTTTCTTCGTATCGTAAGAACCATTCTTCAAAATTTCCAACACTTTATCGCTGATGTAAGTCGCCGTGATCTGAACTTTATCTGTCAATCCCATTTCACTCATCAGTATGGCCAGGGAATACAACTCTCCTCCTGAGACACAGTCGGGAAGCCAAATTTTGAATTTTCCGATATTTTTATCCAGGGCTTCGGGAAAGTATACCTCTCTGAGCCATCGCCAGAGCGAAGGATCCCTGAACATCTCGGTGGAAGAAACAGATATTTCATAAAGGAAGACATCAAAAAAAGCAGGTTCATGGGTGATCTTTTTAATCAGACTATCGGCAGAAGCCATGCCGTAATTGTTCATCACCCGCTCCAACCTTTGTTTTAATGAGGTCAGCGCATAATTGGAAAAATCATAGTCGTGAACCGATTTGACTGTCCTGATGATCTCCCGTATGTCAACTATTCCCAGTTCAGTCATCTGTAGCAAAATTGATGTATTTCACAGTGATACCATCCTTGTTTTGAACAATGGTGAAATGTTCTTTTAAACGGATCGTGCTTTGTCCGATTTTAATCTGTTCGGTGCATAAATAATTTGTATTGAGCTGAACATCTTCCCAGAACTGCTTATCAGGGGCCAGGCTGCCTTCAAAAATTTCCTGATGGGTATGTCCGATGACCTCTTCGTACGTGTACCCGGTGAAAATGCACAACCGCTCATTTACATGCCTGATACGTCCGTCAAGATCATATTCAACGATGAACAGCGCTCTTTCAATGGCATCGGCAATTCCCTTGAATTCCTCTTCACGCCGGCTTGATTCCTCCTGGGTGGCTTTTAATTCCTCCATATTCTGGCGCATCTCTTCCTCCTGCTCTGCCATTTCAAGTGCCTGCTGTTGTGATTTTGTCAGAAGATCGGAAGTACGCTGGTTGTTACGTGTATTGACAATGGTTGATCCAAGACTATGGGCTACTTCCTGGGCAAACTCAATTTCATGTTCCTTGTATTTATGCAAGGAAGCGATTTCAAGCACGCCAATCAGTTCATTTTCTTGAAGCACCGGAATGAGCAACAGGTTATCAGGAAGGGTATCTCCCAAACCTGATGTGATGCTGATGTATCCCGGAGGGATCTCCGTAAGATTGATAAACTGCTTTTCCCTGGCGCAGGTTCCAACCAGTCCTTCGCCATAGGCGATCGACGTCTGCAGGTATTTTTTGCGGTTGTAAGCAAAAGCGGATACCAGGTTCAGAACAGGAGCGGATTTCTCCGTATCATCAAACAGAAAGAATCCACCCTGGATGGCATTCAGGTATTTTACGATCTCGCGGATGAAAGCATCGCCCAGGGCATGAATGTCATTGCTTTTTGACCTGAGGATATCACCAAATTTGGCCAAACCTTCATTGATGTATCGTCTTCTGAGGTTTTCCTCCTCATTTTTCAATTGCAGTTCTGCAGTTTCAAGTATTTGTTGCTGCAGCACAAGCAATTCCTTACCCAGAACATCATTTTCGCCTGCCAGGGTGAGACGGGCATCATTTCTTTTCTCGTTCATCGATCGGGTAAAGTCTACTTTGTCGTGCAGTCCCAATACATGTTTTCCCAAATTTTTCTGCAGGACTATCATCTCGGGGACTTTCCCGGGCATCACTTTTTCTTCGGGCAATTCTCCTTGTGCCAGTTTCTGTGCGAAACCACCAAGCCGTTTCAGGGGAAGAAAAACCTGCCTCCCGACTATGCCGAGAACAAAGTAAATGCATCCGGCAATAATGAGTACCAGCACGAGAAGGCGTGCAATGGTCCACCAAAACCGGATTTTTGTGCCGGATTCCCGGATCAGGTTTTGTGTATTCTCAAAAACGACCGGTAATTCTTTCAGGGAACGTGTCAGATTGGCAAGGATGCCATTGGTCTCTGCACTGCCTATTCGTTTGTCAAGTGCCAGAAGACTTCCGGTCAAAGAGATGTAGGCATCCAGATCGGCGAGATCAATTCCTCCCTCTTCGGGCATAATTTCACCGCGCAACTCTTCGCAAAGCATGGAAATGTTTTCCAGGACCAGGGGATCACGCGCCAACAGGTAATCGGATTCTGACCGCCTGATCAGGTTCAGTTTATTCAATGCATCAGAAGAAGGCGGATTGGTTACATTCAGCATCCGGTTGCTCAACTCCCTCCAGCGTGATACGAGACCGCTTTTTGAATTACCCCGTTCCCTGTATACCAGGAAGAAATCATTGAGATTATTTTCAAAACCGGCAAGTGAACCGGATAATTCATCGAGGCGATTCATCATGTCAGGCTTTCTGCGGAGATAGCTGACCGAAGCATAGTATTGCAGATCCTGTTTTACGGAGTTGATTACTGATTTTGCCTCTGTCTCCGTAACATTTTCAGGCGAGATGAAAAGATAATCTCCTTTGTCAAAGTTCAAAATATATTCAGCATGCAGCGCTTTCAGACGTGTAATCTGCCGGTCGGTGGCAGCCAATTGACTGATAACCGCATCGTCTTGCTTTAAAGGTTTGGAGAATAACCAGTTAACAAAGAGAACCACGATTGCAAACAGGACAAACCATAGGCCCAGAAGGATTTTATTGTTCAGGGCAGCTATGTGGGCTTTTTTTTCCATTTTTCCTTGTTTAGAAAAATAATCTTTTGGTTATCAAATTAATCAAATATATCGTAACTGACTCAATTTTTAAAGTATGCATGTCCTTTTTTTTGATACCGGGAAGCCGGAGGTCCCAGGATGGTCTCATGCATTCCCATGATCAGACACCCGGAATCGTAAAGATTCTGATGAAAAAGGTCAAATACCCTGCACTGCAGGTTATAATTAAAATAAATGATCACATTCCGGCACAGGATCAGGTCAAACTTAACATACAGCGTGTTGTTTTCGGTAACCAGGTCATGCTTTTTGAAAACGGCTTTCTCCCTGAGAAAAGGAAGCATTTTGATCGTATCGTTGGCTTTATCCAGCTTGAAATACTTTTCATAGGGAACATCATTGTATTCCTCGTAATTGTAAGGATTTTCCTTGATCACCTTGTCAAAATTATCAAGGTAAGCCAGGTTAAACCGGTATTTGTATTCTCCCTGCCGGGCTATATCCATAACATCGGTGTTGATATCCGTGGCATACACCTTGGCCTTGTCAAGCATATCCAACTCATTTAAAAGGATCAGCATGGAATATACTTCCTGTCCTGTGGAACAGCCTGCGTGCCAGATATTGATAACGGAATTGTTCTTGAAGCGGGGAAGGATGGTAAAGCGTATGGTCTGCCAAACCTGGGGATCACGGAAAAGCTCAGTGGTGTTGACAGTGATTTCTTTTACGATGCTTTCAACAAATTCAGGGTCATTTTTGATGCGGGAAACCAGGCTGGTGATGTTCATGGAATGATCAGTCAATACCTTTAATATCCTACGCTTCAATGACTTTTCAGAGTATTGGCTGAAGTCATATTTGGAAGAATTCTTTAAGGCAAATACAAAAAGCTGATAATCCTGGTCCGTCACCATCATAACAACACACCCCGATTTGTACACTTCGATTTCAATACGTTTTCTATTTTTTTGTCAAAGTGTATACTTGTCTACCAATATTTCCGCCGCGGGTTTCATTTTTATTGAAAAATATTTTACTTTAGATGAAAATATTAAGTCTATGGAACTTAAAGCAGCTATTGAAGCACGCACCAGCGTGAGGATTTTCAGTGATGAAAAAATTCCTCTGAGCGATATAAGGGAAATGGTAAGGCTGGCCGGTTTGGCCCCCAGTGTAAATAATTTTCAGCCCTGGAGGTATATCGCCATCATGAACAATGACCTCCTGAATAATATGGCTGATGTTGTTGCCCAGAAAATTGAGGAACTGCCTTCATCGAAATCCATTGCTGCAGGCAATGTGAAGAAACAGGTCACCTGGTTCTCCACCTTTTTTAAAGATGCTCCCGTAGTGCTTATTCTGGTTACCAAGCCCTACGAGACTGTTCTTGAAAGCGCCGTTGAAATTTCACATGATGTCATTAATGAGATCAGAAATCATCCCGACATTCAGAGCGCAGGCGCGAGCATACAAAATATCCTGCTGGCTGCCGTTGATATGGGTTATGGAGCTTGCTGGCTTAGCGGCGCCATGTTTGCGCGTGAGGAACTCGAGAAAATGCTTAAGATTAAGGCTCCTGAAAGGATGCTTGCATTTGTCGTTATCGGAAAACCCCGTTCAGAACATAAACCCAAGATAAAACCCAACCTGGCGGATTCAATGGAAATCATTGAATAAACCAGGAATCAGTCGATAAATACCCTCTGATCCTTGGGGTACTTAACGGCAAATGACACCCTCATCTTCTTTTCGGCCGAAGGTTCCATGCGGAATCTCCAGATAATGCGTCCGGTCTCCTGATTGTACTTGCCCCCTGTATATTCCATCGGTTCAACCTGTATATCTTTATTCATCGATACAGGCAGCTGATCTTCCAGATGAAGAGCAACAGCCTGCCTTTTGTTGTTCCGGATGGTTATTTCCCAGGCCCTTGTTTCTCTTTTATTGCTACCGACCGTTTTTTGTTCGGTGAAATCTTTCATCTTGACACGGGTGACCACAATGCCTTTGTCGCGGCCGAGCGACAGGTCCAGGGTATCATTCGTGTTCCGGACGTTCAGGTAGGATTTCCCCACATAGGTTCCTTCGAAAAACAAGTTGATTTCACCGGATAACAGGTTGAAATTCTCCCAGCCTGTGATATGCGCTACCAAAAAAGCCTCCCGGTCTAGTTTGGGGATGCAGTAATATTCATAGGTGGCAGGCAGGGTATTGTCCTGTATATTGATGGTGTACTGTTTGTTATCCGATGGTATGTCATAGGGTATCTTGATGTTGAATTCCAGGTTGGTCTGGCCTTCGGTGATTTCAGTGTACGTTGCGGCGGTTACGGCCTCCTCCATTTTCAACTCGGCTGCATCTTCAGCTACCATCGGGGCAGCATAGGCTGCTTTCTTGGTCGTACCTGGTCTGGCCACGTTGTATTCACTTAAGGCCCGGTAATCTTGCTCAAAATCAAGATACCAGGGCTGCAGGTCGGGCTTATCACCGCGTTGCTGCGGATTGGCAGTGGACAGCTTTATCGCGACTTTGTCCCAGTCTTCGCCCGTATTTTGCGTAACCCGGGCATTGTACACCAGTTGCACCGGATTCAGGACGTCTTTGGCCCTGACATCGTATGCCGGTGCCCATCCGGCTTCGGTAACCGCATAGGTGAGCCACAGGTTGGCCGTCACATTTTCATTGCAGGTGACATTCACAAGGATTTCCGAGGTGGGTTTGTTCAATCCGGCGCTCATTAAATTCAGCTGGCTGCGTATTTTCTCGATTCTTTCATTCAGCCGGGTTGTCTCCCGGGTGAGCTTGAGCTGTTCTTTCTTGATCTCCGTAAGCCTGGCCCTGAAGAAATCAGCAGCGGTTTTAAGTTCACTCATGATCACCCCTTTTTCATCACCCCCGATGCTGCGGTTGGCAAGAAGCAGCTCTTCCTCGCTTTTCATAACGGACTGCATGCTGCCGGTATAGGCGAGCTGTTCCTCATAATACCTGAGCGAATCCTGAAGGATTTTCACCTCCGCATTTTTACGCTGACTGGTAAGATAATTCACCTGGTGCAGGAGCGACAGGATCACAAAATTTCCTTCACCCCTTGCCTGTATGCTTTGTGGATCAATATGAAGAGGCAGTTCACGGAAAGCAAGCGTTGTAGTTCCTTTTTGCAGTGCTATCTTCGCCTGTCGCGTCACCTGCGCGCCCCGCAGGAAAACCGTGACATCTTTGATCTGTGAGGTAACCTCCTGGGGATCGGATGCTTTCAACGGGAAACCCAGCATGAAAGCCGCGGCAATAAGGGTAATTCGTTTCATGGTTTGGTGATTTGACCTGATTTATTATGCATGGAAAGTTAGCACAACGTGCACAAATTTCAGTCCAAATTACCGATAAACATCATGCCGATCCTGAAATAAATTGGTTAGTTTTGATAAAACTTTATCTCAACCTATCATGAAAAGAATTTTAACAAGCTGCATGGTATGCAGTATTTTTTTTGGAGGAATCCTTGCACAGGATTGTCCCATGTATTACCCCGACATGGAAAATGCGCAGCTGGAGTACAAGCAATATGATAAAAAGGGAGGATTAACCGGATCCAGCATTCAAAAGATCACCAGCATCAAAAAATCGGCAGGTTCCACTGAAGTTACAGTGGCTGCAGAAAGCTTTGATGCAAAGGGGAAGAGCCTTGGGTCCATCGAATTGAAAGCCAGGTGTGAAGGAGGCGTGTATTACATCGATATGAAGAACTTCATGAGCCAGGAATCCATGGAAGCATATAAGGACATGGAAATGAAAATGGAAGGAGGCGCCCTGGAGATTCCTGCATCCATGAAAGCCGGAGATGTTCTGAAGAACGGGGACATGAAAATGTCCTTCTCAAGCGGAGGCATGACCATCATGAATATTACCATGAACATCTCCAACAGGAAGGTAGATGCTGTTGAAAGCATTACCACTCCGGCAGGCACCTTCGAATGCTATAAGATATCCTACGACGTAGCCATGAAAATGATGATGAACATGAAAAGCAAGGGTGTGGAATGGTATGCGAAAGGCGTGGGTATGGTTAAAAGTGAAACCTACAGTTCCGATGGAAAACTGCTGGGGTCGAATGTGTTAACGGCGCTGAAAAAGTAAATATCTGACACATAATCGATTAATCTTATTATAGAGACGCATGCAATGCGTCTCTACGTTTTTTTTCATTTCATCAAATCCCGTTCCGTGTTGGTGTAAATAAAATGGATTCCGTATGGGGACTGTCGTATACACAGGCAGAAACCAACACTTGGAATCATGTTAAGACCTTTCTTCCCGATTTTTCCGCTGGCGTTAATTCTGCTGTTAAGCACCAGTTATTTGCAAAGCCCGAAGAAACAGAATGATTTGGGATTTGAATACTTAACGCCGGCAGGCATCGATTCGCTCGGAAACACCCTGAGTGACTTCGCAGTTTTTAACGAGCCCATGATCCACGGGGAAAAAATGATGCTTTTTGAGAGCGTCAGGAATTTTTACCTGCTGGATGGGAACAAACCAGTTTGGACACATGCCAGGGGCATTTGCAAAAGAGCCGATAATCTTTTAGAACTCATCGGTCAGGCAAGGGAATACGGACTGGAACCCTCGCATTACCACATGCCGGCCCTGAGAGAATTGCAGCAGGCCATAGTAAGCCATACCCGGGAAGACGAAGTCATGACACGCAAGACCGAGTTCGAATTGCTGATGACGGATGCCCTGCTCGGTTTTATGGTCCATCTCCATACAGGTTATATACCGGTGGATTCGGCGCTGTTTTCACAGGACTGGTTTACCGAACTGCCTTCGGTCCTTCATGAGGGCATCCGGCATGGAAATATTCAGATGAGCGTGTTGTCACTTCAACCGCGGTTCATAGAATACGCCCGGCTTCAAAAGGCCACTGAAAAATACCTGCGCACCAATCCCCTTACCGACCAGCGGACCACGATCAGCTACCCGGTGGAAGATTCAACCCTGCTCCGGAAACAAATCAAAGAGATACTCACCGCTTCCGGATACTTCGGGAAAAATAGTCATGAGAAGGATCTTACCGCTGCTTTAATGGAGTTTCAGCGTTACCACGGTCTCAATCCCGACGGCAAACCTGGTATCAATACAATTGAAGCCCTGGGACAGAGCTCAATGTACAGGTATAAGAAACTGGCGCTTAACCTCGACAGGCTAAGGAAACAGGGAACTCCGGATTCGGCGTTGCTCTATGTGAACATACCTGCCTACCGGCTTAAAATATTCAATCACAATAAGCTCGTTGATACCTTCCGTGTTGTAGTCGGCCATCCCTCATCGCCAACTCCCAGGCTGACCGGCACCATGGTAACCATTATCACCAACCCGGTGTGGTATGTTCCTAAAAAAATAGCCATGAACGAGATGTTGCCGAAAATCAAAGCCGATTCAGGTTACCTGAAAAGAAACGGGTTCCGGATCCTGGATGAAAACTACCAGCCCGTCAGTGAATCCTCCATCAATATGGCTGAATTGTCCGCAGACAATTTTAATTATACTTTCAGACAGAACCGGGGATCTGACAATTCACTGGGCAAGGTCAAATTCCTCTTTTCAAATCCTTATGCTATATACCTGCACGATACGCCCAGCAAAGCGTTGTTTAACAAAGATATACGCGCCTTTTCACACGGCTGTATCCGGGTTAAGGATCCCGAAAGACTTGCAGGTTATATAATTCGTGAAATCAATACCGATACCACCGACATCAACAACCTGATCCGGAGCGGCCGCCATTACGATGTCAATATCAAGGGCAGGTTATCCCTACACATCCGGTACATCACCTGTGAAGCAGACGAAACAGGCAATGTATACTTTTACAAGGACATTTATGGCATCGATAAAAAGGAAATGGAAGAATTCACACCATGGATGGGTATTTAAAAGATGGAATCTGACGCAGTCCCTTCGCGGGGAATCGAACCCAGAACAGGGGATCCGTTCAGATAAAGTTCATCAGGATAATAGCTGAAAAGTACAGAGCCTTCTTTAATGCAATTGATGATTTCATCATTCAGCCGGGGAGGCAGGGCCGGGCATCCAAAGCTACGGCCCAACCTGCCGTATTCCTGCACGTATTGATGTGTTGCATAGCTGGCGCCATGAACGACAATCGATCTGACCCGGGCATGGTCGTTATAGCCTGTGTCAACGCCTGTAAGCATCATCGAATAACCCTGTCCTCCCTGGTAAGGGTTTCCGGTTATGTAAAATCCCAAAGCGCTCTGGTGCGACTGGGTCCTGTTGGAAAAACGGCTGGCATAAAGTTCTCCAGAGTTGCGGCCATGCGCCACGAGGGTTTTGTAAATTACCTTATTTTGCTTCAGGCTGATCACAAAGAAACGGTCTTCCGATGAAGGCCGGCTGTAATCGATAATGGTAATGACACTGTCATTCATAACCAGGCCGTTTGAACAGAGCGACCTGTAACCCAGCATGGCATTCTGAAAAGCTTCCAGGCTCAGGTCGGGTTCACGGAGTGACTCGTAAACCTGGCTGACGGAGTTAAAAAAGGCATCCCTGCCCGGGTTCTGATCCAGATCAGGCTGCCCCGGCCAGTGTCCCGGATGTATCAGGGAAGTAATAAAAAGAAGTATAAGTGTTAACCAGGTCGCTTTCAAAATTCAGCCGGTTTAGTAGAAATATTGATGGATTTAAAAATACATTATTTTGTTTGAATGGTAAGTCAACTTATTATTTTTTTATGAATTTGTTGCATAACACACCCAACGCCCCAAACACACACCCACTCATCACTCATCACTCATTACTTGCTTTGGCATAGAAATTGTCCAAATCCATTGTAATCCAAAAACAGCCCCTCATGAAAAACATATATTTCACCCTGCTGATGATAATTTCATCGGTACCGGTCCTGGCCGGATTCGGGGAAAAACTACCGGTCCGCTGGGGTAAGGTTTCTCCAAAGGAGTTCACTGTTCTTCCACAGGGCGGTGATGCCCAGGCGCCGGCCATCGTGCTGTGCGATTATGGCCATATAGAAATCAGCAACCGTACCTTTTATACGCGGCACATCCGCATGAAAATCCTCAGCACATCGGGCCTGGAATACGCATCCGTTGAAATTCCGTATCAGACCAGGTACAGGCATGATGATTTCATCACCCTGCAGGCCCAGACACTGGTAATGGAAAATGGCCATGAGGTGGCCTACAAAGTGAATACAAACCAGGTAGAAGATATTAAGATCAATGACCAGTGGAGCAAAAAGAAATTTACCTTTCCCGAAGTAAAACCCGGTGCTATTATTGAATATCGGTATACCGTGGCATCACTCGACTTTGAAAAGCTGGACAACTGGTATTTTCAGCGTGAAATCCCAACCCTGTGGAGTGAATTGCGGTTCCAGATACCCATGCCCTTTGTGTACCTGGTGACTTTTGAGAATAACCGGCAACTGGCGGCTGATGAAGAAGTTGTGTATGGGGAGAAACTGCAATGGCTCTATTCCACCAGGGCGCGAAAACGCCGCAACGAACTGGCCCGGAATAAGGATTTGCTGTATGCCACTGCTGAAAACAGGTATAAAGTATGGGCTGCCAACAATATGAAGAAGAAAATCGTCATGCGAAATCTGCCCGGATTGGCTAAGGGCTCAGACGGTCAGCCTGTCACAGCTTTTTACCCGCAGGTGCGCTTTGACTTGTTTGAATCTGCCGGAAATCTTCCCAGGACATTCCGGCCCCTGGTTCTCACCACGCATAAGAATTATGATACCAGGAGCCAGTATGAGCTTATGAACGACCCGATGGCCATCGTCGGCTATGTGCAGTTCAAGCTAAATACCTGGACGGAATTTAATGAAGAATTGCTGGATCATGACCGGTTTGGCATGTACCTGATGAAGAATTTCAGCGAAACCCGGCTTATCGACAGTATTACAAAAGGCAGCAAAAGCAAGCCGGAGAGCATGGAGGCTTTATTTGACTTTGTCAGGAAAAACTTCAAATGGAACGGGGAATTCAGTCTATATGCCAGCCAGGATTTTAAAGATTTCGTTAAAAATCAGGCTGGTTCTTCGGCGGAGATCAACCTGATGCTGGTGAATCTCCTTCGCACAGCCGGTATCATGGCTCATCCGCTGCTGATCAGGACATCCGACAGGGGCATGCCCGAAAAAATGTACCCGGTAAAGGGACAGTTCAATCATGTGATTGCAGTCGCGGAGATCGACGGCAGGGAAGTGATTCTGGATGCAATAAGCGGGTCAAATGACCTGAATAAGCTGCACAGGCTGGATATCGGGACGCAGGGCTGGATCGTGCGGGAAGATAACCCGGGCTGGGTTGAAATCTTTTCCCCGGCGAGGAAGGGGGATGAGGAAGCGCCGGTATTTAAATTGTAGAAAATTTCTCGCTAAGCCGCAAAGTCGCTAAGAATTTTATTATGGAAATGCATTTTTTGGAGTCTTTGCGTCTTTGCTTGTGCCGTGAAGTTAAGGAAGTTACTGAAGTTCTTTAACATGCTGTAATAAAGATGATACAATTGAGGAG
>JAFGGU010000031.1 GCA_016930375.1 Bacteroidales bacterium | reverse complement strand
AGTGATTGGTGATTAGTGATTGGTGATTAGTGATTGGTGATTAGTGAATAATAAAACCTATAACCATGTTTAAAGGAAATCTCAAAATCACTTTAAGAAATTTTGCCAGGAATAAAGGCTATTCCATTATTAATATCCTGGGGCTTTCCATAGGTATTGCCTGTGTAATTATAATTTTTAGCTGGGTACAGTATGAACTTAGTTTTGACAAGTATCATCTTTACAGCGACAGGATCTATACAGTGCAAAAACCGCCATTTAGCACGTTGGCTCCATCATTCGTACCTCTGTTGAAACAGGATTTTCCAGAAATAGAAGAGATCGCCCGACTGACCGAAGGCGGAGAACTCCTCGTTAAATATGATGAAAAATCGTTTGTTGAGAAAAGATTATTCTTCGCTGAAGAGAATATTTTCAACATCCTTTCCATGGAAATGCTGGCCGGAGACACGAAAACCTGTCTGTCACAGCCAAATAGCATCGTCTTAACGGAAAGCATGGTTCATAAATACTTTGGAACAAATGATCCACTTGGTAAAATCATTATGCTTGCAGATACATTGCCGTTCAGCATTACAGGTGTTATTAAAGATATGCCTGCCAATTCGCATTTTCATTGTGATTTTCTTGCCTCATACCTGACATTAAAAAGTCTTTTCTACGAATACTTCTATGGCAGTCATAATTTTTCTGATAATGTATGTCTTACATATATGCGTTTGGCTAAAGACACCGATCCGCTTTTATTGGAAGGGAAACTTCCCAAATTCATTGACAGGTATTTGGATCCGCATAAAGATGAGGGCGGTAAGTTTCATTTGGCAAGTGAATCTAATCAGATTAAGCTGGTAAAGGTCACCGATATACATTTGCATTCGCATACTTTCAATGACATTGAATCCAATGGGGATATTAAATATGTAAGGATCTTTTTCCTCATTGCCCTATTCATCCTGTTGATCGCCTGTATCAATTTCATTAATTTATCCATAGCAAAGGGTTTACGGCGGGCTAAAGAAGTTGCACTAAAAAAAGCGCTTGGATCGGGACAAAGTAAAATTATCCTTGAGCTGATCACCGATTCGCTCTTTTATACAATTATCGCCTTGTTCCTGGCTATTGTTATGTATGAAACTATCATACCTTATTTCAGTAACTTTTGGAATGGATGGACTGGCCTGAGGCTGTTTTCCAATCCATCAAATCTGTTGTTTATTGCAGGAATCCTGATATTCATTAATCTGGTGGCAGGTCTTTATCCTGCCATATACATCTCACAGTTTCAACCCATCCAAATCCTTAAGAACAGTCTGGTTACTATCTCCCGGCATTCTTCAAAAACCGAAAGAAGTCTGGTCAGAAAATCGCTTGTTGTAATTCAGTTTTCAATCTCCATTGCGGTAATAATTGGTATTGGAGTAATCAATAAGCAAATCAGGTTTATGCAAAATTCTGACCTCGGATATGACAAGGAGAATATTATTACATTTTCAGCAGATGATATCCTCCTTAACAAATGGCATGATTTTAAACAAAGATTATTAAGCAATACCGGTATTAAACTGGTCACTATATCAAAGCGTGCACCTACCGACAGATTGTTGGATGATCCAGGTTACGAAATTGAGGTGAATGGCAATCTTGTTAATCACTCGTTTCCTATGCCGCACAACAGGGTTGAACATGATTTCTTTAGAACATATGGGATCAAAATAATTGCTGGACGTGATTTTGACAGAAACATTCAGACAGATGCTACAGAGGCTGCAATCCTCAACGAAACAGCTGTAAAACAGTTAAATTTCAAGAATCCTTCTGAGGCCGTTGGCGTAAGGATCAGGCTGGAGGGCTCCTACAAGACGATCATTGGTGTATGCGGGGATTTTCATTATGAATCTCTGCATCGAAAGATTTCCGCTATTGTCACTTATATATCAGCCGATGAACCTAACACCGTTGCTGTAAGGCTTGCACCGGGCAACATAGCAGGAGGAATTAAGTTCATCGGAAAAATCTGGGATGAGTATCATAAAGATACACCATTAGAATATACTTTTCTTGATGAGCGAATTAACAGACAGTATCTGAATGAACAACGGATGCTAAAACTTTTTGACTGGTTCGGTTTACTGGGCATTCTGATAGCCTGCATGGGTTTATTTGGGCTGACCGCTTATTCAACCGAAAGAAGAAACAAAGAAATTGGAATCCGGAAAGCCAATGGTGCGACCACTCTGGAAATCATGCTCATGCTCTCGGTTGATTTCACCAAATGGGTGCTTATAGCTTTTGTTCTGGTTTGCCCTGCAAGTTATTATTTCATGCACCTATGGCTGCAAAACTTTGCATATAAAACACAAATCGGCTGGCTTGTATTTGCTGCATCAGGTATCGCAGTGCTATTAATAGCACTTTTCACCGTAAGCTGGCAAAGCTGGCTGGCCGCCAAAAGAAATCCGGTGGATGCGCTCAGGTATGAGTGATTGGTGATTGGTGAATTGTGAATTGTGAAAAATGGAAACTAAATGAGAAAAAGCTTTTTACTTTCAATACGGAATCTTATTAAACATAAAACAAACTCACTCATTAACCTGGTTGGGCTTACGGTGGCCATTTCCTCATTGATGCTGATCATTTTATGGATACGTGGTGAGTTGAGCTATGACAGGTTTCATAATAATGCAAATAATATCTACCGCATTGTCGATGGGAACCCCGCCGACAAGGAATCCTGGGCAGGGAGTCCTTCCCCGCTGGGAGGATTTTTAAAGGAGAATTTTCCTGAAGTGCTTTCATTTTCACGATTTGAAGTGATCTCAAGAGTTGTCAAGGCAAATAATATTGCTTTTAATGAAAACCGGATTGCGGTCATGGATACTTCCTTTTTTGATATTTTCTCATTTCCGCTGATCAGAGGCACCATAAAAAATGTACGATTCATAGAAAACTCCATCCTGTTATCGGAATCTACTGCATCCAGGTATTTTGGTAATTCTGACCCGGTTGGGAAAACGTTGATCCTTGGCGATACTGTCAGCTATGAAATTATCGGTGTTTTTCAGGATGTACCCGTCAATTCACACATTCGTTTTGACCTGGCAATACCCTTTGAAAATATATATTCTAACGATAACTGGGGCGCATGGAATTATTTCACATACATTCTGGTTGATCCCGGGGCAAATCCGGATGATTTTAAAGATAAAACCATTCAGTGGGCACAAAAGAACAGGCCGGACAAACTGGATATCATGAAAGAGTTATATTACCAGCCTCTTAAACAAATCCATTTTCAGTTTAACAGGAAAAACCTGGAACCTACCATTGAGAAAACCAGTATCCGGGCAGCTGTGCTGGTGGCATTTCTGATATTACTAATTGCCTGTATCAATTATACAAATCTTTCCACAATACAGTCCATCGAAAGAGCAAGGGAAATAGCTGTCAGGAAGATCATGGGAGAATCACAGTCCCTCTTAAGGATGATTATGATCGCTGAAGCCATACTAATTTCTGTCTTTTCACTATTTCTTTCTATTATCATTGTTGAGAATTTTTTGCCTGTCTTCAACAGGTTACTGGATAGCCATATTACCATTAGCCTGAATGATCGTATTTTTATTCTTACGGCAATTGGTTTGGTTTTTATTACAAGTCTATTTTCAGGTACCTACCCGGCTTTTATATTATCATCCTTCAGACCGGTTGATCTGTTCAAAAACTCATTCAGAATCAAGGGTAAGCAATCCATGCGCACAGTCCTTGTGGTTGCTCAATTCTCCATATCCATTGTGCTTATGATTTGCCTATTTGTAATCCATCGTCAAATGGAATTCATACACACAAAAAAGCTGGGAATGAGTCCCGAGAACGTTGTTAACATAAGGCTTCAAAGTGAATCAGTTGCCAGACATGCCAAAGAACTAAAGGAAGAATTGTTAAGGAATCCGGAAGTAATCAGTGCTTCTGTTAACAGCTTTAGACCATCCACCCATAATGAGCATTGGGGTATATCTTTTAATGAAAAAACAAATGACGGAACAAATGAAAACATGGGATTGTGGATTATTCTTGCAGACAAGGATTTCATCAAGACCATGCAAATCAACATCATTGAAGGGGAAGAACTTATTGATAATTATACCGCTTCAGAAACTCCTTTCATTCTGAATGAATCAGCAGCCAGATTTGTCAAGGGTGACGAAGTTGTTGGAAAGGAGTTTGAATTCTTTGACGGATATCAAGGCAAGATAATCGGGAAAGTAAAGGATTTTCATTTCAGATCACTCCATCACAAACTGGAACCGGCTGCAATTATTTTTTTTGACCAGGCAAATCAAATTTCGCTTAGGATCAACTCAAATGACATTCAATCAACCCTTTCATCACTGGAAAAGACCTGGAATAAATTCTCTCCTGATTTGAAAATCGACTATTATTTTATGGATGAGGACCTTAATCAGTTATACAAATCAGAAATAAAAACCAACAAATTGCTTATGGCTGCAGGGATCCTTTCGATGTTCCTGTGTTGTCTTGGGATATTCGGCATAGTTACCTATTCTGCAAAAAGAAGGTCGAAAGAGATAGGCATACGGAAAGTCAATGGTTCCAGTTCTTTACAAATCATGGCTATGTTATTAAAGAATTATACCTGGTGGATTGTGATCTCTTTCATCATAGCCTGTCCCCTGGCCTATTTTTTTATGCATCAATGGCTTCAGAACTTTGCTTACAGAACTAACATGGTTTGGTGGGTGTTTGCGGTTTCCGGAATCATTGCCTATCTCATTGCATTGTTAACAGCCGGATTTCAAAGCTGGCGGGTAGCAAACCAGAATCCGGTGGAAGCGTTGAGGTATGAGTGAGTAGTGAATAGTGAATAGTGAATAGTGAATAGTGAATAGTGAATAGTGAATAGTGAATAGTTAATGGTGAATGGTGTGGTTGTTGGACCATCACAACAACCACAACAACCACAACAATTCTCGCTCCCCAATCCAATTTTTTCCCTTTTCATTTGCATGGTTAGAAAATTAACCTTACTTTTGTGGCGCTTTAAAAAGCTGGTGCTGTAGTTCAGTTTGGTTAGAATGCCGGCCTGTCACGCCGGAGGTCGCGGGTTCGAGCCCCGTCGGCACCGCAAAATAAAGCAAAACCCCTTGAATTTCAAGGGGTTTTTTATTTTATGACCTTACGACGGGGCGAGAAGTTTATCCCGCCGGAATGTAATGCAGGCGAAGGTTAATATCCATTTTCTACAATAATTCAACTTCTACGAAGTTGTTCTTGTCCTTGTAGAGCCTGCCTGCCGCAGGCAGGGACAAATTACTGTAGAACAATATTTTGCAGAAAACTCCGACCTTGGAGAGGTCGAATTATGAATTTACCGGACAGCAGTGATTTGTATATCATTAATTGAGATACCCGTTAATGGAAAAACGAAAAATGCACGCTGCCGTAATGCCGTTCATCAAAGAATTGCGGTAGGTTCTTAAAATGATGCGCCTTCCCATGCTCCAGCACAAACCATCCCCCTGGCAGCAACAATGGGCGGCTTAGAACCAGGCCGGGGATTTCCCCGATGTCTTTTAAATCATAGGGCGGATCGGCAAAAATAATATTGTACTGCTTTTTACAAACCGGAATAAACCTGAAGACATCCATCCGTACCGGGTGAATCCCTTTCAAATTCAGGTCCTTCGCAACCTTTTCAATGAACTGAACCGCCCTGGGGTTGCTGTCCACCAGGTCAATCTCCGCGCATCCGCGTGAGGCGAATTCAAAACTGATGCTGCCTGTTCCACTGAACAGGTCCAGCACCCGAATGTCCTCAAAGTCAAAATGATTGGCCAGGATGTTAAACAATGCTTCCCGGGCAAAATCGGTAGTGGGCCTTGAATCAAATCCCCGGCTGACATCTATTTTTCTGCCCCTGTGTGTTCCGCCGACGATGCGCAAGTCTGCAAATTTAACAGGTTAAGGAATTTTACGACGTTAAGCTGGAAAAGAGCCGGCGCCAGGATGGGAATCCCGCGAGCCACTGCATAATTTGTTTCCGGAATATATTGTTTCAGAATCTCATAATAACTCAGCTTTGTACACATTTCTCCCGAAATATACAGCGGAACCTTCTGCATATCCAGCGCCAATTTCTTGCAGACAAACAACACATAATACAAGAGATCACTTTCATTGGTAAACTGGAAGGTGTTATAAAGTTTTAATTTCCCGTCTCCCGTGCACGCCAGGTCAAAGAAACCTGCATTCAATCCTATATGTATCGCGGACTTTGAGAATGCATCCTTCTCCAGCGCAATGTGCTTCAGAAAGGGCGTGGTCTGGTTTAAAAACTCGACTTTCTTAAAATGCATGGTAACCAGTGAAACCAGGTCGCGGGTCAATGCAAAAACATTGTACAATCCCGGCTGGGTAATATGATTGCTGTACAATTCCTGATCCACCTCACCGGCTTGATTAAAGGCCAGATATTCCTTCATTTTATTCTTGTCAAAATAAGCCGCAGGTACCAGAGTCGTTTGCTGTGTATAACCCAAAAATTTTACGAAACGAAACTGTAAATCCATCGTTTCGTCTTTTTCCATTACCTCAGCAATCTTACCGGTCAGGTCGTCAGTTTCCTGAATACTGTCGAAACTATGCCTGCGGAATACGATATACTGTTCGGTCTGTTTGTCAAAAATGCAGTAAACCAGGCCATTTTGAGTTGCCTGGATGGAAAGTTCATAGCTTCCGGCGGAATCTTTTTGAAATGAACGGTCTACAAAGTCAATGGCATACATGAGGGAGAATATGATATACGCGAATTTAAATAAAAATCCAACACCGGTAATTTAGATTTATAAATAACTTTGTTCCAATGCTCACAGATCACATCCAGACACTGATACGTCAGAACCTTGGTCATGCCCCCACCCCAAGCCAGGAACAGCTGACGGAAAAACTTGCCGGCTTTATACTTGGTCATAATGAAAACAAAGTTTTTATTGTTAAAGGATTTGCCGGTACCGGTAAAACTACCCTGATCAGCGCCCTTGTGAAATCACTTGAAGAAATCAGTGTAAAAACTCTATTGCTGGCTCCTACAGGTCGCGCGGCCAAGGTTTTTTCAGCCTATGCAGGAAAAACCGCTTATACCATTCACCGGAAGATATATCGTCAAAAGTCGTCCAAGGATGGTTTTGGCGAATTCATTCTGAACAGGAACCTTTTCAGCAATATGATTATCCTGGTTGACGAAGCTTCCATGATTTCCGATACAGCCCAGGAGGACAAGATCTTTGGTTCGGGGCGACTGCTGGCAGACCTGCTGAGCTATGTGGGTGACGGACATAACTGCCGGCTCATCCTCATCGGTGACACGGCGCAGTTGCCACCAGTAGGAATAGCCATAAGTCCTGCCCTGAATAAAAATGAGCTTTCATTATACATGCCGGTCGCCGGTGAGGCAATGCTGACTGACATCGTCAGGCAAAGTAAGAACTCCGGCATTCTGGAAAACGCAACCATCATCAGAAATCTTATTACAACGGATCGCCTGATTGCTCCCCGGCTGAAAAAACAGGATTATCATGATATCAGGTTTATCATCGGCCAGGAGTTGACGGATTTCATTGAAAGAGCCTACCAAAAACATGGCATTGAGGACGTCATGATAGTATGCCGGTCCAATAAGCGCGCCAATCTTTACAATGCAGGCATACGAAAACAGGTGTTGTTCCGGGATGAAGAAATAACACCGGGTGATTTTCTGATGGTTGTGAAAAATAATTATTTCTGGCTTACCGGTCAGCCTGAGATCGAGTTCATTGCCAACGGGGATATTGTGAAAGTCATCAGGTTGCGAAAGTATACCGAAAGATACGGATTCAGGTTTGCCCTGGCAGTACTGCAACTGGTTGATTTTGAATTGGATTTTGAAGCCTGGATCATGTTGGACACCCTGACCGCAGAATCTGCGTCACTGGGAAGGGAAGAAAGTCAAAGGTTGTACCAGAGCATTTTCGAGGATTACCAGCATCTCGAAACGCGTAAAATGCAATACAAAGCCGTTAAGGAAGATTCTCTGTTCAATGCCCTGCAGGTCAAATACGCCTATGCCGTCACCTGCCACAAAGCCCAGGGTGGTCAGTGGAAGGCAGTTTTCATCGATCAAGGGTATGTACCGGAGGAAAAAACCGACCTCGAATACCTGAGATGGTTGTATACGGCAATCACAAGGGCGACGGAACAGCTGTATTTTGTTAATTTTCCGGAGAAAAATCACGATTGATGCCGTGAATTATAATTTCTGGAATTAGGCAATATCCCCCTTTGGAGGGGGCAGGGGGAGGATTCGTGAAGAATTTAAATAATTGCTCTCAAGTCCACCTCCTACCCCCGCCAGCGGGGAACATCTTCATCTAAAAATCAATGCGATAGCTTACATTCGGTATCATGACGACCTCCTTCAATTCCTCAACGGTATGGGTTCTGAAATTGTACCGGTGACCATAGAATTCTTTCTGAAACAATAGGTTTACAAACTGAAATGACCAGGTGGAGGAGTACCTGGGCTTATTTCGTTGCCACGATGCTGTGAAATCGAGATAATAGACCGTTGGCTTATGCTTTGAGAATGCTTTATCCTCATGGTACACGACATCGTGTGCCAGAATTGAAGCAGCTTGATCCACAGGACTGATTCTGTCGCCACCCAGCACGCTGAATTTCCAGTTAATTCCCAGTGAATTGCTTCCATTACGTCCGATTTTCCACTCTTTTCCGAAAAGGATGTTGGCCACATAATTTTTATTGAACCTTGCATTTCGCTCAATCCCGTCCCCTCCCGTGTACTTCGAATCAAACAAGGAAAGCGTCATGAGATAATAATATCCGTTGTGCAGGAACCTCTCCAGGGTAATATCCAGTCCTATGTTGTTACCCTTTCCCCTGTTGCAAAGAGAATCATTGAAAAACCAATCCATTTCGAGGTTCGACATGGAAAAAGAAGTTCCGTCTATCACCGGAACATCAAACAGGCGCTGGTAAAACGGTTCGATCCTTAACCTGCTGAAATTACCTGTTGAAGCTTCAAAAGCCATGACCATATGATGTGCCCTGGTCATACCAAGCTCCTTATTGGGCAGGGTAGTCCCGGCAGGACCTGTTTGCCGGGCCAGATAATAACCAATGGGCTCCAGCCTGCTATGGAGACCATACGCAAAACTCAGTGAATGCTTTTCTGACAATTTCCATTTTATACTCGCCCTGGGTTCAAGGGTGAAGTTTTTATTCAATGTGAAGAACTGGGCGTGAAGTCCTGCATTTGCTGTCAACCGGGGCGAAACTTCCCACCTCGACTGTGAATAGATTTGCACCAGGTTACTGCCATCCTTTTCATCGGTATAAGTCTGAAGTGCATCATCACCTGCAGGTGCCTGCCTGAGCAAAACATCATAGGTAAGTTTGTTGAATATCAGTCCCGACCTGTTAGCATGTCCCGGTCCGAACTTATGATTGACAAGCAGGCTGACAGTATATTTCCGGTCATTTTGGGCTATTTCATCCTTCGGGTAAAAAACCAGGTCATCCTGCAGCCTTTTCCTGTTCCAGTAAATGTAATTCCCTGTAACAGCTGCCGATGCGTTTAACCAGGTCTTTTCCGAAAGAATGACTTTATGATTTATTCCCAACACTCCCATCCTGTTCAGGTTTTTATCTTCTTCAATATCCTGGTAATACTGCCACTCAGTAGAATCTTCCTTTGCCCTGGAACCGGTTGCATCAGAAGACAGCAGGCCCCAGAAACTTACAGTACCAAGTTTCCCCAGGGGAAAATTGATTTTCATGGCGAAGTCCTGGTACCGAATACCCCGTGCATTTTCGGGAAGCAGCGGCGAAATGAGCGCCAATGTTGAATACCTGTAATTGAAAAGATAGGATGCTTTTTTACCTTTTACAAAAGGACCTTCCGTTGCAAAGTCAATCCCTATGATCCCGGCCTTGATGGTATGTTCACGCTTTTCATTGTTGCCGGTCCGCATCTTCATATCAAACACACCGGACAATGCATTGCCATATTCGGCAGGGAAAGCCCCCGTGAAAAAATCAGAGGTGGTAAGCATTTGAGAACTCAAGGCTGTTATACCTCCGCCACCAAAGGTTGTAACGTTGGCAAAATGGCTGGGATTGGGTATTTCTATTCCTTCCATGCGCCACAGGAGACCCTTTGGTGCGTTTCCCCGGATCACAATTGCATTGGAGGAAAGAGATCCTGCCACACCTGCAAAGGAAGAAGCAAGCCGGGATGGGTCATCAATTCCCCCTGCATACCTCGAGGCTTCCTCCATGGTAAGCTGCCTGGCGCTGATCATGGCCATGGCATTGGTAGCCTGTTCTTTGTTGGAATATGCTTTTACTTCCACCTGTTGCACATTAACAACAGATTCCTTCATAAACACCTGCAAAATAACCTCTTTTCCGCTCAGGACAAGCACCTCTGACCTGATTGTTGGTTCATAGCCTACATAGCTGAATTTCAGACTGTACCTGCCAACCGGAATTCCTGTTAACCTGAAATTTCCATCGGCATCAGTCACGGTACCCAATACGGGATCGGTGCCGATAACCATTATGGTGGCTCCTGGCAGGAGAACCTGCGAATCAAGGTCGCTTACCATACCCTTTATCGTTTGTGTAAGATTTTGCGAAAGTCCGGAAAGGGAAAACACAAGCTGAAAAACCAGTACTATTGCCCCCAAAAAAACGGAGTTGATAACTATGTATTGTTTCATCCTCATGATTATCTTATTTTTGGACAAAATTGGCCCGATTCGAGGACATGTGAAATCCTGATAAATCAGTATTTTGATGAAACCCGGTTTAGATGAATTGTTACAGGAATACGACCGGCTGCTAAACAGCCAGGAATTCAATCCCTCCGAATTGGATTACAGCATCATTGATTATCATATACGCCTGTTGGAATGCATTGATGTGGTTGACAGCGGTTGTATTTCCATTTTTGATCTGTGTCATCGCGAACACGTGTACTACTCTCCGAAGTTCGCCACCGTGCTGGGCTGGGATGCGGATCGTTCTAAAACGGATTTCGCTTATACCAACGGTCTCATTCATCCCGATGATCTTCCTGAAATTTACCGGGCTGCAGTGTACTATATTAAGCTTGGATTTGCTCTTACGGACAGAACAGTGACCAGAAATTACAAAACCATTTTCGATTACAGGGTAAAAGGTAAAGAGGGTAACTGGGTCAGGATCATTGAACAGCAGATACCGCTGGAATTCGACAAAAATGGCAATGTATGGCTTGCCCTCAGCATGGTTGACCTGTCACCTGATCATGACATTGAAAGTCCGTTCCGTGGCAGGCTGAAAAATCAACAGACCGGGGAATTGTATTATTTTCCTCCTGATGAAAACCCTGATAAAATGATCAGTTATCTAACAAACCGGGAAAAGGAGATATTGCAGCTGATTGCAAAGGGACTCATCAGCAAGCAAATAGCGGACAAACTGTATATCAGCGTAAACACCGTAAACACCCATCGCCAGAGGATCATTGAAAAGCTCAATGTCAGCAATACTTATGAAGCCATACGGTATGCGCATGAGAGGGGGATATTTGGGTGAGGACAAATTAATGATTTGATGATTTGATGATTTGATGATTTGAGAATACATTCCTAAATTAATTTCTGTCAAGTAAAATGAATGAGGGATACTATGGATAAGGAATATACAAACGAACTGATGGTTGATTTCGGGCCGGATGGCGACTTGCTGATACCGGTGATAACGCAGGATTACACGACAAGGGAGGTGTTGATCCTCGCCTATGCAAACCGGGCGGCTTTCGAAGAGACCCAGCGTAGCGGTTATGCCACCTTTTACAGTCGAAGCCGGAAGGAAATCTGGAAAAAGGGCCTTACTTCCGGAGATTTACTCCGGATCAAAGAGATCCGCGTCAATTGCGAACAAAATTCAATGCTGTTTCTGGTAATCCCTGAAGGGAAAGGCGCATGTCATGCCCGGAAACCTGACGGGAATCCCTATTCTACCTGCTATTACCGGTGCATATCACCGGATGGGAAGCTCAGTATTGCTGAAGAAGAATGATCAGAAGTGCACAAACAGGGCGAAGATCCCAAGCAGAATAAGAACAATCCCCGAAAGCAGCTTTTCATGATGATCGAGGAAACGGGATTGTATGGCCCTCACGCCTTTCCTTGCCAGGAAAACCAAAAGCAACATGCCCGCCAGTGTTATCAGTATATAAACTGCCGAAACCATGAGTATACCGGACCAACCCTCGGAAGAAGCCTGAAAATAATACGCTTCGATCTCCAGGCAGGGACTTAAGAACATGGCCAGGGCCAGTGAGGTAATTATGGCCCATTTCGAGCGGTTCTTTACTTTACCGGTTTGAATTCCGTGTGTGTGCTTATGATGATTTAACCTGTCAATGATCAGATAGATCAATCCCAGCAGGATAAGCAATAAGGGTGCAATTTTTTCAGAAATGACGGCATAAGTGGTGCTCAGACTGATACCAATTAAGCCAATAGCCATGCCTACCAACACCGTGCTCAGGGTATGCGCAAAACCACTGATCCCCGCAACCACAAGTGTCTCACGTTGCGTCCAGTTTTCAGCTTTTCCGATGGCCACAACCGGCAACCAGTGATTGGGAATGGTAGCGTGAACCAGGCTGAGGAGAATACTTCCAAAGAATAATTGCCACATAGGAGATTGAGTGTATTGGATATTGACGCGACAAATATAAATGTTATAAACAAACATAGCATAATACAAAAATTTTCAATCATAAATTATCTTTAAATAATTATAAAAACATATTTTTACTGACAGAAACAAACAAACATAACATATTATGAGTGAATCGATTAAAGTAATTATGAAACAAAAATCCATCCCAGTTCTTGTGGATTTTTGCCTGGAAGAAAAAATAGAATTCAGTGTTCACCCGCAGGCATTTCCGGATAACGACTGGGAAATCAATCTCATGGTCAGGGACATCAAAACAGCGGTTGTGACAGGGATGTTCCTGCGTGAGAACCGTATTGATGTTGCCGGTAACGAACAGCCAAAACTGAAAAAGCCGGCTGTGAAGAAATCAAAAGAGGAGGATGAAAGGCTTCTGGCTGCAGTAAAAGAGGAACCAAACATTCCGGAGAAAGGAGATCAGGGATTGTTTTAATGTGAAGGAAAAGCGTAGTTGCAAACTACGCTTAGCGTAATACGCTGGCAATCTATACAATATGCTAGGCGGAGTTTGCAACTCCGCCTATACATATGTTTTAAATTTAAATTCTAATACGTATTCAGCCAACGGTAACGCCTTGCAGTATCACCGAATTTGACTGCTGCCATGAACTCATGGGAACCAAAGGTATGCTTCATCAGGGGACTGAAATTATAATCAAAGGCATACCCCACATAGTACCTGTCGAATTTAGCTCCCAGGAATATAACCATGGCACTGCCCGTCCGGTATGATAATCCCGCCCAATAATTGTCCTTGTAAAAAACCTTCGCATTGATATCAAGCTGAGCTTTTGAGGAAGTCGGGATCTTAACGAGGAATGAAGGTTCAACGGCAATCACATCATTGATGTTGTAATAATATCCTGCCAGCAGGTTGTAATTCCGCTTTAACCTGAATTCACTACCGTTGTTGTCGCCAAACTGAATGGATGACTGGAATATCTGCATGACGCTTACCCCTCCGTAAATGGTGGCTGAGGTGTAAAAGGCTCCAAAATTGGCATCCGGTATGTACAACGTGCCCTTGATGCCGTCTAAAAGAGGATCAGGAATGTCGTCCGCCAGGACAACCTTGTCCTTATTCAATTTAAACTGATAGAAAACTCCTGACAATCCGAATGACAACTGACCTTCCTGAATAGCCAGGTGATAAGCATAAGTACCTTCGACTCCTGTGCGATCCAGTTCTCCGAAGTGATCGTTGAAAACATGAGCAGCCCATCCAACCCTGCCCGATCGTGAACTGAGTCTCTTTTTCTTGCGGACTGACACGTTCTTTGAAATAAAACTGTTTCGCAGTAGCCTGGAATCAATCGTCAGTGCATGCGTCTTGGGAGTGCCTTTAAATCCCACCCACTGTTCCCGTGCGACAAGGCTGACTGTTGTATACCCATCACTGCCTGCGGCCGCCGGATTCAATAAGAACTTATTGAAGGTATACTGACTATATACAGGCAATTGCTGTGCGCCGAGCCACCAGAACTGTACCGACAGGAACAGCAGGATCGCAGTCCCCGGGAGTCTTCGTATCATAGAATTTGTATTCATAGGGTTTGCTTATTATCGGATTATGCTTACCGTTCCGGTAATCGGATCAACTCCGCTTATCTTCAGGTCAATAATATAGTAATAGGTCTCAACCGGTAACTCATTCCCGTTTGGCCCGGTCCCATACCAGTCATTGTCATATCCCCCATCCGACCGGAATACCAATCTGCCCCAGCGATCAAATACCTGTATATCCGCATCGGGGAAAAGGAATATGTTTTTAATTTCCCAGGCATCGTGCACATTGTCCTCGTTCGGTGTGAAAGTATTCGGAATTACGCCCAACAAAGTTTCCGGCGTGCAATTCCTGATGACGATCTCATCAGATCCCTGGCAACCATTTTCATCTGTCACAGTTACACTTACGGTTCCGGCACCTTCACGCACCGTGATCGGATTGGTGATCTCACCCGTTGACCAGTCATACGCGACAAAATCACCGGCATCCAGACTGATCGAATTACTGCCGCAAATAACGGTATCCCTGCCAAGATCCACAATCGGACTGATATTGAATGTCACGGTTGCAGAATCAGATGCAGTACATCCATATTCATCCCATACTTTTACTTTCACCTTGCCTGATACTAAGGCTGTAAAGGAAGCATTGGTTGAGAAATCCTGCCATTCGTAATTCTGGAATTGACCACTCAGATCGAATGTATAACTTTCGTTGTCGCACAGCGAAACATCTCCACCCAGATCAGGATCCGGTTGTGAAACCAAAACCAGAGTGTCACTTACAGCGCCCGGGCATCCTTCGGGTGAAACCTTTACCACCTCGAGGGTATAATCACCACCGGGCACAGTCCAGTCGATTTCAATGGCCGATGTGTCATTCACCGTAATGCCCAATTCAGGTATCTGCCAGTTATAGGTCGCCAAAGGATCGCCATTCACATAATACAGGGCATTAACCTTTCCATGGCATACAACATCCACATATCCATCCGGGAAAACACCCGAGTGCGCGGACAATATTTTCTCGGTTACCGGCGATGGCCAGGAATAGGCATACGCACTGCTGTCCCAGGTACCTGCACATCCTGTCAATGTGTTCAGAGCCCTGGCCCAGATCTGCAGGGATGAGGATTCGGCAAGTGTCGCCGAATAAATAAACGGGGCAGTAGTAACGGTAGCGATCACAGTTGCTCCGCCGTCGTCAGAGAATTCAACCTGGTCGCCATCCGTAATGTTTGCTGTAAACTCAACATCACCGGCACCGCACCGGTTGGCTGATTCAACCGTAGCTAACGGAATCCCGTGAACGGTAATATAGTTCGCTTTTAAAAGCACATCATTTAATCCATTGTCTACCGTAAGTTGAACCGATTTCGATCCTTCAGTTGCGTAGGTCACATCGTGCGGACCCGCCCCGGTGGCGGTGGCTGGAACAGCTCCGGCGCCAAAGTCCCACTGGTATATAGTACCTGGCGTTACACCTTCGGATGTATCGGTAAACACGATAGTTTCTCCCAGGCAAATGACCGTATCGCTGGCGAAGAATAAGGCCTTGATACTGCATCCCTGTAAAACAACTGCCAGTTGCACAGGATCTCCCTGACAACCAAAACTATTGATTTCAGTTACTGCTATATTGCCATTCTGGGTTCCAAAATCAACAGTGATCTGGTTGTTGTCGGGTCCGGTTTCACCAGAAGCGATTGCAGCACCGCCTGGTACAGTCCAGCTATAAGACGATCCTGGTGTTAGGATAACGCTGTATGTAACACCTGTAGCCATGCAAATGGGAGCTGCATCGCCGGAAATGGCAGAAGTTACTGGTTTATCACCTATATTAACCGTTACCGCCAGCCTTGTATCGCTTTCACAACCGCCTACCGTTTGGCTTGCATAATAGGTTGTTCCGTTGACCAGCGCCGTTGTGCCTGCCAGTGGCAGACCACCTGTAGCGGCTGCATACCACTGTATGCCGGTGCCGGTGGTGGTAACCAGATCGGCGATCGTCGGGTTGTCAATGCTGCAGAACGTTTGTGGTGAAGTGCCCGTAGGCGCTGCAGGATCACTGATCGTTACAGCTACCGCCAGTCTT
>JAFGGU010000030.1 GCA_016930375.1 Bacteroidales bacterium | reverse complement strand
GTGTTTTAAAATGAAGAAAATGAATAAGGTAAATCATCCTTCGCAATGCCTCGTGATTGGTTTGGAACAGAATCCATTTTAAAGCGGATTGTCGCTCCTTTCATCAATTCTGAGTGTTTCAGCCAGTTCTTTGTATATGGTCTCCCATTGAATTTTACCGACCGGATGTACCTGTTGCGGGATGAATTATTTTCAGCTTCGATGATAATTTTGTTTCCGTTCTCAAGCTGTACTGTAGCTTTCTCAAACAGCGGACTCCCAAGGATGTATTCACCTGTAACCGGACAGACCGGGTAAAACCCCAGCGCCGAAAACACATACCATGCCGATGTTTGTCCATTATCTTCATCACCGCAATATCCGTCGGGCATTGGGGAGTATAATCTATCCATTGCCTCACGTACCCAGAACTGGGTTTTCCATGGCTCACCGGCGAAATTGTATAAATAAATCATATGTTGCACAGGCTGGTTGCCATGGGCATAATTTCCCATATTGATGATTTGCATCTCACGTATTTCGTGAATTGTAAACCCGTAATAACTGTCGTCGTAAACGGGCGGTAAGGAAAATACCGAATCAAGCATACCAATAAATCTTTCTTTCCCTCCCATTAAACCAATCAATCCCTGAACATCGTGAAGCACCGACCATGTATAATGCCAGCTGTTGCCTTCGGTAAATGCATCCCCCCATTTAAAAGGATTGAAAGGTTCCTGGAACGAACCATCCGAGTTGCGCCCCCTCATCAGGCTTGTCAAGGTATCAAATACATTACGGTAGTTCTGACATTGTTTGGCAAATCGGTCAATTTCCATTTGCGGCCTCTTCAACTGCTTAGCCAGCATCCAGATGGCAAAATCGTTGTATGCGTATTCGAGGCTACGTGCAACACTTTCGTTGATGCCGACATCATAAGGAATGTAGCCTTTTTCATTGTAACATTTTGCCCCTTTTCTGCCGACAGAACCCAGGGGGCCTTCATTTTCAGAGTTTTTTAGCAGCGCTTTGTAAAGCGTATCAATGTCATATCCCCCTGCACCTTTCAGGTATGCTTCAGCAACGACAGATGCCGAATTTGATCCTATCATGCAGTCACGGTGACCGGGACTGGCCCATTCAGGCAGCCATCCGCTCTCTGCGTATGCATTCACCAACCCCTCCTGAACCTGACTGACAAGCGACGGATACATCAGGTTAAAGAAAGGAAACACCGCCCTGAAAGTATCCCAGAAACCATTATCGGTAAACATATACCCGGGCAAAACCCTGCCGGAATATGGACTGTAATGAACAATCCTTCCTTCCGCATCAATCTCAAAGAATTTTCTTGGAAACAGCATTACCCGGTACAGGCAGGAATAAAATGTCCTCTGACTGGCTTCGCTGCCCCCTACTATCTTTATTCTGCCCAGTTCCCTGTTCCAGATTGATTTTGCTGTCGTTTTAATATCATCAAAAGAGCTGCTGCCAACCTCTTTTAAATTTAGCGTAGCTTGTTCGGCACTAATAAAAGATGAAGCGGTTTTCATAACCACCTGTTCACCCTTATGGGTTTGAAACTGCACCAGTGCGCCGGTATGGTTACCGGTACAAGAAGCCTTATTACTGATAACAACCGAATCGTGCCATACAGCATATGATAAAAACGGCCTGTCGAACACCATTATGAAATAATTTTTAAATCCATCAGGCACCCCGCCGCTGTTGCGGGAAGAATAACCGATTATTTTATTCTCTTCGGGAAGTATTGTCACCGATGAACCCCTGTCGAAAGCATCAATAATTACGAATGCGCTATCGGTTTCGGGAAAAGTAAACCTAAAAACTGCAGCCCTTTCTGTGGGAGTAATCTCAGCAGTTACATCATAATCGGCCAGATAGGCACTGTAGTAATAAGGCCGGGCTATTTCGGTTTTATGAGAAAACCAGCTTGCCCTCTTTTCTTCGTCAATTTGTGGTGTTCCGGTAACAGGCAGAACAGAAAACTGTCCATAATCGTTAATCCAGGGACTTGGCTGATGGGTTTGCCTGAATCCCCTGATTTTTTTTGCTGTGTAGGTATATATCCAGCCATCGCCCATCTTACCTGTCTGTGGAGTCCAAAAGTTCATACCCCAGGGCAAAGCAATTGCCGGATAGGTATTGCCATTTGACAAGCTGAAGTCTGAAAGGGAACCTGTAAGGGTTGATACCAATTCAACAGGTTCAAATTCATCAGCCTGTTCTCTTTGAGTGCATGATAGATTTATTAGTACAACCAAAATCGTAACCGGTAATAAAAATCGGTTCATCGGGCAATTACTTAATTACAAAATTGTGTTTCAGATAATTTTCATTTGCATTTTCCCCTATGCAGACCGCATAGCTGCCTTTATATGGCTTCCATTTTCCGGCCCGCATGTCCCATTTCCATAATTCTTTAACAGGAACTGAAAGACTAACATTTTCAGAGTGATCCTTGGCTATGAACACTTTATCAAAAGCTTTAAGCTCTTTTACCGGCATCCTCTCCAGATCAGGATATTCTGCATAAAGCTGGACGACCTCGTAGGCATCAAAATTTCCGGTATTGGTAATTTTTACCTCCAGTGTAATGGTGTCGTCAAAAGAATACTTTTTTTCAGGAAGACAAACCCATTGGTAAGAAAATGTTGAATAGCCAAGTCCATAGCCGAAAGGGTAACTGACTTCACCACTGAAATATCTGTAAGTACGGTTTTTCATTGAATAATCATCATAAACGGGAAGGTCGTTCAGCGAATTGTAAAAAGTAACCGGCAGCCTTCCGGAAGGAGATACCTTACCGAAAATGATATCTGCCAGCGCATTTCCGCCCTGTTCGCCCGGATACCAGGCCAGGATAATAGCATCGGCATATGGTTCAAGCTGTAAAATATCAATGGCGCTTCCTGCCGTAACTACCAATATTATAGGTTTGTTATGCGATTCGCGTAATTTTTTCAGGTACTTAATATGAGCAAAAGGAATGCTTAGGGTGGATTTATCACCTCCGTCGGAGGATAAATAAGCATCTCCGTTTTCTCCTTCAAGCAGTGGGCTAAGCCCTAACACTGCTATTGTTAAATCTGCGTTCTGTGCTGTCCATATTCCGCTGAAATTTGAGGTATCGCTTTTATCACATCCCTGTTCATATTG
>JAFGGU010000029.1 GCA_016930375.1 Bacteroidales bacterium | reverse complement strand
GATGCTGCATTTGGCTGGCATACCTGGAGCTGGGCACGACTTCAATCCAGAACCGGAAAATCGAAGGTGTATTACTACTACTTTGACCAGCACCCGGACTATCCCAAAGATTCACCACGCTATGGTTATGGATCACCACACGGACAGGATGTGGCATACGTATTTATGCACCTCGATCCGACCAATCCGCAAACCACCAAATCAGACCTGGAAATTTCAGGGGTTATGGGCACCTATTGGACCAATTTTGCCAAACATGGTCATCCAAATGGGGAAGGGGTTCCCGATTGGCCTGCGTTTAGTGAAGCCAATCCTGTGGTGATGTACCTTGGCCCAAACGCTCATACCGGACCTGTTCCAAGCGAAGAATCGCTAAAAGTGCTCGATTCCTATTTCGAATGGAGACGAACTCCGGAGGGAGAAGTCTGGGCAAAATAATTGTATATATGAATAAAGTGAAATCTATACAGAAAGTCAAAAATTTGTTGGAATCAGATAAATCAAATAGCATGAAGTATTTTTTATATGGAATCACTTTTCCTGCCTTAATAATCCTCTTGGGCTGTACCCGGCATGAAGCGCCAACTCCTTATGGCCCCGTTCCAACGGAGAATCAAATGAGATGGCAGGAAATGGAATATTACGCTTTTATCCATTTCTCCTTAAATACATATACCGACCAGTCATGGGGGTATGGAAATGAAGATGTCAAACTGTTTAATCCTGAAGAATTGGATTGTCGGCAGTGGGCCCGTATTTGCAAAGAAGCGGGTATGAAAGGAATTATTCTGACAGCCAAGCATCACTGTGGTTTTTGTCTCTGGCCTTCGGAATATACGGAGTATTCGGTAAAAAACGCTCCCTGGCGTGACGGCAAAGGTGATTTGGTTCGCGAAATGGCCGATGCATGTAAGGAGTACGGATTGAAACTGGGAATATACTTATCCCCCTGGGACAGAAACCATCCGGATTATGGAAAGCCTGAATACATAACTTATTTCCGGAATCAACTCACTGAACTCCTTACCAATTACGGGCCCATTTTCGAAGTGTGGTTTGACGGCGCCAATGGAGGATCGGGTTACTATGGCGGAACTAATGAAACCCGCACAATTGATCGCACAACCTATTATGACTGGAAGAATACATACCAGATGATCCGCAGTTTACAGCCCGATATCGTGATATGGAACGATGGAGGTGACAGAGGCGATCTCAGGTGGGTTGGTACCGAAGCCGGAGTTGTTGGCGAAACAAACTGGAGTTTATTGAACGCTACCGGCGAAGTGGAATGGAGTATGCTGCATTACGGACTGGAGAACGGAGATACGTGGGTGCCTGCCGAAGTAAACACTTCCATCAGACCGGAATGGTTTTACCACCCGGGTGAAGATGCCAGGGTTAAAACAGTGCCTAAGCTAATGGACACTTACTACAGCTCAATTGGACGAAACGGCACATTGCTTCTTAACTTTCCGATCATGCCGAATGGTTTGATCCATGATAATGACGAAAAAGCAGCGCTCGAATTTGCCAAAGCCGTTCATGAAGCGTTTGCTGTAAATCTTGCCGAAAAATCGAAAGCCGAAGCTTCGAATGTTCGTGAAAATTCGAGGAAATTTGGGGCAACCATGGCCATAGACAACGATAAAAATACCTATTGGACTACTGATGACAGCATAACAAAAGCCTCCCTGATCCTGGATTTTGGCAAACCCACCGCTTTCAACCGTTTTCTTGTACAGGAATACGTCCGTTTGGGACAACGTGTAAAGGCCTTTACGGTTGAAGCGTTTGTGGACGGGAGTTGGAAAGAGCTGGCAAAAGCTACAACCATCGGGTATAAACGTATCCTTCGTTTCCCAACAGTTACGGCTACCAGGTTTCGGTTCAGCATAACCGATTCAAAAAGTTGCCCTGTAATTTCCAATATCGGAATTTACAATGCATCACAACTCCTTAATCCACCCGGCATTATCAGGAACCAGGCCGGTGAAATTATTATTACCCCGGTTGATGCTGAATCTGAAGAATATTTTACTTTGGATGGCAGTGAGCCCAACCTGAATTCGAAGAAATACGATGGCCCTGTTACAACAGAGGGTAAACTTGAAGTAAGGGCTATTGGATATGATCCTTTCAAAGGTAAATTTAGTGCCGAGCGCTACGAAAAATTCGACCTTCCTAGAAAAGACTGGAAAATTGTCGGCATAGAAGATGTGAAAGCAGGCGCCATATTAGACGGAGATCCGGAAACAGCATGGTATCAACGCAATATGGGAAAATTACCAGTAGATTTAGTCATTGATTTGGGAAGGGAACTAAGCCTTAGCGGTTTCAGATACTTACCGGACCAGAGCTATTGGAATCCCGGTATCATTAAAGAATATCAATTCTTTGTTTCTGACAATTCAATCGACTGGAAAATGGTGAGCGAGGGTGAATTCTCCAATATTAAAAACAACCCATTATGGCAAATCAATGTATTTGCGCCTGAAAAGGCGCGCTTTATCAAGTTCAGGGCTTTAAGCAATACAGAAGGTAATGATAATACCGGATATGCGGAAATTGATGTAGTTACAAATTAGAAAACATTCAAACGATAAATATTGAATAAACCATAGTGATTATTTAATCAACATTTCGTGTAAATGCACAAAATCAGACTTATGAAAAAACTCAGTCTCTACCTTATTTCATTTGCATCGCTGTTTTGCATCAACCATTCATTTGCCCAAAACCCGTTTATTCGTGATCAGTTCACCGCCGACCCGTCAGCAAGGATTTTCAATGGCAGGATATATGTTTATCCCTCGCATGATATCAGGGCGAAAGAAGGCATGGGCCGTCCCGGTTGGTTTTGCATGGAAGATTATCACGTGTTTTCTTCCGATAATCTTACTGACTGGACTGATCACGGCATAATTGTAAGCCAGAACAAGGTGAATTGGGTTGATTCCACCACTTACAGCATGTGGGCGCCGGATTGTATTTACAGGAATGGCAGGTATTACTTCTATTTTCCCGCCAATAGTCAAAAAGAAACCAATGGCCGAAAAATGTTTGCCATTGGCGTTGCCGTGGCAGATAAACCCGAAGGCCAGTATATTCCGCAGCCCGAACCCATTAAAGGCGTTTCCGGTATTGATCCGAACGTATTTATTGATAAAGACGGGCAAGCTTATTTGTATTGGTCCATGGGTAAAATATTCGTAGCCAGGCTTAAAGACAATATGCTTGAACTTGCCTCCGAACCTCAGGTAATTAAGGATCTTCCTGAAAAAGGCCTAATAGAAGGCCCGTGGCTCTTTGAACGCAATGGTATCTATTACATGACCTATCCGCATGTGGAAAATAAGATCGAAAGGCTCGAATACGCCATGGGTGATAATCCCATGGGACCGTTTACCTTCACCGGTGTTATCATGGATGAATCACCCATGAATTGCTGGACCAATCACCAATCATTCATCGAGTATAAAGGTCAATGGTATTTGTTCTATCATCAGAATGCCTATTCCCCGAAATTTGACAAGAACCGGTCGATCTGCATAGACAGTTTGTTTTTCAATGCCGATGGTACGATTCAGAAAGTAATGCCTACTCTACGCGGCGTTGGAATAACCAAAGCTTCGCAGAAAATTGAAATTGACCGGTATAGCGCTATAAGCGAGTCGGGCACGTCAGTTGAACTCATGGATACCTCATTTACCTTCAAGGGCTGGAAGACCATGCTCGAAAGCAGGAATGCCTGGATCCGGTACAATGCCGTTAAATTTGGAAAGGATAAACTGAAATCGATTCAGGTAAATGCTTTATCCCAAACCGGAGGGACGCTGCAAATTCATTTGGATAAAGCAGATGGTCCATTACTTGCTGAATTGAAAATTCCCCGATGTACAGGTTGGACCATAATAAATGCAAAAGTTCCGAAAATTCAGCCCGGAATTCATAATCTGGTGGTGGTATTAGCGGATATTAATCCTGTTGAAATTGACTGGATTCGATTCATAAAATAGCTACCAACAAACTTAATAATACAATATGATGAAGAAATTCTTTTTTACATTATTGGCCGCTCTTCCCTTTTTAATGAGCGCCCAAACGGCAAAAATCAAAATTGATATTGACAGAACCATTGGGGAGATTGATCCCAAAATATACGGTGTGTTCATGGAACCCATTCAGTTTAGCGGAAAGAGGATGGGTTTGCCCGACACCGTGAGCTTCAATACACTTTATGGAAATTTATACGATCCGTCTTCACCTCTTGCCGATGAGAACGGCTTCAGAAGAGACTATATTGACGCTATGAAAGAGCTGAAAATAACCAACATTCGCTGGCCCGGAGGTAATTTTGTGATGGGCTATAACTGGCAGGATGGTATTGGTCCAAAGGACAAGCGTCCCGCCCGGATAAACATGGCCTGGGGTGGCATCGATAATAATCATGTGGGCACGGATGAATGGTTTGCTTTAAACAAAGCCATTGGCGGTGAAAATGTAGTGTGTGTTAACCTTGGTCTCAGCACCATTCAGGATGCCTGCTACTGGCTTGAGTACTGCAATTATAAGAAAGGTACGTATTATTCCGATTTACGTGCAAAGAACGGACATCCGGAACCCTATCATGCAAAAATATGGGATCTCGGCAATGAAGTGGATGGTGCACCATGGGAACTGGGTTATAAAAATGCAGAAGACTATGTCAAAATCGGAAGAGAAGCGGCAAAGGCAATGAAAGCTGTAGATAACACCATAAAATTGGTTGCTTCAGGCTCCTCTTATTATGAACCTACCGGTCAGTGGGTTGAGTGGAACCGGAAAGTGCTTAAAGATCTCGGTGATATGATTGATTATATTTCCATTCACCGCTACTGGGAAAACTCACCCGACTATTATACCTATATGGGACAGAGCGCTATGGATTTTGAAGAAAAAATAAGGGTTACTGCAGCTGAAATAGATGCTGTTAAAGCTATGAAGGGGTTTACCAATCCCATTTACATCTCATTTGATGAATGGGGAATCATGTCCAGGAATTTATTATCTGTATTGCCCATAGCGCAAAGTTTTAATTCCTTTATCCGGCATGCGGATGTTGTTAAAATGTCCAATTTTACCATGTTAACATCGCTTTTAGGAAGCGACAAGGATAAAGGTACCTATAAGACTCCTTTGTTTTATATTTTCAAAGCATTCTCAAACAACTGTCACGGCAATGCTGTCGATACTTACGTTGAGTGTGATACATTCAATACTGAAAAATTCAAAGGCATTCCTTATCTTGATGTTGCAACAGTCTATTCAAAAGAGGATAAGACGGTTTACATCAATGTGGTGAACAGGCATAAAGATAAAGCCATTGTGACCGAGATAACCAACGCCGGAGGCCTGTCAGGTAAAGCAAAAGCCACATTGGTCACCGGAAATTCTCTCAATGATCCTTTTAGCTTTGATAAGAAGGAACAATACATCCCTGTAACCAATCCGGCCAAGATTGAAAAGAACAAATTAATATACTCATTTCCTGCGCATTCCTTTACCCAGATTGCAATTGAATTATAAACAGGCTAACACTAACAGAATATTAAAACCTGATATTACTGAGGTATTCTCCGCTGCTTTGCAGACAAGCCATCCCATCCGGCACATTGTCACGTTCTACCATGTAGTGTTCAATTCCCTGTGATACGGCTTCACTGAAAATGGAGGGAAAATCAATGATACCATTGCCGGGGCATTCGAAATCCTGTGATGCTCCCGGGGCCATGTCCTTGATATGCAAAATGGGAAACCTGTTCATATATTTTTTCATCAAAGCCAGTGGATCACCGCCGCCCTTTTTCACCCAGTAAACATCCATTTCGCATTTCACCAGGGCAGGATCGGTATGATTCATCAGGAAATCGAACGGAAATCCTTCGCCCATGGATATAAATTCTTTATCATGGTTGTGCCAGCATAGTGTAAGGCCCTTCTGCCGGCAAAGGCTTCCAAGCGAATTCAGTATATCAGTGCTTTGTCTGCAATCAGCCAGCGTAAAAGGTCCGCCAGTAAGCCATGGCCAATAAGTGACGGCATATTTCACTCCCAGTTCATTCAAAGCATCCAGCCGTTTTGAAGTTTCATCGGTTTCGGTTCCAAAACCTATTCCTCCGGCAACCGGTTTAAGGCCAATCTCTTTGCAGTAGGCCAGGAATTCCACTGCCGAATTACCCAAATAATCGCCGATTTCGATTTCAGAAAATCCGAACTCCACTGTTTTTTTGAGAACCGCTTTCCAGTCGCCTTCCAACTCTTTACCAATGATGCCGGAGATGAAGCCGAAGTTTTTTAGTTTATGAACACCGGAGCATGCCAGTGAATTCAAAACAATTGGAGTTGTTACTGCTGCTGCCGCTGCTACTGTGGATTTCTGTAAAAATGATCTTCGGGATAACATAGATTGAAGTTATTAGGTGATTAAGTGATTAGGTGATTAGGTGAATAGGTGACTAAATCTTAGGTAAACTCCATGGTTCGCGATATACCGGCGTTATAAGTTTATTAGCTGCCTCGCTATTGGTAAACCGGTTACCGGCATCATCCCAGAGCAAAATGGATTCACCCACACGCCCGGCAATATTGGGAATGTGAACATGCATGGCTGCAGCCCGACCCACCTCAGGAGGACAGGCAGGTGTTGTTCTTGACTTCACACATTCAATGAAATTTCCGGCGTGTTCTCTATGGGATTCCTTCCCATCGGTAATTTTATATTCTTCAGTTTTAAACTTATTTTCACTTTCGTCCCATTCGGGGTATACCTGGAGTTTCGAACGATCCGCCTGAAGGGTAGCCTTATCTCCGACAAAAGTGATACCATAAGGAGAGTTATAAGGACCATGCTGAACACCGGCATTAACGTCAAAATTAATGGCGAAATCTTTCTGCGGATAGCACACAGTCATGGCATCAAAAGTTTCACGGGATCTTTTAGCTGAACTTGTATTACCGGCATATACAAGCACTTTTTCCGGGGCTGTTCTGATATCCCCGGCCCAAAGTGCTATATCGAGCAGGTGCACACCCCAGTCCGAAACCAGTCCCCCGCCATAATCCCAGAACATACGCCACATTCCATGAAGGCGACTTGGGTTGAAGGATCGCAAAGGTGCAGGTCCGAGCCACATATCATAATCCAGCCCTTGAGGAACTGTTTCATCAGGAACAATTTCAGGGCCGATACCATAATTAAAATTAGCCCAGATATTGATCTTTCTCAGTTTACCTATGTTTCCTGATTTCACAAGTTCTACTGCTTTCTGAAAAATAATACCGCTGCGCTGCTGCTGCCCTACCTGAACAATGTGGTTATAACGTTGGGTTGCTTTTACCATAATGTTGCATTCTTCAATGGTATTGGCCATAGGTTTTTCAACATAAACATCTTTTCCGGCCTGCAGGGCATAAACAGTAATCAGACAGTGCCAGTGATCGGGTGTTCCAATGATCACTGCATCAATGTCTTTCTGTTCCAATAATTTACGAAAGTCTTTATATAATTTGGGATCCTGATTGAATTTTTCACGGACCTCAGCTGCCCTTTTATTGAGTATAGTATCGTCTACATCGCACAAAGCAACGCATTTAACATCGGGATATGAAAGATGTTGCTCCAGATCGCCGAACCCCATGCTTCTGCAACCAATAAGAGCCACATTCAGTGTGTCACTTGGTGCAACCACCGATGCACGTATTGCGGAGGGTAAAATGGAAGTCGCGCCAATTGCGGCCGATGCCATGGCAGATCTGCTGATAAATTTTCTGCGGTTCATTTGTTTTAGTTGTTGATGAATACTATTAAAATTATATATTTAATCAGTATTTCCCTATTTTAGGTGTACTTTTAATTTTACAAAACTTAACAATTATGAGCACAACGATCAACCGTCGTAAATTTTTAGAGAGTTCCGCTACAGCAGCCCTGGCTTTCACCATATTGCCACGGCAGGTCATGGGGGGTAGGGAAGTCGTTGCCCCATCCGACAGGATCAACCTCGGATATATAGGAGTTGGAAAACAGTCTCATGGCTTGCTTGAATCTATTGGCGGGTGCAAGGAAACCATTGTAGTTGCCGCATGTGACGTTGACCAGAAAAAACTCGCAAGTTTCAAGGCAGCGGCGGAGGCAAACAATAAATCTAAAAGCCACACCGCTCCGGTTGATACTTATAAATACTACCGTGAACTTCTGGAGCGGAAAGATATAGACGCAATAGTTATTGCCACACCTGATCATTGGCATGCCCAGGTGGCCGTTGATGCGGCAAAAGCGGGAAAGGACATATATTGTGAAAAACCCATGGCGCTCACCATCGCTGAAGGTCGCGCTATGGTAAACGCTACCAGAAAGTATGACCGGGTTTTCCAAACAGGAAATATGCAACGTTCATGGCGCGATTTTCGTCATGCCGTGGAACTGGTAAGAAATGGCTATATCGGTGGTATCCGCGAAATCAATGTAAGCGTAGGTGAACCTGTTAAGCAATGCAGTTTACCCGCACTGGAACCCCCTGTTGAAATCGATTGGAACGAATGGGTGGGTCCCTCGTTCTATAGAGGATGGAATCCGGAACTCGCTCCGATATTCGGCGATGATAAGTGGGCTTGGTGGCGAGGTTACCGCGATTTCGGCGGAGGACTTGTGACTGACTGGGGTGCACATATGTTCGACATCGCCCAGTGGGCATTGGATATGGATCAATCAGGACCTGTGCAGTTCCTTCCTCCTTCTGTACCTGCAATAGAAGGATTATCCATGAAATACGAGAATGGTGTGGTGGTAAATCATAAGGCGTGGGGAGAAGGTAATGCCGTTCAGTTCATTGGTACAACAGGGCGGATCGAAGTAAGCAGGGAGTTTTTGAGAACATTTCCTGATAATAACCTGGCCAAAGCGGAATTGAAATCAACCGACAAACGGGTATACTATAGCGATAATCATTATCAGGACTGGGTTGACGCGATGAAAAACCGCACCAGGCCAGTTTCTGATGTGGAAACCGGACACCGTACCGCTTCCGTCTGCAATATTGTGAACATTGCCTATGAGTTGCAGCGTCCGTTGCAGTGGGACCCGGAAAAGGAAGAATTCATTAACGATCCTTATGCCAATATGATGCGCACAAGGGCATATCGGGGGAAATGGGACTTCAACAGCTATTAGTCATGGAATAATGAAAAGCCTGCTACAGGGCGACACAATTGACTCCGAGGTTTATGATTTCTTAGAATTCAATTTTTACTTTATTATTGTCGGAATGTCTTATAATCACTATTCCTCCCTGTTCAAGTGCTTTCCACATCCATCCCTCTCCTGAATTGCCAGTGAATTCCTGAAGCAACTTGCCATCGATGGTAATTCTCCCTGGCATGGAAATCAGGCGCAGCGCTTCCTGTGAGGCATTATCGTAAGTTGTGTAGTTAATATGGCCTGCCTGGTAATCAATGGCAGTGATAACGGATGATGAGCTTAATAACCGGTTCTTATTTGCCGGAGCAAGTGTTGGTTCTGCGGCCATTGCCCTGAGATAATGCCTCACGTAATCGCCATAGCCGTCAGTCAGCCAGATGTCATCCCGGATATACCGGTTCCGGCCATCACTGGCAACAGTATAAGTGGCCCAGTTCAGGGTTCGGATAGCGTTGCCGGTGTAAGTAGTGTCACCTGACAGAAGTCCATAAAGCAGCTCAGCAGATGCCTGCCGTGATGAATGACTGTTTCCGGGCACACGATAAACAGTTTGTTCATTCATTACTCTTACTTTGTATTTTGCATATTCATCATTCCCCAGTTCCCGGTATGTCCAGTCAAATATCCCTTTCACCTCCTGTTTCCAGGAAGGAAACAGATGTTGATTATTCAACATGAACATGGCAAAGGAGATAGCATTGGTTTGGGTGTCGCTCCAACCGGGAATATCTTCAAAAAACGGTCCCCATTTATTGGTTTTAAGTGGATATGTTTTCATCCACTCCAGGATGATGTCGAATGCTTTCTGGTAAGCCTCCTGTTTTGACCTGTCGAAATGCTGCAATTCCCTGAAAAGTAACAAAGTACCTGTCCAGTTTGCGGTGTAAACCGCTTCTGTGGTGATTCTCCCTTTGGGGTTGTTATCAAAGAAATTATCGGGATTGTTATCAAAAAAGTAGCCCGGTTTACCGGTTTTGGCATTAACGCGAAAAGGCAACGGGGATTTGTCGTTGTTCCCGGCTTCTGTTTTTTGCATCAAAGTATTCCCAATTTTTATAGCGGCCTCCAGGTATTTTCTTTCGCCGGTAATCTTAAAGAGATTGATCAGCTCATAACCGAAATTTCCTGCTTTGTCAGGTTGCAGGTAGCCCTTGCCATTTCTCATATCGCCGTCATATACCCCGGAATGTATCTTTGTGTTATAAGGGTAGGGAAGCCATGGCCATTTGTCGGTCGAATCGGATAATGAGCGCTCCAGATACGTGTCGGCCAGGTATTTCATGTTCTCCAGAACGCTCTGATCCCCGGTATAAGCATATAAAAGCGTCCACGACGACAGGGCCATGCTGATCTGGTCACCGCCGAGACCGCGCATATCATGCTCCGGTTTCCAAACCTGATGGTTCATATAGTATTTGAGGCCATTGGAATCGGTTTCCATGTTTTTCCAGAAATTCCAAACCAGTAAGAGTGCGGTATCGTAAGAAATTCCCAGATCGGATGAATACCATGGAAGAATGGAGGAGTCAGCCTTGTTAATTCGCACTGCATGATAGCCAATGGTATCACTTAATAGGATGGTATCTTCTATCCCCGGTGTGCGGATTTGGTTCCTGTTGCAGGATAAAATCACCATTCCTGTGGTAAAGATTAATAACAGAAGATTTGATCTCATTTTGTTTATAAATATTAATTATCAAACAAGTTAATCAATTTTCAGGTATTTCATGATTTTATAGTTGCCTTGCAGGGCATTGGCGGGAAGGGGATTATCAAGGGTAAAAACCTTCAGATCCCCGGTCGGCAAGATGGTGATGAAGTTCTCCTCAAAGCCGTAGATGTAAGGAAGTTTTTCAATTTCGAGTTTCAGATGATGAGCGAAGAAGAGGTAGGCAGCCGCTCTTTTTGAAGGTCCGTAATCGTGCATTTCCCCGGGTAGATGAACATTTTCCGCTTTATGTTCTGCATTATACAAGCCATATACTCTTTGGATATAGGGATACTCCAAACGTGGCGTGTTTCTTGTCCAGTCCCCTCCGTCCGATACCAGCAGCAAAGGCCTTGGAGCACAAAGTGCAGCGATCTCCACGTTATTGGTTTGATGAGTTGCACTTTTATGCACCGGCATTCCGCTTTCGCAAACGCAACCGCCGAAGAAATGTGCTGAAACCTGCACGACAGGTGCTGAAACCTTTATCCGGCTGTCAATTGCGGTTAACATGAAAGTTTGGGTTCCCCCGCCTGAAGCCCCTGTCATACCTATCCTGTCGGCATCCACATCGGGCCGCGACAAGAGGTATTCAAGCACCCTTTTGCTGTTCCAGGTTTGAAGCAGAAGGGCAATTGGAATATCGTGAGTCACCTGGTGCGATTCACCAAATCCAACCATATCATAGGCAAAAACAACGGCACCCATGCGTGCCAGGGATGCACACAGGATCTGTGTTTCAGGATACATGCGCCCGTCAGTCCAGTGACCGTGGGCACAAAGAATCGCTGCTGTCTTTTTTGTTTCTCCGGTTGGCCTGTATATATTGCCGGTAATGTAAAAACCCGGAAAACTTTCGATGGCTAGGTTTTCAACAATATATCCGTCCAGGGTCCTGGTGTTTCCGATTACCGCTTTGAAATTTTCCCGGATATCCGGCATTTTATCCAGTTGCATGCCTTTGATGATGCCCTGTCGAATGATGTCCGCATGTTTTTCCCAGGATGCAACATCGTTCCAAGTCATGGCGAACTGTTTCATCATCAGATTGGCTTCATCCTCAGTCCAGTAATTTCCCCGGCAAAGCATATTTTCTGTCTGTTGCGTGAGTCCTACCTGCTTTTGAAGCAATAGTCCTAAAAGCAGGATGCCTGATCTTAACAGGAAGGTTTTCATAAGGATAGGTTTGTTCAGGATTTATTTTGCACTTTTATAGCTGACCAGTTTGATATTGTGGGATTTGATGCAATCTTTCACCTCCCGGCTGGTAAAAACCCGGGTTACGGCGTCCCGGTCTGCAGCAACATTCTCATAACCCTTATGCCATATTGCCTGCATTTCAGGGGTATTCATTCCCGGATGATCAATGAACCAATACCGTCCCGGTTGCAGTTTTCCCAAAGTCGCGATTGTTGCTTTTATCCTTTGTTCCGCAGTGGTATCATTCCTGTTCCAGAAGGGTATGTATTTATAACCCATTTCATCGATATTGATATCCAGGTCGTATTCAACAGCCAGTTTTTCTAAAAGCGTGGCAATTTCGGGAGCGCAACCCTCACATCCCATGTGGCAATTCAGGTGGCTGACGTGCGGGATATGCTTCTTAGCCATTTCAATCTGGGCCCGGAACTCCTTTTCTATTTCCTCAATCTTCCAGGGCGCATCCTTCAGTGCAGTTCCTGCGGGAAAATCAGCCCGGGGCCAGATGGTCGGGTAAAAGTATCCGTCCTTATCCACAAGACTCGGGCAACAGGTAAGGGGCCTCCATTTAACATCATTCCATTCACTTGTCACTACCAGGTGTACGCCAACATCAAGCCCGGGATTCTCATTCAGCAACCTTACGGCTTCCGGGTACCAGGGGCCGGGAACCATGAGTTCAACGGATTGCATGATCCCGTTCTTGTAGGATTCAATGCATGCCACGTTGGCGGCGTGTGAAGATCCGATATCATCACCCCGTATGAGCAGGATGATTCCGGAATCGGATTGTGACATGATCTGGCCTGAAAAAATCAGAAACGCAACTATTCCAAACAATAATCGGACAGATTTCATAAGGGCGATTTAATGGATTTATTTTATTTTGTAGCAGGGTTACCTTATATTTTATAAAAGGGTTTCTATTCACAAATGTAATACAAGGGAACCGGAATTGCCAGAATAGACGGCGGATAACCATTTGAATTCATAACTTTATTTATGCGCGATGATTAAAAGAACAGGTATACTTATCATCCTCTTGATGATCGTCAAAGCTGTGCCGGCCATTACCGTTGAACAGTACTCTGTTTTTGAAACCAAATAAAGCAATGAAGACCCTAGTCTGAAACAAGCTTTTCGATCAGTGATTTCCAATTCATTTACTATCTTAGAATATTTAATTAATCCATTGTTGTCGCATTAATTTTCATCAGAATGGTCAATCAAAAACAACTTCCCATCGAAAAGATCCGTTCGATAATCCTATGGCTGGTCTTGACAGTGACCGGTATTTTCGCACAGAAACAGCCGGTCTGGCTCGATGCCGATACCGGGAATGAAATGG
>JAFGGU010000028.1 GCA_016930375.1 Bacteroidales bacterium | reverse complement strand
GTGGGTTATCACCCACGGTTATTCAGATATAACCCCTTCGGGGTAGAAAACAAATCAAAAAATCAAAGAACGCTTATATTATATTTACTATCAATAATTTACAAATATGTCTAAAAAGTTAACGCATCACCAATAATTATGAATTGTTGATTGCAGGGAAATATGGCGGTGAGAGATTGGGTTAACAAAATTGGGTTTTCATTCGTATACTAATTTGTTATTTCCATTTGGGCAGTTCATGTAAAATTACAATCCATCACGATGAAATTCAGCAAGTTAATATTGTATACCCTGGCCTTGTTCATTCTTTTATCGGCTGTGACAGCCTGCAATGCCGAGAAGGAAGCCCTGGAGCGGAAAAATCTGATGATGCCGAAGAAGTCGGAGATGGCCAGGAATTCCCGTTATAAAGAAGTGGAAAAGAGAAAGACCAATAAAGTCAAGTTAAACAAAAGCAAAAAGAAGAGTCTTTTCTGATCTTTGATAGTTCCGCCATTCTTACAATAAATCAGAGATTCGTCAGGAATTCCCGCATGATATATAAGATAATCAAAAGTATGATCAGGGAGACAAAGACTGAAAATGCGATCATTACGGGAAGCTGCTGGTTACCCCTTCGGGTAGAGGCATAACGCTTCCTGATCCTGCCGGAAAGATATTCAATGTCACTTTTCAGGATATCAGCATGCTGATGTCCCTTAAAACCAGCCACTGCTTCGGAACAAATAGGACAATGTCTGAGATGCTTCTCCACCTCGAGTTTTCCGGTGATCCTCAATGATCCGTCGAGGTACCCCTTTATGGCATATGCGGTAAGGCAGCCATTGGGATTAAACAAACCGTTCCTTATTTGTGTGGCCATTTTGATTAAGTAAGTAGTTTTTCAGGTTTCTCTTCCCGTTCTGAATATGGCTTTTCACCTCATTCAGGGTAAAACCGGTTATTGCTGATATATCTCTGTAGCTCATATCATCGATGTACATCAGCCTGATACAGGTACCCTGCTCATGATTCAGCTGTTCCACGGCAGACACCACTATGCCTTTGCTCAGCATGAACTCCTCTTCTTCACCGGCAAGATCAGGTTCCGTCTCCACGGTTTCTGCTTTAAGCCGGTCCTGCACCCTGTGAAAGCTTCCCGATCTCCTGATTGACATCAGGCAGTGATTGCGGGTGACACTGTAAAGCCAGTTTCTGAAGTTCGATACCCTGTGAACGGCCAGCTTGTCGAAAAGACTTTCGAATATGTCCATTACCGCATCTTTGCTTTGCTCCGGATCCTGCAGATAATTCAGACAAATACCATAAACCAGGTGGGTATATCGTTCAAACAATATGGCAATCAATTCCTTGTTTCCAGACTCCAGGTACTGTGAGACAAGCAGCTCATCAGACAGGTTGTCCAATAAACTGGTGGCAGGTTCCTTTCTTTTGAGCTTGATAAACATTTTGGGATAAATTGCCTAAAAACCTGATTCAAATTTACTTACTATTCCCGTTTTTTCGCTTTTTTTTATGGAATTTATGACCAATAGGCATCTATTAGATGTGAAGCGCTTCATATAAACCTTAAAAGATGCCTTATGAAAAGCCAACCTGTTTACAGCAACTCCGGAACCATCGAGGACATCGTCTTTGAATCCCGGAATAAAGCCTACGGGGCTTATGACCTGAACCAAAAGAGAAGGAAATACCTGGTTATTGCCTTCTTTATATCCTTGCTTGGTGTTTCATCCGCGATTGCAGTTCCAATGATCAAAGCTTTTAAAAATGAGGGTGTACCTGTATCACTGCCAACAGGAGGAAAAGTTGAATTAAGCGGAATTGAGGACAATATTGATCTTCCTGTAGTGCCACCACCACCTCAGTCAGATGAAATTGAACAAATTGGATATACGGCACCTTTAGTTGTTGAAGATGCTCCTGAAGCCGTTGGCGGATTAATCGTCGAAGATCTGCTTAAGACCGTCGTGAACCTGCCGGTTGACAGCATGCCGCTGGTGATCGAAAAACCAACCGAACCCACCGGTATTGATGAAAAACCGGAAACATTGGTACTCTTTCCGCAGGAAAGGGCTACATTCCTCGGAGGCACTGAAGAAGATTTCCGGGTCTGGTTGGTTGATAATATGGTATATCCTGAAAAAGCTGCAGAGCTTAAAATTTTCGGAAAAGTGATCGTTCAATTTTGCGTGAACTCGAAGGGAAAGATCGTTGATATTCAATTTGTCAGAAGCCTCGATCCCTTGGTCGACAATGAAGTTCTCCGCGTTCTTTCTTCTTCTCCTGACTGGGTACCGGCCAAGCAAGGGGGCATACCGGTCAAAACCAGTTTTACCATCCCCGTTTTATTTCAGATGCAATAGGTGTTACGTTAAAATTTGGAAATTCACCTGTAGAGACGCAAAATTTTGCGTCTCTACGTCTTTTAAAAAAGATTCATTGTACATTTGAATTAAGAACCATTAATCCGCATAAATAATTCCATATGAAACGATATCTAATTGGATTCCTTTTCTCTGCATTGCTGATTCCTTCCATGGTTAATGGTCAGCAAGAAACAAACATACCTGAACTGCTCGGTTATCCTGCCGGCAGCAAACTACTCATCATTCATGCCGATGATATGGGCATGTCCCATTCCACCAATGCTGCAGTCATAAAGGCCTTTGAAACCGGCAGCATTACTTCGGGGAGTATCATGATCCCCTGCCCCTGGTCTGCAGAAATTGCAGCATATGTAAAAGCAAATCCGGGCCTCGACGTGGGAATCCATTTCACCACCAACGCAGAGTGGAAATATTACAAATATGACGGTGTGTTGCCCGCGACTGAAATCCCAAGTTTACTGGATAAGGAAGGTAATTTTTATCCGAACATCCAGGCAGTGGCCCTATTTGCAAAACCTGAGGAAGTGGAAAAGGAATTGCGGGCACAAATCGAATGGGCCCTGGCCCATGGCGTAAAGCCTACACATCTCGACAGCCATATGGGAAGCATGTATGTTAATCCCGCCATTTTCAGGATTGCCATGAAAGTGGCCCATGAATACAAACTGCCGGTCTCACTGCCCCTCAACCTGGTTAAAACGGCTGCTCCTTTCCTGGTAAATGAAGTTACGCCGGACATGATCGGAGTGGACCATTTTGTAATGTTGCCGGGGGAAGCAGTGAACGGCGACTGGAAAACCATGTACTCCCAGATGATCAATACCCTCGTTCCCGGTTTGAATGAGCTGGTGGTTCACCTGTCCTATGACAACGATGAGATGAGAGCCATCGCCGTTGATCATGAAGACTATGGCTCAGCATGGAGGCAAAAGGACCTGGACCTGGTTATGAGTGATGAATTCAAGAAATTATTAAAGGACAATAATGTGCAGTTGGTTACGTGGAGGGAGATACAGGATGCTGTGTATAAGCAGTAGGGAGTAAGGAGTAGGGAGTAAGGAGATTTTTAGGCCTGTAAGGCCGCAAGGTGATAGTGCAGGGTGCAACCCTGCGTAAATGAAGGATAACGAATCAATAAAGCCCTGTAAGGGCGAAACCAAATATTCAAATCAAATAAATAAAATATTTCTTCAATAATATCATGGACAAAAAATCCTATTACGCCTACATCATAATTCTGGCAATCCTTGTCACCGCCTATATCCTGGGTCCCCTCGTTGCCGGAAATCATGAAAACATCAGATTGATCGATTGGGATTTGCTGCTTCTGTGGCTTTTGGGGTTTTTCGCACTTTTTTTTCAGAAACAGGCAGGATTTCCGCAACTGATGGACCAGGCAACAGCACCTTTGAATCGCTTCGGAATACCCCTGATAATCGGAATGTGCTTTGGAATTGCCGACATCCTGGTTTTTGAGATTATTCTGAAACATCCCCCTTATAAGGTTTTGCCTCCTTTTCTGCAGCCCTTTCCCTATTCAATTCTTCTGTATACATCCGGTGCAGTTTATGTGGAAATTCTTCATCGTTTGCTGCCCCTGACAATTGTTATGTTGCTTTCAAAGTGGTTACTTCCCGCAAAGTATCAACATTGGATATTCTGGATTTTTGCAATCTTCACTTCTTTATGGGAACCCCTTGAGCAAATGCCTTCCGGATCATGGGGACTGATCGTTTATTCCCTGGTTTCGGGATTTGCCTTTAATTTTTTACAGGCTGTGTACTTTAAAAAGGCCGGGTGGCTGGCAGCGCTTATTATAAGGCTGGGACATTATTTGCTCTGGCATATATTATTGGGAGTATATGTAGAGTATTTTGTTTTGTAACCTATTCCAACATCTCCCCCAACGAAACAAACCCATACCCTCTCCTTTCCAGTTCTGTTATCAAAACATCCAGCCTGTCATAGAATTTGTCGGGTCGCCGGGGATCGGTTCCGAAATGGGTAAGCAGAATGAAACCATTCAACCGGCCGGGTGCATCCTTTTCATAGTTGAGAATTCTGTTATAAATAGCTTCACTGTTGATGTATTGGCTTCCCAATTCGGGGTAAGTCCAATCCTGGTTGGAAGAGGTTCCCGGTGTGAAATTCACCAGGGT
>JAFGGU010000027.1 GCA_016930375.1 Bacteroidales bacterium | reverse complement strand
GGGTATTGAAATTGGCATTGGTAGCGGAATATTTGCCGAACAATTAGACATTAATTATGGAATCGACCCATCGGATAGTATGCTGGATTTGGCAAGAAAACGAAATTTAAATATTGTCAAAGCTTTTGCTGAAAATCTACCTTTGCCTGACGATAGTTTTGATTTTGCCGCATTTATTACTTCAATTTGTTTTATCAAAAATCCAGAGAAAGCCATAAACGAAGCGCACAGGATTTTAAAAGCAGATGGTGAAATTATTGTCGCTTTTATTGACAAAAACAGCAAATTAGGACAAATTCTTATGAAAGAAAAAGAGAGCAGCAAATTTTACAGTGTCGCTTCGTTTTATTCAGTTCCTGAGGTTATTAAAATGATTGAAAAAAATGGATTTAAAATTTCTGGGATTGTCCAAACATTAACAGATATTAATGCACATGGGGTCGAGCAACCATTAAAAGGTTTTGGAAAAGGAAGTTTCATTGTTATAAATGCAAAAAAGAACTGAATGGATTGATTGAAAACTTATGGAAAAATTACAAAAAATTCAGAAAGTTGCCTCTTTAAAGTAACTATTTAGTCCACCCTATTTTCCACCATAAACAAAAAGACCGCTGCAATCTTTTGATTTACAACGGCCTTTGACTTTTAATAGTCGGGGTGAGAAGACTCGAACTTCCGGCCTCCACGTCCCGAACGTGGCGCGCTAGCCAACTGCGCTACACCCCGAAGGAATTTTTCGATTTATTGATTTAGTGATTTTTTGATTTGGCAAGAGTTTGGATGCAAGAGTGTGAAAGTCACCAAATCATCAAATCAACAAATCATTAAATCAACAAATGAATAGTGGGCTGCAAAAATAATAAATTATATTATCTAATGAATTATATACTACAATAATTCAACTTCAGCGAAGTTGTATTTTTATTATCCTACAGTAAAGGGAAGAGTTTATTCCGGCATTCGAATTACCGTTCCTATTTTTACAACTTCAAAATTCTTGCCCTGAATTGATTTTAACTCTCCCAGCTCGTCATCATCCCAACGAGAATCAGGGGATCCTGTTATATACCAGTTGGATCCGTTGTCTGTCACAAACATACCGTATTTCTTCAGCGCCGTTAGAATGACCTGTATATGGGGTGAAAAGCCTGAGATATCAAAGCCGGCTTTCAGCCTGACCCGCATACCCATGGGAGGATAGTTTACATTATTGCTGCTACTTGCAGCATGTGTAGCCGGGTGAACAAAGACATTTCTGGTATTCTCCACTGTGAAGCGCAATGCATGATCGATTTCGCCTTCCTCAACAACCTCTTCATAACGGACAAGGCCGGGGAAAATGGGCAACCCTGCTGCATCAGCTGAAGTCCAGTAATCGGGACGTAAATCATTGGATGTCAAATCATAAACAGCACCTGATCCGGCATTCCAGCTGTGGTCATTATTTCGGACTGCGTTGTACAATTCGTACAGCTTGAGATGAAAGGTGTCAATAACCAGTACATGCCTGTCGGAGCCACTCTCAACAAGGGCATCCGGTGGGATTGGGTATGGCCCGGGATCACTCTCGGAATCATAATCAAAGTATACAGCTACCTTTTCCTGATTTTTGCCTACTACATTATACGGAATGCCAATCGGCTCATTTTGCCAGACCGTTCCAAAATCAGGATGCAGGTGGACCTCATTTCCTATGCCGGCAATGATATTATCAGAATTGGGATCGACAGGCTCATTGGAAATATCAGTATTCCAGGGATTATCCGAAGGAAATACCTGCAGGCTTCCCAGGCTGATTCCTGCACCGGGCTGGTCCGGTAAAACGTCAGGTTCTTTGTTACAGGCCGGTATTAATAAGTCAATTATCAATATCACCAGAAATGCACATTTAGTCAGTCGCATAGGATTAAGATTGAAACCCTATTCAAGATAACGCGAATTTTTAGGTTTTATTTAGATGTGCCTCTCGCTAGGGCATGATCGTAAGAACCACCGCCTGTGAAACTTACAAAAGGATCCCCGTTCATGACAAGATGCACACAGGCTATTGGTTCTCACCCCGACAGGTTAAAAAAAGGACCTTGTAAATCTGATATCTACAAGGCCCTTTCTATGGGTGGTACAAAAATCAGGCTAAATCAAACCGATCCAGGTTCATGACTTTATTCCATACCGCTATAAAATCCTTAACAAATTTTTCCCTGGCATCCACACTTCCGTAAACCTCGGCCAGGGCTCTCAGTTCGGAATTTGAGCCGAAAATCAGGTCAACCCGGGTTCCTGTCCATTTCAGTGTGCCGGTTGCGCGATCACATCCTTCAAAGGTATCTGTGGCCTCAGAAGTTGGCTTCCAAACAGTATTCATATCAAGCAGGTTTACAAAGAAATCACTGGTGAGAACTTCCGGACGTTTGGTAAAAACGCCATGCTTGGAGTTGTCAAAGTTTGTGTTCAGAACACGCATACCGCCAATAAGAACGGTCATTTCAGGAGCAGACAATGTAAGTAACCGGGCTTTATCTATTAACAACTCTTCCGTTGCTATGCTGAATTTAGCCTTTGCATAATTGCGGAAACCATCTGCTGCAGGCTCAAGTACTTTGAAGGATTCCACATCGGTTTGTTCTTGTGAGGAATCCATACGTCCCGGCGTGAAAGGAACGGTCACCGCAAAACCTGCATCTTTTGCAGCTTTTTCAACACCTGCGCAACCTGCCAATACGATGAGGTCTGCCAGGGAAACCTTTTTCCCGCCGGGATGGGCATTGTTGAATTCTTTTTGGATGCCTTCCAATATTCCAAGCACCTTGACCAGCCTGGCAGGATTATTGACAACCCAGTCCCTTTGCGGAGCCAGGCGTATGCGTGCGCCGTTGGCGCCGCCCCGTTTATCGGATCCGCGGAAAGTAGAAGCCGATGCCCATGCGGTAGACACCAACTGAGATACGGTAAGCCCGGAATTCAAAACCCTGGCTTTTAAAGCCGCGATATCCTTTTCATCAATCAATGCGTGATCCACAGTTGGTATCGGATCCTGCCAGATCAGTTCCTCAGCAGGCACTTCAGGACCCAGGTAACGTGCACGTGGTCCCATATCGCGATGGGTAAGCTTAAACCATGCACGGGCAAAGGCATCCGCGAATTCATCCGGATTCTCCATGAAACGCCGTGAAATCTTTTCGTATGCAGGGTCGAAACGCAATGCCAGGTCAGTGGTAAGCATTTTTGGCGCATGACGTTTCGATTTATCATGTGCATCGGGAACCGTACCTTCACCCATTCCATGCTTCGGGCGCCACTGGTGTGCGCCGGCCGGACTTTTTTCGAGCTCCCAATCGAAACCGAACAAATTCCAGAAGAAGTTGCTGGTCCACTTCGTGGGTGTGGTGGTCCAGGTGACTTCGATGCCACTGGTAATCGTATCACCGCCTTTGCCTGTGCCAAAACTGCTTTTCCATCCCAGTCCTTGTTCTTCGATACCGGCAGCCTCGGGTTCCGGACCAACAAGAGCCGCATCTCCGGCTCCGTGGGTCTTGCCAAAGGTGTGCCCTCCGGCAATAAGCGCTACTGTTTCTTCATCATTCATGGCCATGCGGGCAAAAGTTTCCCGGATATCCTTTGCCGCTGCAATGGGATCAGGGTTCCCGTTGGGGCCTTCGGGATTCACATAGATTAACCCCATTTGCACTGCAGCAAGGGGATTATCCAGGTCCCTTTCGCCGGAGTAACGCTTATCATCTTCCAACCACTTGGCTTCAGATCCCCAATACACATCCTCTTCCGGCTCCCAGACATCTTCACGACCACCGGCAAAACCAAATGTTTTGAATCCCATGGATTCCAATGCGACATTGCCGGCAAGAACCATGAGATCAGCCCATGATATTTTACGGCCATATTTTTGCTTGATGGGCCAGAGCAGTCTTCTCGCTTTGTCGAGGTTAACATTGTCGGGCCAGCTGTTGAGAGGCGCAAATCGCTGTTGACCGCCTCCAGCGCCACCGCGACCATCACCTGTGCGATAGGTGCCTGCACTGTGCCATGCCATGCGAATGAAAAACGGGCCGTAATGACCGAAGTCAGCCGGCCACCAATCCTGGGAATCAGTCATTAACTTGCGGAGGTCATTCTTCAAAGCTTCCAGGTCGAGGCTCCTGAATTCTTCCGCATAGTTAAAATCTTTGCCCATGGGATAGGATAATGAAGAATGCTGGCGCAGAATATTCAATTTTAACTGATTTGGCCACCAGTCGCGGTTTTTTGTGCCGCTACTGCCAACATTGTGTTTATGAGTAGCCCCGGTAACCGGGCATTTGCTCATATTGTCAGCATTATTTTCCATAATTGTGTGTATTGATTGGTTAGTTTTATCAACTTGCTAATTTTCAATTCATAATAACCATTTCTTTTCACTATTTGAAAGATGTGCCGTTGGAATCAAAAATCCCATTACATAAGTTACTATCAATCCTGCAATGATTACAACTGTTTTCACAGGAATCGAAGAATGAACGCGCGGTTATTTGTCGTCCTGAATGAATCTGCCAATTATCTGAAGTTTAATGTCTTCAATCTTAAAACCGGGAATTCTATTCTTTTTAAAATACTTTTCAACCATCTCAATTAATTCATCATTATTGTAATCCTCGATTCTGTCGGAATCGGAGCAGTACAAATGGTGATGGTTTTCCATGACAGCATCGTATCTCATGATATCTCTTTCTGTTTTAACTTTCCTGATCAGAGCGTTTTCAACCAATGCATCCAGCACTTTGTAAACAGTACCAACTGAAATATGAGGGTGGTTCTTTCTGATATAATCAATAATATTTTCGGCGGTTGGATGATTATTGAGTTTTATGATGGCCTCCAGAATAGCAATTCTTTGAGGCGTTACCTTAAGCCCTTTTTCAAGCAGCTTATTACTAATTACTTCTATATTCATTGATAACTGAAATTAAAAGAGAATAATTATCATCTAATAACTAATAAAGGTAAGCAAATATTTAGTATCAATAACATTTTTAACTCTATTTCAGGAGATTTTTGAAAACCAATTGATTTTGCTATTATTGGTTAATATTCAAAAGCTTAATTATGTCCTCAGACCACAAGCAACAAGGTTCACTCATCCGAACGCTATACCTGGGCTCTGCTGTTGTTCTCGTGGTAAGCTCTGTGATTGGTTCCGGAGTTTTCAAAAAAGTGGCCCCCATGGCAGCCGAGCTGGGTTCTCCCCTTCTGGTACTTCTTTGCTGGCTTCTTGCAGGACTTATCACTCTTTTTGGCGCTCTCAGCAATGCCGAAATAGCGGGAATGTTCGCCGGTTCGGGCGGGGAATACATTTATTTTAAACGCATCTACGGCCGCTTCATGGCATTCCTGTACGGATGGAGTGTCTTTGCGGTCATCAAGACGGCGGCCGTGTCATCCATTGCTTATGTATTTGCCCAATCCTTTAACTCCATGGTCCCTCTTCCCCACCTTTCTGTGAGCCTTGAGAATATTGAACTGCTGGGCGCATTCAAACCACTGGAGAACATCGGGGTCAAACTTTTCACCATCCTGCTTATTGTATCACTCACATTCCTCAATACCAGGGGACTGAAAGGAGGAGCCCGGTTCAGCAGTCTTATTACCGCCCTGGTGATTGCCGGACTTTTGCTGACTGTCCTGTCGGGTTTAATCTTTGGGGGAGGAACCCTTCAAAATATAACAACACCCTCTGAAACATACGTGCCCCGGAAATGGACGGATTTTTCCTTTATCAAAGCCCTGTTTGCTTCCATGCTGGCCGCTTTCTGGGCTTACGAAGGATGGAATACCATCGGCTTTCTGGGAGGTGAAATCCACCATCCGAACAAAAATATCCCCCGTGCATTGTTCGGCGGAATGGCCGTGATCATTACCACCTATCTTCTCGTAAACTTCACTTACCTTTATGTATTGCCCATGGATGACATGATGGATGTTTACCATTCCCGCAATGAAATCGCAGGTGTTACAGTTATAAGGCATTTTGCAGGCCACACGGGAGCGTTGATCCTTTCCCTGCTGATCCTGGTCACCACCCTGGGCTGCACCAACAGCACTATTATTATGCCCCCGCGTATTTACCAGGTCATGGCGAAAGACAGGCTTTTCTTTAAAGGGGTGATCGACATTCATCCGCGGTACAACACGCCGAATAAGGCACTCTGGCTCCAGGGTTTCTGGGCCTCCGTGCTGGTCCTGTCAGGTAGTTTCGACCAGCTGACCGACATGCTGATCTTTGTGGTTTTCTTTTTCTACGGCGCCACCACACTCGGGGTTTTTATCATGCGATACCGGGAACCTGCACTTGAGCGTCCCTATAGAGTATGGGGCTATCCTTTCATCCCGGCACTTTTTGTGCTCTTCTGCGTCCTCCTTGTCATTATCACCTGTTTCACCAATCCCCGTGAAGCCGGGATAGGTCTGTTGCTGGTGCTGGCAGGGATTCCTTTTTACTGGTACTGGAGAAGAAGGAAGAATGATGGGGAGATGGGGTGAAGGGGTGATGGGGAGAGGAAGGAATATTAAAGATCAATTTTACTATTGATAAGCCATTCCTTTTCAACAGGCACCACGCCAACCTTCTCACAAACAAGCCCTGCAGCCAGATTTGCGAGGCGAGCCATTTCATATGGATCAAGTCCGATAGCCAGGCAAAGACTGGCCATGGCGATAACAGTATCACCGGCCCCCGATACATCGGCTACGTCCCTGGCCTGAGTGGGAACCACTTTATAAGTATCGCCTTTGCTGATCATCATGCCCTGCTCGGAAAGCGTAATCATCACCATGCTGAATCCTGATTTCTCCTGTAACTCCCTGGCCGCTGCCTGTATTCCCTCAAAATCAGTTTTCAGGATATCGAGGCGCATACCTTCGGTGAGTTCTATGAAGTTGGGCTTGAAAAGCGTGGCATCGCGGTAATGCATAAAGTTCCGCTTCTTGGGATCCACCAGTGTAGGTATATTCCATTGATTTCCAAGCGATATGACCTTTTCAATCAAAGCAGGCGTGATTACCCCCTTGTCATAATCCTGAAAAATGATGGCCGAGATGTTGCTCTGGTTTACCAGTGCCTGGATTCTCTGCCACAAAGCGTTCTCGAGCGCCGGATCAATATAATGGTCCACTTCCTTATCTACCCGCAGCAATTGCTGATGACCGGCAATAATCCTTGTTTTGCTGGTTGTGATCCTTTCCTGTGACTCAATCACGCCTTCTTCAGGCATCCCCATTTCCCGGATGAGCTCCCTGAAGATCTTGCTTTCCTCATCTGTGCCTATCACCGAGCACATCACCGGTACTGCTCCCAGGGACCTGATATTTACGGCAACGTTGGCAGCGCCCCCCAACCTGTTCTCAGTTTGTGTGCGCATCACCACCGGAACAGGAGCTTCAGGTGAAACCCGGGATACCTTTCCCCAGACATAGGAGTCCACCATAACATCACCTATGATGAGTACTTTCAGATCCTCGAATCTCTTCAACAGGCTGCTGATACCCGAATTTTCCACTGCTATTGTTTTAGGCCCGTAAAGATAAGACATGCCTTTTAAAATAAAAACAGGCCGGCGCATTTGATAAAACAATTCTATCTTTGCCTGCTGAAACATGTAAAAGCTGAAATATGAGTTTTTTTGGTTCGGGTAGTGGTTTGGCAATGCCCCCTGTGGTAAAGAATATTATCATTATCAATGTTATCCTGTTTGCAGGCACGTTTCTGACAACCGACGTTTTCAACAGTGATTTTATGTGGAGGCATCTCGCCCTTTTCAGCGTGAAATCTCCGCTATTTGAGCCCCACCAGGTCATTACACACATTTTCATGCATGCCAATTTTGCGCATATCTTTTTCAATATGTTCGGGGTGTTTATGTTCGGCAGGATACTGGAACAACTCTGGGGCAGCAAGAAAATGTTGATCTTTTACACGGTAACGGGACTGGGAGCCGCTTTCATCCACCTGACCGTGAATTATATCCAGATGAACAGCATGCTTAATCTGGCCAATGAGTTCAGTTCTGCTCCTTCTTATACTTTATTTCATGAAATCGTAACAAGATTCGGATCAAGAACCGGGAACTATGATCAGATCATGAGTTTCATGCAACAATGGTTTTATAAGCCCGATGATCTTTCATTCATCGAAACCGGCAGAGGTTATGTTTCCGAAATTTTGTACGGCAACCTCAATATCCCCACAGTGGGTGCTTCAGGCGCTGTTTTCGGCCTGCTCATTGCTTTTGCCATGATGTTTCCGGACGCGGAACTCATGCTGATCTTCCTTCCCATACCCATCAAAGCCAAGTATTTTGTTCCGTTTTATGCCTTGCTTGAGTTGTTTTTCGGCGTGGCCGGCTTCCAATGGGACAATGTTGCGCATTTCGCCCATCTGGGGGGAGCCTTGTTTGGTTTTCTGATGGTGAAGTACTGGAAAAGAAATCAGTTCAGAATTAATTGATAAATTTGGATGATTAAAGATTCCAGACTCAAGACTCAAGATTCAGGAACCAAGAAATACTATTTATTGATATTTTGATTTTAGGTTGGCTATGAGTATGATAGATGAAATAAAGCTTTCTTTGCGGCAAGGCAATATCCTCACCCGCCTCATCTTTATTAACGTGGCGGTTTTCGTGTTACTCGGCCTGCTATTCGTTATATTAAGACTTTTCACATCAGGTGTTACACTGAGCGGTCTGCAGGCTCAATTCAATGACACTGTTCTAAAATACCTGATGGTGCCCAGTGTCCCGGGTGAATTGCTGAGACGCCCGTGGACAATCATTACCTACATGTTTACGCATTTCAATTTCCTCCACATACTTTTCAACATGCTCGTATTGTTCTGGTTTGGCAAGATATTCCTGCAATACCTCTCGGCCAGGCAAATGTTGAGCACATATATTCTTGGAGGATTGGCCGGCGCCATTTTATCTCTTCTATTCATCAACGGATTCCCGGGATTAAGGGAACATCTCGGAAGTCCCATGCTGGGCGCATCTGCTTCCATTATGGCCATTGTTATTGGCATTGCTTTTTACGTGCCGGATTATACACTTTATATGCTGTTTATCGGGCCGGTCAGGTTAAAATATATCGCGCTTGTTTTTATCATCATGGATGTACTGCTGATAGGCTCCTACAACGCGGGCGGGCACATCGCTCACCTGGGGGGCGCCCTTTACGGTTACGCATTTATTACCCTGCTCAGAAAAGGACGTGATATCGGAGACTGGCTGAATAAACTGCTCGATAAAGCAGTCACGATTTTTAAACCACGTCCCCACCTGAATGTGACCTACCGGAAAGCCACCAAACAAGTATCCGATGAGGAATACAATCGCAGTAAGGTGAACCAGCAAAAGGAAATCGACAGGATCCTCGATAAAATAGCCCAGGGAGGCTATGAAAACCTCACAAAAAAAGAAAAAGAAACACTGTTTAAGATGAGCAACAACAAAAAGTAAGCAGCCATCAGGTTGCTTTTAACCCTGTCATATAAAACCAGTTGAGAAAATTCGTCCGAAAAATATTAGTGCTCGTTAATGTTGTGCTGGCCTTACTGTTACTTATAACTTATCTCTCGGTATATGTAAGTCCGGCTACTTTATGGATCTTCGCCTTCATTGCCCTGATCTATCCCTTTATTCTGATTTTAAATATCCTCTTTGTCATTTTTTGGCTCTTATTCAGGAAATGGCTGTTTCTCATATCTTTGATCTGCATCCTGCTTGGCTGGAATATATTGAAGGAGCATCTGCAGGTCAGGGCTAAGCGTGCCGACCCCGTTCCCGCAGAAAGCACGCTGAGTGTGCTTACTTATAACGTCAGGTTATTCAATTATTACCAGTGGAACAAGGATACTTCCTCCTGGCAAAAGATCCTGGACTTTGTTCAGGATGAAGATCCCGACATTGTTTGTTTTCAGGAATTCATCACCCTGCCCGGCACACATCATGACCTGAAAAATCTGAAAAATGAGCTTGTTCCGCTCTCCTATTCACATGTTTTTTATACCGACCGTGTTCCGCGAAAAATCAATTTTGGCATGGCTACGCTCAGCAGATACCCGATCGTGCACAAAGAAATGATCGATTTCGAAGAGTCACTCAATGGAAGCATGTGCTCAGATATCGTAATTGATAAAGATACGGTAAGGATCTACAATTGTCACCTGCAATCGATACGGTTGAGAAAAGATTACAATGATCTGCTCGACAGCCTGATATTTAACTACAGTGAAAGGCAGCTCGATGAGCTTAAGTATATCTCCGTGCGAATGAAACAGGCTTATATACAAAGAGCCGGGCAGGTTGAGATCCTGGCCAGGCATATCAGTTCATCACCCTACCCGGTAATCGTATGCGGTGATTTCAACGATACTCCCGTTTCGTATGCCTACCATAAACTTTCGAAGAATCTGAAGGATGCCTTTGTGGAATCAGGATCGGGGACCGGTAAAACTTTCAGGGGTAGTCTGCCTTATGCCCGCATTGATTATCTCTTGTTCAGTCCTCCCTTTGAAGCCCTCCGTTACCACACCCGTAAAGTCAGTTTATCAGATCATTTCCCGGTTTCGGCCCATTTTACCCTTCCTGAAAAGGCAGATGAAACAGGTCAACATTCCCGCCCGAAAGAATGATGCCCACCTGTTTCCCGGCGAATAATCCCTGGTTATCCAGCAAAGCGGCGACAGGCACCGCAGAAGAAGGCTCTATGATGATTTTCATGCGCTGCCAGACCAGGAACATGGCCCGCACAATGGATTCCTCTGAAACTGTTAATATATCGTCCACCCGGTCTCTGATAATCGTAAATGTCCGTTCACTTAATGAAGTAAGCAAACCGTCGGCAATGGTTTTCGGACTGACTGAAGGTATAAGATTGCCCGATTTGAATGAACGGCAGGCATCGTCAGCAAGAGCCGGTTCACAACCAATTACTTTGAGCGATGGATTGACCGATTTGGCAGCCAGCGCTGTTCCCGATAAAAGTCCACCTCCTCCCACAGGTGCCATTACCACATCCAGTGCGGGTGATTGTTCCAGCAATTCCAGAACCGCTGTACCCTGTCCACTGATAACCCAGAAATTGTCATACGGATGTACAATATAAGCACCGGTTTTCTCAACAATTGCTTTCAGGGTTTCCTCCCTGCTTTGCAGGGTTGGTTCGCAAAACGTGATCTCACCGCCATAATGACGCACAGCTTCTATTTTTGGTCTGGGGGCAGTGCGCGGCATCACTACATAACTTCTGATCCCCCTGTTTCTTGCAGCAAGTGCCAAAGCTGCCGCATGATTCCCGGAAGAATGTGTAGCAACTCCTTTCGAGGCTTCATTTTCGGCCAGTGACAACACAGCATTGGTTGCTCCCCTGTACTTGAATGCCCCGACCTTCTGAAAATTCTCGCATTTGAAAAAGATTTCAGCTCCGGTTATGGCATTGATACCTGTGGAAGTCAGCACAGGTGTGCGATGAATATGTGCAGCTATTCGCTTATGCGCAAGCTGAATGTCTTGGAAAGTTGGAATGTCTGTCATGTTGAATACAGGCCCTATTTCATGCGCTCGGATAATAATACATGTCACCCGGGTATAGAAGGTTTTGCATGGATTTCTCCGCTTCTTTCTTCTTTTTGAACAGCTCGAACTTCCTGGCAACACTTACCATCAGATCATAGTCATTGACCTGGAGCAGGTACGCGTCGGAATAATCGCAAAAAACCATAAATTCAATGATATCATCGTCGTTATCCAATCCTGTGACCTTTTTCACCACCACCGGATTGAATTTCTGATATACCTGGTCACGTATTTTTTCTTTTTCAATGATCTGGGCCAGCAGGATCCGCTCCTTTTCTTCAGGGGTGTGTATGGATACACTCACTAAGGTAACACCGTTCAGACGCTGTTCATCCTTTGCTTTTTGATACGCTTCCAGCGCCGCCTGGCGGGATGACTCCGCCAGACTTTCAGCCAGCAAATCCGTTTTTGTTTTTGGCCGGTCAAGATTGACGAATTTCTCTTTAAACTCTTCATAGGTCCCCAGGTTGATAATACGCACCTCTTCAATCTCAACCGCTTGTTGTTCCAGTGCGAAAACATGCTTATCCGGAGTGTTGATCATGGCAGCGTCCACGATGATTTTTCGGTAATAGTACCCCACTGCATACAAAACGAGCGTATCCCCAAGATGGGCGTCGAGGTTGAATTCACCGGCTGAATTGCTGTATGTCCGGATATGATGGCTGAAGTTCAGGGCAGAAGCATATTCAATGGTCTTTTTACTGATCGCATCAACTACTTTTCCCTGGATGGTAGCTGGCTGGGCATGCGCATGGTAATTCCCTGCGATCAACAGAATGAAATACAGGCAGAATCCCGGCTTGTAGAAATGCTTCATGCAGGCAGCTTTGTTTCAAAGTTACCTATTCCTCAGAAATATCAAGCAGGCGGGGGGTTAAAAAATGTTAATCACTTCCACACCACCACCCCTGCAGGCGTCAGTGTTTTTGATCCCACCAGAATTTTTGCCCCCGGTGGAATGGCCAGTTCATAATCCCTGTCGGAATAGCTCATGCCAATGCCAAAACCATCGCGGTATTCTACCATCACCCCGTCGGGGTAGTTTTCAACCGGAATTTTCAGCAGGTCGTATATTTTCTGAAGTACATCTTTCTCCAGCAATCCGTCACGGCTGTCGGCTCCCACGTAGGTCACGGTTCCCTTACCCAGCCTGCGGAAGATCACCGCGGGTTTACCGGCATAAAAATCGCCGGCATAGGTAGCCCAGGTTTCGGTACCAGGAAGGGTCCTAAATATTTCACCCCAGCTGTTCCAGGCATATTTCCTGCCCTGCATGACAACTGTATCGGGCGCATGGGGCGCGGGGAGATCGTAGAACTCAATTTCGGCGCCAATCAGGTCCCAGATAGGTTCGGCAAATTTTGCTTCCCAAAGATGTATTTCACGATCCTTATGGCCTGTCCTGCAAGTCAGCACCAGATTGCCTCCGTTTATTACATATTCTGTCCACTTGTCAACAAGCGCCTTATCGAGCTGTTGATAAGCAGGTGCGATGACAACAGGATAAGCCTCGAAATCAAAGGTGTCCCTGATAAAATCAACCGGTGCGCCAAATGATTTGAGCGCCTTGTAATATTTGGTGATGTGACCCATGGAATTCCACTGGGTGGTCTGCCTGTTCTGATCCATTCCCCATATGTTCTCCACGTTGAACAGAATGGCGGTTTTACGGTTCGCATAGGACTGGGGTGGTTTTGCCCCTGGTGCTGCCTGTTTCCGAAGCAACTGAATTTCCCGCATGAATTGCTGATATTCCAGTCCGCCCGGAGTGGGTGTAATCCCATCGTAACCAACAATTCCGTAATGATATTGCTCATACCCGTACAAAGGCGCCCTGTAACGATAGGTGCAGGCCAGGTTACCCCCGCCGGCCATCACGTGCCAAAGCCACAAATGCACAGCGCCGGGCAAAGGCTGTGAATTCACCGTTCCCCAGTTCACCTGTCCCGGCTGCAATTCCATAACGCCATAAACGCCGGCAATGGGTCTGAAGAAATCGTTTGACATGGCAATACTTTCAGGATTGCCGAGGCGGTACCCTTTCAAACCGATTCCCCTGCTATGACCTGCTACCATGTACTTGGTATAGGTAACAAAGTCGAGCTCCCGGCTCATGCCAATATAACCCGAATTGTAATTGGGAATGTAATTGGAGGTGATCCATTGTTCCGGTATGGCGTACTTTCTGATCATCCGGGCCTGATCATCGAGAAAAGTAGCTGTTTCTTCATTGATAAACCTGGTGTGATCGAGGATCTGATTCAGGTTCATACCCCATTGCGCATACAGTGGAATATTGATCTGTGAATAATCATTGTAATGCTGGCTCCAGAACGAAGTTCCCCAGGTCCGGTTCAGGTTTTCGATGCTCCCGTACTTTCTTTTCAGCCAATCGCGGAAACGCTGCTGCGCTTCAGGCCCATAATCGTAAAATACCCTGGGCTCGTTATCGATCTGCCAGCCCATGACCCTTTTGTCTTTTCCATACTGCATGGCCAGTTTCTCGACCATATTCAGGGCGTACTCACGAAAAAAAGTGCTCGAAAAGGAAACATTCTGCCTGGATCCATGATCGCTTTTCTGTCCGTTCTCATTGGTCTCCAGCACCTGGGGGTACTTCCGTGCCAGCCAGGCCGGAGGCGTTGCCGTTGATGTGCACATGATCACTTTCAGTTTGTACCTGGCGGCCAGTGCCACTGCACGGTCGAGCCATGCAAAATCATACCTGCCTTCTTCTGGTTCCAGCTGGGCCCAGGCAAACTCGGCATAATGGGTATATTCGAATCCCATGGCAGCCATATTCTTCAAATCACGTTCCCATTGCGAAGAATCCCAGTGCTCGGGATAATAATAAACCCCTGTGGAGATCAGATCCTCCGGCTGGAAAAAACGGGATGCCTGTTGCGCAGATCCGGATAAAGCGACCTGCAATACCAGGATCAGTACGATTGTTTTTTTCATTTCTTTGGGCTTAAAAATTTGTGTCAAATCCTTCCGTAAGATACAAAAATCAATTAATTTAATACCATTCTGGTGCATGCCGAAAAGGAGGATGTCCGGTTGCAATTTGTACCAATTCTTAATAACAAGGAATTCCTTGTCTATCTGTATTTTTTAGCTTGACATGAAACCTACTTGATATTTATACATCTATTCATGTAAATTATTAGATAGAATCAGATTCTTTTTTTCTTATTTTGGCTTACTTATTTATTATCCAATGACTAACCGCAGGGATTTTATCAGGATCACAGCTTACGGAGCAGGTGCATTTGCCATGAGCGGCGGATTCTTGCAGGCAGTGAAAGCCTTTTCCTCACCGGAAAAATCCGGCGCATTAAAGGTTGATCTTACCCGTACGCCAACTTACTGTGAGATTTGTTTCTGGAAATGTGCCGGATGGGTTTACAAAAGCGAGGACGGCAAAATCTGGAAAATCATCGGCAATGATGAGGACCAGCATTGCAATGGCCGTTTCTGCCCCCGGGGCACCGGCGGAATCGGGATGTACGCTGATGAGGACAGGTTGAAAACGCCCCTCATCCGCACCGGGGAGCGCGGCAAACAGGTTTTCCGCGAGGCAGGCTGGGATGAAGCTCTGGAATACATTGCTTCCCGAATGAAAACCATCAAGGCAAATCATGGAGCTGAGTCATTGGCGCTTTTTACCCACGGATCCGGAAGCAGCTACTTTACTCCCCTCTTGAAAGCCTTTGGTTCGGAAAACATTGCCGAACCATCGTATGCCCAGTGCCGTGGACCCCGTGACGACGCCTTTTTATGGACATTTGGAGAAGAGGTCTACTCTCCTGAAATCACGGATATCCGTGATACAAAATGCCTGGTGCTGATAGGTTCCCATATCGGGGAAAACATGCACAACGGTCAGGTACAGGAAATGTCGGATGCCATCGACAAAGGGGCAACCATCATCACCGTGGATCCCAGGTTTTCCACGGCTGCCGGCAAATCGAAATACTGGCTTCCCATTAAACCTTCCACAGATATTGCCCTGCTGCTCTCCTGGATACATGAGATCATTTACAATGAGTATTATGATAAAAAATACGTTGAGAGATATTGTCTTGGATTTGAACAGCTGCGGGAACATGTAAAGACTTTTACACCTGAATGGGCTTATGGAATAACAACCCTGGCACCCGACCTGATCCGGAAAACCGCCAGGGAGATGGCGGATGCTTCTCCCGCGGTGATTGTTCATCCCGGCCGGCATGTCACCTGGTACGGCGATGATACACAACGCACGAGGGCCATCGCCATACTCAACGCATTGCTCGGATCATGGGGCCGCAGGGGAGGCTTTTACCGGCCGGTCAGGATTACATTGCCATCCCATCCTATGCCTGAGTTTCCCGTTCCCGGGAAAACCTGGACTGACCTGTTCCCGGGTCAGTACGGGGCCGCCACCGGTGTTGTATCCAATGCGATGATCGATGCTTCCATCCCCGGAAATAATCCCGGTTACCCGATCAAAGGATGGATCGTGAACGGTACCAACCTGATCAACACCATACCCAACCAGGCCAACACGCTGAATGCCATACAAAACCTTGACCTCCTGGTTGCCATTGATACCATGCCCGCTGAAATCACAGGCTGGGCCGATGTCGTATTGCCCGAATGCACCTACCTCGAACGGTATGATACCCTTCGGACAGGACCTCACCGCAAGCCTGCGATCGCCCTCAGGATGCCCGCAACCGAACCGTTGTACGATTCCAAACCGGGTTACTGGATTGCCCGGGAACTTTCGAAAAAACTGGGACTGGAAAACTACTTCCCCTATGAAAAACAGGAGGAAATCCTGGATTGGCAGTTAAAACAGATCGGCTCTTCCCTCGATGAAATGAAAAAAACCGGTGTTAAAACTTTTGAGCGTGAAGCAGATGATCTTTATTATGCACCTGATGAGGAGGTGGCTTTCGCAACCGACAGCGGTAAAATAGAACTGTATTCCGCCGCTTTTGAAGGTCTCGGCTTTGATCCCCTGCCCAAATATACACCGCATGAAGAGCCGCCCGACGGCTTTTACAGGCTGATATACGGCAGAGCCCCCATGCATACCTTTGGCCGGACAGCCAACAATGCATACCTCACCGATCTGATGGATGAAAACACGGTATGGATCAATCCCAAAATTGCCAAAATCTGGGATCTGGCCAATGATCAGTACATCTGGCTTCAGAACCAGGATGGCGTGACCTCGGAATTCCCGATAAAAGTTCGCATTACCGAAAGGATACGCTGGGATTCGGTGTATATGGTTCACGGCTTCGGGCATGCCCAGAAGCAAATGAAAAGATGTTACGGCCGCGGTGCCAGTGACACCCAGCTGATCACCAGGGCGCTGGTTGATCCCCTGATGGGTGGAACCGGTATGCGGGGCAATTTTGTTACCATTGTTACCGAAAAGGCAGAAAAGGAGGTTGCATCATGAGATACGCCATGGCTGTTGATACCAAAAAGTGCGTAGGCTGCAGTGATTGCGTGGTTGCCTGCCAGACGGAGAATAAGGTTCCTGTGGGTTATTGCCGTGACTGGATCGTGGAAGTCACCGACGGCACCTATCCCCAGCTCGAGATGGAAATCCGTTCAGAACGTTGCAACCATTGTGAAAACGCACCCTGCGTGCGCTGCTGTCCCACCGGGGCAAGCCATTTTGCAGAAGGAGGGATTGTTTTGGTTACACCGAATCAATGCATCGGATGCGGTGCCTGTATTGCATCGTGCCCGTATGATGCCCGTTTCCCTCATCCCGATGGACATGTCGACAAATGCACATTCTGCATACACCGGATCAAGAATGGACTGAAACCAGCGTGTGCAGCAGTATGTCCCACCAAATGCATCTATTTCGGAGACCTCGATGATCCCAACAGCGAAGTTTCGGTAATTCTGAAAAAGCGTAAATCCAAAACACTGATCCCGGAAGCCGGCACAGTGCCTCATCTGTATTTTCTGATATAAGAACTGAATTGAAATAAAAATATGAGAGAAGAAATTATCGTAAGCGGTCGCATGAATCCCATGGTGGATCCGCACCTGCAAATCTGGCACTGGCAGATACCGCTTTACCTGTTTCTCGGAGGTCTGGCTGCGGGTATCCTGTTTTTTGCTGCGCTATTTTACATCAACGGTAAAGAAAAAGACAATCCTGCTGCGGTTAAGCTGGCTCCTTTTCTTACACCAATCCTTCTGATCTTCGGATTGATAGCTCTTTTCTTTGACCTCAGGCACAAAGCATTTTTCTGGCAATTGTATACCAACATCAAACTGCAGTCACCCATGTCATGGGGCGCATGGACCCTCATGGTCATCACCCCGGTGTCGTTTATCTGGTGCGCCCTGCACATCAAGGAACTGCTTCCGAAATGGGACTGGAAATACGATTGGCTGAAAGCACTCGAAACCTTCTTTAACCGTTACAAGAAAGCACTGGCATGGGTAATGCTTATTTACTCCGTGATTCTCGGCATTTATACCGGTATCCTGTTGTCTGCATTCAACGCGCGGCCTCTCTGGAACACTTCCATTCTCGGCCCTCTTTTCCTGGCCTCCGGCATGTCGGCCGGGGCAGCTGCCATTCTCATCCTTTCCAGATCGAAGGAAGAAAAAAGACGCTTCGCCATCATCGACCTGATCATCATCGGCATTGAGCTTTTTCTCATTGTTCACATGTTCATGGGTTTCCTGGCCAGCACTCAGGTACAGATTGAGGCAGCCCGGCTTTTCCTGGGAGGGCCTTATACCATGTCATTCTGGATCTTCGTGGTGATCATCGGCATGATTGTCCCTGCCGTACTGGAGATTCTGGAACTCAGGAAATTTCATGTACCGGCTGTTGTAGCGGCAATCCTTGTGCTTTTCGGCAGCGTCATGCTCCGGTTCATTATTGTTTATGCCGGACAGGCCAGCCGGTGGCTTTATTGATTTTGGAAAAAACAAACCTAAATAATACCCAATGAGCGAATCAAAAAACACAATTAAAAAGACCAAATACCTGAATCCATACCTGGGGGGTGTGTTGCTGGGTCTTGTTCTGCTGGCAGCCAATTTCGTTGCAGGAAGAGGCCTGGGCGCGAGCGGTGCCATCAAAAGCGGAGTAGTGACTGTAGTGACTGCCGTGAATCCGTCTTCCGTTGAAAGTTCATCCTTTATCAAAGAATACCGCGAATCCCACACCGGAAATCCCATGAAAACCTGGCTTGTATTTGAAATGCTGGGTGTTTTGGTGGGCGGCTTTCTGTCGGGCATACTCGCAGGCAGGCTTAAGCTCAAGGTGGAGCATTCGCCAAAAATCACTTCCAATAAAAGGCTTGTCCTTGCCCTGGGTGGTGGAGTACTCTTCGGTTTTGGATCACAGCTGGGACGCGGATGCACCAGCGGATCTGCATTAAGCGGTATGGCCGTGATCTCCCTGGGTGGTTTTATCACCATGATGGCCATATTCGGAACCGCTTTTGCATTTGCCTATTTCTTCAGAAAAAACTGGATTTAACCTTTAAAGAAATTGAAATATGGGACCTTTAGCTGTTAACGAACTGATATCAGAGAATACCAACCTGTTCCTGGCTTTCCTGATCGGTATTGCCTTTGGCTTTGTTCTTGAAGCCAGTGGCTTTTCTTCGAGCCGGAAACTCGCCGGTGTATTTTATGGGTATGACACGGTGGTATTGAAAGTCTTTTTCACAGGCGCCATCACCGCCATGCTCGGACTCCTGTTTTTCGGCTTGTTTGGATGGATTGATCTCGACCTGGTTTATGTTAATCCTACTTACCTTACTTCGGCCATTGTAGGCGGCATGGTTATGGGTCTCGGGTTCATCATGGGCGGATACTGTCCGGGCACGAGCTTTTGTGGTGCTTCCATCGGCAAGATTGATGCCATGGTTTTTATCGTTGGACTTTTCCTTGGTGTTTCCCTGTTCGGAGCAGGGTACAACTGGTGGGAAAAGCTGTATATGGCTAAGAATCTTGGAGATCCCAAGATCAGCGAATCACTTGGTTTATCGGACGGGGTATTTGCGCTTATCCTGATAGTAATTGCACTGGCTATGTTTACGGGGGCGGAATGGGCCGAGAAAAAGTTCCCGAGGGAAGAGTACTGAACCAATCAAAAAGAAATTTGTTAACTATTAAAATATGAGAATATGAAACCAAGACTTTGGTTAGCTTTATTCATCGTTCCATTGGGACTTATCATTGCCGCAGTACCGCAGAATACAACCCATCCCTACAAACTCACCCCGGCTCAGATGCTGGAAGAGGTCAACACGCGCACCCAATTCATCGCGCCTGAAACAGTTGCCGATATGCTCGTGAAGAAAGACCCGACACTGCAACTGATCGATGTGAGAAGCCTGGATGAATTTGAGAAGTTCAGCCTCCCGGGAGCGATACACATTCCGATTGCGGATCTTCTTTCGGAACAGCATATTGAAGTATTCGACCAGGATGTGAAAATGAATGTTTTCTATTCAAACGGCACGCTAAATGCCAATGAAGCCTGGATGCTGACCCGGCAGCTGGGATACAACAACATTTATGTGCTTGAGGGCGGTTTGAATTACTGGTTTGATGCCATTGTCAATCCGCAGAAACCGGAATCGACCAGTTCCGACGAGGAGTTCGCCAAATATGATTTTCGCATGGGTGCATCCCAGGCGCTTGGGGGAGGCACTGTTACCACCCAACCTTCTGATAATATTGCTGCTCCGCCAAAGCCGGTCATCAGGCAAACTCCTAAAAAGAAAAAAGCTGCAGGCGGGTGTTAAACGAATTCGACGCTAAAGCCAGGGATTGGGACAAGAACCTGGCACATATTGAGAGATCGGAAGCCATCGCTGAGGCTTTACTGCAAATGGTTCCCCTTGACCGGAATATGAATGCGCTTGAATTTGGCGCAGGAACTGGTTTGTTGAGTTTTTTGCTGAAAGATCATCTCAGTCGGATTACCCTGATTGACAATTCCGCAGAAATGATCAATACAATCCTTAGTAAGATCTCTGATCAAGGCATTCACCATATGCATCCTCTCCGGATTGATCTTGAGCATGAGGACTTCCCTGAAACATTCGATTTAATCTTTAGCCAGATGGCCCTCCATCACGTGGAGAAGCTGGAACTTGTTATCCGGAAGCTAATTTTAATGCTCAACGTTGGGGGGACACTTGCCATCGCCGATCTTTATCCTGAGGACGGATCCTTCCATGGCGATGGTTTTCACGGCCATAAAGGTTTTGATCCGGATATATTGTCCCTTCTGTTGGAACGGACCGGACTTGAACAGGTTCAACACAAACGTTGCCATACTATCAAAAAAATAAATAGAGAGGGTAAGTCTGCTGAATACCCTGTTTTTTTAATGAAAGCACTTAAAAAAGCATGATATGAACATTGTTTTTTTGTAACTTTAATTCAACCAAAAATCCTGATTATGAAAAACCTGTTGTTCCTTTCCCTTTGCCTGCTGCTGATCACAGTATCCTGCAATAAGAAACCTGCAGAGCCCCCTGCCGTGGTGCATGATCATGCCATGATGATGCAAACTGATTCAAACATGCGCGATGGTGTATTTATCCATATCACCGAGGGCTACAATGATCCGCACAGGGTATTGATGCCTTTAAAAATGGCCAATATGATGGCCATGGACAAGGATGTTCTTGTATATCTTGATATTAAAGCCGTTGAACTGGTTTTAAAAACATCAAAGGACCTGGAATATGCGGATTTTGATCCGCTTAAAAAGCAATTACAGGGACTGATCGATAAAAAAGTCGGCGTTTATGCATGCCCTACCTGTCTCAAACTGGCCGGTCATACACCGGAGGAACTGATGGAAGGAGTTCAGGTGGCCAACAAAGAAGCCTTTTTTAACTTTACCAACGGAAGGATCATTACACTCGATTATTAATCATTTATCCAGCCATTCTTTAAATTCCTGCATCCTCTCACGGCTGACAAAAACATCCTGGTCGTCACAGTTTTTTAAGACAATTCTCAGCCGGTAATTGGATAGGGTTATTATATCGGCAATGGCAGTAACCGAAATGATGTATTTTCGGCTTATCCGGAAAAAGAGCATGGGATCGAGAAGTATCTCGAGTTGTTCCAGGGAATGATCAAACAAATGGGTCCTTCCAGCAACAGTTTTGGCAAAAGTTGCCTTTTCCATGCTGTAAAAGTATAGTATTTCCTCTACCGGGATACTGCGTATATGCGTGCCCGATTTGATCAGAAACCTTTTCTTGTACTGTTTGGTGAGCAACTGCTGCACTTTTTCCAGCGCAAATTGCTGCTCCCTGATCAGGTATATGCCCCCGGCAAAATAAGGAGAAGCTTTGAACTTTTCAACCGAGGCTTTCAGCTCTTCCATTTTGACAGGTTTCAGCAAATAGGCGATGCTGTTTAATTTGAATGCTTCAATAGCATAATGGTCATAGGCCGTAGTAAAGATTACCGGACAATCCACTTCCGCCTGTTCAAATATCTCGAAACTCAATCCGTCACCCAGCTGAACATCCAAAAAAAGCAGGTCGGGCGGCTTATTCAACTGAAACCATTGCACAGTCTTTTTGACCGAATCACAATGGCCGGCAACAACAATCGTTGGATCAATCTTAATCAGCAAATCCTCAAGCCTTTCGGCAGCCATAAACTCATCTTCAACAATCAGCACTTTCATGTTTCAGAAGTTTTTTTTACCAGCGGGAGTTTTACAGTAAAATAGCCTTCCTCCCTGGAAACAACGACCTTTTTTCCGGTCAGAATTTCATATTGCTGCCTGATGTTGCTTAATCCCACATTCTCGGAGCTTTCCACCGAAGATCTTATATTCAGCTTGTTTTTCACAACCAGAAAGTCATCTTCCAGAAAAATGGATGCTTTCAGAGGATCTTCCACTGTGGCAACATTATGCTTTATGGCGTTTTCAATCAGAATCTGCACGGAAAGCGGGACTACCTGGAAAATTTCAGTGGAACCTGTGTCAATGGTAATGTCAATGCTATTGGCAAACCGCATTTGCTGAAGTCTGATGTAATTTTCCACAAATTGTCTTTCAAACGGCCAATCCACAACAGCCTGGTCTCTGTGCTCGAGGACATACCTGTAAATATCCGACAGTTGCATGATAAACATAGCGGCCCTGTCCGCATCCTTATATACCAGAGTCGACAGCGTATTCAGACTGTTAAATAGAAAATGGGGGTTTACCTGGTTTTTCAAAGCTTCCATCTGCAATTCAACAGCTTTTCGCTGAAGGGATTCCTGCTTCAGCAAACCTTCTTTCCACAATTTAAAAAACTCAATGCCGGTTGCAATACTGAATGCGTAAACAACGATGAGGATTTCAATCAACAGCAGATTCAGTGTGGTTTTTATATACTCCGTAAATGATACACCCTGGATGTTCAAAATAAAGATATAATTGAGAAGAAAAGTAAGCAGAATGGATACGATGATCACAACGCCAAGCGTGGCGAAGATCCGCCTTAACGGACTGACATCCCATCTTATTTTGCCGGCATACCTGCGCATGATATACTCATTAAACTTCATCATGGGATAGCCCAGTCCAAGTGAAAAGAGACAATTGATGAGCCATGCCTTCGGATCGCTGACAAAGGACGGATCCATGATAAATGCGATAAGATTTCCAATAACAAGAAGAATTAGAATGATCACCAGGTATTTCCGTATAGTTTTTTTCATGACGAAAGGTGGTTTTTACAGGCCCCGATCAATGGTTTTTCACAGTTTCATCCAGCAGCATTTCACACCGGTCTTCCCCCCAGTCGGGAGACAAAGGATCAGCAGGAACAAATTTGCTGAATTTTTCACTGGCAAGCAAGAGTAGAGGTTTTGCTTTTTCGATACCTCCGCCAAATTCCACCGGCATGCCATGGATTGCCTCAGCTTCTTCAAGGTAAATCCTGGGATTATCGGGGTTGATTGACTTTGCTTTGTCCAGTAATGCATTGGCTTCGCCCAGTAAGGTCATGCCCTTCATGGGGTCAACGGCCATTTCGGCATAATAGGACATCACCTTCAGCACCATCAACTCAGTTTCTTCAGGTTTTAATTTCAGTCCTTTGTCGATTTGCTTTTGTGCGATGGTAATGTATTTCATCTTTCGATCATGGATTGAATCCTGAAAATTGATTACCAGGTTGTAAAAGGCAGCATAATACCAGGCTGTCCACTCCTTCTGTTCGGCTGTGGCAATTCGCTCGAAATTATTGGCAAGCTCCTGATAATTCTCAACGGTACGGGCTGATTTTGACAGCTCCAGGTTGTACAACATGGCATTTTTAAACTGGTCACTCTGCGCATGCAGTATAAAGGACATAAAAATGCAGGAAATTGTAATGACGATTGTTTTCATTTTACAGTTTTTTGAAGTTAATTATCTGTTAAGAATCAAATTTTCCACATCAGAGATTAAATATTGCCCCTGCCATGAAGAACCTTTTGGATTGCGGTTTAATGGGATAAGGTGTGTAATTGCCGGCTGCGTCGGGAATACTGGAATAGTTGAATCCATATTCATTATTAAATCCGAGCAGATTATTCACATTCAACAGGATGGCACAGTATTTCTTTAAAAAGGCCCGGATTATGACAACATTGACGCTCAGATCATTGTAAGCCTTGGTTTGATCTCCTGAAGAAACTTCGAAAAATGGATTGTACCCGGTTTTCGGACTGGCATAAACATAGGTCAGTCCTGCATAAGTATTGGCCTTCCTGTAAAAATACTTCATAACAGCAGAGAAAGTGTGGGTTGACAGAAAGGATGGCTGTAGCTGCCGGCTGAAATTCTTGTAATTCCGTTTCGAATCAATGAAGGAATAGGAAATCCAGTAATCAAGATCCCGGATTGTTTTGCTGTCGCGCCAGAATATGTCAATACCCTGGGCATACCCCTTGCCATCATTGGAATATGTAGAAGGATCGGGATTATATTCACTGGTAAATTTCACCAGGTTATCATACCACTTCCTGTAAAGTTCTACCCTGAATATCCTGTTTTCAATCTCATACTGGTAGTTGAGGATGAAATGCGTCGCCTTTTCTGTTTCCAGGCTTTTATTATTGATCAAGAACTGACTTTCAGGTCGTTGCCGGAAGAGACCGTATGCCATCGACACCTGGGAATAATCACCTACGCGGTATGCCAGCGACAAACGGGGCATCAGGCTGGCGCTCTCCTGTCGCGAAGCATATTCGGCTCTTAATCCTGTCCGTAACACCATATTGTCATTCAAACTGATCTCGGGTTCAGCATAAACCGCAAAATCCCCTTCTTTTAAATCAGTTGAGTAACCCTGTTCCTGGTCAGCAGTAAAATAATCCCGTTCATAGGAATACCAGGCTGCTTCCTCTCCGATCTTCAACGTGATAAAATCACCCCAGTCTTTTGTAAAAGTCATTCTATGGTGGATTCCCCTCACGGTTTCTTCCAGCCGATCCTTGTCAATACCGGTGCCGGAATAATCATAGGTCCCGGAGAAACCAGTCTTGATTTTCCATTGATTCGCGAGCGCATCACTATATACAGCATTGATATAATAATTGTTGTTTCGCAAACCGATCAGGGAAGCCCCTGTGGTATCGCCGTTAAAACTGTAATTCAGGGCGCTTTTGCTCAGGCTGAAGGATCCGAACACCTTCAAAATGCCATATTTTCCGTGTTGCTGTCTGAGCAGAAACGTTCCGTCAGTCTGCACCGGGTCTTTCTCCCAGGACATGTTTTGTTTAAAAATGCTATTATAAGGCATCATATTAAGGTACTGCAATGATCCCGAGAATGAACCCTTATCCCACCGCTGTGAATGGGAACCCGTCATTCCTACCGACATCAGCATAACGCTGGTTTCAGTCTGATCAACCAATCCCACCGTGTTCAAATTGACCACTGAAGATAAGGCCTGGCCATACTCGGCCGTATACCCCCCCGTGCTAAAGACAGTACCTCTGAAGAGAATGGGTGAAAAACGACTCCGTGTGGGAATATCGGGCATTTTCGAAAGGAAGGGCTTATGTACCTGCATGCCGTCGATATAAGTCCTGGTCTCATACCCTTCTCCTCCCCTGACGTAAAGGCCTCCTTCCTCGCCTACTACCTGGGTACCCGGAAGCGTTGTCAATGCCCCGTAAATATCTCCAAGCGCGCTGGGTGTGGTGGCAATATCCATGGGTTTCAGTACAATGGGACGTTTCAGATCGCCGGTCTCGAAGGCACCTGCAGTAACCACAACCGATTTTATTTCTCCCGGCTGCCAATCCAGGGTGATTTGAACCGGGGCAGGAGGAAGGGACAGGTCCATCTCCATTTCCACAGTTTTATACCCAACATAACTTACGATCAGTATTTGTTTCCCAATTGCGGTTGTCTTGAACCTGAAGCACCCGGCAGTATCTGCTGAGGCTCCGTCATAGGAACCTTTGATAGAGACGTTGGCTCCGGGCAGCGACTGGCCATCCCTGTCCAGAACGGTTCCGGTAATCAATACCTGGGCATCCAGTGATCCGTGTGATAAGATGCAGAACAACATGATGTAAAAGAAGATTTTCATAACGTGGAGTTTTAGGAATTCTGTTGATTTATGACCTAAAGATCCCGTTTAACAGGCGCGAAAACAAAAAAATACTACCGTGTTGAAGAAATCACTTACCGAAGTATCAAATCCGGCAGATGAGTGGATCATAGTTCCGGACCGAATTTCTATCTTTGGGACTCATTTTTCATTCCGTAACACCGAACACCGAACACCGAATACTGTTTACTTTTTACTGTTTACCGTTTACCAATGCCTTCTCATCCCGACATACGCGTCAACCGCAGCATTCTGCTTGCAGTCGTCATGCTTTCCTCTTTTTTCAATCCCTTTATGGGATCAGCCGTTAATATCGCCCTTCCGAGCATCGGCAGGGAATTATCCATGAATGCCTTATCACTCAGCTGGATCGCCATGGGCTTTCTTTTGTTCTCGGCAGTCATGCTTGTGCCTTTCGGTAAGCTTGCCGACATTGTCGGGCGAAGAAGAATGCTTCTGTATGGCAACATCTTCTTTACTTTTTCCACCCTGCTCTGTGCTTTTTCCAAATCGGGATTTATGTTAATCACATCCCGTTGCATCCAGGGCATCGGTAGCGCCATGATCCTGAGCTCGGGGATGGCCATCATCATATCGGCCTTCCCCCCGGAAAAACGGGGAAGTATCATTGGCTTTAACACCACGGCTGTATATGTGGGATTATCAGCTGCCCCGTTGTTGGGTGGCATTCTTACCCAGACCCTGGGTTGGCAAAGTCTGTTTTATATTAACGCAGCAGCCGGACTGCTTATCATTGTGGGGATCATCTGGGGTGTCAGAGCCGACTGGGCCGAGGCCAAAAATGATCCCTTTGATTTTAAAGGATCCGTGGTGTATATCCTCGCCATGTTCTCGCTGATGTACGGCTTTTCGCAACTCCCCGGGAAATTGGCCATTGCGCTGACCGTGGCAGGCAGCCTGGGCCTGGCCTATTTCATCATGCTGGAGTTACGTGTTAAAGTACCCGTTCTGAATATCAGGCTTTTCCTTGACAACCGTATTTTCGCCTTTTCCAATCTGTCTGCCCTGATCAATTATGCCGCCACCTTCGGCATCACTTTCCTGCTCAGCCTTTACCTGCAGAACGTAATGGGATTGAATCCAAGAGATGCAGGACTGATCATGATTACACAGCCTGTAATGATGGCCCTGGTAGCATCCATTTCGGGACGACTGTCGGACCGCATCGATTCAAGGATTTTGTCCTCCCTGGGAATGGCCATCATTGTAATCGGACTGATTATGCTGATTTTCCTGACCACAACCACCGCCCATGCCTATCTTTTTATCACCCTGCTGATCCTGGGCTTCGGGTTCGGATTGTTCTCCTCGCCAAATACAAACTCCGTAATGAGTTCCGTGGATAAGAGGTATCTCGGGACAGCTTCGGCTACCCTGGGCACCATGCGACTTACCGGCCAGATGTTCAGCATGGCCATTGCTGCCATGTCGATCCATATTTTCATAGGCGATGCTTCCATTTCCCCATCCAATATTCCGAACTTCATGCAAAGCATACGGGTTGTATTCATGGTTTTTGCGGTTCTGTGCCTGCTTGGTGTTTTCGCCTCCCTGGCAAGGGGTAAGAGGCAAATCAATTAATCACAAATTGGACAGGCCATGGCCTGTCCCTATAGTTGTAAATTCATCCTTATATATAAGCACTCCTTCCTCTCCGTCGGCTGTGGCAAAACCGCGAAACATGCCCTTTGAATTGAATGGCATGACAATATTTCCCTGGCTGTCAAGGCCGATCACACCTCCGGAACCTCCCGCTTTAACCAGTTTATCATTGACGACCAGCTCTGATGCTTCCTTGATAGTCAGTCCCTTGTATTCCATAAGAGCTGAAATATCATGCGCCACAGTCCAGCGGATAAAGTACTCGCCATGACCTGTTGATGATATGGCACAGGTGGCGTTGTTGGCGTAAACTCCTGCGCCGATGATCGGGGTGTCGCCAATCCGGTTGTATCTCTTGTTGCTCATGCCTCCGGTTGAAGTACCTGCAGCCAGATTGCCATTTTTATCGAGCGCGCAGCAGCCTACCGTTCCGTTCTTTTCTTTCTTCCGCAATTCCTGCTGGTCATCCCATCGGCGTTGGGTGAAGAAGTATTCAGGCGGCACGATCTCAAGGCCCTGCTCCCTCGCAAATTCAGATGCGCCTGCTCCTGAAAGCATTACGTGTGGTGAATGGGTCATCACTGCCCGTGCAGCACTGATCGGATTCTTGATGTCGGTTACCGCGGCAACTGCGCCGGCACCCAGGTTTGAGCCGTCCATGATAGAAGCATCCAGCTCGTTCCTGCCCTCATGGGTGAAAACAGCTCCTTTGCCGGCATTGAATAGCGGATTATCCTCCATTACCCTGATCGTCATCTCAACAGCATCAAGCGCGGTACCTCCATCCTTCAGAATTTTCGCGCCCGTCTGAATAGCTTCTGCCATAGCGCTCCTGTATAATTTGTCCAATCCGGGATCCATGTTGTCCTTCTCTAAAGCGCCGGCGCCGCCGTGAATGACGATAGCCCACTCCTGGCGAGGCAATTCCACATTTTTCTGCTGATCACGGTGTGTAATGTCCGGATTTTTACAGGACATCATCCAGTTGGCCGCAATCGCAAGTAAAAGGACAATTTTTCTTAATTTCATGATGTTATTTTCTTATATCGATAATTATTATTTTCTTCACTGCTGCTACTGCCGCTGCTACTGCTACTGCTACTTCCTGAACAATGCCATAACAAAAGCCGTTGCCACAAATGCCATCAGCACCATGAAGCTGACATGCAGGGTGCGCAGTTCGGCGATGAAACCCAATACCACCGGCCCGGTCAGGAAACCTACATTGGCCGTGGCAGAAATAAACGAAACGCCATCGGCGGTCCGGATGCCCTTGATCCTTGAAGCCAGACGGTATACCTCAGGCACGACGGTTGAAAAACCCAGTCCGATAATAAAAAATCCCAACAGTGTGCTGAAAGGAATGATCAGCAGGACCAGCGTAAAACCTGCCAGTGCCGTGCCAATAGAAATACGCAGCATTTTCCACGATCCGAGCCTCGAACTCAGCGCATCTCCCGTAAAACGGCCCAGGGCCATTCCAACTGAAAATAAAGCGTAACCGAGTCCCAGGAACTGCCCCTTCATCATTACAACTTTCTTCAGATACAAGGCGCTCCAGTCTGCAATGGCACCCTCGGCAACCATAATGATCAGGCTGATGGAAGCGATGGCCAGCAAGGGTTTAATCGGGAATTTTCCATGCTTTTCCTTCTCGAAATGCTGGGTGCGTATGTGAAAATATTCCTTCCTGAGCCAGAGCTGGATAGAGATCAAAATGACAACAAGGACGGTAATATGTAAAAATGGCATCCTGATTATACCTGCGATAAAGCTGCCTGCGGATGCGCCGATGATACCGCCGATACTCCAGAACCCGTGGCTCCCGGACATGATATTTATGCCAGCCTTTTTCTCAATAGTGGCAGTGAGCGAGTTGAGCGCAATAACGAACAACGAGCTCATAGTGCCAAAAATATACAGGGCCACACAAAGCAACGGGTAAGTAGGCGCCAGGAACATTCCGTAAATTGCGATGGCATACCCCACAAAACCAAAGAATGCCTGCCGGCCGACTCCCAGTTTGTCCACCAGCCGATTGCTGACCGGCAGCATCGAAAGCGATCCTAATGCCGTGAAAAAGAGGGCTCCGCCGATCTTTCCTTCCGTAATGTTCAGTTTATCTGCTACAAAAGGAATGTATATGACCCAGGTGCTGAAAATGAGACTAAAACAGGAATATAAAAATGCCGGGGCAAAATATTTCCGGTTTTGAAAGAAAACTCTAAATGACAGCATATACCAAATATAGTCGCTGTAAAACTAATACCTTTTGATCTTTTTACCTACCGTTTACTTTTTACTGTTTACCTTTCACCGACCTGTTCAGTCATTTTATCCGGGTTTTATAAAGCAAAGGTCGCAAGCATTTTGTCCTGATAAAATCCGAAACTTGCTTTACTGCATTTTACTGAATGAATTTTAAAGAATCCAGGGTTTTCCCTTCATCTATTTTACCCACCGGATATAATCCAACCGACTGATCGTAGTATGGTGTCAGCCTGTAGAACCACAGGAGCTGTTGGTAAGGATTCGAGGCAAATTCAGGATTCTCCGCCTTAAGCCTGTCAAACTTCGTTTTCAGGGTGGGATCCTTACGGATCATTTCCCTTGCCATCTTTTCCATTACATACGTCTCAACATATTCTTTTTCCTCAAAAATAGCATTGAAAAATCCCCATTTCAGGAAAGACTCCTCGGTAGCCGGCTCAAACATAAAAGCAATTAGCCGCGCAGCGGGCTGATCTGTCCATACTACTGCCGAACCCCTTGCAAAGGTTCTTGCTGTAATTACCGTATCGGTCTCGACCGAGGAAATAATTTGTCTGCCTTCAAAAGGTTCCTTATTCCATCTGGGATTCGAGAATTTATAATTCTCAACCGGAATTGTGGCAGATTCTGCCAGCAGGTCATACCTGATGCCATGCCATTGAAGCCGGCTGATAATTTCTTTCCATTCTGCAGGTACGATGTAGGCCCTGGGCAATTGCACCAGCAGTGTCGGGAGCTGGCTATCGAACAAGGGCAATGTAAATTCAACCGGTGTGGAATTGTATTGATACCACTTTCCTCCGGTTAAATCACTTTTCTCCAAGGTATAATCAATGCCGCGAAATTTTACCATGATACTGTCGGTCATGGAAGGCTCACAGCCAATCAGACAGGGTTCCTTCCTGAATTTCCCGGAGGCGGTATAACTGTCTGCCGTGCAGAGAATAGCCTTCATCCTTGATTTTTCCCGGGCCATGATGGCCAGCGTGTTTTCCAACACATGATAGGTGCCTGTCACGCGCGTTTTATAATCCTTCAGCATGTGGGTTTCAACAAGCAAGGCAAACCGGTTGCGTGCGGTTACATATCCTGTCGAAAAACGTGGTCCGGGAACATACCCTACCAATCCGCTTCGCGGATCATGCCATTTCCTGAATGAAACATATTTGAAAACCGGAGAACCCGATTTTTCCATCATCTGAGTAATTTCGGGGACAAAGGTTTCAGATAGCCACTGGCTCAGCCCTTCGTCATTAAACCCATCATATTCCATGGTCACCGGATACTGATAATCAGCTCCGTCGGTGGTATGACAATCTATGAAAAAGTCAGGATCCCACCGGTTGAAAAGCTCCAGCCAGGCCTGCATCTCCGGCGCATCTGCCTTAAGATAATCCCGGTTCAGGTTCAGGTTATTCGCCGTGGTCCGCCACCCCGCTTCCTTGGGCCCGTTTTGGTTAATTCGTGTATACGGCGTGAAACGCTCGTGCCCGTCGGCATTGAAAATCGGGATGAATAAAATCGTTATGCTGTCCAGGTTCAGATTCTTGTTTTTCATCGCAATATCGCGGAACAATGCCAGTCCGGCATCCTTGCCTTCCGTTTCTCCGGCATGCACACAGCCCTGTACAAGCAACTTAATTTTTCCGCTCTTATCGACTGCTTCCGGCGTGAAAAATCCGTCCTTATCCAGAATTAACAATGGTAAGTCCCTTCCCTGCAAGCTCGTACCAAAATGCTGAAATGATATGACAGAAGAGGCCTCATCCAGTTTCAAACAGTAGGCTACCGTCTCATCATAACGGGGTGTCTCCGTAAAACCCGATCTTTCCCACCAGGTATCGAATTCCCCGGAAGGCTGGGCTTGCATACCGACAGGAATGCTAAAAACGAGGAAAATCAGGAACATGTGCAGTGAAAAGGCTTTCATGATGCAGTGCTGTTAATCTTTTGTTATTGGCTATTCAACAAATTTAAACCTCCTGGGGAATTCGTGCATGAGAAATCGGGAAATATTTTTTTTCTTTTGAACAAGGCGTGAATTATGTTGTTTAATTTTTATATCCATTATTTAAACAAAATATTTTGGTTCTGATTGCTTTTACGTAAATAACATAATGATAATGAAATACATATTGGTTCTTCTGTCTCTCCTGGTTCCTGTCTTATCCCCCGGTCAGTCCGGTACCATCAAAGGAAGAGTATTTAACGGAGCCAACAATGAATCCCTGCCCTATGTCAGCATAGTCATTTATGGCACCAATACTTCAACGCTGAGTGACACGGCCGGGAATTTTACTTTCAATGGTGTTGTACCGGGCTATTACAAACTGGCAGCCCTGGCTGTCGGATATGAAAACGCCATTACAGAAGAATTCCATGTTACCAATGCCCGTCCAACTTTTACGGATATTGCCCTGAAAGAAAGACCGGTTGAACTTGCCCAGGTTGTCATCAAGGCGAGCGCTTTCAAAAGGATGGAGGAAAGTCCGGTTTCTTTAAAATCCATTGGTATCGCAGAAATTGAAAGAAGTCCGGGAGGCAACCGTGATATTTCAAAAATTATTCAATCCCTGCCGGGGGTTTCGTCCGGACTTTCGTACCGCAATGATCTCATCGTGCGCGGCGGGGGACCTTCCGAAAACCGGTTCCTGCTTGACGGCATTGAGATCCCCAACCTGAATCACTTTGGGACCCAGGGGGCCAGTGGTGGTTCAGTGGGCATCATCAACAGTGATTTTCTGCGGGATGTTGATCTTTTTACCGGCGCTTTCCCGGCGAACAGGGGCAATGTTCTCAGCTCAGTGCTGGATATGAAACTCATTGACGGCAATCCTGATAAAATGGTTTACAGGGCTGCAGTAGGAGCCAGCGAACTTGCCCTCAGCGCATCGGGTCCGCTGGGGGAAAAAACAACTTTGCTGGTTTCGGCCAGGCGTTCTTATCTTCAGCTCCTGTTCAGCGCATTGGGACTGCCATTCCTGCCTACATTCAATGATTACACGATCAAAGTTAAAACCCGTTTCGACCAGAAACATGAACTGACACTCCTCAGCATCGGTTCTCTGGACAATAGTGTCCTGAACACCGGAATCGAAGATCCCACGGAAGATCAGAAATATATACTAAGTTACCTGCCTTCTTATGACCAATGGACATACGCTATCGGCGCCGTATACCGGCATTACAGGGATAACGCTTACGGTTCCTGGATACTGAGCCGGAATATGCTTAACAATGAATCTAGCAAATATGAGAACAACGATAATAATGGTAACCTGCTTCTGAAATATGTTTCACAGGAAATCGAGAATAAACTGAGATACGAGAACACCGCTCGCTTAAATGGTTACAAAATCACGGGAGGGGCGGGAATGGAATATGCCAAATACAATAACAATACCTTTCAGAAAGTATTCATACCCCTGGAGGATGATACATTAACCTCACGGCTTTACAAATCGGACCTGGATTTCTTCAAGTACAATGCCTTCTTTCAGGTAAGCCGCAGTTACCTGAAAGACCGCCTTACCTTGTCTGCCGGAATCCGTGCGGACGGAAACAGTTATTCCGGTAATATGTCGAATCCGCTCAGGCAGCTTTCACCCAGGGCTTCTGCATCTTATGGTATAACTGAAAAGGTATTCCTGAATGCCAATATAGGAAGGTATTTTCAGCTACCGTCCTATACAACGCTAGGATACCGTAATACGGCCGGTAAACTGGTGAACAAAGAGAATAATATTACTTACATCCGGGCAGATCACCTGGTTGGAGGTTTTGAATACAAACGAACAGAAAATTCACGTCTTTCATTGGAAGGATTTATAAAATGGTATGACCGTTATCCTTTCTCAGTTCTTGACTCGGTATCCATCGCCAGTAAAGGAGCTGATTACGGCGTTTATGGCGACGAACCTGTCACCTCTACGTCATCCGGTAGGGCATATGGAGCAGAACTTTACTACCGTGACAAAATAATGGACTTTCTGAGCATCATTCTATCCTATACGTACGTCCGGTCAGAATTCGAGGACAAATCCGGCCGTCTGATTCCTTCATCCTGGGACAACCGGCATATTCTTAATCTGTCTGTTGCCTCACAGCTCAAGAGAAACTGGAATGTGGGGATGAAGTGGAGGTATGTTGGCGGAGGCCCTTACACTCCTTATGATTACAGCCGGTCCTCAATTATTGAAGCCTGGGATGCACGCGGCCAGGGATATCCTGATTACAGCCTGTTCAACACAAAAAGGCTCGATGATTTTCAGCAGCTGGATGTAAGAATTGATAAGGAGTATTTCTTTAAAAAATGGTCATTGAATTTCTATGTGGATATTCAAAATGTCTATAATTTCAAATCCAATGAACCCGATGCATTGGTTTTACAACGCAATGAAGCCGGCGAACCTGTGATTGATCCCGACGATCCCTCGCGGTATATGCTGAAATACATCCCCAGGGAATCGGGGACTGTGCTTCCCACGGTGGGTATAATTGCGGAATTCTAACCGAATAAGTCCGTGAGAGCCTTGCCGAGTTCTGAATACTGAAACTTGTAACCGGTCGCCCTGATTTTTTCCGATGACACGCGGCTTCCTTCCAGAAGCATGGCTGACATTTCACCAAATAACAGCTTCATGGCAACTGCCGGAACACGCGGAAACCAAAAGGGCCTGCCAAGAACCCGGGCCAGGATCTTCATGAAATCCCTGTTGGTAACATGTTCCGGAGCTACCGCATTATAAACGCCTGTCATATTTGAATCCTTAATTGCCCGGATATAAATACCGCATAAATCATCCAGATGTATCCAGGGCAGATATTGTTTTCCGCTGCCTGTTGCAGAGCCCAGGCCCAGCAGAACAGGAACCTTCATTTTTGCCAGCACGCCGCCCCGGGGGGTCAGCACGACACCTGTTCTGATTTTCACGGTGCGTATTCCCGCTCCTTCAAACCGGTCAGCTGCCTCTTCCCATTGCCGGCAGGTTTCTCCCAGAAAATCCTGAGCGGGTGGGTCTGTCTCGGAAAATATTCTGCCTGTGGTTATTGCTCCGTAGTAACCGACAGCGGAAGAAGAAATAAAAGCCCCGGGTTTAATTTGGGTTCCCTGAATTTTCTCGAACAGCAATTGCGCTGTTTTGACTCTGCTGTCAACAATCACCTTTTTCCGGCTTTCTGACCATCTTTTATCCCCCATGCCGGCTCCCGCCAGGTGTATGATAAAATCTGCCCGGTTCAGGGCCTCCTTTTCTACTTCGCCTTTTTCAGCGTCCCAGAAATATTCAGGAATGTCCGCATCATGTCTGCTGTTTCTGCTTAAGACAGAAACAGCATATCCTTTTTCCTTCAGTTTTTTGCCAAGGTGTTTTCCGATAAGTCCGGTTCCCCCGGTTATAAGTATATTATCCATCCTGCCAGGAACACAAACAGGGAATTAATTATAGAGAAAGCGTTTAATGTTCCGTTTGGGTGTTTTAACAAACTCCTCCTGGTGTATTTCAAACCGGGCAACGCTCATGTACGAGGGAATGCTGGCGTTCAGTTCCTTGCGGTATTGTTCCAGGATACCTGCAAGATCGTCTTTGGTAATATTATCAGCGGTCATGGCATCACTGTCCGGATAGATCAGCGCCACAAGCTTCTCATCGCGATGCACCACAAGGGATTCACTGATGTATCTCTTGTTGTTAATAGTGGCCTCAATCTCTTCGGGGTAAATATTTTTTCCGTTTGAACCCAGGATCAGACTTTTGGACCGGCCCTTGATATAGATAAAGCCATCCTTGTCGATCAGTCCCAGATCACCCGTATGCATCCAGCCATCCTCTTCAATGATCTCACGGGTGGCTTCAGGATTTTTATAATATCCCACCATTACATTCTCCCCTTTGAGGATAATCTCTCCGACAATCTTCGCAGGATCGGGGGAATCAATTTTCACTTCAAGGGTGTCAACCTTCCTGCCTGAAGCCCCCAATTTATTCACTGTCCATGGCGCATAGCTGATCAGGGGCCCGCATTCTGTCATTCCGTAACCAACAGCAAAAGGCAGCTTGATCTTTTTGAAAAACATCTCTGCCTCCATATTGAATGCAGCCCCTCCGATTACGATCTCCTTAAAATTACCTCCGAATGCCTTTACAAGCGTTTTCTTGATCTTTCTGTAAATGATCAGATTCAGTAAAGGCACTTTCAGTAATAAACTGGCAGGCATTTTGGTGATGACGGGAATGATTTTTGCCTTGTAAATCTTTTCGATGACCAATGGAACCGACAGGATCAGGCGGGGTTTGATCTCCTGGAAAGCCTGGGTGACAATCTGAGGCGACGGTGTTTTTGTAAGAATCGTAATGTGACAGCCGATAGAGAAAGGAAAAAGAAATTCAAATGCACATCCATAGGAATGAGCCAGTGGCAGGAATGAAACAATATCGTCATCCGGCATAAGCGGCATGTTCTCCTGCGCATATTTGACATTGGCCGCCAGGCTGTTGCTTGTAAGCATAACACCCTTGGAAAACCCGGTGGTTCCGGAGGTATAACTGATCACGGCAAGCTCTTCATTACCCACCTCGGGAAGCTTGAATTTTTCAGGTTTCAGACCCTCGGGATAGACCTTCACAAACTCAGCGTCGAGCTCTTCCATCAGAGAACGCAGCTTGGGGGAACTGCAGTGAAGCAGCTCAAATGTGTTGATAGCAATAATACCCTGAATGGCTGGTAACTTGGCAGGATCAGCTGCCTGAAAAAATGCATCGGAACTGAACAACAATATCGAATCGGAATGATTAATGATCGATTGGATATCATCAGGCTTAAAATCAGGAAGAATCGGAACAATGACACCCCCGTAGGATACAACAGAAAGGTAAACACAGCACCAGCGCGCGGAATTCTTTCCGACAAGTGCAATTTTATCGCCCTTTTTAATTCCCATGCGATCAAACAGCAGGTGGAACCGTAGAATATGGGTGCCTACATCGGAATAAGCAAGGCTTTCCCCATTATAATCCGACAATGCCGGAATTTTCCAGTTTTTCTTAATACTCTTTTCGATGTAATCAACAAACCTTTCTTTGATCATGGCGCATCATTTTAATATTGTAAGGAAAGATAATGATTTTTTAATTACCAGTCATCTGTTCTGAAAGGTGAGGCAGGTAAGCCTTCCGCATTATAGAGGTTTGCATCTTCGGGATTATCGGCCCATGCATATCTGACTGCCACCGGATTTTTTACCGCATCACTGGATACAACCACTTTATTACCCGGGGCAACTGATGCTATCGCCCACACAAACTTCCCGTCTGCCCCTGCTATTGAAAAAGCCTTCAGGTATCCATACCGGTCTTTTGCCATCAAACCCGAACCTACATGGTCAAACTCCAGAACTGCCTTGTCACCGCTGATTTCCATGGATTTGAACACCGGTCCCGAATAGACCAGGTCCTTGCCATAGGCAATCTTCAGGGCTGCAAGCGACAACCGGTATCCGACATCATCCTTATTCCTCGGATGGATGTCCTTGGCCTCACCTATGTCAATGATGACGGCCATACCGGTCTTCGGTACGCTCAAAGTCATGGTTTGTGCCTCCCGTAAACCGGCCCAGCTGCTTTGTTGCGGGACCTGGGGCGGTTCCATGTAATTGGCAAGCTGAACGAAGAGAAAGGTAAAATCCCCTGTTTTCCATTTATTGCGCCAATCGCGAATCATGGCGGGGAACAATTCCCTGTATTTCATGTAATTACCTGCATTGTTTTCACCCTGGTACCAGATGACCCCTTTGATGGGGTATTGGATGAGCGGGTTGATCATACCATTGTACAGCAATGAAGGCAGACTGTTGGGACTGGATACATCCCGCGGTGCGGGCAGATTTAAACCGACCTTGTAAAACCAGTCACCTGCCAGACTTCTTTTATCACCATCCGCTTCAACATACAGCTGGTTGTCCATGCCCCAGAGGCCTCCACCGCCACCGGTGTCAATGACTTTGATGCAAATGACGTTATTGCCTTCTTTCAGCAGGCCGGAAGCCAGTTTATATTCACGCGGGAAATCGTAGCGGTTTTCTGTTTTGCCGATCAGTTTCCCGTTTACGTAACATTCATCACTATCATCAATCGGGCCCAGGCTGATGATTACTTCCCCGGCGGCCTCTGCAGCGCTTAATTTAAATTCCTTCCTAAACCATACTACTCCGTCCAACCCGGGTAAACCCGCTCCTTCCCATGCCTGCGGCAACTTCATCACTTCCCAGCCTGATGCGTTGAATTCAGGGGAATACCATTTCGACACAACACCGGGATCCTCATTACTGATGGCATTCTGCCATTCCTTTATCTTCCTGTCAGCCTCTTTCTGCATTTCATCGAGGTTAACGGTCTTCATCTTCTCAATGGCTGCTGAATAATTCTTGTCCTCATACATGGTTTCCAGGCTTATCCAGGTTTCAATATCGGTACCGCCCCAGTTGCTGTTGATAAGGCCAATGGGCACATCCAGTTGTTTAACCAGGTTTTTTCCGAAGTAGTATCCGATGGCAGAAAATGAAGCAGCTGTTTTGGCATCACACATTTCCCAACGGGCTTCTTTTGTGTTGGGCAGAGGCTTCATGCTCATGTTCTTGGGAACATAGAACAACCGGATCTTCGGGTTATCAACCGTGCTTTTGTCTGCCATCCAGTTTCTCGATTGCGACAGCGGCCATTCCATATTGGATTGTCCGCCGCAAACCCACACATCACCTACCAGGATGTTTTTCAAAACAAGGTCATTCTTGCCTGAAATCTTCATTTCAAAAGGACCACCGGCAGGAATGGGTTTAAGCTGAACCTTCCATTCACCGCTGGTTGAGGTTTTCACAGAGATCTTCTGATCGGCCATGGCTAAGGTTATCCTTTCACCGGGTTTAGCCCATCCCCATATATTTACAGGCACGTCACGCTGTAAAACCATGTTGTCAGAGATAATGAAGGGAAGTGTCACCTCGGCATAAGCGGCTGTTTGAAGCAGCAACGCCAGGACGAAAAGCAAAAACAGAGACTTCAAGGTCTTCAGGCTTGAAGGAATGTCAGGTACTTGCATAATGTATTGTATTAAGAATTTAGTTTTTAGGCCGCATAGCCTGGTATCCTACATGGTGCATGTATGCATCCAGGATAATCAAAGATGTATAAGCTTCTGTCACCGGCCACATGCGCGCCACTATTGTAGGGTCACGCCTCGTGACTGCCGCCAGCTCTTTGTTCTCAAGGCTTACCTTGTCAATGGTTAGCTGTGGTTTGGCAATAGTAGGGGTGGGCTTTACGGCAACACGGGCAATAATGTCCTGACCCGTAGTGAGACCACCTGTAATACCGCCAGCCTGGTTTGACGTAAACACCACCTTGCCGTCCTTTACACGCAGGGCGTCGTTGCACTGCGAACCGGTCATCCTGGCTGCTTCCATTCCGCAGCCGATTTCCACTGCCTTCACCGTGCCAATGCTCATCAGGCGGCCCAGCTCCCCATCCAGTTTGTTGAAAACGGGCTCTCCCATACCTGCAGGTACTCCTGTCACAATAATCTCCACTATGCCACCCGATGAATCCCCATCCTGCATGATGCGAAGGATCTCGTTGTACATCGTGTCAGCCACATCGGGATCGGGACAGAAGAGTTTGGGATTAATGCCGTATTTTTTACGTACATCCTCTTCATCGTAAATGGGTCTTTTGATATCGGGGATTCGCGTCTCCAGATCAGCCAGGATGGCTGCCTTCTCAAAAAAGCGCATGTCAGCTTTCATTTTGCCGGAAGCAAACAGGTCGAGGTATACCGGATCGTGCAGTTTCCTGACCTCACGATAGGCAGCAGCTTTCTTTTTAATTTCGGCAACAGGCATGTCCTTCATGCGTATACCGGCCGCTTCACGAACAAAAGAAACCACTTCAATGCCGTGGTCCTTCAAAACTTTCTTGGCAATACACCCGGCAGCCACAATGGAAGATGTATAGCGTCCGCTGAAAAAGCCCGCTCCGATTGAATCATCCCAGGATCCGTACTTCTGGTAGGAAGCATAGGATGCATGTCCGGGTCGCGGAGTGCGGTTGGTCGAACGGTACTGTTCAATGTGTTCCAGGTGCCTGTCGACGTTGGGAATCAGGATCACCAGGGGTGTACCATTGGTGTATCCTGCATTCCTGAAGCCAGGCATGGTATCGGCCACATTAATCCCGCTGAAAAGTATGGGAACATCGGCTTCGCGCCTTGGTGAAGTGAGCTCACCCTGCCCGGGCTTGCGCAACATGAGTTCAACATAAATCTCCTCTTCGGTAAAAAGATATCCGGGGGGAACACCCTGAATGTTGATGGACAGTCCCTCCTGGTATGATCCACCGGCAACGGTGGTTTTAAAAAGATTTCCGTAAGTACATCCCAGCATATTATAATAATTATTGATTTATTGATTTATTGATTTATTGATTTATTACTCCAGTATGTCAAAGTGCGCTCCCAGTCCGGCCATGTCCTCCACAAAACCCGGGTAGGTAATTCCTGCCGATTCGGCTGTGTCTACAATGGTCTCACCCCCAGCTCCCAGTCCGGCTACAGAAAGGGCCATTACCATGCGATGATCATCATAGCCATGAACCCGTGTGCCTTTCAGTTGGCTTTGCCGGATGACCAGACCGTCTTTAAGTTCCTCCACCTGCGCGCCCATTTTTGTAAGCTCCGTTGCCATGGCGGCAATTCTGTCACATTCTTTCAACCTGGCCTGGGGCACATTCAGCAACCGTGTCGTTCCCTGCGCGAAACAGGCTGCAACTGCCATAGCCGGCAAGGCGTCGGGGGTTGCATTCATATCAATATCCACACCGTGAAGCGCTCCTCCCTTTACCCTAATCCCTTCGGAAGCATGGCTGATCTCCATGCCCATGCTCTTAAAGTAATCAAATACAGCTTTATCACCTTGCTGATCGCTGAAGTCGAGCCCCCGGATCAGAATTTCCGATCCGGTAACTGCCGCTGCGCATAGCGGAAAGGTTGCGGAAGAAAAATCAGCCGGAATTTGTCTTTCAAAAGCGCAGTAACGCTGCCCGCCATATATTCTGAACCATTCGAGCCCTTTTTGTTCAAACCGTATACCCATCTTGCGAAGCCAGTCGAGTGTTATTTCAACGTAAGGTTTTTCATTGAGATGATCGACGAACAATTCGGTATTCAACGGAGCCATGGGACAGGCGATCAGCAGTGAGGTAAGAAACTGAGAGCTGATGCCGTTCACCCTTGTGCTCCCTCCCTGCAAAGGCCCCCTGATGGTAAAAGGACAGTTGCCTCCCGTTGATTCAATGATGGTTACTCCCAAATTTTCCAGCGCAGAAAGTAGTGGCGCCATAGGCCGCTGACGGATTGATTTGTCGCCGTCGAACTGAACCGCATGTTTTGACAGGGAACACAAGCCGGTGAGTATGCGCAGCGAGGTTCCGGAATTGCCCACGTCAATATGCCGGCATGATTCCACCGGAGCCCCGCCGATACCTTGAATAATCCAGTCCTTACCCAGGCTGACCTGAGCTCCCATTTCCCCGGCCCCGGTGACGGCTGATCTTGCATCATCGGACATCAGGGGATTTTTTAGCACCGAGGTTCCTTCGGCGATGGCAGCAAAGGCAACCGCCCGGATGGTATGGGATTTCGAGGCAGGGATGAGAATGCTGCCGCTTAATATAGAAGACGTTGATCTGATTTTCACCGCATCGATCATTTTAATCAGGGTGCACGAATATAGTGAACGGAGGGATCAAATGCAAATGCCTCGGGGTGGGTTGAATGGAAAGGTTGGTATCATCCGGGTTTGGTGCGTGGTATCCAAATAAATAATTCATCCCCTACAGGGATGTGGTGGGGTAGCGGGACATGCATTTCTACAATAATGGAACCTCTACAAGGTTCGTGGAAAAAGCTATTGCAGAAAAATCATCGTCACACCCACAACATCCCTGAAGGGGATGTATTATTGTAGAAATATCAATATCCCAGCACATAACATCCTCGTAGAGGATGAATTATTGTAGGAACATAATCATTGCACACATAACATCCCTGTAAGGGATGAATTATTGCTTAAGTCAAAACAACGACATCTGTTCCCCGGTATCGCCGCCTTCGGGAATTTTTGGCTCATTATCACCGGGGACAGGTTCATCCGGCAGTTCTTCAACAGGAGGCTCCGGCAATTCCACTTTGAACCGTAGCGGTTCCAGCTCGTTGACTACCGCCACTTCATAATTGCTCAGCCTCTTGCCTTTGGCTTTATATCCCTTAACCGCGATAAAATCAGCAGCCTCGAGGATCACAGGATCCTTTTTTTTATGCTTGCCTCCAAATTTGAGTTCCAGACGTGGAAAGTCATTCACTGAAAGTAGTATGAACTTTGATCTGGGATGCTCGTCAAAATAACGGGATGGCTTTTCCATGGCTTCGGCCTCGAACCTTTTGATGTAATGCAATTTTTGCTCCCCGTCATAATATACTACCGTAAAGATCAGGCCCGGTCTGTATTTCCGGATAACAAGCCAGTCTTCTTCAAAATGCGTGGTGAGCTCATATCCCGATAACCGCATCTCCCCTTCGCGGGTCAGCACAAGTATCCTGTCATTGCCCGAGAACTCGCCCAGGTAGCTTCCTTTCCCGTCTATATTGAGTCGCTGCACGGTTTCGTCCCACCAGATTTTCCTTCCGCCCAGTGTGGAAACTCCTTTTTCCTTAAGTTCAATCTTGTGTACCGGATACCTGGTAATGATATTTCCGATGGATGATCTGCCCTTGATATCCGTTTCACTGAATTCTGCGTCAAACACCAGCTTTTTTACCCGGGGCCGGGGTTTAAGGGTTACTTTAACCGTTTCAGCCTCTCCGTTCGGATTCACGCTGAGGTACAGGATGCGTGAACCACTCTCACCTTTGGTAAGGGTGTACTCCTTACCCCGCATAAGTCCTGTAATGGCACACCGCTTGATATAGGTCGTTCCGTTTTCCCCGTCACGATAGATAACATTATAAATGGTGCGCTCATCATTTTTCTTGAATACGCCTGCAAATTCAATGTCCTTTCCCACAAATTGTTTTTCTGACACCTTGGCAATAAGGAATTTGCCGTCTTTCCGGATGACAATGATATCATCAATATCCGAACAGTCGCATACATACTCATCTTTTTTCAACCCGGTGCCAATAAAGCCTTCTGCACGGTTAACATAAAGCTTGGCATTCGCAAGGGCTACTTCTGTGGCTGTTATGGTATCGAATCCTCTTATTTCGGTCTTTCGCTCACGGCCTGTGCCGAATTTCTTTTTGATCTGCCGGTAATAGCTGATGCTGTATGGAATAATATTGGCAAGGTGGTTCTTTACCTCCTCCATTTCGGCCTCTGTTTGCCTGATAAACTCTTCTGCCTTGTAAATGCTGAATTTTGAAATTCTTTTGATGGGAATATTGGATAACCGCACCAGGTCCTCCCGAATGACATCCCTTCTCAGCTTTTTCCGGAAAGGAACAAGACCCGTTTCAATGGTCTCGAGGATTGATTCTTCGGTCTTGCACAGCTTAATGGGCTCATACAACTCATTTTCAATAAATATCCTTTCCAGAGATGCATAATGCCATATCTCCCCAAGTTCATCGAGTCTGATCTGAAGTTCCAGTGTCAGCAGCTGAACGGTATTTTCCACCGATTCCCGAAGGATTTCAGAAACGCCTATAAAACATGGCTTCTCATCACGTATAACACAGGCATTGGGTGACGCTGGCACTTCACAATCTGTGAATGCATACAGGGCATCAATGGTGACGTCGGGATCGGCGCCCGGTAACAGATGAATGACAATCTCCACAGTGCCTGCCGTATTATCATCAATTTTTCTGATCCGGATCTTGCCCTTTTCATTGGCCTTCAGAACGGAGTCGATCAGGGAAGTGGTGGTTTGTCCGAAAGGAAGTTCCGAAATCACAAGGGATTTCTTGTCGAGTTTTGAGATTTTTGCCCTGATCTTTACCGCGCCGCCCCGTAACCCGTCATTGTAGCGGGAAACATCCACCAGTCCGCCCGTCGGGAAATCCGGATAGAGCTCATAACTCTTCCCCTGCAAATGAGCTATGGATGCATCGATCAGCTCGTTGAAATTATGGGGCAGTATTTTTGAAGCCAGCCCTACAGCAATGCCTTCAACACCCTGCGCCAGCAATAGGGGAAACTTGACGGGAAGGGTGACGGGCTCTTTGTTACGGCCATCATAGGATAGTTTCCATGCCGTAGTACGCGGGTTGAATACCACCTCCAGTGCGAATTTCGACAATCTTGCCTCAATGTATCGCGATGCAGCTGCCCCGTCTCCCGTGAAAATATTGCCCCAGTTACCCTGGGTATCGATGAGCAGTTTCTTTTGTCCAAGCTGTACCAGGGCATCTCCGATGGAAGCATCTCCGTGCGGATGGTATTGCATGGTTTGGCCAATGATATTGGCGACCTTGTTGTAACGGCCATCCTCTATCTGTCGCATGGCATGCAGGATCCTGCGCTGAACGGGCTTCAGTCCGTCATCGGTATGAGGAACGGCCCTTTCGAGAATTACATAGGATGCATAATCAAGGAACCAGTCCTTGTACTTACCTGTGAGCTCCGTGACGTGACCGGTACCAATGAGCGGATCATCGGACCCTGCCTCGATGCCGGCATCGTTTCCGGTTTGCTCTTCCGCACCGTTCTCCTCGTGGAATTCAAATTCTTCAACACCCATTGGAAATATTCCGATTTATTGCTGACTATAACGCTTCAACCACATCCGCTTCCACCCGGAGGTTTTCAATGATAAAATCCTGCCGCTCCTGGGTGTTTTTGCCCATGTAAAACGGTAGTATATCCTGGATATGGTCGCCTTTTTTCACTCTTACCGGTTCAAGCCGGATATCCTTGCCGATAAAATGCCGGAACTCCTCGGGTGAGATTTCTCCCAACCCTTTGAAACGGGTAATTTCAGGATTGGGTCCGAGCTTTTTTATGGCATTTGTCTTTTCATCATCACTGTAACAGTACAAGGTGCTTTTTTTATTTCTGACCCTGAATAGCGGCGTTTGCAGGATATAAAGATGGCCTTGTCGAACCAGGTCAGGGAAGAACTGGAGGAAAAAAGTCATCAACAGGAGCCGGATATGCATTCCGTCTACATCCGCATCGGTGGCGATCACAATATTGTTGTAGCGCAGGTTTTCCAATCCGTCCTCAATGGCAAGGGCAGCCTGCAGCAGATTGAATTCCTCATTCTCGTAAACGATTTTCTTGGTTAGTCCGTAAACATTCAGCGGCTTTCCTTTCAGACTGAATACGGCCTGTGTGCCGACATCGCGTGATGTTGTAATGGAGCCGCTGGCGGAGTCACCCTCGGTGATGAAAATGGTGGAATCGAGATGTCTTTCATCATTGTCATTTAAATGAATCTTGCAATCCCTCAATTTGCGGTTGTGGAGGTTCGACTTTTTGGCCCGTTCCCTGGCGAGTTTCTGAATTCCGGATATCGCCTTTCTTTCCTTCTCCGATTCCACAATCTTCTTCAGCAGGATATCTGCAATCTCCGGGTGCTTGTGCAAGTAATTATCCAGGTGTTTCTTGAGGAAATCCGTGATGAAATTGCGGACAGATATGCCGTCGGGGGCCATATCTTTTGAACCGAGCTTGGTTTTGGTCTGTGATTCAAAAACAGGCTCTTCCACTTTTATGCTGAGGGCAGTTACTATGGATATGCGAATATCAGCCGGGTCAAAATCCTTTTTGTAAAAATCACGAACTGTTTTCACCAGGGCCTCCTTAAATGCAGCCAGGTGGGTACCGCCCTGGGTGGTATGCTGACCGTTCACAAAGGTGTAATAGATTTCCCCGTACTGGCTGCCATGGGTCAGGGCCAGTTCAATATCCTCATCCTTCAGGTGGATGATCGGATAAAGTGCGTCCCCGTTCACATTGTCCCTCAGCAAATCCACCAGTCCGTCTTTGGAAAAATACGGCGTGCCGTTCAGATAAATGGTCAGGCCCGAATTGAGGTACACATAATTCCGGATCATGGCTTCCAGGTAATCCGCCATGTACCTGAAATGGCCGAACATCTTCTGGTCAGGAACAAATGAAACCAGGGTGCCGTTTTTCATATCGGTGGGCTCTTCCGGAAGTTCCTGCTGGATATTTCCCTCGCTGAAACTGACAGCCTTGACTTTACCCTCCCTGTAAGACCTGATCTCAAAATAGGAGGAAAGGGCATTAACTGCCTTAATACCAACACCATTCAGTCCTACTGATTTCTTAAAAACCCTGGAGTCGTATTTGGCACCGGTATTCATCTTCGAAGCCACATCAATAACTTTTCCAAGCGGAATACCGCGACCATAATCCCTGATCTGGACAATGTTTTCGTTGATGGTGATATCGATTTTCTTCCCGAAACCCATCATGAACTCATCAATGGAATTGTCGAGAACCTCTTTGATCAGAACATAAATCCCGTCGTCCTGCGAAGAACCGTCTCCCAACTTACCGATGTACATACCCGGCCTTTTCCGGATGTGTTCCTTCCAGTCGAGTGTGCGTATCGTGTCTTCTGAATATATTGCAGCTGTCATACCCCTCATCGGTTTGGCGCAAAAATAGCATAAAGATCCTTGCCGCCGGTATTTCTTTATCAACACACAAATAACAGCATGGTGCGGAATACAGGCGATTTTGCGTTGAAGTTCATGGGTTTAACCTGTGGATAAAAATACCTGGTTCAGTCTTTCCTGTTGAAAAATTACCGCTTCCTGTTTACCTTTTACCGTTTACTGTTTACATTTTACCGTTTACTGCTTCAGCCAATTCTCCACCTCCTGCGGGCTGAGTCCCTTCAAACCCAGCTTGCTCTTCTTGTTGTATCCGTTCAGATCATTGGAGAGCTTGCCGGCTTTAGCTTCCTTCAATTTTTCAACGGTGATGTACCCCAATTTCTTCAGCACAATAATCCATTCCTCCGGAACTCCAATTTCCAGGTATTTTTCTGGTCCCTCGTCCCTCGTCCCTTGTCCCTGTTCAGGTTTCATCTGGGGAAAGAAAAGCACATCCTGAATGCTGGGCTGGTTGGTCATGATCATGGCCAGCCTGTCGATTCCCACACCTAATCCTGAAGCAGGAGGCATACCATATTCAAGCGCGCGAAGGAAGTCCTGGTCAATAAACATGGCTTCGTTATCTCCTTTTTCTGAAAGCCGCAACTGGTCCTGGAACCGTTCTCGCTGGTCGATGGGGTCATTCAGCTCGGAATAGGCATTGCACAATTCCTTGGCATTGACGATCAGTTCAAAGCGTTCTGTGAGTTTCGGGTCGGCCCGGTGCTTTTTGCACAGGGGCGACATTTCAATGGGGTAGTCCATGATAAAGGTAGGCTGTATCAGGTTCGGCTCGACTTTTTCGCCAAATATCTGATCAATGAGCTTTCCCTTGCCCATGGTGGCGTCAATTTCAATGTCCAGTTCCCTGCAGGCTGTTCTGAGCTGATCCTCATCCAGGCCCAGGATATCAATCCCGGTATATTGCTGAATGGCACCCGCCATGGTCAGACGCATAAAGGGCCTTTTAAAATCAATAACCGCATTGCCGTAGGGCACCCTGGTGGTTCCGTGCAGATCCAAGGCCGCTTTTTCAATCATTTCCTCCACGAAATCCATCATCCACAGGTAATCTTTCCAGGCAACGTAGATTTCCATAACTGTAAACTCGGGATTGTGCATGCGATCCATCCCCTCATTCCGAAAATCCCTGGAAAACTCATACACGCCCTCATATCCCCCTACGAGCAGTCGCTTCAGATAGAGCTCGTTGGCAATTCTGAGATACAATGGCATATCCAGTGTATTGTGATGCGTAATAAAGGGGCGTGCTGATGCTCCACCGGGTATGGGCTGCAGCACGGGGGTTTCCACCTCGAGATATCCCTTTGAATTGAACAACTCCCGGAGGGAATTAATAAGTTTCGTGCGTTTGATGAAGATATCCCTGGCCCCGGGATTCACAACCAGGTCGACATACCTTTGCCGGTACCTGAATTCCGGGTCCGTCACCGCATCATATACAATACCGTCTTTTTCCTTGACGATCGGGAGAGGTTTCAGTGATTTCCCCAGGATGGTAATCTCACGGACATGAATGGATATTTCCCCCATCTGGGTGACGAATACAAATCCCCTGACCCCGATAAAGTCACCTATATCGAGCAGTTTCTTAAATATGGTATTGTACCAGGTTTTATCTTCGCCCTGACACAGATCATCGCGTTTCAGATAAATCTGTATCCTGCCTTTCTCATCCTGAATTTCAGCAAAAGAAGCGCTCCCCATGATGCGCTTGCTCATCAGGCGACCGGCAATGGCCACATCCTTGTAATTGGCTTTTTCAGCCTTGTAATTATTCAGGATTTCCAGGGTGGTGACATTGACCGGAAACATGGCTGCCGGGTAGGGATCGACACCCAGGGACCTTAATTCATCCAGCGCCTGACGCCTGATGATCTCCTGTTCGCTTAAATCGGTGTAATTCATTTTATCGTCGTAAATTTGCTGCAAAGATAATTTTTTTCGTCTCATGCGCTACTTCATCATTGGCTTCAAAAACAGCGGCAAAACCACTTTGGGCAGGAAGCTGGCTGAAGGGCTCGGACTTGATTTCCTGGACCTGGATGAATTCATCGAAGCCAGGGAAGGCAAAGGCATACCGGAAATTTATACCCGTCTTGGCGAAGAAGGATTCCGCAGGCTCGAATGGAAAGCGCTGAAAGAAGCAGTGAAAAATGACAATATGATCCTTTCCACCGGGGGAGGAGCACCCTGCAATTGTGACAACATGAGCCTGATGGAGCAATATGGTGATGTAATCTATCTGAAAGTCAGTGATGAGACCCTTGTGAACCGGCTCAGGATCGCCGCGGAGGACCGGCCTATCGTACTGGGAAAAACCGAAGAGGAACTGAGGCAATACATTGCAGAACTCCGCCATAAATGTGAGCATCACTTCCTCAGGGCAAGGTTTGTTGTCGACGGGGAAAATTTAAATATGGTGGATTTTCTCCAAGAATTGGAGAATGCTCAAAAGGGTAAATCGTTTTCTCCGCCATCTTCTGAATCGCCCGTGGACAGAGGTTCCAACCCGGCATCGGCATAACCGCCGGTTGCCACCGCACTGCCTGAAGCTTCAGGAGATTCAATTTTCCAAAGCCGCAGATCAGTATACCACTTGCCGTTAAATTCACGTGATTCCACATTGAAGGATACTTTCACCTGGGTACCTGTTTTAAGTGATTTTATAAGGGATACCTTATCACCCCAGGCTGAGAAGCATACCTTCCGGGGATATTGCTCTTCGGTTTCAATAATGATGTCCTGCTTTGACCATTGTCCGTTCTTGCCGGTACCGGTCTGTTCGGAAAGTACCTGTATGACTTTCCCTGATAATTCAAGTGCCATAACGTATTGTATTAATAGATTTGTATACCGATAAAAATACAAATTATCCCTGATAAAAATGCAACTTCTGTCAATGCATGTCTTATATCGGTGTAAAATATTGAATTCAAAACAATAATTTAGTATTTTTGCAATCTTTACAACTGTATCAGGCCAAACCTATTGTTAACATCTCACTGGTTATGAAGAATTCGCTTTTTGGTTTGCAATTCAACAACCGACAGGAGATTTTCATGTTAGTGTATGCCTCTCTGCAGGCTTTATTCATAGGCGCTTTTGTGGCTTTGTTCATGGTTGGTTCCCATGTTCTTTTTTTCCAGGCGTGGAAACCTGAATTGATACCCCAGGCTTTTATTATTTCCGGTATATTTGGCCTTCTTCTTTTCTCACTCTATTCCTTTCTTGTCAACAGGATTTCTTTCCGCAGCCTGGCCCTGGTCTCCCTTTTATCCATTTCTGTTGTCAACCTGGTCGTTTTTCTTTTCTATGATTCCTTTATCTCCCTGGCTCCTTTTGGTGTGCAGGTGTTGCTGCCCTTCACCCTGGCAATACCTTTTACATTTCTGGTAATGGTACTTTTCCGGCGCTCGGTTACAGGCATTTACACCCCTTCGCAGCACCGCAGATTTTATCCTGTTATCCGCATGTCACTCATGCTGGGCATTGTACTGGCCAGTTATTCGCTTACCGCTGTTTTGTATTTTCATTTTGACGTTTTACTGATTACAGCAGGCAGTGCTCTTTTCATAGGTCTGGCCACCCTCATGCAAATCATCATCAACCGGTACCACAGAGTCGCCGGCATATTTCCGCCAATATCGAGGCATCCGCTGCGACTCCGTTCAAGGTTCTATGAAATGTTCTACAGCAGATATACCCTTTTGCTGCTGGCTTTTGTTTTGTTGTCCGCGGTTACCGGTTTTATTCTCCATTATCATTTCATCACGGTTACCCGTATCAACTATCCCAACACCATAGGACTTGCCAAGTTTTTCGCGTTTTTCACGGGGACGATGTTCCTGTTTGCATACGGCGTAGAAAGGTTCCTGCTCAGAAAGATCCTCTACACATACGACTCGCCTTACAGCCTGGTGCTTATTCCGGCTTTGCTGATGATTGCGGCAATCGCCTCGCTGATTGTTGATCTTCTGGTTGGCGAATCAACAGCTATTGCAAGCATATCGTTCGGATTTCTCATGGTTGCCATGCTCCGGATCGGGTATGAGACTACTTATGAAGCCATCGAGCTCCCTTCTCTCAGGGTTTTGTTCCGAACGCTTGACCTGCGGTTCGTTAGTTCAATTATCCCCCGTATCGAAGGTTCATTCAGGATGCTTTCATTGCTGATTGCAGGGGTCGTCCTATGGGTTTTGCTGTGGCTGAATCTCACCAGAAGTCTGTTTATGAATCTGACCCTGCTGTTCTTCATGCTGCTTTGGATACCCGTTGGGGTGCGACTCATCAAAAAGTACCAGAATGCCCTGAGGGATACCATCCGGAGACTGAAAGTGAGCACCAGAACAATAGAGCAGGAACTGCAGAATATTGATGAAAAAACGCACAATCTGATCAATAGCAGTGATCCGCTCAAATCGGTGAATACACTTTCAATTCTCGAACGACTTGAACCGCTCACGCATGAGAAGCACCTGGTTTCTTTGCTGGCTACAAATTCCGCCGAATTGCAGGAATACATCCTGGACAGGATTGATGCAAATGCGCTCCTCAGTTCACTGCCCAAGCTGAAGGAACTGGAAAAGTACAATCAATCGAGGACACAGAACGGATATCTTCCCAAACTGATAAGCCGTTTCGAACTGAAACTCAGTGCTACCGGATCGAAGAATGCCATTGAAGGCCTTGTAAACTCAAAAACGCTGGCTGACCGGATTCTCGCTGCCGAGGTGATCGGCAATATCGATAACCATGATTTGAGCGATAGCCTGTTACAACTCACCCGTGATATAGAGCCGGATGTAAAATTCGCATCCGTCAAAGCAATGGCCCGACTGGGAAGTGCAAATTACAGTTATGTGCTGATCGGATATCTTACGACAGCTACCTATTATCCCTATGCTTTTGAAGCCCTGGTGAAAATCGGGGATCCTGCACTTCCTCTGCTGGAACAAATGTTCTTACTGCCTGATGCAGACGATCTGCTTTTGTCGCGCATAGTAAGAATCTATGGCAAAATAGGAACTCCGGCTGCTATGGATTGCCTGCTCGGCAAAATTGAAAACCAGAATAGGGCGGTTGGCCGACAAGCTTTGCTGGCCCTTCGTGAATCCAAGTTCCAGTCCACACCCGGCAACATCAACCGCGTTCTCAACGATATTGTAAGGCTGATCACAGTTATGTCATGGAATTTTGCCGCTTATGCCAGCATTTATAAATCTCCCTCCTTTCATCTGCTAAGCGACACCCTCCGTGCTGAGATCAATGATAATTATACCACGCTGTATCACCTTCTTGCTTTGGCATACAATCCCACATCCATTGGGAATATTAAAAACCTGCTGCAGGAAGGCAGCGATTCGGATATATCATTTGCCATAGAACTGCTTGACCAGATCGTAAATGAGGAAATCAAACAGGTCTTTTTCCCGGTTGTTGAAAACATATCTGTGAAAGAACGCTTTAAGGAATTGCAGTATTTCTTCCAGGCTGCCAAAGAACCTCCTGAGTCACTGATACAGGAAATCATCACCCGTGATTTTAATCAGATCTCACTGTATGCAAAAGCCTGTGCCATTATCAGCTCTTTTCAGCTGGGGGATAATTTTCCCGAACAGGAAATCATTGCCAGTGCTTTTCATCCCAACCAGCTGATCAGGGAATCAGCTGCCTATGTTCTCGAAAAAAAAACATGCGAAAAACTGGAATCTGTGTATTCCCGGCTTGAACCTTCGCAGGTAAATGAAATCAGATCTGCACTGGCCCAGGCAGACAAAGGAATCCCTTATCTTTTATTCGACAGGGTCAGATTCATGAAAGACAGTCCGAAAATGCGGGGAATCACCTTTGATGTACTCTGTGAAATCGCACGGGCGCTGGAATTTCACCGTCTGAACAAAGATGAGGAATTCCTGATCAAACGCGAGGATGTGCACTACGCTTTTATGATTATCGTTGAAGGAACAGCCCAGATTAACATTTCTTCAGGGAAAGTATTTACCTTTGAAAAAAATGATATAATTTACAGCGATCTTTTTGTTGAAGACAATACGTTCTCATTAAAATCACTGACTGATTTAAAGCTTTTTAGTCTCGAACAGGAAGTGCTTAATTCGCTGATGTTTGATTACATCGATTTCAGGAATTCGGTTTTTGCAATGATCGAAGAAGTTTAAGTTTTACAGGAATGAGTTTTGAACACGACATATTCATAAGCTACGCATCTGCGAATGGCAAGGAAAATCAGGCAACCACTGAATGGTCGCTGAAATTCTGTGAGTATCTTACCATTGTGATGAACAGGCTTTACGAAAAGAAGCCTGTAATCCTCCTGCATGATGATCTGCGGGTGCGACAAACCATGCTGGGTGAGAATATACGGGATGTGTTTGCCAAAACAGCTGTTTTTGTTACCATTCTGTCTCCTGAATATGCCAAATCCCCGGCATATCTCAAAGATCTCGATGAGGTTTACAAAAGCGTTCACCAGGAGGGCAACAATATAAATCACCGTATTTTTAAAGTACTCACCTTCCCGGCAACCACCGAAAACGAATTTGACTGCCTGAAAGAAGGAATCGAATATAATTTCTTTGAGATAAACCGTTACAACAAAAAAGCAATCACCTATGACCTGATAGGTAAGAATGGTCCGCAGGACAAATTCTGGTCAAAACTGGTTGATTTGGCATACGATATCGCTGAGATTCTTCAAAACCTCTCCGGTGCTGACGGATTAAAGATCAAATCAACGCAAGCTCCGGCTGTTTTTCTGGCAGAAACAACCTTTGATCTTTCTGAAAACAGGGATATGCTAAGACGTGAGTTGCAATACCTGGGTTTTCGCGTTTTACCCATGACAACCATTCCCGAAGATGCCGAAAAATCAAAACAGGTCATTGACCAGATACTGGACCAGTCCATCATGACCGTGCACCTGCTGGGAGCCTGGTATGGTGAATTCCTCAAGAATTCAAAGTATTCATTTATCGATTTTCAGATCAAAACCGTAAAAGATTATATTGCTTCCAAAAGCAATTCCCATAAACCCTATCAGATCATCTGGATCCCCAATGATATCAAACCCACGGATCAGCGCCAGGCCCTTTATCTCAAGCGATTGAAAAGAGATGAGGCCCAGCATATGACCGAGATCATCGAGACACCTTTTGAAGTGTTTAAAACCATATTGAACACCAGGCTGAACGAGCTCGTCAGTCCCGAAGCAAAGCCTGTGGCTGAAAAAAATAAGCTCTATGTGATTTATGAAAAGTCCTCAGGCGGAAAAATGGCCGAATATACCAGTGTCTTAAAGGCCAAGGGATTTGACATTATGGAATCGAACGAAAATGGCGGAGATTTTTTCCCGTTATCCAAACATATTTATAATCTTCTTACAGCCGATGCCGTTTTAATATACAAGGGCAACAGTACCATGGAATGGCTGAACAGCAAGATCAGGGATTTGGTTAAGGCCCCGGGCTATGGGAAAAGCAAACCGTTCAGAGCTGTTGAAATCATATCTATGCAGAAAACAGCAGATAAATCCCTGTTATTCCTGAAGAATGTCCCTGTAAACTGGGATGAGGAAATTAACCATGAGGTGATTAATCATTTTATCGATCATTTGGCAAAGAAATGACAGAAAATCCTACCCGGCATATTAGAACCAATACGCTTACCCTGGCCAATCCGTTTCCCGGATTAAGGCCTTTCAGCGTTGAAGAAAGCCATTTGTTCTTCGGCCGCGAAGGACAGTGCGAGATCGTTCTGGGATACCTGGCAAGAAATCGCTTTGCTGCCGTCACAGGCGCTTCAGGAAGTGGCAAATCGTCACTGATTTATTGCGGATTGATCCCGGCATTATACGGAGGCTTTATCACCAATGCCGGATCAAAATGGAGAATTATCACGGCCCGTCCTGGAAACAGTCCGGTTGAAAACCTCGCTGAAGCCATTGCCTCCGGCGAAAAGGATACTGCACATACCGACAATTTCAATATCAACAAACAGATCCTGTACACCATACTCCGTCGAAGCTCGTTCGGACTTGTCAATGCGGTAAAGCAAATCAAACTTTCACAAGGGGAGAACATCCTGCTGATCCTCGACCAGTTTGAAGAATTATTCAGGTTCAAAGAAAGCCGAAAGGATATTACGGTTGTGAATGAAACCGAAGCCTACATTAAATTGCTGGTGAATGCCATTAAGCAAAAGGATCAGCCCATTTATGTAGTGCTCACCATGCGATCGGATTTCATTGGTGAATGCTCTCAATTCCAGGAACTTACCAAGCTGATCAACAAAAGCAACTTCCTCATACCCCAGATGACACGGGATGATTTTAAGGAAGCCATTACCGGTCCCCTCGCGGTAGGCGGTGCCGATATTGATCCTCAATTGTTGCAACATTTGTTGAACGCCATTGAGGATAAAACCGACCAGCTTCCGGTTCTTCAGCATGTAATGATGCGAACCTGGGAATTCTGGACCCGTAACAATGAACCCGGCACGCCTTTGCGTACCCGTGATTATGAGGTGGCCGGCAAAATTGAGAATGCCCTTTCGATGCATGCCAATGAGGCTTATGATGAACTCTCCGAGGAGGGGAAGGCAGTTTGTAAAGCCATGTTCAGATGCCTTACCGAAAAAGGAGTCGACAATAAGGGAACAAGGCATCCGGCTACCATAAAATATATCGGAGAAATTGCCCAGGCACCTGATCAGGTTGTCATTGAAGTGGTAAACAAATTTCGTGCAAAGGGCAGGTCATTCCTGACACCGGGAGAAGAGATCGCCATTGATGCCGATACGATCATCGATATTTCTCACGAAAGCCTCATGCGTATTTGGGATAAGCTGAGATCATGGGTGGATGAAGAATTCTCATCGGTCCAGATGTACCTCCGGCTTGCTGAAGCTTCATCACAATACCAGATTGGCAAAACAGGGCTTTGGAGACCTCCCGATCTGCAGCTGGCGTTGAACTGGAAAAAAACACAGCAACCCACGCTGTCCTGGGCTAAAAAATACAATCCGGCTTTTGAGAAAGTCATGGTCTTTCTCGATGCCAGTGAAAAGAAATATCTGCAGGAAGAGCAGAACAAGGTGAGATTGCAGCGCATGGAACTTAACCGCACCCGGAAATTTGCAGTATCCAGTCTTCTCGCAGCCGTGGCGTTTTTGTTTATCTCTGTTTGGGGCTTCCAGCAAAGAGGTGAGGCTATCCGGAGAGCCCGTGAGGCAGATCAGTCAAGAGAAGAGGCCGAATACCGGAAAAACGAAGCCGACAGCCTGCGTATCATAGCTGACAGCAGAGCTTCCCTGGCTGAAATGCAATCGTTTATTTCGCAGCTGAGTGCTGATTCGGCTACAAAGGCAAGTATGATGTCATCACTGCAGTCCAAAGTTGCGGAACAGGAAAGGTTAATCGCCTTTCAGCGGGCTGAAGAGGCTGCCAGAAGAAGTGCACAATACCAGCGGGAAAAAGAGGAGTCTGAAAAGACTGCTTCAAAAGCCACCGAACAGCTTACCGTCACTGAAAAGGAAAAAAATCTTGAATTCCAGAAACGTATGCTGGTTACAGCCCAGACCATGTCGGGCAGAGTCGACCAGGTTGACGACAAGAATCTGAAAGGGCTACTCGCCTACCAGGCCTTTCTTTTTAACAGGGAATACGCTGGCCAGACCGACCATCCGGATATATACAATGCCCTTCATTCAGCCATGGAGGGCTTTAACGGCAACTATTTCAATGGCCTGCCGGGTCATGAAGGCTCTGTGAGATCGCTTGCCTTTGTACCGGGAACCAGTGTGTTTTACAGTTCCGGGTATGATGGAAAGATCCTGCGGTGGGACTTAAACAGCAATGTTAAGGCCTATAAGATACTCAAAGTGAATAATTTTATAAACCGCAGCCTGGCTATCAGCCCCAATGGACGCTGGCTTGCCTGCGGTACGACATCCACCGGCATCCAGCTTTATAATCTGAATACAGGAGATAACACGCCTGAAATCCTGGAAGGTAATAACAACTGGTCAATCGCCCTGGCTTTCACACGCGACAGCAAAGGGCTGTATTCCGCAAGTACGGATAAAACAATTGTTTACTATGACCTGATTCAAAAAACGAATAATGTTTTTGTGGCACTGACCAATAGCGAGGTCAGATGCCTGGCCGTCTCTCCTTCCGGTCGCTTCCTGTTCGGAGGCACAAAGGACGGAAAGCTGATCCGGTGGAATATGGACACCAAGGAGGAAACCATTATCCATAGTTCCAGTAACAATACCATTGCAGCCGTTGACATCAATTCTACAGGATCCCGTGTCGCTTTTGTGGATAATTCCGGGACCCTGCGTATTGCCAATGCGCAAACAAACACCATACTAAAAATTGTATCGGCTCATTCAGGGAAAGCGAATGACGTTAAATTCAGTCCCGATGACCGGCAGATTGCTACTGCCGGCATCGATAAAACCGTAAAAATCTGGAACGCCGAAAATCCTTCCTCCAGCCGACCCATAATCATTGATAAACACAATAAACAAGTTTTTTCACTGGCTTTCAGTTCCGACGGGAGATACCTGGTGTCAGCCGGTGATGTCCCTGACAACAAGGCAATCCCGTTCCTTTTTTACTGGCCTACACATGCTGCCAGCATGGCGGATCAGATGTGCGGGAAAATAACCCGGAATCTGACCCAGCGTGAATGGGAGACTTATGTAAGCGCTGATATTGATATTGAGAAAACCTGCCCTAACAAACCCTAAATAATGCCAAGTTACATACCCAAAAGATCCGGAATAATAAAAGCAGTCCTGCTGGTTGCCGGTTTATGGCTTTGCCTCATATCCCCGGTTTTCAGCCAGGATGATTGCGCCGTCAAAATACAGGAAGCGCAGAAGTTATATGACCAGGGTTTGATCGAAGGAATACCTCAGATGCTGGCACCGTGTTTGGAAGAAGGATTCACCAGGGCACAGAAAATCGAAGCTTATAAACTGATCATTTTGTCCTATGTGTTAGACGATAACCAGTTCGAAGCTGAAAAAACAATGGTCGAATTTCTCAGGAAGTATCCCGAATATGAGCTCATGCCCAACGATCCCATTGAATTTGAATATTTGTTTGAATCCTACCGCACCACATCGGTGTTTTCGTTTGGACCGATAATAGGCTTTAACCTCACCGATCCTCATATCCTAGAACCATTCACGCTGTTCGACAAAGAACAGACTTCCACTAAAAATCTGATGAAACCGGGATTTAATGTGGGCGCGGGCTTTGGTCGCTACTTTGGCCGCAAGTTATTGCTGAACCTTGAGTTCAAATTTGTATCCAACAGCTACAGCTTTGAGGATGCCATAAGAATACCTGTAGCCGGAAGCAATGATGCCATCAATACCATCACCTACAGGGAAAGACTGCGCAAACTTGAATTGCCGTTAACCCTGGTATATGAATTTACCCTCGGGAAAACCCATTATTTTGTCAGGGGTGGATTTTCAGCTGCCAAAATCACGAGTGTTGCAGGGCATCCATCACGGAAGTATTCCGAAGAGTTGCCTGCTCTCACCAGTGATTACGAGGATATCAGCGATTACCGTAAAAACATACTGTATGGTGGAATCGTTGGCGCAGGCGTCCGTTATAAGGTCCCCAGGGGAATGGTGATGCTGGATCTCAGGGTGAATATTGGCTTGAAAAATATTGTCAGGGCCGATCGTCGCTATGATAACCAGAACTACCTGACCAAATATTATTACCTGGATGACGACTTTACCATTAACACGGTATCGTTGTCAGCCGGATATTATTTCTCATTTTATAAGCCCAAGAAACAGCGTTAATCATGAACCGCAACCTGAAAATACCGTTTTTCTTATTGTTCCTCCTTGCGTCAGCCTGTTTTGATGAAAAGGATATCACCTCTGTTCAGAGTGAATCCTTCTTGAAGTATTACAACAATTACCCTGTGTTTACCGGAGCTGATGCGAAACAAACCTCGGGACTGGGATATGCCCTGATCGGTACCGTGGAAAACACGGACGGAACCACAAGCATTTGCCTGATACGTACAGATGAATACGGTAACCTGCTTGATTCAGCGAGGTATTTTGGACGCGGCAGGAATGCAAAGGCTTATTGCCTGCAGGTTTTATCCGATGGAGATCTTGCCATCATGGGCTCATCCTTAAACCAGACGAGCGGCAAACGCGAAGTTCTCTTTATACGAACCAATTCGGCAGGAGACATTGAATGGACCAGGACCATTGCCAGCACAGGCCTTAATATGGAAGCCAAACATTTTGAAGTGGATGACTTTGGTTCTTTCATCATGACCGGCTATACGGAAAATTCCTTACCCTATACCGATAAACAGGTTGTGGTGGCGGCGCTGGACAAAGATGGCAATCCGCTTTTCTGGTCTCCCCGGAGAATGGGAATTAACGCAAAAGATGATGAAGGAAATCATCTTCAGATACTCAGCGATGGCAGCTATGTAATTACAGGTACAACCTGGAGCGACCCTTCGGGTATCAGCCATCCTTTTATCATGAAAGTCAACACCTCAGGAGGTTCTCCGGGAATCTTTGCACTTGCTTCCACCCAAAATGAAACCGGCAATTGCATCAGGGCATTGGACGACAATCATTTCCTGGTGGTAGGCACGGTTGGATCCTCTTCATCAGTCACAGGAACTGACATTATGCTGCAGCATGTCAGTCTGGTTGATTTTGCACTTACCAGTGAGTGGGAAAAGACGTTTGGCAGCACCGGGAACGATTTCGGTCATTGCCTTCTCACCGAGAATGGTGAAATTCAAATCCTTGGAACAACAACCACTTCGGGGATCAATACTGCGATTTCTCTCATTATCACAGACAGCCAGGGAAATAATCCACAATATCGCACATTCGGTCTGGGAACGCAGCTCTCAGCTTCGTCTCTCGAAAATACCACGGAAGGTGGATTCATTATTTCAGGAACAAATAAGCTCTCTGACAACAGCATTTCCTTCACGCTCATCAAAACCCGCTCAGATGGCTCCATGTAAACTCGTGCACTTTTGATGTAGTATTGGATTCAGAAAACCACTCCTTCAATCCCTATTTTGCACAGTTCATCAAATAGTTGCTTTACTTTACCTTGTATTTTTGTATTTTTGTCTCTATCATCGAAAATAAGCCTTTGATCTGATTGCTTGTTTTTGAGGATAGTAATTAATGGAAATGTTTCACCAACCTTTACAAGCATGGTGCCTTATCGTTCAAATTTCACAGTTATCGGAACCACTTCCGGATTCGCCAGCTTCCTTCCAGCATTGATCATTTTATGTTTACTGAACCTTAACCTGACTCTTGCTGCCCAGTCGCCCGTTATTGACAATATTCCCAGCGAGGAAATTGACGAAGGGCAAATGTTCGCGTCCATCAGTCTCGATGATTACGTTAATGATCCCGATGATGCGGATGATGTTCTGGAATGGTCCTATAGCAACAATGACGAACTTTCTGTATCCATAACCGACAGGGTTGCCCTGGTCACTGTACCTGACGAGAACTGGAACGGGTCCGAAACCATTACCTTCACCGTAACAGATCCTGATTTAAATACTGTAAGCGATGATGCCGTATTTACCGTTTTGCCTGTCAATGATGCGCCGGTTGTCACTGGTATTCCTGATCAGTCGGTTGATGAGGGCGTTTCCCTGGATCCGGTCAGCCTGAATAATTACGTTACGGATATTGACAACGATGTTTCAGAGCTCACCTGGTCGGTAAGCGGTGATAACAACCTTACCGTGGTAATTGACGGAGATGACATTGCTACCATTACACCTGATGCAGGCTGGACAGGAGTGGAAACCCTGGTTTTTGCAGCTGCAGATCCCGGCAGTCTTACCGGTGATGACGATGCCGCGTTCACGATTAAAGAAATTAATGCACCTCCTACAGACATAACCCTATCTCCTACTTCAGTCAATGAGAATGCGGCATCTGGCACAGAGGTCGGCACTTTAACCACTACCGATCCAGATGCAGAAGTTACATTTACCTATACCCTGGTAAGTGGTGCAGGAAGTGATGATAACTCCAGTTTCAGTATCTCCGGTGATAAACTGGTCACCGCCGGGGTGTTCGATTTCGAAACCAAAGCTGCCTATACGGTGCGGGTGAGATCAACGGATGGTTCCGCTGGCTTTATTGAAGAAGCCTTTGCCATTGCGGTCAATGATGTAAACGAGGCCCCGGTAGCTGTGAACAATGCATACACATTCAATGAAGGCAGCAACAACAATATTACCGCCCCCGGTGTACTTGCCGGTGACAGTGATCCGGATGGCAATCCCCTGACTGCCGTTTTGGTGTCAAGCCCATCCTACAGTTCCTCCTTTATACTGAATCCGAATGGTTCATTTACTTACAACCACAACGGATCCGAAATAACAACCGATGCCTTTACTTACAGGGCATCCGATGGTACGCTGCCAAGCAATATTGCCACGGTGAACATAACCCTGACCCCTGTTAACGATGCCCCGGTGATTACAGGGCAGAATCCCCTGTCCGTTCTGGAGAATCAATCCCTTCTGCTTGCGGTGACCAACCTCATCATCACCGATCCTGATGACATCCCGGCAGGTATGACGCTTACCGTCCAAAACGGCGCAAATTATACGGTCTCAGGCACAACCATAACACCTGCTTCAGGCTTCAATGGTGACCTCACCGTTCCGGTTTATGTCAATGATGGCGATGTCAACAGCAATACGTTCAATCTCACGGTTACCGTTACCGGCGTAAACGATCCTCCTGTAATAACCGGACAGGTTCCGCTCAACGTAAATGAAGACCAATCCCTTACCCTGGTTGTCGGTAATTTCACCATTACCGATATTGATAATCCCTCTGGTCCGTTTACCCTCACCGTCCAGAATGGAAGTAATTACAACCATTCCGGTAATACAATCACACCGGTTCTGAATTATAATGGCCCGCTCACCGTGCCGGTCACTGTCAGTGATCCAGTTGGAGCTGTCAGCGGTGTTTTTAATGCCTCCGTAACGGTTAACCCGGTCAACGATACCCCTGTTGTGTCGGATATTCCCAACGAAACCATTGCAGAAGGCCAGAGTTTCTCCACAATAAGTCTCGATAATTACGTGACTGACGTCGATAATACGGATAATCAGATTACATGGACTTTTACCGGCAATTCACAGCTCACGGTAACCATCACCAATCGGATTGCTACCATTACTCCTCCAAATTCCGATTGGAATGGTGCGGAAACCATTACCTTCATTGCCACTGATCCAGGATTACTATTTACAAGCAATCAGGCCACTTTTACAGTCACAGGAACCAATGATCCTCCGGTTGCCGACAATGTGGTCATCACCCCGGCAGATCCCAGGATCGGCGTTACCAATACCGGAACTTTCACCTATTCGGATCCCGACGGTGATCCGGCCGGAACACACCTGTACAAATGGTACCGCGCCACCACTATGGCCGGAACCGATGCCGTAGCTATTGCCGGAGCCACCGCCATTACTTACAGGCCTGTAAAGGCCGATGGCGCCAGGTATATCTGTTTTGAGGTGACGCCCGTCGACCAGCCGGGCCTGCCAGGTGTACCGGTAAAAAGCCCCTTCAAATACATCAACAATTCTCCGGCTGCCACCAACGTGCAGATCAATGCTCCCGGCACAGAACCGGGGCAAACGATCAGTGCCGTCTTTACTTATTCCGATACGGAAGGAAACCCGCAGGATGCTCCCAATAACATTTACCGCTGGTATCGCAAAACCACTGCCGCTTTTACGCCTGCCAGTCCGGGTACCCTGATCGGCTCGGAATCCACCTACCGGCTGAGAAGCCAGGATGCCAACATGTATATCTGGTACCGGGTCAGTCCTGCAGCGCAGTCCGGCTCAACTCCCGGTGATTCGGTCTGGAGCAACATCATCGGACCTATCGGCACTTTCAGCGCCAACATCTCGGGCACTGCCAGCTTCTGCCCGGGGGCGACGATGCCCATAACACTTAGTATTACTGGAGGCGTTGCACCGTATACGGCGGTCCTTACCCGCACGGGAAGCACATCCAACAAAGACACCACCATTGCTGCAATACCATCCTCGCCATACACCATCAATGTAAAAATTCCCGGCACGTATGTTCTTACTTCGCTTACCGATGCCGGTGAAGATCCTGCCACTTCTTCAGCAACATCTGTCGTTCTGCAGTTCTTTGCGAAGGTTAAAGCGGTATTGACAGGTTCAGCCGAAATATGCAACGACGGTATCAGCACAGCCACTCTCAATCTGAACTTCAGCGCGGGTACCGCCCCCTGGACCTTTGTTGCCAGCAGGCTCAGGTCAAACGGAACACTGATCAGTGACACAACCTTTACCAATGTGAATACCGATCCCTATGTTTTCCCGGGGAGGGTTTTTCCAACCTACAATACTACCTTGTACCGGATCAAATCCCTTACGGATGTCAACGGTTGTCCGGGTGATACCGCCGGAACAGGCACGGCAAGAATAACCTACAAGGTTTCCCCAACAGCCGTGATCTCAGGTATCGACAGCATATGCCCTGACGAGACGGCCAATCTTCAGGTTGTGTTGACCGGCACCGGTCCCTTTAGCATTACCTACCTGAGAAATGGAGCCAATCCTACCGTCATCAACGGCATCAATGGTTTAAATTACACACTACAGGTAACACAAACTGGCACATACACGCTCTCACGCGTTCAGGATGCACTGTGTACCGGAAAAACTTCCGGTACAGGAATAGTGCGATCCCACAGCTTTCCCACAGCCATACTTTCAGGCACTACCACCATCTGTGAACATACTTCCGCAAATCTTACCGTAGCTCTTACCGGAGCTGCTCCCTGGAAATTCAGTTACAGAAGAAATACGGATACTCCCATCGAAGTCCCCAATGTGCTTGCAAGTCCAAGGACAGTGGCAGTTCAGCAGGCCGGAACCTATATCCTGACTGAAGTATATGATAAAAACTGCAAGGGTACCGTGTCAGGCAGTGCAGTGATCACTGTTACCGAAGCGCCTGAAGTAGAATTAAACGGACTTGGACCTGCCTATAATAAACAGTCTTCCGAATGGGTGCTGATGACCGGAACTCCTTCCGGCGGCACATATTCCGGCCCGGGCGTGATCCCATACAACTCCTCCTGGTATTTTGTGCCTTCCCTGCCTCCGGTAGGTACGCACAATATTGTATATGCCTACAGGGCTTCGCCCTCGTCATGTTACGGGTATGATACTTCAGTAGTAAGAATTCTTGAGGCAAGTGCCGTCATTGAATTTGAAAACAACCGGACCAAATACTGTCGCAACGATCATTCCTTTGTCGTAACCGGTGTGAACCTGGCCAATGTTATCGGCACATTTACGATTAACGGGGGCATTGGTCTGGTTGATCACCACGATAATACGGCCACCGTATATCCTGCCCAGCTTGCTGCCGGTGAGTACACAATTACGTATACTTATTATGACGGGACCAGTCTTTCGGTGAACAGTAAATTTGATGTCGGACTTGCTCCGGTTGCCGATTTTAAGTGGGAAACCGAGTGTTTTCAGGCAGGTAAAGCCATTAGTCTGACAAATACGTCTGCTTCGAATTTCGGAAATCTGACAGATACCAGCTATTATTGGAAGATATATACGCCTACAGGTTTTTTGCCTTTTGAAACGAAAGACATTACATACACTTTCGCGCAGGCCGGCAATCAACGCATTGACCTGGAGATACAAAATACATACGGATGTGCGGATACTGTGTCCAAAATATTCAGCCTGAGACCGACCTACAGCCTGAAAGATTTAACCTATACCGAGGATTTCGCGGACAATCCCCTCGAATGGCAAAGCGGAACCTCCACCACTGTTACTGTCAACAGCTGGCGATTGGGTAATCCCACCAAAGGATTTACCGGTGATCACTGCTGGTTTACGTATATTCCGGGTACCAGTGCCCCCCGTGAACAATCCTGGATTACAAGCCCGTGCTTCGATTTTACAGGTACCCAGAGACCCATGCTGAAAATGGATATCTGGAGACTGTTCAACCTCGACCGCGATGGAGCAACCGTGCAGTATTCGGTTGATAGCAGCAAAACATGGAATGTATTGGGTGAACTGAGTGATGGTTTATTCTGGTATAACGATTACCAGATAGACGGGAAACCCGGTGACCAATCCCTGGGCTGGTCCAATTACAACAGCCAGGGCAATGACACGGAATGGAAGACAGCAAGGCACTCTCTGGATATACTGAAGAGCAAAAAGTCGGTACAATTCAGGATTGCCTATGGATCTGATGGCACAGCCCGGAATAACAACGGATTTGCCTTTGATAACTTCTGGATTGGTGAGCGCAATCGCACAGCCTTGCTGGAACACTTCACCAACTCGTCGGATCAGGATTGCGACTCTGTGGACGCTGTGCTGAACAACCTGGTCAATAACAACGGAATTAACATCATTGATCTGCAATACCACACCTCTTTTCCGGGAGCAGATCTTTTTAACCAGCATAATCCGACGATCCCGGGAGCCCGCGTATTCTATTACGGTTTCTCCGATGTGCCTTATACCATACTGAACGGTGGCTCAAAAACAGCGCACCGGTTTGATCATACTATTTTACCGCTTACTCCCAATGCGGCGCTGGTTGAATCGTTGTACGACAGTAAATTCTGGATCACCCTGAACTCAAAAGTTTCAGGTGATATCCTTAATGTTGAAGCCCAGGTCTTTGCCCTGCAGGATATTCCTGCAACTCAACTCACCGTGCATATTGCGGTTATAGAAAAGGTGATAACAGGTGTAACAGGCAGCAATGGCGAGACTTCTTTTGAGAGTGTTGTGAAAACCATGCTGCCGGATGCCGCCGGCACGACCATTTACCAGGCATGGAAAAAGGATGAACCCCGGTATGTAAATGAGTCCTGGCAATTGCAACATGTATATGACACCAATCAACTCAGGATTGTCGCATTTGTCCAGGATGAATCTACTTTCGAGATTTACCAGGCTGCCATGGATACCATCGGGGTATTCACGGGATTGAACGATCATCTGCCCGGAGCCGGTAATGAGAAACCTTTCGTGGTATATCCCAATCCTGCCGGCAGCATGGCATTTGTGGAATTCGAACAGGATGTCACAGAGGATATCACCTTCGAAATGTACAACACCCTGGGAAATCTGGTGTTTGTGAAACATATTCCTGCGGGAACTCAAAGAACCGAAATTCCGGTGGAGAATTATCCCAACGGACTATATATATTAAGACTCGTAAGTCGTGATCAGCTTATTGGCATCAGCAAGCTGACGATTTCAAAATAATCCGGACAGGCATGTGTTTTCTGCACACTGCCTGTTCGTTATTCATCCATACTTAACCCTTTCAGTCATGAAAACTGACAAATACGTTCTATTCATCACACTCATCCTAGCAGCATTATTTATTTTCTATCCGCGGTTTGTCATGCCTTCCTTCGGAGAGCCCGTTCCACAGCTCGAAGTGGCAGATGAAGCCCCTGTTCTGGATAGAATTGAATCTGACGATCTGATTTATGAAAAGGGAAGCGGAACCAGGGAAATCACAAGTACAATCACCGTACGGGACGAGGACAGCCAGTCCCTCAGGTCAGCAACGATCCGGTTCACACAGGGATATGATGCCACCGAGGATGTCCTCAGGTTCACCAACCAGAACAGGATCACCGGTTACTGGAATCCTTTTTCAGGAGTACTAACATTATCCGGCCGGTCATCCGTCGAAAATTACCAGGCCGCGCTCCGCAGTGTACGCTATGAAAATACGGACAGGCAAAATCCATCCATGGCAACAAGAACTGTTTCCTTCAGGGTAAACGACGGCGAGGACAACAGCAATACGGTTTCCAGGAATATCGTGTTGAAATCAGCCAACCTTGCGCCCGTATTATCCGGCATTGAAACCAGCACGCCTGTGTATTGCATTCGTTCCGGGCAGGCCACCATCACATCCTCCCTGAACATCGCTGATCCCGATAATGACCGGCTTGTTTCCGCGGAAGTATTTATCACTGAAGGATATACGCAGAACGAGGATTTTCTGAGGTTCACCAATCAAAACGGGATCACCGGATCGTGGGATCCCGAAGCCGGCAAAATGTCGCTGACAGGCGAAAGCAGGATTGAAAACTACGTGACTGCACTCAGAAGCATTAAATACGAGAATACCGACTTGCTGAATCCCGAAGCCGGCAATCGCACTTTTTCCTTTACGGTCAGTGACGGAATCCTTGTGAGCAATACCGTCACCCGGAACCTTATCGTAAATAAACGTGTAAATGCTGTTATAAGCGGCAGTGCCATTTTTTGCAACGAAGAAACTATTTCTGCACCGATCCGGGTTGATCTTGCAGGAACATCCCCATGGACATTCACGGTTACCAGAGATAATGGAAACGATGTGATATATAGAGATATAGGAGCTAATCCATATACATTTACCGTGAGACGTGAAGGCACCTACAGGATTAAATCCATTTCAGATGCCCACTGTACGGGCGATACAGTCGGATCAGGCTATGCAAGAATTATATCCAGGCCTTTACCCACTGCCGCCATTTCAGGAATCTACAACCTTTGTCCGGGAGAAACCGCTTCCCTGCAAATAACCCTTACCGGAACGGCCCCCTGGAAGTTCAGTTACAGAAGAAATTCACAAAATACCACGGAGGTCCCCAATGTTACCTTGAGTCCGCATGTCCTTTCAGTGCAACAGGGTGGCACATACACCCTGCATGAGGTGTACGACGAATATTGCAAGGGCACGGTATCGGGAAGCGCTACCGTTACCGTTAACCCCGCTCCTGATGTGACTTTGTCGGGTCTCGCCCCGGCTTATGACAAACAGTCATTGGAATGGGTTCCTATAACAGGCACCCCGTCCGGCGGCACATTTACAGGTCTGGGCGTGATCCCGTACAATGATCTCTGGTATTTTGTGCCCTCCCTGCCACCGGTCGGAACACATAATATTGTATATGCCTACCGGGAATCCCAGAATTCCTGTTTTGGTTATGACACCGCTGTTGTCAGAATTCTGGAAGCCAGTGCCGTAATCGAATTTGAGAATGATCGTACGACTTTTTGTCGCAACGAAGACGCCTTCACAGTAACAGGCGTTAATATGATCGGGGTCACCGGCAGCTTTACCATCAGCGGAGGTACCGGACTCACAGATCACCATAACAATACGGCTACGGTTTATCCTTCCAGGCTTGCTGTTGGCAATTATACCATAACTTATTCTTATGTCGACGGGACTTCGTTTTCCGTAAATGAACATTTTAATATCAGTAATTCCCCCACCGCAAACTTCAAATGGGATACCGAATGTTATCAGGCAGGCCAGTCCGTTACCCTGTCCAATTCATCTTCCGTTTCTTCCGGAAGTATAACCGGATACAACTGGAAAATATACAAAGCAACCGGTTTCGATTCCTATACTACCCGTGATGTTACACATACCTTCCCAAACGCCGGCAATCATAACATTGAGATGATGATTCAAACGTCGGACGGTTGCTCAGATACGGTGAAAAAAGTATTTGCCCTGAGACCTGTGATAAAGCTTGCCGATAAGACCTATGAGGAAAGTTTTGCAAACAATCCCATCGAATGGCAAAGTGAAACATCTTCCCCGTCGGCAGTCAACAGCTGGCGCCTGGGCAATCCCACCAAAGGTTTTACCGGCGATCACTGCTGGTACACCTATATAACAGGTGACAGTCCTCCCCGTGAACAATCCTGGGTCACCAGTCCGTGCTTCGATTTTACGAACACCCTGAGACCCATGCTGAAAATGAGTATCTGGAGATTGTTCAATCTCGATCGTGACGGGGCTACCCTGCAGTACAGCGTGGATAACGGCAAAACCTGGCAGGTGCTTGGAGAATTGAGTGATGGCTTGAACTGGTTTAACGATTACCAGATCGACGGTAAACCGGGAGACCAATCCCTGGGCTGGTCCAATTATAACAGCCAGGGCAATGACACCGATTGGAAAGTAGCAAGACATTCGCTGGATGTGCTGAGGAACAGGAAATTGGTTCAATTCAGGATTGCCTATGGATCCGATGGTACAGCGCGAAACAACAATGGATTTGCATTTGACAATTTCTGGATTGGTGAACGCAACCGCACGGTTTTGCTGGAACACTTCACCAACTCATCCAGTGAAGATTGTGACTCCGTCAATGCCGTGCTGAACAACATGGCCAACAGCAATGACATCAGCATCATTGATCTGCAATATCATACCTCTTTCCCGGGAGCAGACCCTTTTAATCAGCATAATCCGTCGATCCCGGGAGCCCGGGTATTCTATTACGGTTTCTCCAACGTACCCTATACCATTCTGAACGGTGGCTCAAAATCGGCAAACCGTTTTGACCATGAAATACTTCGGCTTACTCCCGTGCCGGTGATGGTGGAATCCCTGAACGACGCTGATTTCTGGATCTCTCTGAACTCCAAGGTATCCAATAATATTTTGAGTACCGAAGCCCAGGTGTTTGCGTTAAAGGATATTCCTGCGAAACAACTCACCGTGCGCATCGCGGTTATCGAAAAGGTGATCACGGGTGAAAAAGGCAGCAATGGGGAAACATCTTTTGAAAGCGTCGTGAAAGCCATGCTGCCCGATGCAGCCGGTACCGCCATTTACGAGGGATGGAAAAAGGACGAGCCCAGGTACGTGAACCAGTCCCTGGAACTGCACCATGTTTATGACGGTCAACAGCTAAGGGTTGTTGCCTTCGTCCAGGATGAATCCACATTCGAGGTATACCAGGCCGCCATCGATACCATTGGGAGTATTCACCTGGCAGATGACAACTTGTCCGGATCAGGCAAGGAGGAATCTTACAGGGTTTATCCCAATCCTGTCAACGGAATGGCAAATGTTGAATTCAACCGGGAAACCGCCGAAGATATCACCCTCGAAATCTACAATAACCTGGGAGGTCTTGTATTTGTGAAGCAGATCCCTTCAGGAACAAAAAGAACCGAAATTCCTGTGGATGCTTATCCGGATGGCCTGTATGTATTCAGAATGGTTAGCCGCGATCAGCTAATTGGTATCAGCAAGGTCATTATTTCAAAAGGATTTTAAGCCCCGGATTCAGTGCCCGGTTCAACCAGGTACCGGGCAAAACTGCGTCCAAAATCAACCATGTGGTTATACTTCTGCTCTCCTGGCGAGAATTTGCTGGAAATACCTTCCATGACCACGTTCAATTTCAACGCCTTAAGCTGATTCTCAATGATTTTAACTGCTTCTCCGCTCCAGCCGTATGATCCGAAAGCCGCTGCCTTTTTGCCCCTGTCCCGGATCGGATTGATAACAGCGAACATCCGGTATACCGGCAACAAGGTATTCTGATTGATTGTAGGTGACCCTACCAGCAGCGATTTACTGCGGACTATCAATTCTTCAAGATCCCCCAACAAAATATTCTCAATATCCACCAGGTTGACAGAATAATCCACCACCTCACGAATGCCAGTGGCTATGGCTTCCGCCATTTGTCGGGTAAACCCATAGGCTGAAACATAGGTGATCAGAATGCTGTTATCCATGCAAAGTGAATCAGCCAGGTATTGCTCGGCATACTTCGAGGAGAGATTTACTTTTTCCTTCCAGGTGGAACGCAGGATAGGTCCATGTCCCGGACATATGGCCTCGATCTCCAGTGTCCTGATTTTTTCAATGGCCTTGATCATAAAACTGCTGAATGGCTTCAGGATAACGTCAAAATAATACCTGAAGGAGTCTCCGTAATCTCCCACCAGGTCATCAAACATGGCCTCGCGGCAGCAATGAGCGCCGAAAGAATCGCAGGTGAACAACAATTTATCTTCCTGCAGGTATGCATATATCGAATCAGGCCAGTGAAGATTCGGAGCAGAAATAAACCGGAGGGTCTTATTCCCGAGATCAAGCAAATCGCCATCCTTTACGGCAACAAATTCAAAGGGCCGGTTCACCATGTCCTGAAGATAATTGATCGCCTGCCTGCTTCCATAAACAACTGCTTTTGGTGCCAGGTCGAGAAGGTGCTTCACACAACCCGAATGATCAGGTTCAGTATGTGTAACCACAATGTAATCGATTTCCGAAGGATCTGTTACACGCGTGAGTTTGCTGAGGTAAATGTCATGGAAGCTTTCCTTGACTGTATCAATGACCACTTTCTTATCGGCATCAATGAAATAGGAATTATACGTTGTGCCTTCCCTGGTCTCCATCACAATATCAAAGGTGACGATACTTTTATCCAGAATCCCGATCCAGCTGACATCTTTTGAGATGCTTAACACCTGATCATCTTTCAGCATTTCTATAAAGCAATTGGTTTGTGCAAAAATAAATTAAATTTATATCTTTATATAGATCAATAGATGCTTGCTTTGAACCGGTCTGTTTTCCATAAGATCTTTCGTTTTTATTATGAGGGCTTCCGTGACATGACGGTAGGAAAAAAGTTATGGATCATTATCCTCATCAAACTCTTCATCCTGTTTTTCATCCTTAAAATTTTCTTTTTCCCGGACATCCTGAAAGTTAATTTCAAGAACGACAGGGAAAGAGGAGATTATGTAATTGAGCAGTTGGTAAAACCCCGATAAATATGTTTGAAAACATCGATTTCTCATTGGTTAACTGGTCGCGTGGGCAATTTGCGCTCACCGCCATGTATCATTGGATATTTGTCCCGTTGACCCTCGGACTGTCCTTCATAATCGCCATCATGGAATCAATCTATGTGCGAACGGGCAATGAAGAATGGAAAAGGATCACCAAGTTCTGGATGACACTTTTCGGTATAAATTTCGCCATTGGTGTAGCCACCGGCATCATACTTGAATTTGAATTCGGAACCAACTGGTCCAATTATTCCTGGTTTGTCGGGGACATTTTCGGAGCTCCCCTTGCCATTGAAGGGATCATGGCATTTTTCCTGGAATCCACTTTTATTGCCGTCATGTTTTTTGGATGGAATAAGGTCAGTAAAAAATCCCACCTGATCTCAACCTGGCTGGTTGCTTTCGGTTCAAATCTATCTGCTTTGTGGATACTGGTTGCCAATGCGTGGATGCAGAAACCGGTAGGCATGCACTTTAATCCCGATACGGCGCGGAATGAAATGTTAAATTTCTGGGAGGTCTTTCTGTCTCCCGTTGCAGTAAATAAATTTCTTCATACCATCACGTCCGGTTACGTGCTGGCGGCCCTGTTTGTGGTTGGCGTAAGCGCCTGGTACCTGCTTAAAAACAGGGAGCAATCACTGGCCAAGCGCAGTATGCTGGTTGCAGGTGTTTTTGGTTTGATCTCGTCCCTCATGCTGATCTATACCGGAGATGGATCTGCCAAGCAGGTTGCCGAAGTTCAGCCCATGAAACTGTCAGCCATGGAAGGGCTTTACAATGGCAAGGAAGGAGCCGGGCTGATGGTCATCGGTTTGTTATCTGACGATCCTGCAGATACGAGCACCCGCAATACCAAAGAGCTTGCCTTTAAAATTGAAATTCCAAAATTTCTTTCACTCCTGGCCTTCGGTAATTTCGATGCCTTTGTTCCCGGAATTAATGATCTGGTTGATGGAAATCCTGAACAGGGAATCCTTTCCGTTGCAGAAAAGATAGACCGGGGCAAGATTGCGCGGGAATCCCTGGCGCAGCTTAAAACTGCGCGTGACAACGGTGATGTGACTGCCTATGAACAATTGAAGGCCCGATTTACCAGCGAAGAATTCAAAAACGACTTTTTCCGCTATTTCGGATATGGCTTCATGGACGACCCGAACAGCGTAATTCCAAATGTTCCGGTTGCTTTTTACAGTTTTCACATCATGGTGGCCCTGGGATTTTTCTTTCTTCTTTTGCTTTTCCTGGTATTGCTATCACTTTTCAGAAATAAAATTGAATCCAACAGGTTATTACTATGGTTGTCCGTTTTCACCATCCCCCTTGCGTATCTCGCCTCCCAGGCCGGATGGGTATTGGCGGAAATGGGAAGGCAACCCTGGGTGATCCAGGATCTCCTGCCCACCATGGCAGCCGTTTCGCATATCAATACAACCTCGGTTCAGATAACCTTTTTTCTCTTTGCCATACTTTTTACCGCATTGCTGATTGCTGAACTGAAAATCATGTTCAGACAAATTAAAAACGGACCTAAATAAGGAGGAATATGTTTGAATCTTTATCCTATTTTGCTTTGCAGCAGTACTGGTGGGCGATCATCTCACTTCTGGGCGCACTACTGGTTTTTTTGCTGTTTGTCCAGGGCGGACAAACCCTCATTTATACCCTTGGTAAAAATGAGACAGAACGTACCCTCCTGGTGAATTCATTGGGACGAAAGTGGGAGTTTACCTTTACTACGCTGGTGACTTTCGGCGGGGCATTTTTTGCATCTTTCCCCTTGTTCTATTCCACAAGTTTCGGTGGCGCCTACTGGGTTTGGATGCTCATTCTTTTCTGTTTTGTCCTGCAGGCCGTGTCCTACGAATATCGGTCAAAACCGGCCAATGTCTTCGGTCCCCGCACTTTCGAAACTTTCCTGTATATCAACGGCGCCCTGGGAACCATCCTGCTTGGCGCGGCCGTGGCCACGTTCTTCACAGGCTCATCTTTCAGCGTCGATTTTAAAAATATCACCAATGTGAGCGATCCGGTGATTTCCAGGTGGGAGACACCCTTCTACGGGCTCGAAGCAGCACTGAATATCCACAATCTTACTCTCGGACTATCTGTTTTCTTCCTGGCCCGTATCCTCGCAATTCTTTATTTCATAAACAATGTTCAGCATGACGCCATACAGGAGAGATCGGCAAAATCCCTGCTGCGAAATACCATACCCTTTCTAGTGGTATTTCTTGCCTTCGTGATTATCCTTCTTACCCGCAAAGGATTTGCAGTGGATGCGACATCAGGAATCGTCTATTATGAGAATTTCAAATACATGCACAATCTGATTCAGATGCCTGTAGTGGCTGTTCTTTTCCTGGCGGGAATTCTGCTGGTGCTTTCCGGCATTATTAAAACCCTTGTAACAGGAGGATACGGCAAGGGCATATGGTTTTCGGGAACCGGGACCATCCTGTTTGTTTTCAGCCTTTTCCTCCTGGCCGGATACAACCATACCTCCTACTACCCCTCCACCTTCGATCTGCAAAGTTCTCTCACCATTATAAACAGTTCATCCAGCAGGTATACCCTTATTACCATGAGTTATGTTTCCTTGCTGATACCGTTTGTAGTGGCTTACATCTTTTACGCCTGGCGATCCATGAACCGTACAAAGATCAGCGAAAATGAAATCCGGTCAGAATCTCATGTTTATTAACCACAAATTCTAGTTTGCCATGTATACCTCGTCAATTCTCCTTTTGCTCAGTTGGCCGGTGGTCATCATCATATGCTGGTTCGCAGTCAGGTATGCGCTCGACTATTATGAGAATAAGCAGCAAAAGACCGGGAAAACCTGATAAGGATATTCAATGAAAAGCGCTGGTATTATTGCATTTTCACAAACCAGTTGTTCACCAGTGACAGGATAATATACAGGACAATAGCCGGAGCCAGGCCTGGAAGTCCATGCACCACTATCAACACTACCGCGAGGAGCAGAAATAAATACCGGATGAAGTTTTGCCGGATTCCATAATCGGAGAACTTAAGGGAGAACATCCTGATATTGGATACCAAAAGATAGCAGGACAGTATAACAACGGCCAGCAGGAAATACCTGTTGAAAGTCAGGCTGGCAAAAGGAAAAGCATGACTGCTTTCGGCAATGAAACCCAGGGCAGCAATGAATATAGCGTTGGCTGGTGTTGCCAATCCTTTAAAGCTTTTTACCTGTTCCGAATCGAGGTTGAATTTTGCAAGCCTAAGCGCTGAAAAAACAGTAACCAGGAATGAACTGTAAAGAATGACGGATTGCCCGAAAGTGGGATTCATCACATCGTAATCAGAGCCGGATGAGCTGCTGACATACGAGAGAAGAATAAGCCGGTAAAGTATCATGGCGGGAGCCACGCCGAAACTGACAACATCTGCCAGGGAATCCAGTTGCTTGCCAAAAGGTGTAATGGCATTTAAGGTACGGGCAGCAAAACCGTCCATGAAATCGAAAAAAGCCGCTGCAAGGATAAAATAACCGGCCAGATTAAGATCACCGCGTGAAACGGATATCACAACAGAGATGCAACCCATAATCAGTCCCAGGGATGTAATAAAACTGGGTAGTCCTTTTTTTATCTGCTCCATGGAGAATTATTGATAATTTTACGATAAACAATAAGAAATTATTTCCCGCAATCCTACAAATGTAATCCGATTTTAATTTAAATGTATATTTTTGTGTTATCCATACCTTTTAATCCCAGTGGAAAAGCAATATGAAAATAGCCGTAGATTTTGACGGAACCATCGTGGAACACCGCTATCCCCAGATCGGGGAGGAAAAACTATTTGCCTTCGAAACGCTTAAGCAATTGCAGAAGCTTGGCCATCAGTTAATTCTGTGGACCTTCAGGCACGGTAAAGAGCTTGATGAAGCCGTTGAATACTGTCGGAAAAAAGGCATCGAATTTTACGCCATTAATAAAAGCTATCCTGAAGAGGTCTTTGAATTGGAGCACAGCAGCCGTAAAATCGATGTAGATCTTTTCATCGATGATAGAAATGTGGGCGGTTTCCCCGGCTGGAGTGAAATATGGCAGATGATTAATCCTGATTATGCGGATTCGGAATACAACGAGCTCAGCAGTCTGGCCAAAGGCAACACCAAAGTAGGAAGCAGATTGAAAAAGCTCTTTCAGTGAACCTGAAATACTAATTAATACGGATGAAATCGGTTTTCAGAATACCCGTACTGCTCATAGTGACTTCTACCCTCATTTTCCTGCTGAGCTGTTGCAGAAAAAATGCGCCCCAGAAATCCCAGGCGCCTGCTGAATCAGCACGGCAAAATGCCACACAACTTGTTTCACCCAAAACCAATACGGTCATAAACTGCGGCGATTCTGTCAGTATCAAAATCAGAAGGCTCAATGAAGATATTCAAATTGACTCGCTGGTTGTCATTGCAGGCAAGAAAAGCCGGAGGACAATACCGGGTTACACCGAAAATATTTACTGGCCGTCCCGGGGAAGCCGGGTGGGACAAATAACCCTGCAGGTCATCGTATATTACAATGACAGCCTTAGGGAATCGCACAATGCAGGACTGGTTGTACTTTCAGATATTGTCCCCAGGAAGTACAATTACAGGGTGATCAGACAGTTCCCGCACGACAACCAGGCCTATACCCAGGGACTTGTTTATGACAACGGCGTGCTGTATGAAAGCACCGGCCTCGAAGGTCAATCCTCGTTGAGAATCGTGGATATCCCCTCTGGTAAGCCTAAAAAAATGGTGTCCCTGTCGCCCCTGTTTTTTGGAGAAGGAATTGCGCTTTACAGGGACCAGGTTTACCAGGTTACTTACAAATCGCAGGTTGGTTTCGTTTATGATAAAAATACCCTCGAGCAGATCCGGAGCTTCGACTACCAGATCAAGGAAGGATGGGGACTTACAACCGACGGGAAAAACCTGATCATGTCCGATGGCTCGGCACAGCTGTATTTTATTGAACCGGAGTATTTCACCCAGGTTGACCAGGTTGAGGTGTTTGATAACAAGGGATTGATCGATTCTCTCAATGAAATTGAATACATTCAGGGCAAAGTCCTGGCCAACGTATACGGTGAAAGCTATATCGTAATTGTAGATCCCTCCACCGGAAAGGTTACAGGCAAGGTTGAACTCCAGGATCTTATGCCAAAAGGATTCAAGGGCGATTACGGGAAAGTGCTCAATGGTATCGCTTTTAACCCGCTGACAGGTCATCTTTACATTACCGGAAAAAACTGGCCTGTTTTGTATGAAATTGAACTTGTTCCCGCTTTGTAAAAAATAACCTGTAAGCATCCTATCTGTCATTCTGTTAACCGGTTATTAGTCGCATTTTGTTAATTAATATATTACTGATATTCAATGTATAATAATACTTTATGAACAGCCTGTCCTGTTGTCGGCCTTGTTAATAACTTGTTCATAAATGAAAATTTATTGTTTACAAAAGGGGGATTTAAATAAAAATTCCTTGAGTTTTTAAATTGTATTTTTGAACCCGCTCTTAAGGCTTAATTTTACAGAAAATGCAAAGAAGGTACAGATGGGAAAAATAATTGCAATTGCGAATCAAAAAGGCGGCGTTGGCAAAACCACTACAGCCATAAATCTGGCAGCGAGTCTTGCAGTACTTGAGAAAAAGGTACTTATAATTGATGCTGATCCTCAGGCAAATGCCACATCTGGTTCCGGATTTGACATTAAAAACGTGAAAACCAGCATATACGAATGTCTTATCGATGAAGTCAATCCCAACGATATCATTCTAAACAGTGAAATTGAAGGCCTTGACCTTTTGCCATCACACATTGACCTGGTAGGGGCTGAAATTGAAATGCTGAACATGCCCAACCGGGAAAGGATGCTGAAAACCGTCATCGAGAAAATAGAAAAAAAATACGATTACATCCTTATTGACTGTTCACCCTCCCTTGGCCTGATCACGGTTAATTCCCTTACCGCAGCCCAATCCATTATGATTCCGGTGCAATGTGAGTATTTTGCCCTGGAAGGACTCGGCAAATTGCTGAACACGATCAAGATCATTCAGAGCAGGCTGAATCCCGATCTCGAAATCGAAGGATTTGTCCTCACCATGTATGATTCCCGGTTGCGTTTATCCAACCAGGTCGTGGAGGAGGTAAGGAGGCATTTTCAACAAATGGTATTTGATACGATCATCCAGCGGAATGTCAAAATAAGTGAAGCGCCCAGTTTTGGGAAACCCGTCATCATGTACGATGCCGAATCAAAGGGATCTTTGAACTACCTGAATCTTGCCCGGGAACTGCTGCAGAAAAACGGGGATACGAAGATCCCCGAAAACCAGAAAACCATTGAGTAGAATATATGTCTAAGAAAAACGTGCTTGGAAGAGGCCTGGGTGCCCTGATTGAAGAGGCAGAACCTGAAGCGGTCGTTGTAAAATCCGTGACCGGCGGGACCGAAATTGATATTAACCTGGTGGATGCCAATCCGTTCCAGCCCAGATCCGTCTTTGATCAGGAAGCTCTTGAGGAGCTTGCCACTTCTATTAAAGAAATTGGTGTTATCCAGCCCATCACGGTACGGGAACTCGAAAATGGCAGGTATCAGCTTATTACGGGTGAACGCAGGTTCAGGGCAGCGCGTATTGCAGGCCTGACGCACATGCCGGCTTATATCCGGACTGCCAATGATCAGGGAATGCTCGAAATGGCCCTGGTGGAAAACATACAACGTGAAGACCTGAATGCTGTAGATATCGCCATCAGCTACCAGCGTCTCGTGGAAGAGTGCAGCCTGACACAGGAAAATCTCAGTCTCCGGGTCGGCAAGAAAAGAGCTACCGTATCCAATTACCTCCGCCTGCTAAGGCTTCCGGCTGAGATACAGCTCGGTATCCGCGACAATAAAATTACCATGGGTCATGCACGTACCCTGGTTACCATTGAAAATCCAAGAGATCAGATCAGGCTCTATAACCAGGTGATCGAAAAGGACCTTTCCGTGAGAAAAGCCGAAGAACTTGCCCGGAAATTTGAGAAAGACCTGTTGAAAAAAAGCGCGGATCAGTCCAATTCAGATGTATTTCCTCAGCCTTACGAAGCGCTTACCAATCAGCTGTCTGAATTCTTCAGTACCAACATCCATTTTCAGAGAAGCAACAACGGCAAGGGGAAAATAGTGATTCCCTTCCGCTCCGATGACGAACTCGAAAGAATTATCGGTATCTTTGACCGGCTCAAAGGTTAAACCGATATTAAATTGTACCTGAAACCCGCAACTGATCTTGATTGTAAATTAAGACCTCTCATTTGCTGTATGCTAATGGCAGGTTTCATGGTCCTGGCCCCGTTGCAGGTGCGTGCCCAGGAAATGGATTCCGTTTCGGTTGATACCAATGTCCACCGCCACAACCCCCGGAAAGCAATCCTGTATTCCGCTATTTGTCCGGGACTCGGACAGGTATACAACAAAAAGTACTGGAAGCTGCCTATCATATACGGGGCAGGCGGGGCATTTGCATACTATTTTCGCTTCTACCAGTTGAAATATACCAAGTTCAGGGAAGCCAACGATAAAGGGGATACGGGCGAATCAATTATTATTGACGGAGCTCCCTATGATTTTGATGACCTGGCGCGCGGCAGGGATTGGTACAGGCGTTATCGCGACCTGAATGTACTGGGAATGGCTGCCATTTACTTTCTGAATATCATCGATGCCATGGTGGATGCCCATTTCTTTTATTTCGATGTCTCGGACGACCTCACCATGAGACTGGAACCGGTAATCATCGAAAATCCGGGGATGACTGCATCTGTCGGTTTTCGGATTAATTTAGGATTTTAATTATTTTTGCGAAAAATGATATCCCATGCAACGACTACGCTTCCTTTTGCTTCTTATAACCGCACTCGGATTATTTGAATACCATGCCTCTTCACAACAGCAGGAAACACTGAACTCCATCATCAATGATACTACAATAACCGATCTGAACTTTGATGAGAACCTGGACAGCCTTCTGAACCTGTATTATGTGGGACAGGCATTGGCCAATGATCCGGAATTCTGGAATAACAACACCGACAGCCTGGTTCCCGTTTTCACGGATTCCGTTTACATCGAGAGGCTGAAAAAAATACCTACCGTCATTGATCTTACGTATAATTCCGTTGTTCGACGGTATATTGATGTATACACCAAACAAAAAAGGGGATCTGTGGGTGTTATGCTCGGATTATCCCAATATTACTTTCCGCTTTTTGATGAAGTATTCGATTATTACGACATCCCCAACGAAATGAAATACATGTCCATCATTGAATCTGCGCTTAACCCGAGGGCATATTCAAGGACAAGGGCGGTGGGACTTTGGCAGTTCATGTACGGCACTGGTCGTCTTTACGGTCTTACGGTTAACTCCCTGGTGGATGAACGGCGTGATCCGATCAAGTCAACACATGCCGCGGCCAGATTTGTTAAGGATCTCTATGCCATTTACAACGACTGGATATTGGTGGTGGCCGCATACAACTGCGGTCCCGGGAATGTGAACAAGGCCATCCGCCGTTCCGGAGGCAAAAGGAATTACTGGGACATTTACTACTATCTCCCGCGTGAAACCCGGGGTCATGTCCCGGCTTTCATTGCCGCGACCTACATGATGAATTATTACAAGGAACACAATCTGAAACCGGTGCCGGTAAGTTTTCCAATCACCAGCGACACCATCATGCTGACCCGTAATCTCCACCTTTCCCAGGTTTCAGAAGTGCTTGGAATTCCGCTGCAACTGCTCCGTGATATGAATCCACAGTATCGCACCGATATCATACCCGCATCCGGTAAACCCATGCCGCTGAGACTTCCCCTTGAACAAACGGCCAAATTCATTGATTTTAAGGAAGACATCTTTGCCTACAAGGATTCCGTTTTTTTCAACAATGAAAAGATCATTACCTCCCCCACCACGATGGATTCAAGAGGTTTCGAAGAACCTCCTCCGGGTAACTATGCCAAGCTTACCTATACCGTGAAGGAGGGAGATAACCTGGGCTTTGTTTCCATGTGGTACAATGTACGCATTTCCGACATCCGCTACTGGAACAACATCCGGCATAACACGATCAGGTCCGGACAAAAGCTTGCCATTTATGTTCCCCGCAACAACGTTAGCAAGTACGAAGATATCAACTCGCTTTCATTCAGGGAAAAACAGGCCAGGATCGGCAAAACCGTAACTGTGCCGGCAAAACCTGCTCAGACTGTTACTTCCGGACAAGGCTATGTTATTTATACCGTGAAACAGGGTGATACCATCTGGGACATCATGAAAAAATACCCGGGCGTGACCGAGGCTGAAATCAAGAACCTGAACAACCTGTCTGATGTAAGCAAAATTAAGCCAGGCCAGGAGCTGAAAATTAAACCCAAATCCTGAAACGCTGAGATCATTGAACCGTATAAGGTTTAGGCAATAGGCCTGAAATTGTAGATGGTTGATGATAAACGTATTAACCGGTCCATTCAAACTGATTGGGATGTCCATATGAAACCATCCGGTATTTTGCTTTTCCTTTTGTCAGTATGTTTTCTGCTCCTGGCAGGTGCAATGCTATTTCCCAGGGAAGGCATCCGGATTTCGGAGGACCTGCAACTTCGATTCTTTTCTCCTGCGGACCTCTTTTCCGCTAAACCAGCCACATACGCTGATATCAACAAAATCCTGAAACAGCAGGAATACCTGAATGATACAGTTTTAACCGCCATTGCCGGTGGTGACTATGCTGAAATCGATACTGTACGCGCAAATCCGGATAGCCTGGTTGCCAGTATAACCCGCATTGAATTCCCCCGGAATGATTCCGCCGTGCTGGACCCTTTTTTCAGAACGCTTAGGAACCTGCCGGCTTCGGGACAGCTGATCAGGATATTGCATTACGGTGATTCCCAAATCGAAGATGATCGCATTACCTCCCTCCTGCGCAACCGGCTTCAGTCAAAATTCGGCGGTTCAGGTGCCGGTCTGGTCCCGGCTTCACAACTCTATCCTTACGGATTTTCAATGAAACAGGACAATTCTGAAAACTGGTACAGGTACGCGGGTTTCGGAAAAATAGATACTGCCATCAGGCACCGCAGATATGGAGCACTGGCCAGTTATTGCAGTTTTCAGCCGTACGGACTATCCGCTGCATCAGATACCACCGAGGCCTGGATAAAATTCAGCATTTCCCCCTACTCCTACAAGAATACAAAACATTTCAGCCAGTGCCGTGTTTTTTACGGCCATAACCAGGAACCCTTTCTGAGCGAACTGTATATCGACAACAAATTGCAGGACGCTGACCTTTTCCCCACTGCCAACCGGCTTAAAGTAATACACTGGCGATTTGACAGCCCTTCCGAAGAACTGATGCTCAAATTCAAAGGGCAGTCCAGTCCGGAGATCTACGGTATTGCGCTCGACGGGCCCAGAGGCATCGCAGTGGACAATATCCCCCTGCGCGGCTGTTCGGGACTGTTCTTCACCCTGTTCGACGAGCAACTGATGACTGATATGTACAAAGAACTGAATGTCAGATTATTCATTTTACAGTTCGGCGGTAACTTCGTACCATCGGGCCTGAGCAATTATACCGGTTATGAAACCTGGTTCAGCAACCAGATCCGAAGAATTAAAAAACTCTGTCCCGGGGCAGTGATCCTGGTCATTGGCGTAGCCGACATGTCGGTGAAGGAAAAAAACCGCTACATAACCAATCCCAATGTGGAAAAGGTAAGAGATGCCCTGAAATCAGCTGCTTTCAAGTCAGGCGCTGCTTTCTGGGATATGTATAAAGCCATGGGAGGAGAAAACTCGATGCCTTCATGGGTATTTGCCAACCCTCCCCTTGCTTCCGGTGATTTTGTCCATTTTAATTCCCGTGGCGCAAAAACGATTGCCCAGATGTTTTACAATGCTTTTATTCTTGAATATCACCGATTTGAAAAACATGCGCAATAGCATTTTATTTTATATCATCCTGTTGACCCAGCCTGTTTGCGCGCAAATAGCGCCTTCCCCGTTTGACCTGCCCGATTACGGTTTTATCCGGTACACAACCAATCAGTTTGAGCTGGTCCAGGACAATCCGCGCTATGATGCCCTGTTTGCAAAGTTCGACAACCTGATCCGCACCGGCGACAACCAGATCAAAATTGTCCATCTGGGCGGATCGCACATCCAGGCTGATGTTTATACGCATCGTATTCGCCAGGAACTGCAGTCGTTCTACCCCGGTGTCTTGGGTTCACGTGGTTTCTTCTTTCCATACAGCGTGGCCCATACAAACAGCCCTTCCAACCTCTGGATCACCTATTCGGGTGAATGGCAGTCCTGCAAAAATACACAGTCATTGCCGGCCTTTACACTGGGACTGTCGGGTATCACATCCGTACTTACCAGCCCGGCAGGAAGTCTTACCATAGTTGCCCGGTATGACTCCCTGAGACAGTATGATTTCAACCGGATTAAAATATTCTGTAATGCTGCAGAAACAGGTGTAGTCCCAGAGGTTAATTCGGGTTCCTTACTGTCGACCGTGCATAAAACAGAAGCATACGTGCAGTATGATCTCACCGGTTATACGGATACCCTCTCCATCCGGATCTCACAAAGTGATTCCGCCGCTATACCTTTTCACCTTTACGGGATAAGCCTTGAAAACGACGATCCCGGGGTCGTGTATAACGCCATTGGCGTCAACGGCGCCAGGCTGGAATCTTATCTCCGTTGCGGTCTCTTCGTGCAACAGATGAAAACACTGGATCCCGACTGGGTGATCGTTTCCATTGGCACCAACGAAGGAAATACACGCCAGTTTGACGCCGGGGCTTACCGTAGCGATTACCTGAAACTGCTCGATTCCATCAAACTGGCTGCTCCGCGTACAGCGATACTGTTGACGGTTCCCAACGACAGCTATCTGTTCAAACGGTATATGAATCCGAATACCGCCCG
>JAFGGU010000026.1 GCA_016930375.1 Bacteroidales bacterium | reverse complement strand
TGTAGGTTGTAGGTTGTAGGTTGTAGGTTGTAGGTTGTAGGTTGTAGGTTGTAGGTTGTAGGTTGTAGGTTGTAGGTTGTAGGTTGTTACTGTAAAATTATCAAATCTGTAAGGTAAAGTCAAGAAAAACACGGAGATTATACAGTTGTCACAAAGGCATTGTTAATATTAACTTGGTAAGTTCTTTACAAGCTGTTTAAAAAAGATTTAAATTTAAATTGTTAGTAACAAAACGATTACAGAAGGTGTTTACAATCCGGATCAAAATGATGAAAACCGCTTTATTTATATGGGTTTGTATTACCGGAATATCCCTGTCGGCGCAGACTTCTTCGAAAAATAATGAAATGAAGCTCGATGTGGATTATTACCTGATGCTGAAGGAATTTGACAAGGCGCTTGACCTCTGTCTGAAAATACTTAAAACGGAACCCGGGAACGCCGATATTAAACACTCCATTGGGATTTGTTACCTGAATTCCGAGAGTGACAAGGCGAAAGCGATTCCCTATCTTGAAGAAGCGGTGCAGAAGATATCAACGGATTACAATCCCAACTCGCTGAAAGAGGAAAACGCCTCATTTGAATCCTTATTCACGCTGGGAAGTGCCTACCGGGTGAATAATGAACTCGATAAGGCCATTGATGCCTACAATAAATTCAAGGAATATCTCGACAAGAATGACGATTACAACAGGCAGGTGGCCGATCAGTATATCAGAAACTGCAACCTGGCCAGGGAAATGCAGGCGTTTCCCGTAGGTTTCAATGCCGTTAACCTGGGCGACAAGATCAATGACGCCCGGCCTAATTTCAACGCCGTGGTGTCGGCCGATGGTAAAACCCTGGCTTATACATCTCCGGGCAGGCAAGGGTATGAGATATGGATATCAACACAAGGCGACAGCGGCTGGACGGCCTCCAAAAATATCACCACGGTCCTGGGCACAGGGAATTACATGAAAACCTGCGACCTGTCGTCCGACGGGCTCACCATGCTGCTTGCGCTGGATGATCCTGTGAATTCGGATATTTACATAAGCCGGTTTAGCAAAGGCAGGTGGTCGAAAGTTGAACCACTGGGCAAGACAATCAACAGCAAGATGCAGGAAACACATGCCAGTTTTTCACCGGACAACAATACGCTGTATTTCACAAGTAACCGGAAAGGCGGGGAGGGTGATCTGGATATTTACAAGTCGGTTATGAACGCCAAAGGGGAATGGGGTAAGCCGGAGAACCTGGGCCCCGGTGTGAATACTCCTTTTAATGAGGAAACACCTTTTATTTCCGATGACGGTCAGGTTTTATACTTTAGTTCGGAAGGCCATGAAGGCATCGGCGGATATGATGTTTTCAGGTATTCCCTGGGAAATGTCGCAGGAGGCGCTGTGAATCTGGGTTACCCGGTTAACACCACGGATAATAATCTTTTTTACTTTCCGGTTGGGGACGGCACATCTGCGTATTATTCCTTTGTTGGGTCGGAAACTTACGGGGGAAGGGATGTGTATGCGGTGAGGTGGTTTGAAGAAGAAAGACAAGGAGAAGAGGAGATGGGGAGATTGGGAGAAGAAGAAACAGCAGTAGCAGCAGCAGTAGAGGTTGAAAAAATAGCAGAAGAAGAAGCGGCAGTAGCAGTGGCAGTTGAAGAAGAAGCAGCGGCAGTAGCAGCGGCAGTAGCAGTTGAAGAAGCAGCAGCAGTAGCAGTAGAAGAAATAGCAGAAACTATTCCCGAACCTACCCATGCCCTTGCCCCTGCTACTGCTCCTGCTACTGCTACTGCTACTGCTCCTGCCGCTGCTCCTGCTGCTGCCTACTCCGTGCAAATCATGGCCCTGAGAAAGCCCGTTGACCTGGATTACTTTACCGGACTGCCCGATTTGAGGGTTGTTTACAGCAGCGACCGGTGGTACAGGTATACCGTGGGAACGACAACCCGGGAACAGGAAGCAGCAATGACACTGGAAAACATGATCAGCAAAGGATATCACGACGCTTTCATACGGAACCGGAACCCGGATCCCCGCTATACCATTCAGATATTTGCCGTGCCCGGACCGGTGGTTGATTTGTCGAAATTCAGCGATATCATGGAAATCACTGTGAAAAAGGGAGAGGATAATTTCTGCAGGTATACCACGGGTGAATTCGGGAGTGAGGAAGAGGCTGCCGGAATGCTGGAAAGCGTCAAAAAGATGGGTTATAGCAGCGCTTTTATCAGGAGTGCGGCTAATCCGTAAATTTATAGACTTTTTCGACCAGTTCCTCCCTTTTTAAGGGTTTGGAGATATAATCACTGAAGCCGATCTTCAACAGCTGCTGCTTTTCATGTTCAAGCGCATAGGCGGTCTGGGCAATGATGGGCACGTTCAACGATTTCCGGATCTCCAGCATGGCAGAGATACCATCCATTTCAGGCATTTTGATATCCATCAGTATCAGATCGATCGGTGAAGTGGTCTGGCTGATGTTTACAGCTTCCAATCCGTTCGCGGCATGGATGAGTTTTATGCAGGCATCGTTCAGGTAAGCCTGTATCAGCCGGAAATTGTGTTTTTCATCTTCTGCGTCCAGGATGGTTATCTCTTTTTTGGGGGAAGGGGTTTCTTCCCAGGGCAAGTGCGCTTCCATACCTTTTTCTGTGCGGCAGGGAAGCGACAGGAAAAACGTGGATCCTTCTCCCTGTTTGGATTCAACCCACAACTGACCCCCCAGCATTTCAGCAAACGATTTGGAAATGGACAGGCCCAGCCCGGTGCCTCCGTAATTCCGGTTAAAACTTGTATCTGCCTGCCGGAAACGGTCGAATATGATCTTCTGATTCTCGGGAGAAATGCCGATGCCTGTGTCCTTTACGAAAAACTCAATCCTGTCTTTTTTAAATGTGTAACCGCAAGTAACGGAGCCTTCGTGGGTGTATTTGAATGCGTTGTTCAGCAGGTTGGTGAGGATCTGAACAAGCTTGGTTTCATCGATGAGGATATGGAAATCACGGTCGAGGTTTCCCTTAACCACGGCATATTCAATTTTGTTCTGCGAGGCCTGTGATTTGAAAATCAGGTACATGTCATCGAGAATGCTGTTGACATACACTTCACTGGTGGTAATGATTTCCTGCCCGGTCTGTATTCTCGAAATGGTGAGGATATCATTTACAATGGACAGCAACTGGTTGCTGCTGCTTAAAATGATGGATGTGTATTCCTTCAGCTCATCGGGAAGGCCGCTGGATTCTTCGAGGAGGGAAGAAAAACCGACAATGGCATTCAGCGGAGTGCGAATTTCGTGCGACAGGTTCTGGAGAAAGGCATCTTTCAGCTTATCGGAACGTTCAGCCTTGTTGCGGGCGTTGATCAGTTCCTGTATGATCCGTTTCCGGGGTGTAATATCTTCCTTTACAATGATGTAATGGGTGACCTGGTTTTCTTCGTTCATCAGCGGGGAAATGGAAACGGATTCCCAGTAATCGGTTCCGTCTTTTTTCTTGCTTTTGATTTCACCATGCCAATTGTAAGGATGGATGTTTTTCCGCTGAAGATCGCTGAAATATTTTTCCGGAAGGTTATGCAGCACAAAACGCCAGGAATCCTTTTCTTTCAGGTCCTCGAGGGCATAGCCCGTGGTTTCCGTATAACGTTTATTGACATATTCAATTTCATGATTTACGTTCATCATGATGATGTGTACAGGGCTATGCTCCATAGCCTTTAACAGTTTACGGCTTTCGAGGGCAGCCTTTAAGGCATTGCTTTTCTCCTCGCGCAATTGAAGGGCTCCCCTGATGGCCAGGGGGAGTCGCAGCAACCGGTCTTTGACCACATAATCCCAGGCGCCGGCTTTAATGGTTTCAGCCGCTGTTTCCTCATCAATGGCACCGGTGACAAATATGAACGGAACCAGCATCTTTTTTTCGCTGACACAATTCAACGCATCCAGGCCGGAGAAATTAGCGAGGTTGTAATCACTCAGGATCAGATCCGGGATTTTTGATTCAAGAGCGGCCAGAAAAGCAGGTTTATCTTTTGTCCATATGATTTCACAATCGTACTCGGCCATGGCAAGCAGTTGTTCACGGATCAGCCCGGCATCTATAGCCTCATCCTCGAGAAGCAGTATGGTCAGCGGAATTCTTGTCATAGATTCAGGTACAAACTCCATCAGGTTAACCGGATAAGGACAGGATATCATCAGGAGATAATTCCAATATTAAGAAAACTTTTGGATTTTCAATGTATCGAGATCCCGATTCTGCATGAAAACCGGTTGAGGGTCATTTTTCTTTCATAATTACCCACCCACCAGTCTTCCAGATCGTAGTTCAGTTCGTTATAGCGGTACCCGATGGCTATCACAACCGAGGAACAGCCGTTCACCGGTACCAGCAATCCGGTTTCCAATCCGGCAAGCACACCACCCCTTGCTTTCCGAATGCCTTCGGTGCCGGGTTTCTCGAGCGAAACCGAGTACCCTCCCAGGCCGGCAAAAAAGAAAGAACACCGGCGGGCGGGTACGAACAATTTCAGATTCAGGGCCACGGGCATGAGATTTTCATTCAATTGCTCGATGCCCATCATGATTCCGGGTGCCAGCGTGTTATTGAAACGGTAATTGTGTTCCATGGTGACACTCAGCGGGGCCGGATTTTTATCGGAGGAAGTACCCGCCAGTATACCGAAGGTGGTGAAGTTCATGTATCCGGCATTCTGGGCAGAGGATGTCAGCATCAGCAGCAGGGCCGGGATGAAAACAAGCAGTCTTTTCATGGGGATGACTTTTGGATGGGTTGCCATTGCAGGATGTTATTTCGGGATTGAAAGTTGCGTAAAAATTTTGAATGCGCAACCTTTCGGCCTTTTTATCCATCCTGTAAGAAACCAAAATTTTACCACATGAAAACCTACCTGAGATTACTCATCCTGCTGATTATTCCGGCCACCATGATCTCCTGCAAGGATAAAATTGAGGAGACTTTTCTGGTGAATGAACCTGTATACCTCGCCTATGAGGATCTCCGCAGTTCCCTGAAAGTTGCGGAAGGACAGGAAATCGTGCATCCCGGCAAGATCTATTTTAAAGACAACTACATTTTTGTGAATGAATACCAGAAAGGGATCCATGTGATCAACAACAGCAATCCCGAAGCCCCTGAAATTGTCAGGTTTATCGAAATCCCCGGGAATGTTGACCTGGCAGTGAAGGATGATATTCTTTACGCTGACAGCTACATTGACCTGGTGGCTATTGATATCAGCGATATGAACAACATTCAGGAAGTAAAACGCATAGCCGATGCATTTCCCTATATGATCCCTGTTTGTGAAGACGGCGTGGCGGAATTTGTGGATGAGCGCCTGGGGGTAGTCACCGGATGGAAGACCACGGAACGCGTGATGACCGCTGAAGAAGTCAATACCAACTACCGGGTGTACCCGGTATGGAGGGAGGACATGGTATTTCTAAACAGCTACAGCGCCTCAACAGGCAGCACCGGGAAAACGAATACGGGAACAGGCGGTTCACTGGCCCGATTTACGGTATATGACAATTACCTGTATACTGTGGACAGCTATATGCTGCGACTTTTCAATATTTCCGAGTCAGATAATCCGTTGCCGGAAAAGGAATTGTATGTCGGCTGGAACATTGAGACCCTCTTCCCCTATGAACAGAAACTGTTCCTGGGGAGCACCACCGGCATGTACATTTACAGTCTTTCCGATCCCTCCAATCCCGAGTATATTTCTATCTTCTGGCATGCCAGCAGCTGCGATCCTGTGGTAGTTGAAGGGAATCTTGCCTATGTTACCCTGCGTGCAGGCAACCTGTGCGGTGATAATCTCAGCCAGCTCGATGTAATTGACATTTCAGATATCACCACTCCGAAGCTGCTGAAAGAATATCCTATGGAAGAACCTTACGGACTGGGGATCGATGACAATATTCTTTTTGTATGTGACGGGGATGCCGGACTTAAAGTATACGATGCAACCAATCCTTTGCTGATCGACCAGAAGAAAATTGCGCAGTATGGCGATATCAACGCCTGGGATGTGATACCGGCGGGGGACGTGCTGATCATGATCGGCACCGACGGATTGTACCAGTATGATTATGCGGATCCGGAAAACATACGGGAGCTGAGTGTCATTCCGATACAGAATTTAATACATGAATTTTAATTACAGTTGCAGTAAGGCAATTTCGTTACTGAAATCAAGGAAAGGGTACATGGAGGTAAGGCGTTCGATCTGTTGAAGGGTATTGTGCTTGAATTGTTTATGGTTAGTTGATTCAGCGTGCAGTGGCCGGTGACCGGCAGCCTTCATAACGGTTGCCACATCGGCCATGATTTTTTGGGACGCATTGTCAATCCATGTTTCTGTAAACCGTTCCCAGATATACCGGCTGGCCTGTTCCGACGGATGCAGCATATCTGCGGCATAGAACCTGTAATCACGCAATTCATCCATGAATATTTCATAGGCCGGGAAGTAACGGGCCTGGTCATACTTTTTCAGGATCTCATGCATGCTGTAATGGAGGATGGATTTGCTCAGCTGGTTGCTTTCCGCTCCGTCGGACCAATGTCTTACAGGGCTCAGCGTGAAGATCACCTGCATGGCGGGATTCATTTGCCGGAGCTCGTGCATGGCGACATCGCAAGATTGGATGATTTCGGCGGGTTCTGCAAGCCTTGATGTAAAGGAAACCGAAGGCAACTTGTGGCAGTTGGCCACAACCTGACCTGATTCTTTCAGCTGGTAGATCCGGGCAGTGCCAAAAGTGAGCAGCAGGAAGTCAGATTGTTTCAGCCAGTCCGAGGCTGTTTTTAGCGAATCATTCAGGATGGAAAGGCATGCATCGGCGTTGGGGTGGGCAAAACCGGTATAATGGCTGAAGCTGAACCAAAGGCCGTCGTTGTAATGCAGATCAGCGCCGGTAAAGGCTTGTCGCGACATCAGGCGCCGCAGGTTGTCCATCACGGAAAACGGATTGAACAGGGTACCGAATGGATTTAACAGAACCGGGAACTTATAGCCGGCCATGATTTTTCCGATGGTGTCGGAAAAGCAGGAACCCATCCACAGGCTTTTTGCCTGGTAGTTCATCTTCCCCGCAGCTTCAGCAATGTCAACCCGTGTGCGGAATTTGTCCATGATCCGTCAGGATTTTTCTGAAAACCGTTTGTTCAGCCAATGCAACACAAAATCAAAGACTTCCTGCTCCGGGATGTCATTGTGCAATTCATGGTAAGCGCCGGGCCATTCTTTATAGGTGGTGCGGTTACCGGCATTCATAACGAAATTGCGGGTAAGCCTGACGGACGTGATGCGGTCATCGGTGCCGTGCATCACCAGAAGGGGAACATTGATTTTGTAAATGCTCCTGGATGCTTTGAGGCCGGAGTCTTCGATCTCGAAATAAAGGCGGGGCAGGATAGAATTGTGCACGAGCGGATCCCTGAGATAAGCGTCCACCACTTCCTTTTTGCGGGACAACCCTTCCGCTTCCAACTCGGAGCGGACCAGGAGTCCCGGCAGGACATACCTCATGGTTTGCGCCATGATCTTTTTAAACAGGGGTAATCCGGAAGCAAGGGAAAACCAGGGTGATGTAATCACAGCAGCCTCCGGCAGCAGAACTCCGTTGATCAGGTAGTTGGCAACAATGTTGCCTCCGAGGCTGTGTCCGTAAAGGACATGCGGAACACCCTCAAACAGGTCCATGGCCTGCCGGCGCAAAACCTCAACATCCTTCAGGTAACTTTTAAAGCCCGGGGCGTATCCTCTGCGGCCTCCGGAACGTCCATGTCCCCTGAGATCAACGGCAATCACGCCATAACCGTTTTCGGTAAAGCGGGTAGCCCATTTCTCATACCTGCCGCTGTGATCCTTAAAGCCATGTACCAGGTTAATGACTGCACGCGGTTTTCCGTCAGGCGTCCAGCTTTGGCCGAACAACGGCAACAGATCATGGGATTCCCAGCTATATTCTTGATGCACCATGAATAGTCCGGCTAATTAATTACCGGAATCCCGGTTATAAGTTTTAATGTGCCTTTCGATCTTTTCGACATACATGTCATTCAATGTCACCATAATGGCAGTTTCCTCAACATCGCCGAACGAATAATTCATGGCCGTGCCAAAGACTTTCATCGTTGGGGAAAGGTTCATGTAAGCATTGATCAGGGGAGGTATGGTTTCACCCCTGGCCCTGACATTTTGCGATAGCAGCCTGTAATCTTCCTGGTAATTGTTTCCGCAAAGGATGGATTCGATCAGTTTGATATCCGTGGCAAATTTCAGCGGCTCAAAAGGTTTCACCAAATTATCCCGGTCGGGGAAATATTTATTCATGAAATAGAGAATCAGGTCGCGGGCTGCGGTATTGAAAGTCGTATACATGGTGACTTTTCCGAAGAAGTACTTTACGTCGGGATACTTCATCCAAATAGCTCCCAGGCCATCCCACAGGTTGTCCATGGCATAAAGTCCCTTGCCTTTCCGGTTGGTGACCTGGTAGGAGGGCTGTACAAATGATCGTCCCAGCTCAATCATATGCGGCATGTATTCTTCCCTGAATTTCTTGGAGAACCTGAACAGCCGTGCCGTTGCAAGATTGCAATTGCCGTCATTATCCTCCCCCAATTCAGCGCAGGGGATATACCGGTAACCGCCAAGGATCTCCTTTTCAGCCGGGTCCCATACGATCAATTGCTTGTAAGGGTTGGGCATGGTGTCATAGGTATCGATATCCACTTCCTTGCCCGTTCCTCCGCCGGCCACCCTGAAGGAGATCTCCCTGAGCCTGCCGATCTCGGTCATGATGTTCGGGGAGTCATGATGGGTTATCACATACAGCAGGTTATTACCGTTGTTGGTCTTTCGCAACAATTTCTCTTCGGTCAGTTCCGCTTCAAGGAGTTCACGATCAACCGCGGGTATGATTGGTTTCATACGAATAAAATAAGTTCGTTACAATAAAAATCAGGCATTGATCATGGCTGCGTAGGCCTTGGCATCCATCAGGCCACTCACCTCAGAGGGATCATCCACTTCCATTTTGATGAGCCAGCCTGCTCCATAGGGGTCCTTGTTGATCACTTCAGGTGACTCATTGATTTTGCTGTTGATCTCCAAAACTTTGCCGGATAAGGGAATAAACAGATCAGAGACTGTTTTGACTGCCTCAATGGTGCCAAATGTGCTTCCTTTCCCAAGGTGGCTGCCCAAGGTTTCAATTTCAACAAATACGATATCCCCGAGTTCTCCCTGGGCGAAATCGGTGATGCCGACAAGGGCTGTATTGCCGTTGATCTTGATCCATTCATGATCGTTTGTGTAGTGTAAATCGGAAGGAATGTTCATGGGTTAACTGTTAATAGTGAATAGTGAATGAGTTAAATTCAGGTTAAAAGTAATGATATTTCCTGAGAGGAAATATTTCTTTTCGTGTGAAATTACTGTGAAAGGGTGAAACGCAGGCTGAATCCTATGTTTGAATCCACCCGGAGGAACGAACGCGAAGTATGGGGCTTGTTCAGGGTACGGTCAAAGAAGAACTGCAGGTTGAACCGGGGGGACAGCAGGTAATCAGCAGTGAACATAACTTTGAATATCCTGTCGCCCGTGGTGATCTGATCACTTTCATCGTCTTCCGTCTGGGCAAGATACCGGATAATGGTTTTATTATCCCGCACGGAAAGGTCGAACTTCAAATTCAGGTCGCTTTTATAAGCCTTTTCGCCCAATTTGATGGGAACTTCCTTAAACCTGTAACCTGCGCCGATGATCAGCTCGTTGTTGAGGCTCTCCGTGAGCTGATTATTGGCCATGCTCAGCACCAGAATGCGTGATTTCCGGAATTCAGCGCGGGTAATGAGGCTGTTCACCCAGTTGGCGTCAAAACCGATCAGGGGATTCATATCTTCCCTTATGGACACTGTGCTGAGCTGAAGCTCGGGGATAAAGTTATCCTGGTAATCGCGGATATAGCCTAAACCGTCTCGCCCATCCTCCTCATACAGGAAGTTGGTGGTGAATGAATTAACGCTGTAAACCGACCGGTAGGAATGGATGATGTTGACGGATTTGAGGTATTGCTTTACCCAGTCGAGTTTGGAAAGCCCGTCGAAGGTCAGCCGCCAGTTGGGAAGTATGCTGAGGAATCCGGGAAAGGGTTCCAGTACTGTCCGGCGGGGATCTTTTCCCGTGTAAGCCGACAGGAATGCGGGGATAATAACCTCAGGCGAAGTGGATCCGTAACCATCGGTATAGCCCGGTTCAATGGGGCGCTGTATGGTTCCCTGGTAGTTGTAGCCGTTGTTGCTCAGCCGGTTGGCATACAGCCGTTGGGATATGGTCTGCCGGTACCTTTTAAAGCGTTCAAAAGAGGCTGACCGGAAACCGTTATCGCTTTTGAGCTTTTCAAAAGCTGATCCGATGGTGACGACAGTGATGGAAAAGCCGCCGTTGATCATCCGGTTGTTGAAATAAAAACCGTTGTCGGTTTCAACAGAATCATAGTAATGGAAGTATTCGCTTGTAAAGTCGGTATAGGTCCGGGTACCCGTGAGTTCTATCCGGAATCCCTTAAAGGGTTCAAAAGTTCCTTTGATGTTGAGGTTCTCGGTTTTCGACATCGTATACGGATTGGTGAAAGCTTCGTTCCTGGTAAGCCATCCGTTGGATGCGGCATCTTTTATAAATTGTCTGTCCTGAACTCCCAGCAGGAATGGCAGACCCGGAGCGCCCTTATAAGTGTCGCCCGTGTTGAATCCCGCCACATTGGGTGTGGGCAGGAAACCCATGACCGTGGTGCCACCCGACAGGGAATAGGAAACGGTAATATTTTTCAGTCCGGTGAGGAACCGCAGGGAGTTTTCGGCGAGGAACACCACTGGATTTTCACCGGCGGCCACCTGGCCCTCAACTTCCACCAGGAGTCCGGAATAGTTGGTATCGGCCACAATGCTGATCCGGTTTTCATCGAGGACGGCATAGTCCACCTTGATTTCCTGTCCCTCTTTATCGGTGACCTTCACCGTGATCTTTTCGGTTTTCAGCTTATGGGAAATGTTTCTCGGGGTTTTGGTGCGCAGGAAGAAGTTCTCGCGACTGTAGGAAACGGACTTCATGCGTGCTTCGGCATCGGGTTTTTTTGTCCCGGAATATTTGGACTCGATCTTTTTGAGGTATTTCGACTTACCGTAGAGCCCGGTGAGGTTGAAGGTGGAATTTGCCTGGATGGTGTTGGAGTTTGTGATCGTATTGCCCAGTGACCGGGAGCCCTGGTAAACAGGTCCCTCATTCCACTCATAGGTTGAGTTGTACCGGAGTGAAAGCGAAGTCCAGCTGAGGACCGGGAATTTGCTGAGCGGGAGACTATAGGTAGTGTTGAAACTATGCCGGTAATTGATCGAACGGCCTCCGTTGAGGATGCTGTTCCAAACCGACCGTGACCATTCCTTGTTGTTCCCTTTGCGGAAGAGGTCATAGGCGCCGGGAGTCTCGTCAATACGGGATTGATTGTCGATCGTCAGGTCGAATTTCAGCGACCGGGTAAGGTCCCAGTTGAGTTCATAACCCCGATTCCAAACAAAATCCTTGCTCACCGTGGAATCGAGAAGAATTTCACGGTCATCGTAGATATTGCGCATTTTGATTTCATTATACCTGCGGTCGAAATCAGTGCGGAATGCCAGGCGACTTGGGAGCGGTGAAATGTTGAAATCTTTGATGAAACGCAGGTAGGGCGATTTAAGACCCTTGCTGCTTTTGAAGGGCGTGAATATTTTGGGCCGGGCATTGTAAATATAATTGAAGGCAAGTCCGTATTGTATGGTGTTGTTTCGTTCCACCTCATAGCTGTGCGCCTGGGTTTCGGAATAACCGGCAGTAACTGAAAAGTTGGAAGGCGAGAGCAGGCGGAATTTTTCGAATTCACGGTTCACCCTTACATTGGTAAGGTTTACGCTGTTCCGTTGGATGACATCCTGAGAAACTTCTTTGATCTCACGTCGTTCCTCCCGGGTGGCGGCTTCGTTGATAACATCCCGGAGCAGCCGGTCGGGTTCCTTCGGAGAATATTCGGGGGTAACCGTAATTTTGGAAACACCGACATAAAGGGGCACGGATACCTTGGATTTTTCAGGAAGGAGTTTTCCCAGCTCAATATTGGAGGAAACATCAATCTGGTTGGTTTCCTCTTTGTTCCTGTCGTCCACTTTTTGTTCAATGCTTCCGAATCCCGGTTTGGAGGTGCTTCCGGCTACCGACAGGATACCCAGGTCAGCCAGCCGCACCTGCGCACGGGCGTTGGCCGCCCAGCCACCCTTGTTGTTAAAATCGGTGAGCCGCAACTCATTGAACCAGATCTCGGCGGATTTGGACAATCCGTCGTTCGGATAAACATTGTCATCATCACCTGCATTGCGGACTCCGATCAGTATGGTCCTGATATTGCTGAAGTTCGGAGTTCCTTTTATTTTCATGAGATTTTTACCTGAGCGCTTTCTGTACACCCTGAACTTGTCAAACAGGTCGGGCCGCTCACCGATGGCATCATCACGTTCCACTTTCAGGCCGACAAAATCATCGAGGATGATTTCGATCAGGTTGCTGTCGGGCCAGACAATCCGCCTGTCCCCATCGCCATAATTGGAATTGTGCGGGGTGAGTTCAAGGGGCACTTCGTATTCGTAATAGTTGTCGGTCTGGTCAGATCCGAGACGGATAAAAGCCGTCATATCGTAGTCGTTCAGCTGCTGATCGATCAGGGCTTCGGCATGGACGAACATTTTCAGTTTTTTATACTGGCGGAGGTCCATGCTCATGTTCTTGTAGGCAACACGGGCATCCCCGTCGGGCAGATCCCGCACCTTGAAAACAATGGACTGCTCATTCAGCTGCGCCACCTGGGGCTGACTGGGATCCACCACGCGATCGATGCCCGGAGGCAGGATATAATTGACCGGTGATTTGGCCGAGTTTTCCTCGATGTTCACCGAGGTAATCTCAAAACTCCCGGGTTCATACTGATCGGTAACCGAAGGTCCGCCTTCGGCCACGTTGCCCTCATATTTTCTCCATTCCGAACGCACGAGGTGCAGCTCTGCAAAGCGCAGGATGATCGGATCGGCAAAACCGGTCAGATACATACGCATGAACCGGATGGATTTGAAATCCTCGATATTGCCGTATTTGCTTTCATAATCATCAATCGGGATGCGGAACTGGTACCAGTTAACCTCTTTGCCTTTGACGATGTCGGTGATGTAACTGTTATCAAAATTCATTTCCTCCGGGTTAAGCCTGATGTGGTATTCGTAATAGGCATCCGTTTCATTGAGGGTGTTATCGTCATTGATATCTTCGGTATTCGGCAGCGTGGTGGCAGCTGCGAAATTACCCCCGCTTTGCTCCGTGGTGGGGGAGTTGCCCTGGGTGTTGTTGTAATCCTTATACCTGGATATCACGCCGGCCGTATCGCTGTAATCGGAGCTCAGGAAGTAGCGGAAGTTGTCATTGGAAGGGTCATTGTAGGCCCTTTCATAAAACGGTGTACCGGGAGTCAGGTTGTTCAGCCACGCATTGTATTTCAGGCGTTCGTCATCATCACTCAGTCCGTCGAGGCCAACGTCCTGCCGTGCCCGGTTATCAGGATCGGAATCGAAAGAATTAACGATACTCTGAATAGTAGGTACCCTGCCCCATACTGTATTGGTATCGACCTTGGTGATCGAATCGGTCGTGGGCAGTCCGTTTTCGAAGAATTTCCTGGAATCTTTCAGCACATCCTCGGACACTTCCCCCAGGTTGAAATACAAATCACCTCCCGCGTGCAGCGAATCCTTCACAAATGGATCCATGAGCCAGAATTCGATGTATTCAATATTGGAGGTTTCAAAATCGCTGGTCTGGAGTTCCCGCATGATGCCGCCCCACCGGTTCTGGGGATTCGGCAGGAAACCCTGGGGCGTGATCGTGGGATCGAAATTATAGGGTCCCCTTTCCCGGGGGTAATAGGCCAGGTTCATGACCAGCAGGGTATTCTGAAAACCGGTGCCGCTTTCGCGGTTCTTGAAGATCTCCGTTTCCAGCACTTCCCTGACGAAGGGATCATTCTGTTCCTCTTCGGTAATATTATCGGGGGTGCGGCTTTCATTCCTGGTGAACAGCGGATCAATCGAATACCAGGCCAGCTTGGAACGGTTAAACCCGTACCTCAGGTCATTCAGGGTTCCCGAGTTGCTGAACCTTCGCGGAGCGCTGGAAAGGAACCACGACTGCATGGTTTTGAGCTCCACGGTGGTTTCGGTGCCTTCAAAATCGTCGATATAAGCCACCCCTCCCTCTCCGATAATTTTAGCCTGCCCGGGGACCAGGTGGGCAAATTCAGCGTCCACGGAAATGGAGGAGGTTTCCTTGGTCTCTATCAGCGGCAGCTTATCCACCAGCTTGGTCAGCAGACGCGAATCGGTGCGGTAACTGGTATTGAGGCCCCAGATCGTGTTGGATATGGGCTCATCACCCATGTTCACTTTCTGGGTGAGCGGCCGTTCGGTGAGGTTCATCACGGTGGCGCCGATGTTGAAATTTTCAGAAATCCTGTAATCCAGGTGTGTTCCGATAAGGGTTTTCGTCTGCAGGTTGAACAGGGCATTGTTTTCGAGTGAAATGGAAAGGGGCGCACCGGACTGGATGAGCCCTTCATTCATGATCTTCACCCTGCCCAGGGTGTAATCCACCGAATAATCGCTTCCCTCCACCAGGGCAATACCTCCTGAAGATACCTTGACAGATCCCTGGGGAATGTTCATGGCATTGAGCTGGATTTCAGAGCCGGAAGAGGACTGGTAGGTGCCGGACAGAAAAAACTTGTTCTTCTTGGAAATTTGTTTGGCCTTCGTCTGCGTGGAATCATACAGCTCTTCGAAGACATATTTGTTGGCAATGGGATCCTTGCCTGAGTTACCGCCTGTAATGGCTTTCCGCAGGTCGGAGCCGAAGGGCTCCGTTTGGGTAAAAAAGATCCGCCCGTCGCGGGAAGTAATGGTGGTTCCTTCAATGAAGTCGAATCTGCCGTCGGCGTTGGGTTCATTCCGGGAGTCGAGGTTGTCCATTTTCAGCACGCGAAGCAGGATCTTCCTGTTGAAAGCGGAGTCAGCCTGGGGTTCTACGATATAATTCACCGGCACACCAGTTTCGTCCTTGCGATACAGGATATCGAGGATGAAGTCGGTGCCGGACACCTGGTAAGCCCCCAGGGCATAAACGTTTTTCATCATCAGGTCCCAGGTACCGGATTTGGGTGTCAGGCTGGTCCCTTTCAGTAATTTAACAACCAGGGTTTTAGGCGCGCTGATGCCATCGGTGGACAGTTCACCTACCCGGTAGGTCTTTCCCTGCCAGGTATAAACGTAGGCTACGGCAAGCACCTCGTCGGACCGCAATGATGAATTCAGCGAGATATAGCCCAGTTCGGCGTTGAGTTTGTATTCGCTTTCAGAGAGTTTTCGCGCGTTTTCAATTTTTTCGAAATCAGTGCCCCCGTAAAAGTTGAATGCGGTTTCGAGCGGGGACAGCAGGGCGGCGATATCGCTGAATGTCCTGATACCGGCATACTGCGTGGTGATGGCGTTGTACAGGTTGTTTTGTTCATTGTTCACCGGGGAATTCCAGGCAGCGCCCGGCTGAATAAATGCCTGTTGTCCGAAAAAGTTGGGTTCACCATCGGGGCCGAAGGTCTCACCCAGGTCGAGCAGGGCCAGAATATTCCTGGTATCGGTTGTAGAACTTGATTTGTTGGTCACCCACACTTCGATCTGTTCGATCCTGACCCCTGAGTTCACATAGGGAAGTGTGGAAAGCCAGGCATTGTAATTGTCCCTGAAGTATTGCGACAGGAAAAAGTGACGATTGGCATCGTAATCGGCCACATCCACTTCGAATTCGCTCACCTGCGCGCCCCCTTTCACTTCGATGACCTGCGATTGTCCACGCTGGTGGCTGAAGACGGAGCTTACAAAAAGCTTTCCGAACTGCAGGTCGGTCTTCAGTCCGAACAAGCTCTGGCTTCCGGTGATCAGGGTTCCCGGAAGGCTGAAAGAGACATTCCCGGCTTCTATCTTCTTGATGATCTCATCCTCCTTGCCCGTATATTCCAGCTTGGTCTTGTTTTCGAAGTCGAATGAGGCTTCGGTGTTATAATTGATGCCAAGCTGCATTTTATCACCGATGCTGCCTGTAACGTTCATCTGAATTTTTTCTTTAAAGAGAAAGGAGCCGTTTCTCCGGTTTTTCTCTGAAAGTGCGGGATTGTCGATGCGCGACATGTTATAGCCGAAAATAAGTTCGGCGGATCCCTGTGGTACAATACTGATGGCATCGGTGCCGAAGACCTTGTCGAAGGTTTCTCCCATTTTTATATTTCCGAGCAGAGGTGATTGCTGTGGGGCAAGGGTTTCGCGTGATTTCTGCAGCCAGTAATTCCTGACCGAATTCTGCCGGTCATACACCATGTATTCCTGGAGCGACATGGAAGAAGGAGGCCTGTAATTGAGGCGCCCGATCTTTTCGGAAAAAACATACTGTCCCGTTGCCGGATCAAACCGGATATTCTGTTCGATGTTGGACGGATTTTTCAGGTAGAGGGGCGAGGTGAAACCTGAATTGGAGAAAGGATAACGGATCTCATCCCTGAAAGGATAACGGAGTTTGGCCGTGTCGGTTTGTACGGTAGCCCCGGTCTGCGAAAAAAGTGATCCCGAAAGGAGGATCAGGCAGATGGCCGGAAGAATGCGGGAGTACGGACTTTTAAGCGGTTTACTAGCAATGATATGTTTTACCTGCCGATAGATCAAATTCAGGGTATTTTAAGCAATTATAACTCTTTCAGGGCTTTTTTAATCAGGTCTTCAAGAGCCAGGCTTTTTTCAGCAAGAAGAATCTTATTGATCACCTTATCGGCTTCACCCTTGTTAAAACCCAGGATTACCAAAGCTGATAACGCTTCATCTTTCAATCTATTGTCCTTCACCGGAAATAATTCACCTGTTTTATCTTTGGTCACTTTATCGCGCAGATCGAGGATGACGCGCTGGGCGGTTTTGGCGCCGATCCCTTTAATGCTCTGAAGCAGGGATACATTGGCGCTGAGAATGGCCTGGCGGACATCTTCGGAGGTGAGGGATGATAGCATCATCCGGGCGGTGTTGGCACCAATGCCGGAAACCGTGAGCAGCTGCCTGAACATTTCCCGCTCCTGTTTGGTGTGAAAGCCGAAGAGCAAATGGGCATCTTCCCGGACAACCTGGTGGAGATAAAGTTTGACACGGGGTCCTGTTCCCATCCCGCTGAAAGTGGTGAGTGTTATCTGAATAAAATACCCAATGCCTCCCGTTTCGATGGTGCAGCAGGTGGGATTCTTTTCAATGAGTGAACCTTCGATGTATTCGTACATGATTGCAGCAATTAGGCATCAGGATTCTGAGATGTCAACCTGTTTCAGAGGATTTGCCGACATTTCTTTGAATAGTTTTCTGCTTCGGAAGATGTCGCAGGCCAGGTAAATGGCTTTCCGGAATGAATCAGCGGAAGCCTCGTTCTTACCGGCCAGCTCATAAGCGGTCCCGTGGGAAGGAGAGGTGCGCACCACGGGAAGTCCGGCGGTAAAATTAACTCCGCCTTCGACGCTGAGTGCTTTAAAGGGTACAAGGCCCTGATCGTGGTACATGGCGAGTACGGCATCGAATTGGGTGAAGCTGCCGGCCCCGAAAAAGCCGTCAGCAGGAAACGGCCCGAAGGCCAGTATGCCTTCTTCCTGCGCCTGCATAATGGCAGGAATGATCTCTTTGATTTCCTCATCACCCAGCAGGCCATTGTCTCCTGCGTGAGGATTCAGGCCCAGCACGGCGATCCTGGGAGAGCGGATCGTAAAATCACTGAGGAGTGAATGGCTCAGTATCCGCAGCTTATTCAGGATGGTATCGCGCACGATATATTCATTGACTTTGGCCAGGGGGATGTGGGAGGTGACCACCCCGATGCGTAAAAACTCATTGACCATCAGCATGAGCACACCGTTTGATTTGAAGTGGGTCTCAAAAAACTCGGTGTGGCCGTTGAAATTGAATTGTTCCGATTTTACATTTGATTTGTTGATGGGGCCGGTGACGAGGGCATCCAGCTTACCTTCTCCGAGGTCCTTGACAGCCGCCTCGAGCGCTTTCAGGGAAGCCTCACCAGCATCGGGTGTTGATTTGCCCAGTTCCACCCGGGCAGAATCATCGATGCAGTTGATGATATTGGCGCGGCGGATAACAGCCTCGTCGACCGTGCGGACCGTGTTGAAGCTGAAATTTTCGAGATTAAGCGCTTTACGATGGTAGGCAGCCACTTTGGGAGAACCGTAAACCACGGGAGTGCACAACTCCAGGATACGGTTATCCAACAGTGATTTCATGATGACTTCGTAGCTGATGCTGTTAATATCGCCCTGGGATATTCCCAGTATGATCTTGTCGCCCTTCATTGCAGAGGATGAGATTTGGTTAAGACTATTAAGGTAGGCAAATGTAAGAAAAAAAGTGATGAGTAATGAGTGACGAGTAATGAGTGATGAGTAATGAGTGAGCATGGGATTTGTGCATGCTCCAGTCCCAAAACCCAAATCCCGCTCATTACTCATTACTCATTACTCATTTCTGGATTTTTTATAACTTTGCAAAAAAATCAACATGGGATTATTAAGAACCCTACTGATCCTTTTCATCATTTTCTATGTCATCAGGCTGGTCACCCGGTTTTTTCTGCCGATGCTCTTCAGAAACTATGTGGATGACAAAATGAATGAGATGGCAGGGAACCAGAAGAAGCAGCAGCAAAGGCAAAAGGAGCAGGCCAGGAAACGGGAGGGAGAAGTATCTATTGACTACAATCCCAGGCAGGGTGACTCCAAAGGCAAAAATGACAAGGGGGATTATGTGGATTATGTTGACGTGAAAGATTAAGTCGTCAGCGCTTTGATTTTCTTGGCGAAGTTGGAAGCAAATACAAAATCATTCAGGTTCTCATCGGCGGTATCCAGTATTTCTTCTCGGGTACCTTCCCAGCCTTTCCGGCCGTCGTGAATAAAAACGACTTTTTCTCCGATTTCCATCACGGAATTCATATCATGTGTGTTGATCACCGTGGTAATATCGAATTCATGGGTAATTTCGCTGATCAGGTCATCAATGACCAGGGCTGTTTTTGGGTCGAGACCTGAATTGGGCTCATCACAGAACAGGTACCTCGGATTTTCAACAATGGCCCGGGCAATCGCCACTCTTTTTTTCATGCCGCCACTGAGTTCCCCGGGATAGAGCTTATTGATATCCGCGAGGTCCACACGTCGCAGGCATGAATTCGTGCGCTCCAGTTTTTCCCCGGGCGTCATATTGGAGAACATGTTGAGCGGGAACATGACATTCTCTTCCACGGTAAGCGAGTCGAAAAGAGCGCTGCCCTGGAAAAGCATACCGATCTCACGGCGTATTTGCTTACGCTCCATGAAATTCATGGATACAAAATCGCGATTGTCATAAAAAACTGCGCCCTCGTCGGCTTCCAGCAAACCTACGATGCATTTCATGAACACTGTCTTACCGGAACCACTCCGGCCGATGACAAGGTTTGTTTTCCCTTTTTCAAAATCAACAGAAATGTCTTCCAGCACCTTGACGCCGTTAAAGATCTTCACCAGGTTTTCTACTTTTATCATCAGGCCAGCATGAGTTGGGTTATAATCAGGTCTGCCAGCAGAATGAGAATGCTGCTGTAAACAACACCCCGTGTACTGGAACGGCCCACTTCGAGAGCGCCCCCCTGTACATTGTATCCGTAAAATGCAGGTACCGAGGTGATAATGAACGCATAAACAACGGTTTTCACAAGGGCATAGGTAACATAGAAAGGCACAAACAGGTATTGTATGCCAAAGATATAATCGGACGAGGGCAGGGCGCCGGTCAGGACCACGGCCAGCCATCCGCCGATCAGTCCCACAAACATACTGATGAGCGTGAGGAAGGGGTTGAACAGCATGGCTGCAATGATCTTCGGAAGGATCAGATAACTGGCGGAGTTGATGCCCATCATTTCAAGGGCGTCAATTTGTTCGGTGATCCGCATTGTGCCAATTTCAGAGGCAATATTTGATCCTACCTTGCCGGCCAGGATCAGGCCGACCATGGTGGATGAAAATTCGAGCAGCAGGGTGTCCCGGGCGGTGAGGCCGATCAGGTAAAGCGGGATCCATGAACTTTCGAGATTGTAACGGGTCTGCAGGGTGATAACAGCGCCGATGAACACCGAAATGATGATTACAATGCCAACGGAATTGAGACCCAGAACTTCGATCTCCCTGATAATCTGTTTGACGTATATTTTGGTTTTCTCCGGCCTCGAAAATACGCGGCCCATCAGAATGAAATAACGTCCAAATAGAGTAAAGAAATTCATGGCAACAAAAATAATGATATAAAATCAAAATATAAATCTCATTGATCGCTTGTTTGCCTTACTCCATCAAAATAAATGAATCCGTAACCAGTTAATTTGTTAATTTCGCAACAAAAGCGCAATACATGAACAAAAACCATTATTGTATCATCATGGCCGGAGGTATTGGCAGTCGTTTCTGGCCGTTAAGCAGAACCATAAAACCCAAGCAGTTCCTCGACATCCTGGGTGCAGGGCGCACATTGCTGCAGCAGACATTTGACCGGTTGCAGCATGTTTTTCCGGTGGAAAACATTCTCATTGTTACCAACGAGGATTATGAGGGCCTGGTAGCGAAGCAATTACCGGAACTCCATGCAGACCAGATCCTGCTGGAACCCATGCGGCGAAATACTGCTCCCTGTTTGGCCTATGCCAATCATAAAATCCACCTGCGCGATCCGGAAGCAGTTATCATGGTGGCTCCATCGGATCATGTGATCTTAAAGGAGCAGGATTTCCTGGATGTGGTAAGGAAAGGCCTTGATTTTGTGACCCGGAATGATTGCCTGCTGACGCTGGGCATACAGCCCAACAGGCCGGAGACCGGTTACGGCTATATCCAGATCAACGGGGACAAGACAAAAATCGAGTTGAATGAGAGCTTCAGGCGGGTAAAGACTTTCACTGAAAAGCCCGATATGGACATGGCCAGGGTGTTTATTCAGAGTGGTGATTTTTTCTGGAATTCCGGCATGTTCTTCTGGTCACTCCCGACGATCATGAAAGCTTTCAATGACTTTCTTCCCGACATCAACCAGCTTTTCGCCGAAGGGAAAGACTTTTACAATACCAGCCAGGAAGCTGAGTTTATCAGCAAGGTATACCCGAACTGCAAGAATATTTCGATCGACTACGGCGTGATGGAAAAGGCCGAGAATGTGTATGTGCTGTGTTCCGACTTCGGCTGGTCGGACCTGGGCACATGGGGTTCCCTGTATGACAGGCTGTGCAAGGATGAAGATGAAAATTCCGTTACCGGTTCCAATGTTTTCCTGTACAATTCACAAAACTGCCTGATCAACCTGCCTGATAACAAACTGGCGGTCATTCAGGGACTGGATGATTACATTGTTGTGGAATCGGATAATATTCTCCTCATTTGCCGGAAGCAGGATGAGCAGAAGATCAAGAATTTCGTGAATGATGTAAAGATTGAGAAGGGAGAGGAGTATATATAAAAATAAAGCGTAGTTAAGAAAACTACGCTTAGCCTCTCATCAATAAAAAATCCCGACTATAAGGCCGGGATTTTTTTATATATCCTTGTGTTCAGCGGAGTTTGCAACTCCGCTGTGAAAAAATCCTAATACTCCCAAAGATCATGTTCCATGTTGAACAGGTATTCCTTAACCCTTTCGGCTTCGAGGAGGGCGTCCATCCCCAGGGCGTAAGAGCTGATGGCCCGGTTTTCGTAAACGTTTGACTCGGCAAAGATGTAGCTGTTGAACCTGCGTTGCATAAAGTAATCGTCGTACGATATTCTCTGCGCATCGTTGTTGTTGTTGAATATCTCGTGTCTTGCCAGCAGCGGCCGGATCTCGGGGAAGTATACCCAGAAAGTCTTTTCTTTCAGAATGGCATCGGTGGGCATTCCCTGGTCGTCGAGCTTGTTGTAGATCCGGATCGGGCAAAGACCAACGATGCGGACATTCATCACGGAGTGATTCTTATCAAAGAACCATTTTTCCTTCACCATGATCTGTTTCACCTGGTCGGTCTGTCTTTCTTTCTGTATGGTTGTATCTGTAACCATTCCGGTATTGATATCGGCTCTCTTGAAGACTTCTTCCCCTGCGTCGAGAGATTCGTCGACCTGGTTGCGGTCGAGCGGGATGGTGAACTCATTCCGCGGATCCACCGAAGAAAAGGCACGGATACCTTCGTTATCGATTCCCCAAAGGATCAGCTGCACCAGGTTATACCTGTCATTGATCGGCTGGGTGGGATAAAACAGGGGCAGGTTCTGTTTCTGTTTCAGGTCGATAACCCTGTAGATATCCTTGGCCCACATCACATCGGCCTCACGTATATAGGCATAAGGTACAGGAGCTTTGTTGGGAATATGCTCACGGGTATACACCTCGGTGAGAATATCCTGGGCTTTGAGTTTTTGCGGAGCAACTATGACAATCGCCAATCCCATCAGTAATAAAGCAACTCGTTTCATTCGACTATGTATTAATAAAATTAATTCAATCTAAAGTTAATTGTGGACAGGTTTCTGACTGTGCCATCCGGTCCCGTGGCCTTGATATCCTGAAAATAAACCGCACTTCCCTTGCTGAGGGTGTTGATCAAAGTTCTAACCTCCTGGTTGAACTGGTTTCCCCTTACCCTTCTTTCCTGTACAAATCCCTGAACGACTGCCATCACGGTAAATTCCGTAACAGTGAATTTCAGGTCAAAATCAAAATCGGGAGGCATGGCGGCCATAACACCGCTCTGTGCCATCAGTATGTTTTTGGCAATTCCGCCACCTTTTTGGTTGTTCACCTTGGCTTCGGGATCGGGAACCTTTTTCACGCGGAATTCCTTATTGCCTACAGTGGTCCATTTGCCGTCGAGGTCAGCGGATACGGTCACCATGCAGTTGCCCTCTCTGCGGGCACGCATGATCCATGAACTACCGCGTTGCTCCAGCTGACCGTTGGATGCGGTGGCCCTGATCTTGTTGCCGGCAACACCGGAAACCGATATTTCAACCGGGTTATCCACACCCAGGTAGAAGACGTTCATTTTGGTAGGAGAAACCACCACGCCGCCTTCGGCCACGGTATAGTCAGCCGCAAACGGCCGTATGATAGGTTCCCCACCTGGGCCCTTGATTTCGATGATACCACCCCAGCTGCGTGAGCCCAGGGAACCACCTGAACGTTCGAACAAACCTTTTCCCGTACCTTTTTCAACCGGCAATTTGGTATAATTCAGGCCTTCCTTTCTGTCGTATTTTATTTGTCCCGTAACGGGGTCAGTGGTTTCAATCCACGGTTGGCTGACACCTTCCACCACATAAATATCGGGAGCCTGCGTTGTGTCGCGGGCAGCCAGGAATATGCTGGCCTTATAGGGATTCCCTTTCAAAATATAATTTGAATTGGGTATCACCACGGCTTCGAGTTCGTTAAACTTGACTTCGCCAGCGCTGATCTGGGCATACAGGTAATTGATCATTTCCGATTCGGCGTTTCGCAGGTCGATCTGCAGGGATGACATGATGGCCAGAAAGCCCATCAGCGGAGAATGGCCGAATTTATGGTATTCCCAGGTGGAATGTTCGGGATCTTTTTTCTTGCCTTTGGGCAGAACAGGAGGTTCCGTATCGAGACTCTTGGAAATGGAGTTCCTGAGCTGATCCGGAAGTTCTTTTTCCTTCACCACGGTGAGCATGAATTCCCGGAGCGCGGCAATTTCATTTTTCAGTTTACGCGCTTCGCTCTTATCGTTCAGATCGCTACCGATCATCACATTATGCGGTGTATCATAATCGGTTGTGGCTTCGATCTTATCGCGATCGATGGTTTTGCCTTCGATGGCTTCGGATTTACCGCGCTCGGCCTGACTGAGCGTCCTGATTTTGAGATCCTGGATATAATCGTACAATTTTTGGGTTCTCTCCTGGACCTGCAGCGCCCTGTCGCGCCATACAGCGGTTTTACTCTGATTTAACTGGTATGCCTGGTCAAACTCGGTATAAATGTCCTTGTTCTTACTTTCCATGGTGACCCCGGTCTTCTCCAGTCCCTCATCGATGATCTTGAATGCGTCGAGCACACTGGTTGATACATTCAGTGCCAGCAATGCTGTCAGCACCAAATACATCATGCCGATCATTTTTTGTCTTGGAGTTTCTTTGCCGTGTGCCATAATCGTGAAGCGCTAGAGAATTATTTATTAATAATCACGTTCATGGCTGAGAGCATATTGCCATAGATATTGTTCAGCGAGGAAAGGTTGTCGCGAAGTTTCACCACTTCTTCTTTGTAGCGGCTGGTTTCATCGATGGAATCCTTCAGTTTGGCAACCATTTCTTCGATCCCGGAATATACCTTTTGTGTTCCTTTGAGATGCTCGCTGCCTTCTTTTGCCTGAAGTTCATACACGGCATTCAGGGCAGAGAGGTTTTTATTGAGCGCTTCGAGATGCTGTTCGTGGGTGCGACCGCTTTGCGATATCGCGTCATGTTCTCCCTTGAGGGTTTCGGCAATCTTCTGGTAAGATCCTGCCACTTCACCGCCTGAGCGGGCAACCTGTTCGGCTGACTGAAGATAGGCATTGGCCAGGGATCCGGCGGATTCCTTGATGGCCTGCACGGATGAACTGTATACCTCATGCATGGTGCCTGCAGATCCTGCGGCAGCCTTGATATTCTTCATGAATTCCTGGGTGGCGACTGTGGCGCCTGATATCTCGGCGATACCGGAAGCGGCGGTCTGGAGCCTCTGCAGTCCCGAACCAATGTTTTTAAGTGTATCTTCATTGATACTGGCTTCGCCCAGGAGATTTTCGATCCGTTCAACCGGTCTTCCGCCGAAACCTGTGCCGACCTCTTTCATTTCTTCCAACTCCTCCTGTTCGGACATGCCGGCCAATTCAGGATAAACCAGCGTCCAGTCGAGTTCCTCATGTAAAGGCTCGAAGGCGGAGAAAAAGAAGATGATCGCTTCGGTGAGTAGACCAATGGTCAGGAAGAGCCCGGCAAATTTCCAGTGCTGTATTTTGAACAATGCACCGATGATTACGATTGAGGCTCCCCAGCCATAAAGCTTGGCCATGAATTTTTTCCAGCCTGAACTTTCGACAATGTCTGCTAAGCTTGCCATAATACTTGTAGCGTTAAATTGGATTAGTTATTTTGTTTCTGTTAAATTCCGCCCATTACCGGTCTTACACAACGGAAACCGATATAGGATTTGGTAGTATCCTGATATTCATAGGTACGGGTACCGTTTTGCATGTAATAGCCAATGTCTTTCCACGAACCGCCCCTGATCACCTTTCTTTTCATAACCGGGGGATCATCGGGACGTGCGTTGTAGGTATAATCGGGATTCAGGTCATGCGTGAACGCATAGGCCGATTCGTCGTAAGCACTTTTTGTCCATTCTGCCACGTTACCTGCCATATCGTACAAGCCGTATTCGTTGGGCTGGTAGGTGCCTACCGGAACCGTTGTCACACCGCCGTCATCGGCATAATTACCCCTGAGCGGCTTGAAGTTGGCCAGGAAGCAACCGTCCTTGTTACGGGTATAATAACCGCCCCAGGGATACATGGAATGCTCCAGACCACCGCGGGCTGCATATTCCCATTCAGCTTCAAAAGGCAAACGGTAATCGTGAACACCGGGACTTCCGCCTGCGCGTAAAGCGGCATTCAGGAACATGGACCTCCAGATGCAGAATGCGGAGGCCTGTTTCCAGGAAACGCCCACAACCGGATAGTTGTCATAGGAAGGATGCCAGAAATACATATTGGCATACGGTTCATTGAATGAATAGGTGAAATCAGCGATCCACACCAGCGTATCGGGATAAACATTTACAACATCGCGGATCACGAAGGAGGAACGGTCTTTTATTTCCACTTTCTCTCCCTGGTTGTCGATGATGAAGCCGTCGTACTTCTTGGTATCGTAATCGTAACGGTTTGCTTTCCGGGCGGCCTGTTTCAGGTCGATCCAGAAATATTCGTACATCAGTTTACGGGTATCGATTTCCTGCTTTTTGTAAAAGCGTTCCTGCTGATTCAGGTACATATCGGCAAGGATCGTATTGACCTCTTCATCACGTGTATCGATCCTGGTTTCCCAGTTGATGGCGGGAGGTTCGATCGGATTGCCGAATTCATCCTCTGTGATGACATAATCATCGAGTTGCTCACCCAGCATGCGGCGCATGATCGAGTCACGCACCCAGAAAACAAATTGCCGGTATTCGTTATTCGTGATTTCTGTTTCGTCCATCCAGAAAGGATCAACGGTGACCGTTTTTGTCTGTGAAGATTGCGCCCAGGCAACTTCCTGGTCATTCACACCCATGTTGAAACTACCCTGGGGTATGAAAACCATGCCAAACGGATCGGCCTCCCCGTATGCCTTGGGTCGCCCTTCAACCCCGGTCAGTTCACCACTGTTGCCACCACCGCCGCGGGAACAGCTGGTGATCACAAAAACTACCAACACAAATCCTAAAGAAAGTAACTTTTTCATATGTAATGAAGTTTATCCTAATATAACAAGTCCTTATACTTACTTTCGATCCATTTTGTTTTAAAGAAATCGAATACTTTTATATTTCTGTGGAATTTTATCCATACCAACTGTAAAACTGTACCCTATCATCACCTCGTGGGATCCTTTGGAGAAGCTGGACAGCGCCGATGTGTCAAAATCGTAGGAATATCCCACTTTCACCCCGTTCAGAATTTCCAAACCCACCATGCCGACAATGGCAGAACCAACCCTATACGTAACGCCGGCCCAAAACTTTTTATTGTATAAAAGTGTAGTATTCAGATCAATTTTTGTCATCCGGGCATCTGATTGCATAAAAACAGAAGGAAGCAATTCAAAAGCAGGATTGGATAACTGAATGTTATAACCTGCCATAAGATAATAATGTCTGTACATTTTCATGGAGGCTTCCGCGGTTGTGGTGCCCTCGGACTGGTATACAAATTCATCCTCCAGGAGATGGGTGGCGGATAATCCTACATAAAGTTCTTCGGTACGGTAGAACAATCCTGCGCCAAAATCAATGGTAAATTCATTCTGATCACCGGTTGGAATTGCCAGATCATTGTTGGGATCGTGGAGGGGAGAGGAAGGAATGATCCATTCGGGATTATCCATCTGCTGGTTATCGAAAATACCGCTGATGCCGAGACCGAGTCTTCCGTTACCCACGGAGAACTGATATGCATAGTTCAGGGACAGGTTGATATCGTTGTTGAAGCCCAC
>JAFGGU010000025.1 GCA_016930375.1 Bacteroidales bacterium | reverse complement strand
TATCAGATTCAACCAGATTCATCAGAAGAAATGACGGACTTGGCTATAATATCCTGTTTAAATAATATACCTGCGATATAGGCCTGAAAAAGAAAGTCCAAAGGTTATTTACAGATGTGTTCTATTTAAAAGTATTCAAACAATATCTTAATTTTATTGTTATTAAAATAACATGTAAAAATACGAATAAGAACTTGCATCAAAATCATATTTTATGATAGAACTCTATAATGAGGTTTCTTACAACATAAGCAAAATTATAACCCGCAGCTACAGCACATCCTTTTCGATCGCGGTGGGTTTTCTAAATCCGGAATCACGAATTGCAATCTTCAGTATCTATGCTTTTGTCAGGTTGGCTGATGAGATTGTAGATACTTTTCATGAATATAATAAGGAAGAATTGTTAAATGACTTTGAAAATGATTATTATAAGTCTTATCACGAAGGTTTAAGCCTGAATCCTGTTTTGCATTCATTCCAACATACGGTCAAAAAATACGGTATACCTGTTCAACTTATTCAGGCTTTTCTAAAAAGCATGAAGGCAGATCTGTTTAAGCACGGATCCTATAACAAATCAGAAATTAAGGAATATATCCATGGTTCAGCCGAAGCGGTGGGATTAATGTGTCTGTATGTTTTTGTCAGGGGTGACAAAGCGCTTTTTGAAGAGTTGAAAAATCCGGCAATGAAGTTGGGCTCGGCATTTCAAAAAGTCAACTTTTTACGGGACCTGAAAACTGATATGCAGGAACTGGGTAGAAATTATTTTCCTGAATTAGACGGCGTTTCATTCAGTCAGGATACCAAGGAGCTTATCATCAGAGATATTGAAGCTGACTTTACAGCCTCTTTACCCGGGATAAGAAGACTGCCCAAAGATGCAAAAATACCTGTACTAATTGCCTATTATTACTATTTAAGTCTGTTACATAAGATTCACAGGACGCCCTTCGACCAATTGGTCAATAGAAGGATCAGGATACCCAATTTCAGGAAGTATCTTTTGTTGATTAAAGCTTACCTGGTAGCTAAATTTGGGTTGATATAACGGACATATTTCAAATTTAAGATTGCACGATGGAAACGCTCGTTATTTTGGTAGACCGCAATGATAATCAGATTGGTCTCGTGGAAAAGCTGGAGGCACACCGAAAAGCTTTGCTCCATCGGGCAGTATCGGTATTCATTATTAATTCCAGGGGTGAGTGGATTTTGCAGAAACGGGCTCACAACAAATATCACTCGAAAGGACTTTGGACAAACACCTGCTGCACCCATCCGTTGCCGGGTGAATCTGAGCAGGAATCAGCAAGTCGACGGCTCATGGAAGAAATGGGTATTCAATGCACCCTGAAGAAACTATTCACTTTTGTATATAAAGAAAAATTGGGGAACGGGTTTACGGAACATGAATATGACCATGTCTTTCTTGGCGTCTCTGATAGTATACCTGTAATGAATGCCAATGAGGTTGAAACCTGGATGAAGATTTCATTTGATAAGCTTCATCAGCATGTAATTGACCATCCTGAACTCTATACTTTCTGGTTTAAGGAGATCTACCGGAAAGTGAATGCGCACATCATGAACGGCAAAAATGAATTTTAACCTGCTTGCTCATTATGTCATTATATCTTCAAATTTTAGTTTTTTCTGCAATTCTTCCCTGCCTTTTAAGTTTTGATAAAAAGGTGCGGTTTTACCGGAAGTGGAAAGCACTTTTCCCTTCCATTATCATTGCCGGATCAATCTATTTAACTGCGGATATAATTTTTGTCAAACATGGCATATGGGGATTTAATGCTTCGTATCATTCAGGTATTGTGCTTTTGGGTCTGCCTCTTGAAGAATGGCTCTTTTTTATAGTGATTCCATATGCCTCTGTCTTTATTCATTATGTGGTGGTTTATTATTTTCCAAAGCTGGTGACCGGTAATTTATTCATCAGGGTTTTCACCGTAATTTTGATCCTGCTTTTATTAGGGGTTGTGGTTTTGAATTATGAGAAGGCTTATACCTCCTTTAATTTCGGTCTTTTAATTGTTGTTCTGATCATTGCTCTATTCGATAAATCGGGATTATTGAACAGGTATTCATTTTCTTTTCTGTTTATTCTAATCCCATTTTTTATTGTAAATAGCATATTAACAGGCACATTTATTCCAGGTGAAGTAGTATGGTATAATGATCAAGAAATACTGGGGATAAGAATTCATACTGTTCCGGTTGAGGATATTGGTTATGCATTCAGCCTGATATTGATGAATTTATTGATCACCAATAATTTTCAAAAGTTATCATACTTTAGGGAATAATTTGCAGTCATGGGGATATTCAAAAGCCATATTACTCTCTATTCAAGATATAAGCGTTTTGTGGTGGCCTTTTTTGTTATTTTCTATGTTGTAGGTTTTATTGGAATGGCGCTACCCATTTCACAACCGCTGTTCATTAAACTGGTTCCGGTCGCCCTTTTGCTTAGCCTTATTGTCATACTGCTCTTTCATCAACCTGCATTTGATTCGAAAACCATCCTGGTTTTTGCAACCATTGCTGTTTCCGGTTATTTTATTGAGGTAATTGGAGTGAATACCCACCTGGTGTTTGGTCATTATGCATATGGTGATGCACTGGGTGTTAAATTATTACATACTCCCCTGTTGATCGGCCTCAATTGGTTGATGCTGATGTATGCAGGCAGTAACGTAACTGAACAAATAAAACTGAATGGATGGCTCAGGGTACTCATCGCCTCTTTTCTCATCATGCTGTATGATCTTGTTCTTGAAAAAATTGCCCCTGCCCTTGATATGTGGCATTGGGAAAACGGTATTGTACCTTTCCGGAACTATCTTGCCTGGTTCCTTATAACCTTTTTATTTCAGAGATTACTGAAGGTAACCAAAGTGAGGACGGCTAATTCTCTGGCCTTCATTATTGTATTGATGCAGGTTATTTTCTTTTTATTATTGCTGATCCTGTTTTATTCAACAAAACAATGATTAAAGCCAAACATAATCCGATCGTACATAATTTCTTTAAACTATATGTTCCTTTTATAATCAGAAGAAATTTCCATAAGGTGCATTTATCAGGTCATTACCAGGAAAAGAATAAACCTGTTCTGGTAATTGCAAATCATATAAGCTGGTGGGATGGTTTCTGGACAGTTTATTTGATCCTAAAAGTATTTCATCGTAAATTTCATTTCATGATGCTGGAAGATCAGCTCAGGAAGGTGAGTATCTTTAGCCTTACCGGTGGTTTTTCTATTAAAAAAGGATCCAGAAGCGTTATAGAATCCTTAAAATATACGGTCGAACTGCTGTCGGATAATAGAAATCTTGTTCTATTATTTCCCCAGGGCAAACTTACTTCTTTATATGATCAGTCATTTCATTTTGAGAAAGGCCTTGAACACATTATTAAAGAGGTTAATGGTAATGTTCAGATTTTCTTTCAGGCGAACCTCATCGATTATTTCTCACATAAGAAGCCGTCCCTTTTCATTTATCTTAAGGAATACGACAAGTTAAAACCTGACATAGGCTTTATTCAAAACTTGTATAATGCATTCTATGCCGGATGCGTTGCAGAAAACATTAAAAAAGCGGAGGCCTGATGCAATATATCGCCTGGTTTGTATTTTTCTTTACATTGCTGCAATTGCTTATCGCCTTTGTAAACCTCCTTTTTATGTCGAAATTGCCACCGGGAAACAAAAGTGACAACCCCCTGGTTTCTGTCTTGATCCCTGCAAGAAATGAGGAGAAAAAAATCAGCAATGTGTTGGAAGATATCCTGCATCAGGATTATTGCGAGATTGAAGTGATCGTTTTTAATGACCAGTCTGATGACGCTACGGCTGAAATTGTTACAGCATTTGCCAGGCGCGACAACCGAATCAGTATCATAAATGCTGACCGGTTGCCGGAAGGATGGTTGGGGAAAAACCGGGCTTGTCATATTTTATCACAACGCGCCAGGGGGGAATATTTTTTGTTTCTGGATGCCGATGTAAGGGTGGGCAACAAATTAATCGTTAATGCCATATCTTATATGGATCGCTTTGGTTTAGCATTGGTTTCAATTTTTCCCAAACAGATCATTAAAACATTGGGGGAAAAGATTACTGTCCCGGTTATGAATTACATTCTCCTCACGCTGTTACCTCTTGTACTTGTTAGAAAATCAGTCTATTCTTCATTAGCTGCTGCCAACGGACAGTTTATGCTGTTTAACTCCAAGGTATATAAGGCATTGTATCCGCATGAGAAAATGAGAATCAACTTGGTTGAAGATATTGAAATTGCACGTTATCTGAAAAAGGAGAGGTATAAAATTGCCTGCCTGGCAGGTGACAGTGCTATTCAGTGCAGGATGTATTCCGGACTAAAGGATGCAGTCAGGGGATTTTCAAAAAATGTTTCGGCCTTTTTCGGGAATTCAATATTGCTGGCATTCCTATTTTGGTTGATAACCACTTTTGGTTTTATATTTGTCCTTTGTTCGTTATCATTTCCTTTGTTTCTCACTTATATCAGCATCTATATTTTAATCAGGATAATCGTATCTGTTATCAGCGAACAAAATGCGGTTGAGAACCTGTTACTTATATTTCCGCAGCAGATGTCGCTTGGATTATTCATGTATTACGCGTTTATTAATAAGAAAAACAAGACATACCATTGGAAAGGCCGCGATATAAAATCTTAGTGATTTTTCTGATATTATTCCTGAGCATGAATGCCAGGGCCAGTTATAAATCAGAGATTTATGCTGCCTATGTATACAATAAAATGGCAAACTGGAAAAGCATCATTGACAAGATGGATGGGGTAAAACACAAGAGTCTCAATTTTATGTTCGAATTGGTCAATTACCAGTATGGTTATATTGCATGGTGTGTTGGCAACCACAGAAGTGATGAGGCAAAAGAATATCTTGCAGTGGCCGAGAACTATATCTCGATTCTGGAGAAGAGCAATGAAAATCAATCATTGGTTAATGCGTACAAATCGGCATTTTATGGTTACAGGATGGGATTAAACAAATTGCTGGCCCCTTACATTGGCCGCCGAAGTATTGAATGCGCGAATCTGGCCATTAGGCAGGACAAAGAAAACCCGTTCGGATATATTCAGTCCGGGAATATCCAGTTTTATATGCCTGCGATTTTTGGGGGTTCCAAAAAAGAGGCTTTGAGCTATTATCTTAAGGCGCAGGAAATTATGGAAAAGGATACCAAGGATATATTTGAAAATTGGAATTACCTGAATTTGCTTATTTGTATTGCCCAGTCCTATTATTATTTGGACGATTACCTTACTTCAGTAAACTATCTTGAGAAAATTATGGAGATTGAACCTGGCTTTAATTATGTTAAAACCGAGCTTTATCCACAGGTTCTTAATAAAATGAAGAATAATCTATGACAAAAAGTGTTCTTATTGTTGGGGCAGGACTTGGCGGGCTGGCAACAGCTTTAAGGCTTGCAAAGAAAGGCTACATCGTACAGATAATAGAGAAGAACAGTCAGGCAGGAGGCAGAGTAAACCAGCTTAAGAAAGACGGCTTTACCTTCGACACGGGGCCAAGTTTTTTCAGTATGTCTTATGAATTCACTGAGTTTGCAAGGGATTGTAAAATAGCTCTTCCGTTCAAATATTTCAGTTTGGACCCCTTGTATACAGTAAACTTCAGAGGGAATCCCAAAACCTATTATCTACATAAGGATATTCATAAACTGGCTGCCCAGTTCAGTGAAGTTGAGCCTGATTTTGAGAAAAAGATGATCCGGTATCTTGAGAAAAGCAAGCATTTGTTTCATGATACCGTGGATGTGGCCATTAAAAAGAACTTCGATTCGTTATTCGACTACGGCATTAAACTCATGAAAGTTAATCCGGTACATCTGCCTGTTCTTTTCCGGAATTTCTGGCAGCAGGTTTCAAAATATCTCAAATCGGACGATGCAGTTCAGATTTTATCTCTGGTCGCATTTTTCCTGGGTAGGACACCTTTCGACACTTCTGCCGTCTATACATTGCTTTCCTATACAGAGTTCATGCACGATGGCTATTTTAATGTTGAAGGTGGAATGTATAAAATCATCCAAGGGTTAGTAAAAGAACTTGAAAAAGAAAATGTCAGCATTATCTATAATACTGAAATAAAAGATTTCATAGCTGAAGATGGACATCTGACTGCCCTGATTGACCAGAATAACAGGAGATGGACCTCCGATATTGTGGTTATAAATTCAGATGCAGCTGTCTTCAGGGGTTCTGTATTCAAAAGAAGGGAATTTTCACAGGAAAAACTCGACAAAAAGTCATGGACCATGGGCCCCCTGACAATATACCTGGGAATTAAATGCAAACTGCCCATGGTACATCATCATAACTACTATCTCGGAGATAATTTCAGAGAATATGCTGATAAAGTTTTTAGAAGCCCTGATTCGCTGCAAAAACCCTATTATTATGTAAATGTACTTTCAAAGCACAACCCTGACTGCGCTCCGGCTAACGCTGAAAGTCTGTTTGTAGTATGCCCGGTTCCTGATCTCAGGTTTAAACCAGACTGGAGCGACCGGGATGAAATAGTTGACAGCATTATTGAAGATTTCTCGGGGAGGATCGGAAAAGACATAAAGCCTGAGATTGTTTCAAGAACAATATATACACCTGAAGACTGGCAGAACCAGTTTAATCTTCATCGAGGGAGCGGTTTGGGGCTGTCGCATGATATGCTGCAGATTGGAGGGTTTCGACCAAAAAACTATGATGAGGAATTTAGTAATGTATTCTATGTTGGAGCTTCCACCATTCCGGGTACGGGCTTACCCATGGTTTTGATCAGCTCAAAACTGGTATGTGAAAGGATTGAAAAATACGTTGGAAACCAATAAAATCGACGTATATCTGCCCTTTTTGTTTTCGAGATAGGCTACCGTAACAATTATGTCCAACTTATAGAGGGCAAGTTAACACTTCAAATTCCAATTCAATGAAATAAAGCTACTTTAACTTTTTTTGTTGACTTTTGTTAAAGATACAGCACATACATATAAATATATGGACTCAATTTTGGTGATCGGAGGATCATCCGGAATAGGTTATGAGCTATCGAACAAGCTAGCTTTGCAAGGGTATGATGTAATTGGCACCTACAACCATTATAAAGTCAGCAGCGAAAAAATCAATTTAACTTACCATCACCTGAATGTGCTTGATAAGGAAATTGACCTTCATTTTCTTCCCCAACAGCTCGATGGTCTGGTTTATTGCCCTGGTAGTGTGAATCTGAAACCATTTTACCGAATAAAGCCGGAAGAATTTACAAGCGATTACGAACTCCAGGTGGTAGGTGCCGTGAAAATAATTCAGGCCGCGTTACCCCGTTTGCGCCAGTCGAATCACCCGGCAATTGTTCTCTTTTCTACTGTTGCGGTGCAGGTGGGATTCAATTTTCATACGCAGGTTGCCTCATCGAAAGGGGCTGTTGAAGGGTTGATGCGAGCACTGGCAGCCGAGCTTGCACCCAAAATAAGAGTTAACTGTGTGGCACCCTCGCTAACCGATACGCCTTTAACACAAAGTTTGATTAATACCGATGAAAAGCGAGCGCAGAATGAACAGAGGCACCCGTTGAAACGAATTGGCAACCCCGCTGATATTGCTGATGCGGTGGAATTTCTTTTGTCGGGGAAAGCATCCTGGATTACAGGCCAGGTGTTGCATGTTGACGGAGGCATGTCGAAACTGAAAGTGTAATAAGTGATAATTACTATTTATAGTTAACTATGGCATTCTATCAACTGCAGAAAAGGCAAAAAGCAATCGGAAAAATGTTCGGAAGAATGGAATAAAAATGAGCAGTGTAAGTATTGTTTTTCCACATCAGCTTTTTGAGAAGAATCCCTGCCTGCGAAAAGGCAATAAAGTGTATTTGGTTGAAGAGTTTCTATTTTTTAACCAGTACAAATTTCACAAACAGAAACTGGTTTTTCACCGTGCCTCCATGAGGTTTTATGAGGAATTCCTCCATACGCAGTCGTTCGATGTGGAATATATCGATGCACAAAATTCGCTTTCCGACATTCGAAGGCTTATTGCAAAGCTGAAAAGCGATGGGATATCTGAAGTTTACCATACTGAGGTTGTAGACAACTGGCTTGAAAAACGCCTGCAAAAATCAGCAGATGAAAACGGAATTCAACGGACACAATTTAATTCGCCTATGTTCCTTAATACAAAAAAGGACCTGAGCGCTTGGTTCGGAAATCGCGAAAAGTATTTTCACAGCGATTTTTATGTCCATCAGCGGAAAAAACACAAGGTTTTGCTCGATGCTGCAGGTAAACCGGTTGGAGGTAAATGGAGTTTTGATGCTGAGAACCGGCTAAAGTACCCCAAAACCGAAAAACCGCCGACTGTGCAATTCCCTTCAGAAAACAGGTTCATTCATGAAGCACGCAGATCAATCAGTGAGAAGTATCCTAATAATTACGGTCCCATTGAATCAGATTTTATTTACCCAACTACTTTTAAAGAAGCTGCAGATTGGCTGGATCAATTTCTCTCGAAACGCTTTCATGAATTTGGGAAATACGAAGATGCGATAGTGCAGCAAGAAAGCATTTTGCATCACAGCGTGTTGTCACCACTATTAAATGTTGGTCTTCTGACTCCGAAAATAGTATTGGATAGAACGTTGGAATTTGCTGCTGAAAATGAAATTCCGTTTAATTCGTTAGAAGGTTTTGTTCGCCAGATTCTGGGTTGGCGCGAATTCATCAGGGGTGTTTATCAATGGAAAGGCAGCGCGGAGCGCACCCTTAATTTTTGGGGGTTTGAGCGAAAAATACCTGAGTCTTTCTGGACGGGCGAAACCGGTATTGAACCCTTGGATCAGATGATTCAAAAAGTGCTGAAAACAGGTTATACACATCACATCGAGCGGTTGATGGTAATGGGGAATTTTATGTTACTTTGCGAGTTCAAACCGGATGAGGTTTACCGCTGGTTTATGGTAATGTTTATCGATGCTTACGACTGGGTAATGGTGCCGAATGTTTATGGCATGAGCCTGTTTGCCGATGGCGGCCTGATGGCTACCAAGCCTTATATCAGCGGTAGCAACTACCTGATGAAGATGAGCGATTTTAAAAAAGGGGAATGGCAAAAAATATGGGACTCATTATTTTGGAGATTTTTACATGTTCACCGCGATTTTTTTGGAAAAAATCCCAGGCTTAATATGCTTGTGCTCACCTTCGATAAAATGAATTCCGAAAAGCAGAAGGCCTATTTGAAAATGGCCGAAAAGTTTTTAGAAAGCATTTAGCCGTGAAATTCATGAATTGGTGAAATTAATATCTAAGCTGATCTTCCTAATTTTAGTGGGCATTTGGTTATAGGAATTGACATGTAACCCAGGTTGCTGTTTGTTTTTTTCTTATACCCAGGAGCAGTTGGGGTATTGTAGAAACGTCATCATACCAAACCATTCCCCGGAGGGGATAGTACGGTGATCGTTCCGTTGTATAACAATACCATGGAGCCAAAATCGAATTCTCAATGCCTGAACTAATGCACAAGATCATCCACACTGGCCAACGTACTTCTTGCATCTTCCTGAAAATAAACATTCCAGGGATAGGGATTACCTGAGTTTCTTGGATCCTGCTGCAGTACCCATTCCATATCTGACACAAAGCCCGCTTTGTTGCCGGTAATGCTGTACAGATATTTGGCCCGGCCCCAACGGTTCACCAGATAACCAGGACCGGTTTCGATGGCTTTTCCGAATTCCTGCTCGGCACGTGCTTTACTTCCGCCAAACCGCTCCGGAACAGCAATGTAATACAAAGCCCTTGAAAAATAATTGCCCCCTCCGGCCCAGGTCGAATCCAACTGGTCAATACGTTCGATCATGGTGTTGTTGTCGATCACAATGCGTGTATTGAAAAGCCTGCCCAGGGGTGATAGACAATCTTTAAAATAATAAAACCTGGCGGTATACCAATATCCCATGGCATCAATCTCTTGAAGCGTGAGTTTTGAGCAGGCAGAGCATATGTCAACGCCATCCAGAACTGCTGATTTAAAATCCGCATTGGTGAACATAGCCTTCTCACAATATTGTATTGCCTCACGATAATGCTTCTTTTTATCCCTCTTTTGGTCTGAATAAGCTGCTCCCATTAAAATATTGTAATTTCCGATCTTCCAAAGCGCAAGGTAGTTGGTCGGATCAGCCTTTTCCAGTTCTTTCAAAGTATTCAGCAACACTTCCACTGCCTCGGCTGAAGCAGCTTCGGACTCCAATTGACCAACCTTTTCAGCAATTTGTTCGGGATTTTCAGCATTTTCAACTGGAATTGCAACATCCCAGCCTTTTTCAAAGGAAACACAAGCGTTCAGAAGCACACCAATTGTCAAAACGCTGCATAGCGCGCGATGAAATAAGTGTTTTTTCATAGCATTTAAAGGTTATAATTGTTTTTACGTTACAACATCCTGTCCTTCCTGATCGAACCATAACAATTACCCGGCCTGGCTGAACAAATATAGGCAATCTGACCCTAAAAGGAAACCTCTTAGGATGAAAAGATATTGTTCATGGCATGAACAATTCCTGATCTATTCTGTTTAATATTTAATTATAAACATTAAACAATATTAATATGAAAAAGCTATTTATCGTTTTGATCGCCGTCGCTTCTTCCATAAGTGCTTTTAGCCAGGGAAAAGATGTTGTTGACATCGCCATTGGATCTGCGGATCATACAACACTGGTTGCTGCCGTGAAAGCAGCCGATCTCGTGTCTACCTTAAAGGGCAAGGGACCTTTTACCGTATTTGCACCGACCAATGCCGCTTTTGATAAACTACCCGAAGGCACGGTAGCCGGCTTGTTAAAACCGGAAAACAAGGCTCAGCTTGCCAAGATTCTCACCTATCATGTTGTTGCCGGAAATCTTGATGCGGCTGCAGTGGTTGCTGCTATCAAGGCTGGCAATGGGAAAGCGGAAATAACTACTGTAAGCGGAGGCAAATTAACAGCCTCTTTGGAAATGGATAAGGTAAAACTTACTGATGAAACAGGTAAATCAGCATACGTTGCAGTGGCAGATTTGAAGGGTTCCAACGGCGTTGTCCATGTCATTGATGGCGTGGTGCTCCCGAAATAGTTATACCGGCTGGACATTAAAGAGGTTGTCTCAGGGCAACCTCTTTTTTTGAGAATTTAACTTTTCATTTTTTTACAAATCCGTCCAAATCTTCAACAGATAACCAGGTGACCTGCTCAATTCCCTGGACAATCTGGTACTTTTCCACGTGGATCAGGAAGTGTACACAATCTGGTGATCCCAGGAAGGTCATCAACTCAGGATGCCTGTTAAGATGAGCTTGCATTGCAGCATGATAGGTGGTGATCCCGATCTCCTCGGCGTTACCGAATGCAGTTACAACGGATCCGTTTTGAAGACCCGGGATGTCTGAATCGCCTCCGGAAAGGAGAACAGCTACTTTCCCATTGATTATCAGGTTTCGGAATTTACGTGTATTGCGATAGGTGGCAAATACCAGCTGGCTGAATTCCTTCACCGGTGTTATCGCGATAAGGCTGATATGTGGTTGACCTTTACCTTCTGTTGCCAGCACGCCAAAGCGACTGGTCTGAAGGGCAATATCCAGAAACTCCGGGAGGTCGGTTTTACTTTCCATATCCGTACGAATCCTTTTTAGGTAAATGCTATTCCTTAAGCCCTGGCAATGTTCCTGATCATTCCCCTGAAAATAAGGCCATGGAAGGGCAACACGCTGTACCAGTATAGCCTGCCCCAGAGTCCCAAAGGCCGGAAGGTCGCAGTCTGATGCAAAATGCTTTGCTTATCAATGCTGAATTCCAGCCAGGCTTCTCCCGGCAATTTCATTTCGGCATACAGGAGCAATCGTTTTTCTGCTTTGTCGGCGATCAAAACCCGCCAGAAATCGAGTGTGTCGCCAGGCGATAGTTCATGCTGGTTTTTTCTGCCTCTTCTTAACCCCACTCCGCCGAAAAGTTTATCCATAAACCCCCGGATACCCCAGAGCCATTCGCCGTAATACCAGCCCTTTGTTCCTCCGATGGACCATAGTTTACGCATTACCTTTTCACAGTCATCGATGCGGGTTTTGCGGTAATCCACAAAGCACCCGTGAACAGGCACCGAAATGTGCTTTGATATCCCATCCGTTAATATGGGGGAAGTCAACGCGTCCGTCCAGCTGGAAGGAACCTGATCCTGCTCTGTTATCGTGAATGCCTCTTTGATAGCGTCTTCATAATTCACCGGTACAATTCCCAGCAGTTCCTGCAGGTTGTTTGCCTTGCAAATGACTTCCACCTTCATGCTGTCCACCAGGTTTTGGGCAAGCGAATACGAGGTGGAGGTGATGAAGTATAACCAATAGGAGGATAATTTTGGTGTCATTACGGGCACTACGCCAATGCTGCGTTTCAGTCCTCTCACCCGGGCAAATTCCAGGAGCATTTGCTTATAGGTAAGGATATCAGGACCACCAATATCATAACTGTTGTTGTAGGTTTGCTCGTTCAGCAGCACGCCCGACAGGAATTCAATAACGTTGCGTATGGCGATGGGTTGTGAACGGGTATTCAGCCAGCGGGGAGCTATCATCACCGGCAACTTCTCCACCAGATCGCGGATAATTTCGAAAGAAGCACTTCCGGCGCCAATGATAATTCCGGCCCTCAGGGTGGTCAGGGAAAAAGATCCCGAGCCCAGTATTTGTTCCACATTTTTGCGACTGGTCAGGTGCTTCGACAGGGTCTCTTCATTCACGATACCACTCAGGTAGATCACCTGCCGGGCTTGTGTCTGTTGAATCCGATCTCTGAAACGGGTTGCGGCGATCGCTTCCATTGCTTCAAAATCGCCTGTTGATGTTGACATGGAGTGAATCAGGTAATAGGCTGCATCAATATCTACAGGAATATCCTTTAACGTCTCGGTTTTTAAGAAATCAACCTCAATTATTGAAATCCGGTCGGAGTTATACCGGGAGGTATCAAATCTCTTCCTGTCCCTTACACAGCAAACAACCTCATGTCCCTCAGCGAGCAATACAGGCAGCAACCTTTTGGCAATATACCCGGTAACTCCGGTCAGCAGGATTTTCATGGTCAGTCTTTGGTACAGAAAGGTAAAAACACGCAGAGCCCCGGCATTATACCGGGGCTCTGCAAATGATTATTTTAAGTTATCCCAAATAGGTTTTAAGCAGCCTGTTCTTTGATTTCTGACGGAGATGCTTAATCGCCTTTTCTTTGATCTGCCGCGTTCGTTCACGGGAAATGCCTATGGTGGCTCCGATCTCTTCGAGTGACATCGGTTTGGTTCCGATGCCATAAAAAGCCCTGATTACGCTGCTCTCTTTCTCAGGCAGGGTACTGAGCGTACGCTCAATTTCCTTAGCCAGGGATTCTTCGATCAGTTTGTTGTCGGTGGTAGGTGTGTCATGGCTCGGCAATACATCCAGAAGACTGTTTTCCTCACCATCCTGGAAAGGTGCATCCACTGATAAATGCCGGCCTGAAAGCTCTAGAGTGCCGGCTACCTTGCCTTCAGGAAGCTCAAGAATAGCGGCCACTTCTTCCGGAGACGGCTCACGTTCATGTTCCTGCTCCAATTGCGAAAAAGCCCTGTTGATTTTATTCAAGGCGCCGATCTTATTCAAAGGCAACCTTACGATACGTGATTGTTCGGCAAGAGCCTGAAGAATGCACTGCCTGATCCACCAAACGGCATAGGAAATGAATTTAAATCCCTTGGTTTCATCAAACTTCTTGGCAGCTTTGATCAGTCCCAAGTTTCCCTCATTGATCAGGTCGGGAAGACTCAGACCCTGGTGTTGATATTGTTTGGCAACCGATACCACAAAACGAAGGTTTGCCTTGGTAAGTTTCTCCAAAGCTTCCTGATCACCCATTTTTATCCGTTTGGCAAGCTCTACTTCCTCCTCAGGCGTAATCAATTCCTCTTTGCCGATATCGTGCAGGTATTTTTCAAGTGAATCACTGTTTCTGTTCGTAATGGATTTTGTAATCTTTAACTGCCTCATGTTGACCTTTTTTATAAAGTAACGTTTAGTTATATAGTAAGAACAACAAAGTAAATCTTTTGTTGTGTGACCATCTCTTAAAAAAAATTAAAAATACCTTTGTGTTCTTCTGCCTCAAGATAAGAATTTTTTCAATGTTTTCAAAATTTTAATTAGTCTTAATACAGTTACCAGTTCTAATAATCGCTGTGGGTGAACAATAGGCCATAGTATTCAACATGATAATTGTCACCTGAATTACGTTCAGTTATTTCTTGTTTTGGCAACCAATATGTAGTACAAAAAATATGCCATGAGATCCCGGAAAGAATTAAATATTTATCTACCCGTATTCCTGGCTATGGTGTTCTGGAGTTTTAGTTTTATCTGGTATAAACAGGTTTTCAATTATTATGATCCGGTCACTGTTATTGTATTGCGTTTGGTAATTGCTGTACCCTTATTATTCATCCTTTCCCTGGCAACCGGCAAATTACAGCGTATTTCACGAAAGGATTTCAAATGGTTTGTTTTACTGGGATTTTTTGAGCCTTTCCTTTACTTTCTGGGAGAATGTTACGGAGTGAGATTGGTAACACCCACACTGGCCTCGATCATTATCTCTCTCATCCCATTGTTGGCCCCGATTCCCGCAAGGATTCTTTTCCGGGAAAAGTTCTCGGTCACCAATTATCTGGGATTACTGGTGTCCGTGGCCGGCGTTATTCTGGTTATCATGGGTGAAAAGGGCTCTCAACCGGTCTCACTGGCAGGTGTGCTGCTGATGCTTCTGGCGGTTTTCTCTGCCATCGGCCATTCCATTTTTGTGAGAAAACTGTCGGAGAATTACAATACATTTACCATTGTCACTTATCAGAGTACTTTCGGATTGATCTATTTCATCCCTTTGTTCGTTTTTCTGGGCCTGAACGATTTTGTTCAAACGCATCATACCTTCCGTATGCTGCTACCTGTGATCAAACTGGCCATATTCGCATCTACATTCGCGTTCCTGTTATTTGTATATTCCATTCAACATATGGGTATGGCCAAAACCAACGCATTTGTTAACCTTATTCCTGTTTTTACAGCAGTTTTAGCTTTTCTGATACTGAAAGAGGAATTCAATATGCTCAAAATCCTGGGTATTGCAGTGGTTATAGCAGGGCTTGTTGCCAGTCAGTATAATCATTACTCACGTCTGTCGGGAAAAATAAAGTAGTGATTTTCGTGCTATATTTGCTTTCGGATATTACACTTTTTTTAGAAAAAAGGAATGCATATCATTTCACGAAAGTTCTCCTTCAACAGCAAGACTTTAATTATATTGCTACTGATCAGCGCCTTTCTGTTCCAAACAGGCTGTGCTTCCTCCTATCACACCAAAAAAGGAAATTTCGGCCAGGTTCCTTGCCCCTGTGAGAAAAACAACAAACGAAGGTGAGATAGACCGACATAATATTAAATAAATGAAAATCAGCATAATAGGGGCAGGTGTGTCAGGGCTGTCAGTGGCAAGTTATTTGCAAATGAATGGATTTGATACTGAAATATTTGAAAAGCAATCGCACCCGGGAGGATTATGCGCCAGTTGGAAAAGGGATGGTTTCACATTCGATGGTTGTATACATTGGTTATTAGGTTCCAACAACAGCAGTCCTTTCCATAAACTCTGGTGTGAACTGGTTGACATGCAATCCGTGGAGTTTGTAAACCATGAAACCCGGGTTGAGATTGAGCTTAATGAGAACTGCAATCGGCATGGTGATAAGGTATTTCATCTCTACACGGAACTGAATCGGCTGGAAGCGTATTTGCTGGATATTGCGCCGGAAGATACTGCCCCGATCAAAAGCCTGATCCATTCCATGCGGGTCATGCAGAAATTTGAGATACCGCCCATGATCGATAATATACCGGCTCTTCAGCCATGGAGAAAAAAAATCAGGATGGCGACCTATCTCCCGTTTGTTTTGTTGTATCTGCAGTGGAAAAATGTCACCAATTATTCTTTTGCCCGAAAATTGAAGAATCCCTTTTTGAAGGAAGCTTTTGAGCTTTTGTTCGATGGAGAGGAATTCAAACTTTTGATCATGACCATGCCCCTGTCATTTTTTGACAAAAAGGGAGCCGGTTACCCGGTCGGGGGATCACTCCGTTTTGCACAAAGGATTGCAGACAAATACGTTGCACTCGGGGGTAAAATTCATTATAATTGTCCGGTAAGCCAGATTCTGACCCGGGGAAAGTCAGCCCGGGGCTTGCTATTGCAGGATGGTACCATCATCCGTTCTGACATCACCATTTCTGCCGCTGATTGGTATTTTACGGTCTTTCAGGCCCTGGAAGGGAAATTTGTAAATAAGAAGTTAACAGCACTGGCTTCTCACAAAAGACTGCAGATCTACCCTTCTGTTTTCATGGTGTCTTTAGGACTCTCCGGGACATTCAGGGAATATCCGCATTTGTTAAAATTTCCCCTGGATGCAGTTATGATTTCACCTGACGGGACCCTTTACAACCGGATGGAATCCCATATTTACCATTACGATCAAACCCTGGCACCAGCTGGGAAAACCATTTTGGTTATTAGTTTGTATACCCGCAATGCTGATTTTTGGATCGGATTGCGCGATAAGGATAGGGACGAATACATCCGGTGTAAAAGTAAATTTGCCGGTGAAATCATTGAAAGTATCAATAAAAAAATTACGGGGGTCAAACAGGCTGTTGAAGTCATGGATGTAGCCACTCCTGCAACTTTTTATCGTTACACAGGTAACTGGAAAGGCAGCGTGCAGGGATGGCTTCCTGATAAGGATTTCTTGTCTTCGTCACCTGTTGGCAGGGATTTACCCGGCTTATCCAATTTTTATTTCTGCAGTCACTGGTCGGTTCCGGGCGGAGGACTCCCTGTAGTCGTAAAAACCGGCAGAGACCTGTCCCAGGTCATCTGTATGAAGTTTAAGAAAGCATTTACAGTCCGTTAAATTCAAAAGAGTGCCATTCTGACATTTACTGTGAAGTATCACATATCAGCCTTTTTTTTATATTTACAGCCTGAACCTGCCAAATCCGGAAAGTATTGATACCCTTACGAGATACAATACCCTCGCGTAGTTTCCCCGTTGTAAACTGGCTGCTGATCCTGACCAATGTATCGATTTTTCTTTATGAGGTTTTTTTGTTGGATACCCGGCAGGCTGAGCTCATGATTTTTGACTTTGGATTGATCCCCGACAAGGTTCGGTTTGATGAGATAAGCAATTTGCGTGATCTGCGGGTAACCCTGTTAAGACCTTTTTTCACCAATATGTTCCTGCATGGCGGCTGGGGACATCTGATCTCGAACATGTGGATATTATTCATATTCGGTGACAACGTTGAGGACCGGATGGGTAAGGTCAGGTATTTTTTGTTCTACATACTTTGTGGTCTTATCGCCAGCTTTGCTCACTTTATCCTTCACCGCAATTCAGCAGTTCCGGCTATCGGGGCCTCCGGGGCCATATCGGGTGTAATGGCGGCCTATATGTTGATGTTTCCCAAAAGTACAATCATATCTCTTGTCCCCATCATCATCATTCCCCTGTTCATTCCCATTCCGGCATTGATTTACATTGGGATCTGGTTTTTCGGCCAGCTATGGAGCGGAACTGCGTCGCTGATGCTCTCAGACAGCGCCACCGGAATTGCCTTCTGGGCGCATATCGGAGGCTTTATTGGCGGGTTGGCGCTTTATAGATTTTTTGATACTTCAAAACGGAAAGGTTTCTATTAGTAAACAGTAAAAAGTAAGCAGTAAAAAGTAAACGGTAATTATGCAAAGGGGTTCCATATTTGGTGCCTGGTGTTCACTGTTTAACTTTTACTGTTTACTGTTTACCTTTTACTAGCTTTGGCATGTATCTTGTAACTTCCTTGTTCTAATATACAATCCAGGAATGAATTATAAGGAACTTCAAACAAAATACACCCAAGTATTCGATTTCATTTCAAAAAGCCGGATCAAGGATGCCCTTGACACCCTGGGTATTCTTTGCAACCACTGCCGGAACAGGGATCTCAGAACCCAGCTGGATGAACATGCAGATACCTATCTGAACATGTTGAAATACGCGTTCGAACTGAACGAAGATCCACAGCAGGAGAAAGTATACGACCGCCTGACAAAGGCCATAATCGGGCTGGCAGATGATGTAAAGGAAGACATTATTCGGTCAAACAACCTGCTGAATTATTACAAACTGAAAATTGTTCCCGAGACCCTGTGTGATCAGGTGTTATCAGACCTCACACGATTAATTGACCACGTGTCACTGCAGAAAGAATCTGACAGTGAAGCTGATTCTCAGCGGATTTATGCTTCACCCGAGTATAAGGAAAATATCAGGGCATTATTCAGAATAATCTGGCATGCCGATAAACTGAGGGATACCGAGATACAGCTCGTGTCACGCATCAGTAAAACCGATGCAATTGCCTGGTATGACAAATGTATTCTAGTGAGTGCCCTAAACCTATCATTAATACGCCATTTTGACAGTAACAAGATCAGGTTGTTGTTTGACTTTTATGAAAGCGGTGAAAAACAAGTCTGGGAAAGGGCACTTGTCAGTCTGGTGCTCGGACTCGCATTTTATGACCGCAGGATCGTTTACTATCCTGAAATCCTGCAGCGGCTGAAGGCCATACAGGGGGTGAAACAGGTGAACAAAACCATTGAGATCATTATTCAACAGTATATCAAGGCCCGTGAAACCGAAAAGATAACCCGGAAAATTCAGCAGGAGATCCTGCCTGAAATGATACGGATAAAATCGAAACTCGAGGAAAAACTCGATCTGGAGAATCTGCTTTCCTCCATGAATCCTGAAGATAAAAATCCGGAATGGGAAACTTTTTTCAAGGAATCACCGGATGTTTATAATAAACTTGAGGAATTCACCAATTTGCAAATGGAAGGGGCCGATGTTTTTTTGGGCGCTTTTGCCATGTTGAAGCAGTTCGATTTTTTCAATGAGTTTAATAACTGGTTTTTGCCTTTCTACAAGGAAAATGAGTTCATAGCAGCCTCCTTTGACGGTATTAGCGAGGGGATCAACCTGAAGCAATTCGGTGAAGGCATTGAGCGGAGCAACTTTTTGTGCAATTCCGACAAATATTCATTTTGTTTGAACATCAGGCATATGCCTGCTTTTCAAAAATCCACCGTGATGGAATTGTTTAACATGGAACTGAAGGCCATGAACGAAATGGCGGTTGACGATGAACTGATCCATTCAGATGCACAGACCCGGATTATTATAACCCAGTATTTTCATGATCTGTACAGATTTTACAAGCTTCATCCACTCAGGGGTGAATTTGAGGATGCCTTTAGACTTCCTCTGGCCATTTATGAATCCGAGTTTTTCCGGCAATGGATTGATGATGTAAGCATATTGCAGAATATCGGTGAATTTTTCTTCGCAAAGAATTATTACAGGGAAGCCCTGAACCTATTCAAACAGATTGAAGACCATAAAAAAAATCATGAACTCTATGAGAAAATAGCCTATTGTTATCAGCAGCTGGAGGAATTTGACGAGGCACTTGCCTATTATCGCAAGGCTGAGCTGGTTGATAAAAACCGGCTCTGGCTGATAAACCGAATAGCCTGGTGTTACCATAAAAATGGTGATTATGAAAAGGCCGTTGAATATTACCTCGAGGCCGAAAAACTTAAACCCGACGATCTTCAGGTACAGGCGTTCCTGGGACATGTTTATCTCGAAACCGGTGATTTCGATAAAGCTTTGAAGTATTATTTCAAGGTGGAATATCTCCAACCCGGTAATCACAAAGTTTACCGGCCTATCGCATGGTGTTCCTTTATGCTGGGCAAGTTCGATACAGCTGTGAAATATCTTGAAAAATCAATTCTTCTCGATGCCAGCAAAAATGATTATATGAACCTGGGACACTTATACTGGTGCCAGGATCAAAAGCAAAAAGCCATCGAGAATTACAGGCTGAGCCTGAAGGCATCCGGCATGGATATCGAATGGTTTTCCAAAGTACTTCACGATGACAGTAAATATCTTTCGGGATATGGCGTCAAACCGATTGATATTCCTCTAATGATTGATTATATTGGCCTTTCGGCAAAATCCTGATCCTGAAAGTATTTATTTACACCTGCGGCATGGGATACTTACAGGAAAATAAACAAAGCGGCATTTTGACGGTACAATTCACCCGTTTGTCGATTTTATTTGGGTCTCAGGCATAATTGTTTACTTTTGGTCTGATTAGGAGATATCGTACAGTGATATCTTCTCAATTTATTGAGACTAGAGCTTTTCATGTTTAAAATGCGTTTACGCTTAAGCGTTTTTCTTATCTTGTTTTTGATTTTCAGGCAGTTAGCCTGCTCACAGGATACGGATATCGTCGTCAACGGTAATTTTAGGGGAATTCCGTTGATTTCGGCTTTCAACTACCTTGAAACGAATTACCCTCTCAGGTTTTACTATAAAGAGGAATGGTTTGTAAATGATACCGCCAAAGTGAACATTGAGAACCAGCCGATTGGCGAGGCCACCCGGATACTTCTGAATGGCAGGCCTTTCACCTATAGAATTATCCAGGGGAATCAGATTGTAATTCTTCCACGGGAGGAAGTCGCCATGCTGGCCGGACACATACAGAATTACAGCGATAATGATGTTTCTGATCAGGCTTTCATCCTGGTTGGTAACGTGGAAGATTTCGGAAAACAGAAGGCGGTGATTTTAAACGGACAAATAAAGGACGGGAAGACAGGTGATCCTGTCATTGGTGCCGTCATACAGGTTAATAATCTTCAGCAGGGTGTTGTATCAAATGCCGAGGGCAGGTATAAACTGACCATCGCCCCGGGTTTGTATACGCTCATGGTTTCCAGCGTAGGATTCGAAAAGAATTACTACCAGGTAAAAATAGTCGGTAACGGGGTGCTTGACATGGAATTGTTCGATAAATCCATTGCCCTGGATGATATTGTGATCTATGGTGAGAGGGTGGATAAAAACATCAGCAGTCATCAGATGAGCCTTGTTGAACTTGACAACCGAAGCATTAAGCAACTTCCTTCGGTTGCCGGAGGTAAGGACATTCTGAAAGGATTGACCACCATGCCCGGAGTCAAATCAATCGGCGAATTCAGTTCGGGTATCAATGTCAGGGGTGGAGGAGAAGATCAAAACCTGTATCTCTTCAACGGGGCTCCCCTGTTCAATACCTCGCACGTTTTCGGTTTATTCTCCGTTATCAATCCCGATGTCGTTGATAAACTTTCCCTTTATAAAGGCCATATTCCGGCTTTGCATGGTGAAAGAGTGTCATCCGTGGTTGATATACGCACCAGTGAATCAGCACCCGACAGGGTCAGAATCAAGGGCGGAATCGGACTTTATGATGGCAAGCTGATGGCTGAGGTGCCCCTTTACAAAGACAAGGTTTTTTTTGATGCAGGGGGTCGCACCAGTTATTCCAACTGGATGCTTCAAAGAATGAAGGACTATAACCTGAGGAACAGCCTGGCTACATTCTATGATCTGAACGGTTCGCTGCATGCTTTGCTTCCCAAAGGACGGATATCCATATCGGGATATACCAGTTTTGATGAGTTCAAATTCGCATCTGAGGTGAAATACAAATACGGAAGTACGCTTGGATCGCTCAACTGGAGCTACCCGATCAGTTCGAACCTGGGTTCATACCTTTCCATATCGTATAGCAAATACAATGTGGAAAAGGAGGACATCAGCACCCATCTTATGCAAAGCCGCACGGATTCGGAAATCACTTACAAAGGTCTGAAGTACCGCGTTAAATTCGGGGGTATTAATCGTCATACGCTGGATGCCGGATTTTCATTGGTGAAATATGATATCATGCCGGGAAAGCAGGAACCTTTGAATGACTATTCCATGGTTTTGTCCTCACAACTTGAATCGGAAGAAGCTTATGAAGGAGCTGTTTTCATCAATGATGAATACAACCTCGGTTTAAATCTAACCTTCAATACCGGTATCCGGGTTTCCGGATACAGCAATCCAGAGACCCCAAAGGAGTTCAGATTTGAACCCCGCCTGTCTGCAAAATTCCGTCTCAATGATTTCAGTTCTGTTAAAGTTAGTTACAACAGGAATTTTCAGTACCTGTCCATGATATCTTATTCTTCGGTATCAACGCCGGCAGATATCTGGAAACTGTCGGATTCCTACATCAGGCCCCTGGAAGCAAACCAGTTTGCACTGGGGTATTATCGTAACTTTTTGAATAACAGCATTGAAACATCGGTGGAGATCTATTATAAAGGTCTTAATCACGTGATTGAGTACAAAGATGGTGCGAACCTGGAAATGAATCCCGATTTGAGGAATGAGCTGATCGATGCTTCCGGCAGGAATTATGGAGTTGAATTCCTCCTCAAAAAGAACAGCGGCAAAGTCGACGGGTGGATCAGTTATACTTATTCAAGGTCGCTCCGGCGAACTTCAGGTATGCAGGCAGGGGAAATGATCAATGGGAATAACTGGTTTCCCTCCTCGTATGATAGGCCTCATGATGTCACCGTTGTATCCAATCTGCATCTGAACAAACGCCTGCAGTTGTCGGCAAACTTTACCTATGCCTCGGGCCGGCCGATAACCTTGCCTGAATACAAATATTTTGCGGATGACGAAGTGGTGGTTTACTTTTCAGACAGAAACGAATATCGCATTCCCCCTTATCACAGGCTTGATATTACGCTCTCTTTCGACGAAAGCCTGAGAATAAAAAAGAAATGGAAAGGCCGCTGGAGCTTCTCGATCCTCAACGTTTATGGCAGAAGAAATGCCTATACCGTATATTATAAAAAGGAAGACCCGAGTGAACTGAATGACTATAACCGGTTTAGTTTGTATAAGCTTTACCTGATCGGCAGGCCCTTACCAACGGTCTCTTATTTGTTTATGTTTTAAACGGACCGTATTTATGAAAAATAACGCAACATATATCATCGGTTTTGCTCTCCTGATAATGGGCTGGTCCTGTAAAGAAGTTTATTATCCCGGGGATATCAAATCCTCTGAACGGATTCCGGTTATCCAGGGTATGATTCACAATGATGAAGTACCTTCAGTAAGATTGGCCTGGGCGCTCAGATACGACGATAATCTCACGGAATACATCAGCGGTGCGGAGATTCGTGTTACAGATGATCTGGGCAACTCGGTGACACTTGAAGAAGCTGGCAGTGGTTTATATACCTCTTTTTCAAGTGAATTCACCGGTGAGCCCGGGCGAACTTATACCCTGTATGTACGGTTGCCCGACGGAAATGAATACATATCCTCGCCGGAGCTGTTGCCGGGTTATCCTGTTGTTGACAGTCTCTATGCAGATCCGGGAACCCGCGAAGTATTAACCTATAGCGGCAGCAATGAACCCTTGTCCGAGTTCCAGGAAGGACTTTTCATCCTGGCTGACCTGAGTGAGGTAGCTGATTCGGTTAAATACTACCGGTTCAGTACGAAATTTGTGAAAGAGATAACCTACGACCTCTATCCCCGCACCCTGATGACAAAAACCGTATTTGAATGGAAGTCGGGTACCATTGGTAACTTTTACAATGTAAATCAGACAGTTGAATACAACGACAAACAGGTTCTCCGGGAACAACCGGTGGGCTTTTTACAATATGACTACAATCCACTGCTTGAAACCGATATAGCCACAGCACCTTATCCGGAGGGCTGGGTGCTTACCTTCAAAGCGTATTCAATCTCTGCAAAAGTATATGGTTATTACAATTCCATTGCCCGGCAACTGGGTTCCAACGATCAGATGTTTGCGCCCATTCCGTCACAGGTAGAAAGCACGGTTGAATGCATTACCGATCCGGAAAAAGAAGTGATAGGTGTTTTTGAGGCATCGGCGAAAACGACGGTATACAAAGCGTTTGCCTGGAAGGACCCGGAAGTGTACAAGTCCAGGGACCTCGAGTCATTTCCTGAAGATGTCGGGGATGGTTCAACGTTGCCCTTTCCACCTGAATTTTGGGTACCTTTTAATTGAAAGCATGAATTCCAAAGAGAAACAACATAAAGTAATCCTGAGGCTTTTTCAACAGGCCGGTATGTGGTTGTTGCTGTTTCCGGCAATCATTGCTGTTATTCCCGGACGGTTGACCGGTCAACCCTCCCCGGGTTTTTCTTCCGTGGCTGAAAGGATATATGTCCATCTTGATAAGCTAGTTTACATTGCGGGGGAGTCATTGAAATATAAGGTATACATGCTGAATGGTGTTTCACCTGACAGCGCGCCATGCAGTAAAATAATGTATTTCAGTTTAACAGATGTTTATAACAAGGTTTATGCCAGTTGGAGGCTCAATCTCGCTTTGCATTCTGCTTCCGGCCGATATGCGCTTCCGGCTGAACTCAAGGCCGGCACATACATACTGAAAGCGTATACCAACCAAATGAGAAATGAGGCTGCAGATAAGGTTTTTTCTCAGAATATACTTGTCATGAGCCTTTCGGAGTCTAATCCCGACACGATAATGGTTCCCCGGCAACCTGACAATTCTGGCATGCCTGATCCAGGAGCCAGAAAAAATGACCCTGTACTGCAGCTTTCAATATCCAAAAGAACCTATGCCGTAAATGAGAAAATACGATTGGAAATCAGTCTGGACAACCGACAAATGAAAGATATCGACGCTGACCTTTCGATTTCGATAACTGCTGAAACACCATTTAAGCAATTGATTATGGAGGCAGATATGGCTGCAAGTTTGATTAAGCCAGTGATTCCCGCGAAAGCAGTTGTACCGTGCAGATATCCTGTTGAAAACAAAGTGTTTATATTGACCGGTCATATAGTGCACCGGGACAGGAATGTTTCCCTTGCCAACCGGAAAATTCTGCTTTCGGTGGCTGACAGCATTGCACCAAGGATACGCTACACAACCACAGATTCAACCGGTGAATTTCGCTTTTACCTGAACAGGATGTTCGATAACAAGGAGCTTATTCTGCGGTTTGGTGATCCGTCGGGGAACACCGGATACACCCTGGAAATTGATCCCAAGGTGTTGACAGGTGGGCAAAGGGATTTAATGCCACATCCGGTAAGTCCGGATGACATAACATTTCTGAACACATTGAAAGATCTGAGGATCATCGAAGCGATATACACGGGTAAAAGTGAACCTCGCGCGCAGAACAACGATTTTGCGGATGCCAGTTTCTTCAGACCTTTGGATGTGATGGTTAATCCCGGCGATTACTCCGACCTTGTGAACTTTAAGGAAATTGCCGACAATATTATTCCCTGCGTTAAATTCATGAACCGCAACAATGCTTTCTTTCTGCAAATCCTGAATGAAAAAACGGGATTGTGGCAGGAAAGCAGATTTGTTATGCTGAACGGTGTTCCATTCAACGATTTCAACTATATAGCCACCCTGGGCACCAAGGACATCAAAAGGATTGAGGTCATTACCCGGAATTACCTGCTGGGAGATCTGTTGTTACCGGGTTTGGTATCCATTTATACGCATGATTGCATGATTCCAGAGAATTATCTCAACAGCCATACCTTCCGGTATATAAATCTGGTAATCCCTGATGATGCAGATATTGGTAACATACCTGAAAAAGAAGCCGACAAGCGTGATCCTGATTTCAGGACTTCGCTTTTATGGATTCCCCGCCTGAAGATCAGCGGCAAAGAAACCCGGGTTATTGAAATTCCGGCATCGCGGCTCAAGGGTGTTTTTAACATATACATCCGGGGCCTGACCAGTGATGGTTCCATTCTGAATGCTGATACATCTTTTGAAGTCAAATAAAGGAATGTCATGAAAAGACTCTGTCTTCTGATCCTGTTTTCGCTGGAGTTTGCAAATATATTCTCACAGCAGTCCGATTGTGCCTGCCCGGATGATGATACATATGGAATATGGCTCCAGGCGGGCCTGATGGGACTGGAGTACCAAAACCCCGTGGAAGGATATAAAGGCAAGCACTATTTCAGCGCCTGGACCCTGGGTGAGGTAGATTTGATTGACGGAGACGTAATCACAGGTATTTATCTTCAGTATGATCAATACATGGATGAATTGCTTTGGTTAAGAAAGACAGACCGCAGAACAGGAATTCTTTCCAGGGATTTT